>NZ_CP087180.1:5057500-5917749 GCF_024748965.1 Pseudomonas sp. B21-032 | reverse complement strand
GGATATCCCCTGAGTTGAAAGCCGGTGAGGCAAAAACAAGCGCCCATTGTACCCAGCGCCAGCGCAGTTATCCACATGCAGCTGCGTTGAGGATGGCGATAAATCAGCAGTTTAGTGACCAAAATGTCGTTTTGAGCTTGTGAATAAGCCCTGTGGATAACCGACCCTGAGGTCTTTGCACAACTGGGGGTCGAAATCGGTGGATAACCCACCTGTGGATAACAGGCCATTTGATCCACAGCTTTTCCGAGGCTACAGCACAGTCAGAGCACCTCTTCTCGACAGAGTTTCTTTTCTCTGTACATACGATATTTAAAGGGCTGTAGCGTGTTATCCACAGAAATCTTCCACATAAGCTTTATAAGATTCACTAAAAAGCTTTAAATAAGTCCTCTCTTTTTTTCTATGTTTAAGTGATCCGTTACTCGCAACCTGTCAGCACACCCCGAGCGGTGCCTGGAACGAAGCCGATTTTCCGTCCATAAGGAAAAGCTGGTTGGAAATTGACCTACGGCCCTGCTTTCTCTAGAATCGCCGGTCTCTTAAAACGGGGGCCATTCCGGCCCGTTGTCGACGAACCAGGTAACACGCCATGAAACGTACTTTCCAACCAAGCACCATCAAGCGCGCTCGCACTCACGGTTTCCGTGCCCGTATGGCCACCAAGAACGGTCGTGCCGTTCTGTCGCGTCGCCGTGCCAAAGGCCGTAAGCGCCTGGCAGTTTGATTTTTCGGCACTGGTGGTGAGTCAGGACTTCAGTCGGGAAAAGCGTCTGCTTGTTCCCCGACACTTCAAAGCGGTCTTCGACTCCCCAACCGGCAAGGTTCCAGGGAAATGCCTGCTGATCCTTGCTCGCGAGAACGGTCTTGATCATCCCCGCCTGGGGCTTGTGATCGGGAAAAAGAGCGTCAAGCTCTCCGTTCAACGCAATCGCCTGAAACGCCTGATGCGCGATTCGTTTCGCCTGAACCAGCATTCGCTTGTTGGTTGGGATATCGTGATCGTCGCGCGCAAAGGGTTGGGCGAGATTGAAAACCCAGAATTGCACCAACATTTTGGCAAGCTCTGGAAGCGCCTTGCACGCAGTCGGCCCGCTCCAGTGGTTAACACCGACTCTGTGGGGGTAGACAGTCAAGATGCGTAAACTGGCGCTCGTTCCGATCCAGTTTTACCGCTATGCCATTAGTCCACTGATGGCCAGTCACTGTCGTTTCTACCCCAGTTGCTCCTGCTATGCGTACGAAGCCATCGAAACACATGGCCTTTTACGCGGCGGGTGGCTTACCGTTCGTCGCCTGGGGCGTTGTCATCCGTGGAATGCCGGTGGTTTTGACCCGGTTCCACCTGCCTCCTCTTCCCGTACTTCTTCGATAGCCGAGTAATCATGGATATTAAACGCACGATCCTGATCGTCGCCCTGGCAATCGTGTCCTACGTCATGGTCCTTAACTGGAACCAGGACTATGGCCAGGCTGCCCTGCCGACTCAGAATACTGCTGCCAGCAACGTTGCCCCGGCCCTGCCGGACACCGCGCAGGCCGGTAACACTGGCGCCAGCGCCGATGTACCGAGCGCCAACGCTGAATCCAGCCCAGCAGAACTTGCCCCGGTAGTGGTCAGCAAGGACCTGATTCGGGTCAAGACTGATGTCCTCGATCTGGCTATCGATCCAAACGGTGGTGATATCGCCCAGCTGACGCTGCCGAAATACCCACGCCGCCAGGATCATCCGGACATTCCGTTCCAGTTATTCGACAACGGTGGCGAGCGTACTTACCTGGCACAGAGCGGTCTGACTGGCGCCAACGGCCCGGATGCGCGTTCGTCCGGCCGTCCGCTGTATGCCGCTGATCAGAAAAGTTTCCAACTGGCCGATGGTCAGGACCAACTGGTCGTCGACCTGAAGTTCAGCGATGCCGGCGTCAACTACATCAAGCGCTTCAGCTTCAAGCGCGGTGAGTATGACCTGACCGTCACCTACCTGATCGACAACCAGAGCGCCCAGCCCTGGACCGGTAACCTGTTCGCGCAACTCAAGCGCGACGCGAGCTCGGATCCTTCCTCGAGCACCGCAACCGGTACCGCGACTTATCTCGGTGCGGCCCTGTGGACAAGTTCGGAGCCCTACAAAAAGGTGTCGATGAAAGACATCGACAAGGGAAATCTGAAAGAAAATGTTACCGGCGGCTGGGTTGCCTGGCTGCAGCACTACTTTGTAACTGCCTGGATTCCAAACAAGTCTGACAACAACATCGTTCAGACCCGTAAAGACAGCCAGGGCAACTACATCATCGGTTTCACCGGCCCGGCACTGAACGTTGCCGCTGGTGGCAAAGGCGAAACCAGCACCATGCTGTACGCCGGTCCCAAGATCCAGGAGAAGCTCAAAGAGTTGTCCCCAGGTCTGGAACTGACCGTCGACTACGGCATCCTGTGGTTCATTGCCCAGCCAATCTTCTGGCTGCTGCAACATATCCACAGCCTGCTCGGCAACTGGGGCTGGTCGATCATCGTCCTGACCATGCTGATCAAAGGTCTGTTCTTCCCGCTGTCGGCTGCCAGCTACCGTTCGATGGCGCGCATGCGTGCCGTTGCGCCGAAACTGGCAATCCTCAAAGAGCAGCATGGCGATGACCGGCAGAAAATGTCGCAAGCCATGATGGAGCTGTACAAGAAAGAGAAGATCAACCCGCTGGGCGGCTGCCTGCCGATCCTGGTGCAGATGCCGGTCTTCCTCTCGCTGTACTGGGTTCTGCTGGAAAGCGTCGAGATGCGTCAGGCGCCGTGGATGTTCTGGATCACTGACCTGTCGATCAAGGATCCGTTCTTCATCCTGCCGATCATCATGGGCGCAACCATGTTCATCCAGCAGCAACTGAACCCGACTCCGCCGGATCCGATGCAGGCCAAGGTGATGAAGCTGATGCCAATCATCTTCACCTTCTTCTTCCTGTGGTTCCCTGCAGGTCTGGTGCTGTACTGGGTTGTGAACAACTGCCTGTCGATCGCACAGCAGTGGTACATCACCCGCAGCATCGAAAAGGCTACCAAGAAAGCCGCTGCTTGACGGGTTAGCCAGCTAACCTGTGGATAAACGCCCCCTCGTGGGGCGTTTTGCTATCTGTCGTTTTTGTCGTGAGGCCTTCGAGCATGAACACTGTGCGTGAAACCATTGCCGCCATCGCTACCGCCCAGGGACGTGGGGGTGTGGGGATCGTGCGGCTATCCGGGCCTCTGGCCAAACAAGCCGGGCTGGCCATCTGTGGAAAACCGCTAACACCACGGCACGCCCATTACGGCCCGTTCCGCGCGGAAGATGGCCTGGTGCTGGATGAAGGCATCGCGCTGTTTTTCCCCGGGCCCAACTCTTTCACCGGTGAAGACGTGCTGGAGCTGCAGGGCCACGGCGGCCCGGTGGTGCTCGATATGCTCCTGCAGCGCTGTGTACAACTGGGTTGCCGCCTGGCGCGCCCGGGTGAATTCAGCGAGCGTGCGTTCCTCAATGACAAACTCGACCTGGCCCAGGCCGAGGCAATCGCCGACCTGATCGAAGCCAGTTCTACACAGGCGGCGCGTAATGCCTTGCGCTCGCTGCAGGGCGAATTTTCCCGTCGTGTGGATAACCTCACGGAGAAATTGATCAGCCTGCGCATCTACGTGGAAGCTGCGATCGACTTCCCCGAGGAAGAAATCGACTTTCTCGCCGACGGTCATGTGCTGAGCATGCTCGATGACGTACGCAATAATTTATCCACAGTGCAGCGTGAAGCCGGGCAGGGCGCCTTGCTGCGTGACGGCATGACAGTGGTGATTGCCGGCCGGCCGAATGCCGGCAAGTCGAGCCTGCTTAACGTACTGGCGGGTCGCGAGGCAGCGATTGTCACCGATATCGCCGGTACCACCCGCGACATCCTGCGCGAACATATCCACATCGACGGTATGCCGCTGCACGTGGTCGACACCGCCGGGTTGCGCGACACCGACGATCATGTGGAAAAGATCGGTGTGCAGCGCGCCCTCAAGGCCATCAACGAAGCCGACCGGGTGTTGCTGGTGGTGGATTCCACAGCGCCGGAAGCCAGTGATCCGTTTGCCCTGTGGCCAGAATTCCTCGATCTGCGTCCGGATCCGGCCAAGGTCACGCTGATTCGCAACAAGGCTGACCTGAGCGGCGAAGCCATTGCCATGGAGCAGAGCGAAGATGGCCACGTCACCATTACCCTCAGTGCCAAGGACAGCGACATGGGCCTGGAGCTGCTGCGCGAGCACCTGAAGGCCTGCATGGGTTATGAACAGACTGCCGAAAGCAGCTTCAGCGCCCGCAGGCGCCATCTGGAGGCATTGCGCCAGGCTAGCGCGCACCTGGAGCACGGTCGTGCGCAGTTGACCCTGGCCGGTGCGGGGGAGCTGCTGGCAGAGGATCTACGCCAGGCACAACAGGCCCTGGGTGAAATTACCGGGGCTTTCAGCTCCGATGACTTGCTCGGGCGAATCTTCTCCAGCTTCTGCATCGGCAAGTAAAGGTCGTTATCCACAGCCGGGTCTGCAACGGACCCGGCTGCAGCATCAAATTTTCACCAATCCTCTCTCCTGGTCAGTACAGCCACAGTGCTCGTGCTGTACTCACTCCTGCGTGTCTATCCACAATTCTCTGAAATAAGCCCTGTGGAAAACCCACCTTCAGCTCCGTTGATAACTGGCCTTCAAAGCTGGAGATAACTGCGCTTGTGGGTAACTGGCCATTTCATCCACAGGCTTAAAGCGCTTATCCAGAACGCTCATGCCCGGTAGGCCACAGGGTTTTGAATCTCTGTACATACGGTAAATAAAGGCCTGTAGAAGCTTATCCACAGAAAGGTGGCTGACTAAGAATAAACATAAAAACAAAGCTTTAATAAATTTCTCTCTTTTAATTTCTATTGCACGCCATTCATCCACAGCCTGGTTAAATTTTGTGCAAAAGGTTCCTTTAGAGGGGGGTAAGTCCCTATACTTGTGCGTTATCCCTATCTATTCCCGAAACAGGCACGAGGTGCGTGGTGGATTTCCCTTCCCGTTTTGAAGTGATCGTCATCGGCGGCGGCCATGCCGGTACCGAGGCTGCGCTTGCGTCTGCACGCATGGGTGTAAAAACCCTGCTGCTGACCCACAACGTGGAAACCCTCGGTCATATGAGTTGCAACCCGGCCATCGGTGGCATCGGCAAGAGCCACCTGGTCAAGGAAATCGATGCGCTCGGCGGTGCCATGGCACTGGCCACTGACAAGAGCGGTATCCAGTTCCGTGTGTTGAACAACCGCAAAGGCCCGGCCGTGCGCGCTACTCGCGCCCAGGCCGACCGCGCCATCTACAAATCGGTGGTGCGCGAGATTCTCGAGAACCAGCCCAACCTGTGGATATTCCAGCAGTCGTGCGACGACCTGATCGTCGAGCAGGACCAGGTACGCGGCGTGGTGACACAAATGGGTCTGCGTTTTCTCGCCGACTCCGTGGTATTGACCACCGGCACCTTCCTTGGCGGACTTATTCACATCGGTTTGCAGAATTACTCCGGTGGCCGTGCCGGCGATCCACCCTCGATTGCCCTGGCGCGCCGGCTGCGGGAACTGCCGCTGCGTGTTGGCCGGCTGAAAACCGGCACGCCGCCACGCATCGATGGTCGCTCGGTGGATTTCTCGGTCATGACCGAGCAACCGGGGGATACGCCGATTCCGGTGATGTCGTTCATGGGCTCCAAGGAACAGCACCCGCGTCAGGTCAGCTGCTGGATTACCCATACCAACGCCCGTACCCACGAGATCATTGCTTCGAACCTCGATCGTTCGCCGATGTACTCCGGCGTCATCGAAGGCATCGGCCCGCGCTATTGCCCGTCGATCGAAGACAAGATCCACCGCTTTGCCGACAAGGAAAGCCACCAGGTGTTCATCGAGCCGGAAGGCCTGAACACCCACGAGCTGTACCCGAACGGGATATCCACGTCCTTGCCGTTCGATGTGCAGTTGCAGATCGTGCGTTCGATCCGCGGCATGGAAAACGCCCACATCGTGCGCCCGGGCTATGCCATCGAGTACGACTACTTCGATCCGCGTGATCTCAAGTACAGCCTGGAAACCAAGGTCATCGGCGGCCTGTTCTTTGCTGGCCAGATCAACGGCACCACCGGTTACGAAGAAGCCGGCGCCCAGGGTTTGCTTGCCGGGACCAACGCCGCGTTGCGCGCCCAGGGCCGTGAAAGCTGGTGCCCGCGTCGCGACGAGGCGTATATCGGTGTGCTGGTCGACGACCTGATTACCCTGGGTACCCAGGAGCCCTACCGTATGTTCACTTCGCGGGCCGAGTACCGGCTGATCCTGCGCGAAGACAACGCCGACCTGCGCCTGACCGAAAAAGGCCGCGAGCTGGGCCTGGTCGATGACGCGCGCTGGGCCGCATTCAGCGCCAAGCGCGAAGGCATTGCCCTGGAAGAGCAGCGCCTGAAGTCCACCTGGGTACGCCCGGACACCGCGCAAGGCCAGGCCATTGCCGAAAAATTCGGCACGCCGTTGAGCCATGAATACAACCTGCTCAACCTGCTGACCCGTCCGGAAATCGATTACGCCGGGCTGATGGAAGTCACCGGCGGCTCGGATATCGACCCGCAAGTCGCCGAACAGGTCGAGATCAAAACCAAATACGCCGGCTACATCGACCGGCAACAGGAAGAAATCGCCCGGCTGCGCGCCAGCGAAGACACCCGCCTGCCCGACGATATCGACTACAGCGGTATTTCCGGGTTGTCCAAGGAAATCCAGGGCAAGCTCGGCCAGACCCGGCCCGAGACCCTGGGCCAGGCTTCGCGTATCCCCGGCGTGACCCCGGCGGCGATTTCCCTGTTGCTGATTCATCTGAAAAAACGCGGCGCAGGCCGCGAGTTGGAGCAAAGCGCTTGAGTTCTCAGGTCACCCCTCAACACGCCGAAGAGTTGTCCACAGGCGCCCGCCAGCTCGGTGTCGAGCTGAGCGAGGCCCAGCACGCACAACTGCTGGCCTACCTGGCCTTGCTGATCAAGTGGAACAAGGCCTACAACCTGACCGCCGTGCGCAATCCGGACGAAATGGTGTCCCGCCACCTGCTCGACAGCCTCAGCGTCATGCCGTTTATCCACAGCGAGCGCTGGCTGGATGTCGGCAGCGGCGGTGGTATGCCGGGCATTCCATTGGCTATCCTGCATCCGCACAAGCAAGTCACGGTGCTCGACAGCAACGGCAAGAAAACCCGCTTCCTGACCCAGGTAAAGCTGGAGCTCAAACTGGATAACCTCACAGTTATCCACAAGCGGGTCGAGGAGTTCCAACCGGAGCTGCCTTTCACCGGAATTGTTTCCCGTGCTTTCAGCAGCATGGAGAACTTCACCAACTGGACGCGCCACCTCGGCGACGCCCAGACGCAGTGGCTGGCAATGAAAGGGCTGCATCCTGCCGATGAGCTGGTAGCATTGCCGGCAGATTTCAGAGTGGATAGCGAGCAGGCCTTGACCGTTCCGGGTTGCCAAGGCCAACGCCATCTGCTGATACTGCGCCGCACGGCATGATTGGGAACACAAGCAAGAATGGCTAAGGTATTCGCTATCGCGAACCAGAAAGGTGGTGTGGGCAAAACCACCACCTGTATCAATCTCGCAGCATCGCTGGTGGCAACCAAGCGCCGCGTGCTGCTGATCGATCTCGATCCACAGGGCAACGCCACCATGGGTAGCGGTGTGGATAAACACGTCCTGGAACATTCGGTCTATGACCTGTTGATCGGCGAATGCGACCTGGCCCAGGCCATGCACTTCTCCGAGCACGGCGGCTATCAACTGCTGCCGGCCAACCGCGACCTGACCGCTGCCGAAGTGGTTCTGCTGGAAATGCAGATGAAGGAGAGCCGCCTGCGCACCGCGCTCGCGCCGATCCGCGAGAATTACGACTACATCCTGATCGACTGCCCGCCGTCGCTGTCGATGCTGACCCTCAACGCCCTGGTCGCCGCCGATGGCGTGATCATTCCGATGCAATGTGAATACTTTGCCCTGGAAGGCTTGAGCGACCTTGTGGATAACATCAAGCGGATCGGTGAGCGTCTGAACCCGCAGCTCAAGGTCGAAGGCCTGCTGCGGACCATGTACGACCCGCGCCTGAGCCTGATCAACGATGTGTCCGCGCAGCTCAAGGAACACTTCGGCGACCAGCTGTACGACACCGTGATTCCACGCAACATCCGCCTGGCCGAGGCCCCGAGCTTCGGCATGCCGGCCCTGGCCTACGACAAGCAATCGCGTGGCGCCCTGGCGTACCTGGCCCTGGCCGGGGAACTGGTTCGTCGCCAACGTCGTCAAACCCGCACTGCACAGACAACTTAAGGAATCCGCATGGCCGTTAAGAAACGGGGTCTCGGACGTGGGTTGGATGCACTGCTCAGTGGTCCGACCGTCAGCGCGCTCGAAGAGCAGGCTGTCCAGGTCGACCAAAAGGAACTGCAACACCTGCCGCTCGACCTGATCCAGCGCGGCAAGTACCAGCCGCGCCGGGACATGGACCCGCAGGCACTGGAAGAACTCGCCCACTCGATCAAGAGCCAGGGCGTGATGCAGCCGATCGTGGTGCGCCCGATCGCCGACAACAAATTCGAGATCATCGCCGGTGAACGCCGCTGGCGCGCGAGCCAGCAGGCCGGCATGGACACCATCCCGGCCATGGTCCGCGATGTGCCCGATGAAGCGGCCATCGCCATGGCCCTGATCGAGAACATCCAGCGCGAAGACCTCAACCCGGTGGAAGAGGCCATCGCCCTGCAGCGCCTGCAGCAGGAGTTCCAGCTGACCCAGCAACAGGTCGCCGATGCCGTGGGCAAGTCGCGGGTCACCGTGGCCAACTTGCTGCGCCTGATCTCGTTGCCGGAAGTGATCAAGACCATGCTGTCCCACGGCGATCTGGAGATGGGTCACGCCCGGGCATTGCTCGGATTGCCGGATGAACAGCAGGTCGACGGGGCGCGTCACGTTGTCGCACGCGGCCTGACCGTACGCCAGACCGAAGCACTGGTTCGCCAGTGGCTCAACGGTAAGCCTGAGGCTGCAGAACCTGCCAAGCCGGACCCGGACATCACCCGCCTTGAACAGCGTCTGGCAGAGCGTCTGGGCTCGGCCGTACAGATTCGCCACGGCAACAAGGGCAAGGGCCAGTTAGTTATCCGTTACAACTCACTAGATGAGTTGCAAGGTGTCCTTGCTCACATCCGCTGAAACAATTCCTTTTGTAGCGCGCAGTCGGAAATCACTACCCGGCAGTTGAATAGGGGTTAAACCGCCCCTATACTCTGCGCGCATTTTGTCGGCACAAATTATGCCAAGTCATAGCTGACTGGTTGGTCGACTTTCGAGGAGCAGTTGTGATGGAAACCCGCACGCCAAACCGCTTGCCTTTCCATCGCTGGGCGGTTTTTCCGGTACTGTTGGCTCAATGTGTCGTGTTTCTGCTGGCAACTTTGGCGTTGTGGCAGTGGCACGGGGCGGTCAGTGGATATTCGGCACTCTGCGGAGGGCTGATTGCCTGGCTGCCGAATGTGTATTTCGCCTGGAAGGCTTTTCGGTATACCGGAGCCAGGGCAGCGCAGGCCATCGTCAAGTCGTTCTACGCTGGCGAGGCAGGCAAATTGATTTTGACGGCAGTGCTTTTTGCACTGACGTTTGCAGGAGTGAAGCCATTGGCGCCGTTAGCAGTCTTCGGTGTCTTTCTGCTGACCCAGTTGGTCAGCTGGTTCGCGCCCCTGCTGATGAATATAAGACTTTCGAGACCTTAGGGCGTTTGAGGCAACCATGGCAGCAGAAACCGCTTCGGGCTATATCCAGCACCACTTGCAGAACCTGACCTTCGGTCAACTACCAGACGGCGGTTGGGGCTTTGCCCATTCCGCAGCAGAAGCCAAGGCAATGGGCTTCTGGGCTTTCCACCTGGACACCCTGGGTTGGTCGGTCGCACTGGGTCTGCTGTTCGTATTCCTGTTCCGCATGGCAGCCAAGAAGGCGACTTCCGGCCAGCCTGGCGGCCTGCAGAACTTCGTAGAAGTGCTGGTTGAGTTCGTCGACGGCAGCGTCAAGGACAGCTTCCACGGCCGCAGCCCGGTGATCGCCCCACTGGCGCTGACCATTTTCGTCTGGGTCTTCCTGATGAACGCCGTCGACCTGATCCCGGTCGACTGGATTCCACAGCTGGCCATCCTGATCTCCGGTGATCCGCACATTCCGTTCCGTGCCGTTTCGACCACCGACCCGAACGCGACCCTGGCCATGGCCTTCAGCGTGTTCGCCCTGATCATTTTCTACAGCATCAAGGTCAAGGGCATCGGCGGCTTCCTCGGCGAACTGACCCTGCACCCGTTCGGCAGCAAGAACATCTTCGTTCAGATCCTGCTGATTCCGGTCAACTTCCTGCTCGAATTCGTCACCCTGATTGCCAAGCCAATCTCGCTGGCCCTGCGTCTGTTCGGCAACATGTATGCCGGCGAGCTGGTGTTCATCCTGATTGCCGTGATGTTCGGCAGCGGCCTGCTCTGGCTCAGCGGCCTGGGCGTGGTGCTGCAGTGGGCGTGGGCTGTGTTCCACATCCTGATCATCACCCTGCAAGCGTTCATCTTCATGATGCTTACCATCGTCTACCTGTCGATGGCTCACGAAGATAACCATTAAGACCGCCTGGCGTGTCTGATGACCCTTCCGCCAGCACGGGGGAGGGTCGAAAAAGTCCGCAAGGGCAGCTGTACCAAACGATTTTGTTTTACCGCTTCAAACTAAAAAACCTAACCAATACGACGTAAAAGTCGGGAGGAAAGATGGAAACTGTAGTTGGTCTTACCGCTATCGCTGTTGCTCTGCTGATCGGCCTGGGTGCTCTGGGTACCGCCATTGGTTTCGGCCTGCTGGGCGGCAAGTTCCTGGAAGGCGCTGCTCGTCAGCCAGAGATGGTTCCAATGCTGCAAGTTAAAATGTTCATCGTTGCCGGTCTGCTCGACGCCGTAACCATGATCGGTGTTGGTATCGCTCTGTTCTTCACCTTCGCTAATCCCTTCGTTGGTCAAATCGCCGGCTAATCACTCGAATTCTCGAGTGGTTTGGTGTGATGGACAAAGAACGAGCGAGGTGTTGGCGTGAACATTAATGCAACCCTGATTGGTCAGTCCGTTGCGTTCTTCATTTTTGTGCTGTTCTGCATGAAGTTCGTGTGGCCTCCGGTCATCGCGGCATTGCAAGAACGTCAGAAGAAGATCGCGGATGGACTGGACGCTGCCAACCGAGCAGCTCGCGACCTGGAGTTGGCCCAAGACAAAGCGGGTCAGCAACTGCGCGAAGCGAAAGCTCAGGCAGCCGAAATCATTGAGCAAGCCAAGAAGCGCGGTGCTCAGATCGTCGAGGAAGCCCGTGATCAGGCCCGCGTCGAAGCTGACCGTGTGAAGGCTCAGGCTCAGGCCGAGATCGAACAGGAAATTAACGGTGTCAAAGACGCCCTGCGTGCCCAAGTGGGTCTGCTGGCTGTCGGCGGTGCTGAAAAGATCCTTGGCGCCACAATCGATCAAAACGCGCATGCGGAGCTGGTTAATAAACTGGCCGCTGAAATTTAAGCGAGGGCGATCATGGCAGAACTGACCACGTTGGCCCGACCTTACGCTAAGGCGGCCTTTGAGCACGCCCAGGCCCATCAGCAACTGGCCAATTGGTCAGCCATGCTCGGCCTGGCTGCTGCAGTGTCGGAAGACGACACGATGCAGCGCCTGCTCAAGGCCCCGCGACTGACGAGCGCAGAAAAGGCCGCCACGTTTATTGACGTGTGCGGTGACAAGTTCGATGCACAGGCACAGAATTTCATTCATGTTGCCGCGGAAAACGACCGTCTCCTGCTGTTGCCGGAGATTTCGGCTTTGTTCGACCTGTACAAGGCTGAACAAGAGAAATCCGTGGACGTGGAAGTCACTAGTGCTTTTGCGTTGGACCAAGAACAGCAAGACAAACTCGCCAAGGTTCTCAGTGCACGGCTCAGCCGGGAAGTGCGCCTGCATGCGACGGAGGACGCCTCCCTTATCGGTGGTGTCGTGATCCGCGCCGGCGACCTGGTAATCGATGGCTCGGTTCGCGGCAAAATCGCGAAACTGGCCGAAGCATTGAAATCTTGAGTTTGAAGGGGCAGCAGAGCAATGCAGCAACTCAATCCTTCCGAAATTAGTGAAATCATCAAGGGTCGCATCGAGAAACTCGACGTGACCTCCCAAGCCCGCAACGAGGGTACCGTCGTCAGCGTTTCTGACGGTATCGTGCGGATTCACGGTCTGGCCGACGTCATGTACGGCGAAATGATCGAGTTTCCAGGTGGCGTGTTCGGTATGGCCCTCAACCTGGAGCAAGACTCCGTTGGTGCGGTAATCCTGGGCGCCTACGACACCCTCGCTGAAGGCATGAGCGCCAAGTGCACCGGCCGCATCCTCGAAGTTCCAGTTGGTAAGGAACTGCTGGGTCGCGTTGTTGACGCACTGGGCAACCCAATCGACGGCAAAGGCCCACTGGGCAACACCGAGACCGACGCGGTCGAGAAAGTTGCTCCGGGCGTGATCTGGCGTAAGTCGGTAGACCAGCCTGTACAGACTGGCTACAAATCCGTCGACGCCATGATCCCGGTCGGCCGTGGCCAGCGTGAGCTGATCATCGGTGACCGTCAGATCGGTAAGACCGCCATGGCGATCGACGCCATCATCAACCAGAAAGACTCCGGTATTTTCTGTGTTTATGTTGCTGTCGGCCAGAAGCGTTCCACCGTTGCCAACATCGTTCGCAAGCTGGAAGAAAACGGCGCCCTGGCCAACACCATCGTGGTGGTTGCCAGTGCTTCGGAATCCGCCGCACTGCAATTCCTGGCGCCATACGCCGGTTGCACCATGGGCGAGTTCTTCCGTGACCGCGGTGAAGACGCGCTGATCGTATACGATGACCTGTCCAAGCAGGCCGTTGCCTACCGTCAGATCTCCCTGCTGCTGCGCCGTCCACCAGGACGTGAAGCGTACCCAGGTGACGTGTTCTATCTCCACTCCCGTCTGCTGGAGCGTGCATCGCGCGTTTCCGAAGAGTACGTCGAGAAGTTCACCAACGGTGCTGTAACTGGCAAGACCGGTTCCCTGACCGCACTGCCGATCATCGAAACCCAGGCTGGCGACGTTTCCGCGTTCGTTCCGACCAACGTGATTTCCATCACCGACGGTCAGATCTTCCTGGAATCGGCCATGTTCAACTCGGGCATCCGCCCTGCAGTGAACGCCGGTGTTTCGGTATCCCGTGTGGGTGGTGCCGCTCAGACCAAGATCATCAAGAAGCTCTCCGGTGGTATCCGTACCGCTCTGGCTCAGTACCGTGAACTGGCGGCATTCGCCCAGTTCGCTTCTGACCTGGACGAAGCCACCCGTAAGCAACTCGAACACGGTCAACGTGTTACCGAGCTGATGAAGCAGAAGCAATACGCTCCAATGTCCATCGCGGACATGGCGCTGTCGCTGTATGCCGCTGAGCGTGGGTTCCTGACCGACGTTGAAATCGCCAAGATCGGTAGCTTCGAACAAGCACTGATCGCTTACTTCAACCGTGATCACGCCGAACTGATGGCGAAGATCAACGTGAAGGGTGACTTCAACGACGAAATCGACGCTGGCATCAAAGCCGGTATCGAGAAGTTCAAGGCCACCCAAACCTGGTAAGCCGCAGCGGGGGCTTTGCGGCCCCCGCTTGCTAACCTGATAGGTGTTACATGGCAGGCGCAAAAGAGATTCGCAGTAAGATTGCGAGCATCAAAAGCACGCAAAAAATTACCAGCGCCATGGAAAAAGTGGCGGTCAGTAAAATGCGCAAGGCACAAATGCGCATGGCTGCTAGCCGTCCTTACGCGGAGCGTATCCGCCAGGTTATCGGTCATCTGGCCAACGCCAACCCGGAATACCGCCACCCCTTCATGATCGAACGCGAAGTAAAGCGCGTCGGTTATGTCGTCGTGAGCAGTGACCGTGGTCTGTGCGGTGGCTTGAACACCAACCTGTTCAAGGCCCTGGTCAAGGACATGGCGGTCAACCGCGAGCAAGGTATCGAGATCGATCTTTGCGTGGTTGGCAGCAAGGGTGCGGCGTTTTTCCGCAGCTTCGGCGGTAACGTCGTTGCAGCGATCAGCCACCTGGGCGAAGAGCCGTCGATCAATGATCTGATCGGCAGCGTCAAGGTCATGCTGGACGCTTACCTGGATGGTCGTATCGATCGTCTGTCCGTGGTATCGAACAAGTTCGTCAATACCATGACGCAAACCCCAACGGTCGAGCAGTTGATTCCGTTGGTTGCAACCCCGGATCAAGAACTCAAGCACCACTGGGACTACCTCTACGAACCTGACGCCAAAGAGCTGCTGGACGGCCTGATGGTGCGTTACGTGGAGTCGCAGGTCTACCAGGCGGTGGTCGAGAACAACGCAGCTGAACAAGCTGCCCGGATGATCGCGATGAAGAACGCCACCGACAACGCCGGTGACCTGATCAGCGAATTGCAGCTGATCTACAACAAGGCGCGTCAGGCTGCGATCACCCAAGAGATCTCGGAAATCGTCGGCGGCGCTGCCGCGGTTTAACGGTTCAAATATTCAGAGGATCCAGCTATGAGTAGCGGACGTATCGTTCAAATCATCGGCGCCGTCATCGACGTGGAATTCCCACGTGACGCCGTGCCGAGTGTTTACAACGCGCTGAAAGTAGTAGGCGCGGAAACCACCCTGGAAGTTCAGCAGCAGCTGGGCGACGGCGTGGTTCGTACCATTGCGATGGGCTCGACCGAAGGCTTGAAGCGCGGTCTGGACGTTACAGACACCGGCGCAGCCATCTCCGTACCAGTCGGTAAAGCGACCCTGGGCCGGATCATGGACGTACTGGGTAACCCGATCGACGAAGCTGGCCCGATTGGTGAAGAAGAGCGCTGGGGTATCCACCGCGACGCTCCTTCGTTCGCTGACCAGGCAGGCGGCAACGACCTGCTGGAAACCGGCATCAAGGTTATCGACCTGGTTTGCCCGTTCGCCAAGGGTGGTAAAGTCGGTCTGTTCGGTGGTGCCGGTGTAGGCAAAACCGTAAACATGATGGAACTGATCCGTAACATCGCCATCGAGCACAGCGGTTATTCCGTGTTCGCCGGTGTGGGTGAGCGTACTCGTGAGGGTAACGACTTCTACCACGAGATGAAGGACTCCAACGTTCTCGACAAGGTAGCGCTGGTCTACGGTCAGATGAACGAGCCACCAGGAAACCGTCTGCGCGTAGCGCTGACCGGCCTGACCATGGCTGAGAAGTTCCGTGACGAAGGTAACGACGTTCTGCTGTTCGTCGACAACATCTATCGTTACACCCTGGCCGGTACCGAAGTATCCGCACTGCTGGGCCGTATGCCTTCGGCAGTAGGTTACCAGCCGACCCTGGCTGAAGAGATGGGCGTTCTGCAAGAGCGTATCACTTCGACCAAGGAAGGTTCGATCACCTCGATCCAGGCCGTATACGTACCTGCGGACGACCTGACCGACCCGTCGCCAGCGACCACCTTCGCCCACTTGGACGCTACCGTCGTACTGTCCCGTGACATCGCCTCCCTGGGTATCTACCCAGCGGTCGATCCACTGGACTCGACTTCGCGCCAGCTGGACCCGAACGTGATCGGCAACGAGCACTACGACACCGCTCGTGGCGTTCAGTATGTTCTGCAGCGCTACAAAGAGCTGAAGGACATCATCGCCATCCTCGGTATGGACGAACTGTCCGAAGCCGACAAGCAGCTGGTATCGCGCGCTCGTAAGATCCAGCGCTTCCTGTCCCAGCCGTTCTTCGTGGCCGAAGTCTTCACCGGTTCTCCAGGCAAATACGTTTCCCTGAAAGACACCATTGCAGGCTTCAGCGGCATCCTCAAAGGTGACTACGACCACCTGCCAGAACAAGCGTTCTACATGGTCGGCAGCATCGAAGAAGCCGTCGAGAAAGCCAAGAAACTGTAATCCCGGCGCCCCGCAAGGGGCGCTAATCAGGTTGAGGCAAGCAGATGGCTATGACAGTCCATTGCGATATCGTCAGCGCGGAAGGGGAAATTTTCTCCGGTCTGGTCGAGATGGTGATTGCGCACGGCAACCTGGGTGATCTTGGTATCGCTCCAGGCCACGCCCCGCTGATCACTAATCTGAAGCCAGGTCCGATCACGCTGACCAAGCAGGGTGGCGCCCAAGAGGTGTTCTACATCTCTGGTGGTTTCCTCGAGGTTCAGCCGAACATGGTCAAGGTGCTTGCCGATACCGTGCAACGTGCCAGCGACCTGGATGAAGCTCAGGCTCAGGAAGCCCTCAAGGCTGCCGAGAACGCCCTGAACGAAAAAGGCGCGGAGTTCGACTACGGCGCCGCTGCCGCACGTCTGGCCGAGGCCGCAGCCCAGCTGCGTACCGTCCAGCAAATTCGCAAAATGAAGTAACCGGCACTCGCCGATCACTTTCTGTTGCGATTGAGTTAAAGGGTAGCCTCGGCTACCCTTTTTCTTTTTCCGAATTTCTTCTTCTGGTCACAGCGCTGACCTTCCAGGATTGGTAGCCAGTCAATGTCTCTCGATATCGTAATTCTCGCCGCCGGCCAAGGTACCCGCATGCGCTCGGCGCTGCCCAAGGTATTGCATCCGGTCGCCGGCGACTCCATGCTCGGCCATGTTATCCACAGCGCCCGCCAGTTGCAGCCGCAGGGCATTCATGTGGTGATCGGGCACGGTGCGGAGCTGGTACGTGAGCGCCTGGCCGCCGATGACCTTAATTTCGTCCTCCAGGACAAGCAACTGGGTACCGGCCACGCCGTCGCCCAGGCACTGCCGGCGTTGAGCGCCGAAACCGTACTGATCCTTTACGGTGACGTTCCGCTGATCGAAGTCGATACCCTCAAGCGCCTGCTTGCCAAGGTCACCCCACAGCAGCTCGGCCTGCTGACTGTGACCCTCGATGATCCGACCGGTTATGGCCGTATTGTCCGTGATGCGCAGGGCCAGGTGGCAGCGATCGTTGAGCACAAAGATGCCAGCGACGCACAGAAAGCCATCAAGGAAGGCAACACTGGTATTCTCGCCGTCCCGGGCGCGCGCCTGGCTGACTGGCTGGGCCGTCTGTCGAACAACAACGCCCAGGGCGAGTACTACCTCACTGACGTCATCGCCATGGCTGTAGCCGATGGTCTGGTGGTCGCGACCGAGCAGCCGTTGGACCCGATGGAAGTGCAGGGCGCCAATGACCGTCGTCAGCTTGCCGAGCTGGAGCGTCACTACCAGTTGCGCGCAGGCCGCCGTCTGATGGCCCAGGGTGTGACCCTGCGTGACCCGGCGCGCTTCGATGTGCGCGGTGAGGTGACCGTTGGTCGCGATGTGCTCATCGATATCAACGTGATCCTTGAAGGCCGCGTGGTGATCGAAGACGACGTGGTCATCGGCCCGAACTGCGTGATCAAGAACAGCACCCTGCGCAAAGGTGTGGTGGTCAAAGCCAACAGCCACCTGGAAGGTGCAATCATGGGTGAAGGCAGCGATGCCGGCCCGTTTGCCCGCCTGCGCCCTGGCAGCGTGCTCGACGCTCGCGCCCATGTGGGTAACTTTGTTGAACTGAAGAACGCCCACCTCGGTGAAGGCGCCAAGGCCGGTCACCTGACTTATCTGGGCGATGCCGAGGTCGGCGCACGCACCAACATCGGAGCCGGTACCATCACCTGCAACTACGATGGCGCCAACAAGTTCAAGACAGTACTTGGCGCAGACGTGTTCATCGGTTCGAACAACTCATTGGTCGCGCCTGTGGATATCCTCGACGGCGCTACCACTGCCGCCGGTTCGACCATTACTCAGAACGTCGAGGCGGCGCAGCTGGCAGTCGGTCGTGCGCGTCAGCGCAACATCGATGGCTGGAAGCGGCCGGAGAAACTCAAAAAGAGCTGAGTTACTCACAGCTAACAGAAAGGGCCGACTGCATTGTGCATAAGTCGGCCTTTTTCGTTCTGTGGATAAAATTTTGCTGCTAGGCAAGTTATTCACAGGAAGATTTTTTCTCCGCTGTTCTTGACGCATCAGCCACTATAGGTTTTGATTGGCATCATTATCTTTCGAATCGAAACTTAAGCGCGCCATGTCGAAACGTAACACCCCCCAACGACGTCATAACATCCTGGCTTTGCTCAATGAGCAGGGCGAGGTGAGTGTCGACGCCTTGGCCAAGCGTTTCGAAACCTCCGAAGTGACCATTCGCAAGGACCTCGCAGCCCTCGAAGCCAATGGCCTGCTGTTGCGCCGCTACGGTGGGGCAGTGACCTTGCCGCAGGAACTGTTTACCGAACAGGGCCAGCCGGTTTCGCTTTATAAACAAGCGATCGCCAAGGCTGCCGTAGGCCGTATCCGCGAACATGCCCGCATCATCATCGACAGCGGCAGCACCACCGCCGCGATGATCCCGCAGCTGGGTCATCAACCGGGCCTGGTGGTCATGACCAACTCGTTGAATGTGGCCCGCGCCCTTAGCGAGCTGGAGCATGAGCCGGTACTGTTGATGACCGGCGGTACCTGGGACCCGCATTCCGAATCGTTCCAGGGCCAGGTGGCCGAGCAGGTACTACGCTCATACGACTTCGACCAACTGTTCATTGGCGCCGACGGCATTGACCTGGCGCGCGGCACCACCACGTTCAACGAACTGCTGGGCCTGAGCCGGGTGATGGCTGAAGTCGCCCGGGAAGTGATCGTCATGGTCGAGTCCGACAAGGTCGGGCGCAAGATTCCCAACCTTGAGCTGCCCTGGAGCAGCGTCAACACCCTGATTACCGATGAGCGCCTGCCCCATGAGGCACGCGTACAGATTGAAGCCCGCGGCATCAACGTGATTTGCGCCGCTATCACCCAGGAGCATGAATAATGTGTGGAATCGTTGGTGCCGTCGCCGAACGTAACATCACAACCATTCTGATCGAAGGCCTCAAGCGCCTCGAGTACCGCGGCTATGACAGCGCAGGTCTGGCCGTCTTCACCCAGCAGGGTAACCTTGAGCGCCGTCGCCGTATCGGCAAGGTCAGCGAGCTGGAAGCCGCCGTTGCCGCCGAACCGCTGGCTGGCAACCTGGGTATCGCCCACACCCGTTGGGCGACTCACGGCGCGCCAACCGAACACAACGCCCACCCGCATTTCTCTGGTCATGAACTGGCAGTGGTGCACAACGGCATCATCGAGAACCACGAAGAACTGCGTGAACAGCTCAAGGGCCTGGGTTACGTCTTCAGCTCCGAGACCGACACCGAGGTGATCGTTCACTTGCTGGCGCACACCCTCAAAACCTTGCCGGACCTGGCCGATGCCCTCAAGGCTACAGTCAAGCAACTGCATGGCGCCTACGGCCTGGCCGTGATCAGCGCCAAGCAGCCTGACCGTTTGCTGGCCGCTCGCAGCGGTAGCCCGCTGGTAATCGGCCTGGGCCACGGTGAGAACTTCCTGGCTTCCGACCAGTTGGCCCTGCGCCAGGTTACCGACCGCTTCATGTACCTGGAAGAGGGCGACATCGCCGAAATTCGCCGCGACCAGGTCACCATCTGGGACGTCGCCGGCACTGCAGTGCAGCGCGAGACCGTGCAGTACCACGAAGGTGCCGAAGCTGCCGACAAGGGCGCTTACCGTCACTTCATGCTCAAGGAAATCCACGAGCAACCAACCGTGGTGCAACGCACCCTGGAAGGCCGCCTGGGCAAGGACCACGTCATGGTCCAGGCCTTCGGCCCGCAAGCTGCCGAGCTGTTCGCCAAGGTGCGCAATGTACAGATCGTTGCCTGCGGCACCAGCTACCACGCCGGCATGGTTGCCCGTTACTGGCTGGAAAGCCTGGCCGGTATCCCTTGCCAGGTCGAAGTCGCCAGTGAGTTCCGCTATCGCAAGGTTGTGGTGCAGCCGGACACCCTGTTCGTCTCGATCTCGCAGTCGGGTGAAACCGCCGACACCCTGGCCGCCCTGCGCAACGCCAAGGAGCTGGGCTTCCTCGGCAGCCTGGCGATCTGCAACGTCGGCATCAGCTCGCTGGTGCGCGAGTCGGACCTGACCCTGCTGACCCAGGCCGGCCCGGAAATCGGCGTGGCCTCGACCAAGGCCTTCACCACCCAGCTGGTCTCGCTGATGCTGCTGACCCTGTCCCTGGGCCAGGTGCGCGGCACCCTGGCTGCAGGCGTCGAAGCGGAGCTGGTGGAAGAGCTGCGTCGCCTGCCAACTCGCCTGGGCGAAGCCCTGGCCATGGATGCGATCGTCGAGAAGACCGCCGAGCTATTTGCCGACAAGCACCACACTCTGTTCCTGGGCCGCGGCGCGCAATTCCCGGTAGCCATGGAAGGTGCGCTCAAACTCAAAGAGATCTCCTACATCCACGCCGAAGCCTACCCGGCCGGCGAGCTCAAGCATGGCCCGCTGGCGCTGGTCGACAGCGACATGCCAGTAGTCACCGTGGCGCCGAACAACGAGCTGCTGGAAAAGCTCAAGTCCAACCTGCAGGAAGTCCGTGCCCGTGGCGGCGAGCTGATCGTCTTCGCCGACGAACAGGCAGGCATGAGCAATGGCGAAGGCACCCACGTGATCGCCGTGCCGCACATCATCGACGCCCTGGCGCCGATCCTCTACACCATTCCGCTGCAGTTGCTGTCTTACTACGTCGCTGTGCTCAAGGGCACCGACGTCGACCAGCCGCGTAACCTGGCGAAATCGGTAACTGTCGAGTAACCGTTGCTGCGGTGATGTCCGGATGGTTCTAGAGAATTAAAACTGTCGCTGATGAAGGGAGCCGCCGCTGGCTCCCTTCTTCGACGTGCCCTTCCTATCTCCTGCTGCGCTTGCCGCAACCCTGGTTCGACTTCTAGCCTGTGTGCTATGTCAGTTTTCGACTCACGATCGCTTCACGGACGTAGCGAGCTGGTGAGTTTCCAAGCGTTTTGCGAAACATGCTGATGAACGAACTGACAGATTCATAACCCAACGCTTCGGCGGTGCTCTGCACTGATGCGCCCTCGACCAAGTGCTGCAAAGCAACGATTATCTGCCATTGTTTACGCCAATGTCCGAAGCTAAGGCCTGTCTCGTTTTTGATCAGCCGTGCAAGGGTCCGCTCACTCATGGCAACCCTGTCTGCCCATTCGGCCACTGTCACACGACTGGCAGGGGCCTCAGCCAAGGCGCTAGCAATCTGCCGCACTTGCGGGCTCTTGGGTAGCGGTAGATAAAACCGCTCAGCAGGTGCCTGTTCCAGAAGCTCAAGTAGCACCCCAGCAAGCCGCGCAATCTGGCCATCGGCAGGATAATCGTTAGGGCCGCCTGCCAGATACAAAACCAACTCCAGGATGAGTGGGCTCAATGCCAGGGTGCAGCAATGCTCCGGAAGCTGAGCGATGCCTGGCTCTATGAACAGCAAGCAGATCTTGCCGTTGGCCGTTACACGGTTGCTATGAACCGTTCCACTTGGAACCCATACGCCAAAGCCTGGCGGCACCATCCATAAGCCATCTTCGATGGTGCATACGTTTCCCCCTTTCAAGGCCACGATCAGTTGGCCCTTGCGGTGGTAGTGGACAGGTACCTCAGTGTCGTTTTGTTGAGACTCGATCAGCAAGGCCACAGCCGGCTGCGCAAGTGAATCAGGATCATGAAGATCCAGAGGGAAAGCGGTCGTAGCCACCCAGTGCCACCCCTGTCTGAATTTGATTATTTATTGTCTTGATAGTCCATATCGGATTCAAGCTGCATTTTCTACGATGCGCTGACTTGGCCAGCAACAGGTGCGATCCATGCTCAGCGAGTTCTCCTTTGCCAACGTGTACTTCCCGCCACTGTTCATCTACCTGCTGGTAGCAACGGTGTTCTATCTCATTTTGGAAAGGATGGCGCGACGTTGGTTGGACCTGATGTGGCATCCAAACCTGCTCCGATTCTTCCTGTCGGTGTCCTTGCTTTCTCTGCTGGTCATCAAATTCTGAAGAGGCGTCGATGAATCACGTAGTGAGATTGTTCAAGTTCCTGGCCATCCTGGTTGTTGGTGCCTTTTCACTCTATTTCGGCCTGTCACTTTGGAATGCTTATGTACTGGCACCATGGACCCGGGATGGCCGCATTAGTGCTCAGGTTATCCGGATCGCTCCCGAGGTATCGGGCAGCATCGAGCGGGTTTGGGTCGGTGATAACCAGTGGGTGCAGAAGGGCGATCTGATGTACAGCATCGATGCTCGAAGCTATGCCCTGGCAGTCGATCAAAAAGCCGCCGAACTGGCCGAGGTCAAGGAGGTGTTCCAGCAGCGCAACGAAGAGCTACGCCGCAGGAAGCTGCTTGTCGGTGTAGTGCCCAAGGAAGAGATCGATAACGCTGTACGCACCCGTGCAATCGCCAAGGCTCGG
The DNA here is from genome assembly GCF_024748965.1 of Pseudomonas sp. B21-032. Classification (NCBI taxonomy): domain Bacteria; kingdom Pseudomonadati; phylum Pseudomonadota; class Gammaproteobacteria; order Pseudomonadales; family Pseudomonadaceae; genus Pseudomonas; species Pseudomonas sp. B21-032. The sequence continues at coordinate 5,895,262 of NZ_CP087180.1, read as the reverse complement.
CTGAATATTGCACAGGCCCAGTTGGCACAGGCTCAACTGGAACTACAACGCACCAAGATCGTTGCGCCCGTAGATGGCTATGTCACCCAACTGCGTCTGCAACCCGGTGATTATGCCGTTGCAGGTGGCACCAACATGTTCGTTGTCGACAGCAAGAGTTTCTGGGTCACCGGCTATTTCGAGGAGACCAAACTCACAAATATTCCTCTTGGAGCCCATGCCAAGGTCAAGCTCATGGGGTTCTCGCCGCTGCTATCCGGTCATGTGTCGAGCATAGGACGTGGAGTCTCCGATACCAATGAAGTGCGGGCGCAGAACGGTTTACCTCAGGTAAGCCCGACGTTCAGCTGGATTCGACTGGCCCAGAGATTGCCGGTGCGCATTGAAATTGACCACATCCCGGAGGGCGTGGAGCTTGCAGCAGGCATGACCGCAAGTATTGAGGTGGACCAGGCTGGTGCACCAAACCATCGGCGTCTGACTCATTGGCTCCAGGAGTTTCTGTAATGGGCGCCGTAGCTATAGGTAAACGGTTTGGCGCATTGCCCTTGCCCTTTACTTCTTCTACAAGCCTGTATGTCTTGCGCAGTTGCATGGCAGCAGCGCTGGCATTGTGCGTAGGTCTCTACCTGCATCTGGACTCGCCATTCTCCGCGGCCTCTACCGTGCTCCTGCTGGTCAATCCCGTTCAGGGAGCTGTGGTTGGCAAAGGTCTGCATCGTATCGCCGGCACGCTGGTAGGTGCCGTAGCCGCATTCGTTCTGGTGGCGTGTTTCGCCCAGCAAATGATCCTGATGATAGTGGGCGTTGGGATATGGCTTGGGCTATGTGTAGCCGCTATGTCGGTAGTTCGGCATTACTACGCAACTACCGCCGTCGTGGCCGGCTACACCGTTTGCCTGGCGTTAGGGCCAGCCATCACCGAACCTCAGATCAGCTTTGAACACATCGTCTCCCGTGCCACCGCGGTGGTGGTCGGGGCTATTAGTCTGACTCTGGTTACCGTCCTTTTCAGTCGCAAGACAGTCGAGGCTCGCATACGCGACACCGTGGTCAGCTTGTGCGTCAAGGCTGCAGCGTTGATTGCAGAGAAATACGCACAACCTGCAGATGAGCAGGCGCATCGCAAACGCCTTGTCCTCGCGGCAGAGATCAACAAGGTGGACGATCTCCTTGGCCTGGGTCGAGGTGAATCCTGGGTCATCAGTGACAATTTGAAAGCTATCAGGTCTGGCTCGACTTACCTGCAATCTGCACTGCTGGAACATGAGTTGCCTGCCGACTTGTCAGTACTGGAATCAACAAATGCAGTTTCGGCAACGGGCCTTCAGCTTGCTTCGGTAAGCAGGGCATTAAGCGAACACTCTTTGAGCCTGGCAGAGGCCAAGGTCCGGGTTCGAACCATTCGCGACGAGCTAGCAAGCAAAACAGCTTCGGCTGCCCAAGCGAGTCATCCAGAGCAACGTACCCTCCTTGCGTTCAGGCGCTTGGACGAGCAGTTGGAAGAGTTCGCTTTGGCCCTGGAAGGCTTTTCTTCCCTAGAGCAAGAAACTGCTCATGTTCATCGCCCATTTCGCTTTCATCGCCATTACGCCGACGGCCTGCGTAACGGGATCAGAGCCCTTCTGGCAACTTTGCTGGCAGCTGCTGTCTGGTACATCAGTGGTTGGGACCAAGGCCCGACCCTGCTGGCAGTTCTGGGGCCCTACTGCACACTGATCGCTGCAATGCCCACCCCCGAAAAAGGCACCGAAAGCTTTCTACGGGGGACGCTGTATGCGATTCCCGCAGCGCTCGCTTGCAAGTTCCTCATCCTGCCGCAGATCAATGGTCTGCCACTGCTGCTGGTCAGCCTGAGCCTTTTCTGGTCGTTCGGCATTCACGCGACTACCTTGCCTTCACGCGCTTTCCAGGGGGTAGCTTTTCTGATCGCCTTCAACACACTGGTATCTACCACTCTCGTACCCGCCTATGACTTCAATGACTTCGCGAATCAGTCTGTTTCATGGATCATCGCTTTGGGTATCTGTCTGCTTGCGTACCAGCTGCTGCCAAAACGAAATGACAGGAATTTCAATGGGCTAGTTGACGCCCTTCATCGCGAGACCCTGGTATTGCTTCGACAGGGTGCCGCCGGTAGTGATCACTCATGGCAGGTGCGCCAGCAGCACCGGCTCGCCTCGTTGGCTGCGCTGGCCCCAGCAACACTCGATAGCCAGCATCAACACGAGTACCTGGGCAGATTGTCACTGCAACTAGCGCGTGAACTGCGGCGGGTGCATGCCGACCTGAAGCAGCTTGACCCTCAAGACCCGATCGCGCAGCTCATCTGCGCTGGATTGAGCCGCCTCGCTCGCTCCCCACAACGCTACCCCCGGATGATCCTTCAATCACACCGAACCGCAAATTCATTGCGTCGGCTTGGGGCGATGCATTTCGCTGCGATCTTCGATGATTTGGCCTGGTTGTTGGGGCAGTACAGACACGTTCAAAGTAAAAAGTGAGGTCCTCATGAAACTGGTTAGCTCAATCCTGCTTGCTCTCTTGCTCCTCAGCCCGCTTAGCCAAGCATCAGATGGTGCAGAGGCATTGGAGCGATGGCATCAAAAATTCAAAGAGGAGCGCGGTCAGGACAAAGGTCAGACCGAAAAGAAGCCAATTGCGCCAACGACTCCGAACACTCGTAAAAAAACAGACTGACCTGCGCCACTTTCGGTATTCCAGAACGATCACGTGAATACTCTGCTACAGAAGTTAATCGCGGTTCGAACAGAGATAACGAGCTCCTCCCTTGTGCATTCAAATCGGGCCACCGATTTGAATGCACTTTTTTCTAGAATCGCCCGTTGAGAAACTTCGCCCGGATGAGCACGGGCCATCTGCTCTGTTTTGTCGGTTTGTCCGGCAAGCAGACCCATTAGCTGGCCTGGATCAATAGTCCAGGCGTGCGCTTGGCTTAGTGTGCGCAGTCCATGTTTCTTTTTCACGGACGAAAAGCTATGCAGACTCTGGAGCGAAAGCTAGATATCCAGCCCCTGTCGCGGGCGGACATGACCATCGAACTCAACGGCCAGGCGGTGGCGGTCGCTGCCGGTGAAACCGTGCTCAGCGTGCTTAACGCCGTGGGCCTGCGCCAGGTGGCGCTTAACGATCACCAACAATTGACCGGCGCTTTCTGCGGCATGGGCGTGTGCCATTGCTGCCTGGTGTCGATCAACGGCCGGCCCAAGCGCCGCGCCTGCCAAACCGAGGTACAGCCGGGCATGCGGGTCGAAACCGGGACCAACCGTTTTGCCGGGCAGGAGGCACCATGAGCTTGCGTCCAGTTATTGTCGGTGGTGGTTCGGCAGGTATGGCAGCGGCGATCGAGCTGGCCAGGCACGGTGTCTCGAGCCTGTTGTTTGATGAAGCCTCACGCCCGGGTGGCGTGGTGTTTCGCGGACCGCTGCGCAGCGGCGTCGACCTGGGCTACCTGGGTGCCCGCTATAGCAAGGCGCTGAAAAAACTGCACAAGGACTTCGCCGCCTGCGCCGATCGCATCGACCTGCGCCTGAACAGCCGTGTGGTCGGTGGGGATGAGCAGCGCCTGATGGTACTCGATGGCGAAGAAACCCTGCACGAAATCGATTTTTCCCATCTGTTGCTGTCGGCCGGTTGCCACGAGCGCAACGTCCCGTTTGCCGGCTGGACCTTGCCGGGTGTGATGTTGCTCGGCGGGCTTCAGTTGCAGATCAAAAGCGGTGTGGTCAAACCCCTGGGCAGTACCGTGATCGCTGGCACCGGGCCGTTGTTGCCGTTGGTGGCCTGCCAGTTGCACGCGGCCGGGGCGAAGGTTGCCGGCGTCTATGAAGCCTGCCCGTTCAGCAAGATTGCCCGTGAAAGTCTGGCGCTGATGAACAAGCCGCAGCTGTTCCTCGATGGCCTGAGCATGCTTGGCTACATGAAGCTCAACGGCATCCCCATGTACTACGGCTGGGGGATTGTCGAAGCCAAGGGTGAGGGTGAGCTGGCTGAAGTGACCGTGGCGCCCTACGGTGACGATTGGCAGCCGGACCTTTCCCGCGCCCAGCGCGAGCCGGCGCAAACCCTGGCGGTGGGCTACGGCTTTATCCCCCGCACCCAGCTCAGCCAGCAACTGGGCCTGGACCATGGCTTCAACGAAGACGGCTACCTGCGTCCAGAAAGCAACGTCTGGCAGCAAAGCAGCCAGCCGCACATCCACCTGGCCGGTGACATGGGCGGCATCCGTGGTGGTGAGGCGGCAATGCTCACCGGGCGCATCGCGGCTGTTTCGATCCTGCTGCAGCAGGAGGTACTCAACGCAGAAGAGGCGATCGAACTGCGCGAGAAATACCTCGGCCAGCTGGCAGCGATCAAACGCTTTCGCGCCGGGGTAGAGCGCTACACCCACCGCGGCACCAAGCAGATCGAGCTGCCGCAGGCGGACACGGTGATCTGTCGTTGCGAGCATGTCACCCGCAGCGACATCGATCGCGCCCTGGAGCAGGGCGTCGAGGACATGGCCGGGTTGAAGATGCGCACCCGGGTGAGCATGGGCGACTGCCAGGGGCGCATGTGCGTCGGCTATTGCAGCGATCGCCTGCGCGAAGCAACCGGACGTGCCGATGTCGGCTGGCTGCGGCCGCGTTTCCCGATCGACCCGATTCCATTCTCTGCATTCCAGCAACTCGGCACGGAAGCCTGAAGCATGAACAGAACCTATGATGTGGTCATCGCCGGTGGCGGTGTGATCGGTGCGTCCTGCGCCTACCAGCTGTCCAAACGCAAGAACCTGAAGATCGCCCTGATCGATGCCAAGCGCCCGGGCAATGCCACCCGCGCGTCGGCCGGTGGCCTGTGGGCTATTGGTGAGTCCGTGGGCCTGGGCTGCGGAGTAATCTTCTTTCGCATGATGTCGGCCAAGCACAAGCGCGAAGCCCATGGCGCGGCAGTGGCGGTGGATTCGAGCACGCCGCACATCCTGCCGCAGTCGTTCTTCGACTTTGCCTTGCAGTCCAACGCACTTTATCCACAGCTGCACCGCGAGCTGATCGAGCGCCACGGCATGGACTTCAAGTTCGAGCGCACGGGCCTCAAGTACGTGATCTACGACGATGAAGACCGCCTCTACGCCGAGCACATCGTTGCGCAGATCCCGCACCTGGCCGACCAGGTGCGCTGGCTCGACCGCGATGCCCTGCGCCAGGCCGAACCTGCGGTGAGCCATGAGGCCCATGGTGCCCTGGAGTTTCTCTGCGATCACCAGGTCAGCCCGTTCCGCCTGGCTGATTCCTATATGGAGGCGGCGCGCCAGAACGGTGTCGACCTGTTCCACAACACCAACATTACCGGTGTGCTGCATCAGGGTTCGCGGGTCAGCGGCGTGCAAACCGCCGAAGAGGGCACCTTTCACTGTGATACCCTGATCAACGCCGCCGGCGCCTGGGCCGCAGACTTGAGCGAGTGGGCCACGGGCCTGCGGATTCCGGTCAAGCCGGTCAAAGGCCAGATTATCCTCACCGAGCGCATGCCCAAGCTGCTGCAAGGCTGCCTGACCACCAGCGACTGCTACATGGCGCAGAAGGACAACGGTGAGATCCTGATCGGCAGCACCACCGAAGACAAAGGCTTCGACGTCAGCAACACCTTCCCGGAGATCAACGGCCTGGTTCAGGGCGCGGTGCGCTGCGTGCCGGAGCTGGCGCAGATCAACCTCAAGCGCACCTGGGCCGGCTTGCGCCCGGGCTCGCCGGACGAGCTGCCGATCCTGGGGCCGGTCAGCGAAGTCAGTGGCTACGTGAATGCCTGTGGACACTTTCGCACCGGCATCCTTACCTCGGCCATCACTGGCGTGCTGATCGACAAGGTCGTGAACCAGGAAACCCTGCCGCTGGATATCACCCCGTTCCTGGCCTCGCGTTTTGACCTGCTGGCTGTGGAAAACCAACAGGCTGCCCTGGCCTGATTGTGGATAAGCCGGCCTTCAGCCTTGAAGGCCGGCTTCATCCGTTCGACCGGCCTGACTGATCAGACCTGCATCGCCTTGCCGTCGACGTTCATCGCCGCCTGGCGCAGGGCTTCGGAGCGCGTCGGGTGCGGGTGGCAGGTGAGGGCGATGTCTTCAGCCGAGGCGCTGAACTCCATGGCCACGCAATACTCACCGATCATCTCACTGACGCTTGGGCCAACCAGGTGCACGCCCAATACTTCATCGGTACGGGCATCTGCGAGGACCTTGGCGAAGCCTTCGGTCTCGTGGTTGATCTTGGCCCGGCTGTTGGCGCTGAAGGGGAACTTGCCGACCTTGTACTCGCGGCCTTCGGCCTTGAGCTGCTCTTCGGTCTTGCCGACGCTGGCCAGTTCCGGACGGGTGTAAATGACCGCCGGAATCAGGTTGTAGTTGACCTCGTGGGCCTTGCCGGCAATCTGTTCGATGCAGGAGATAGCCTCGTCCTCGGCCTTGTGCGCGAGCATCGCTCCGGAGGTGACATCGCCAATAACCCACACGCCCGGGACGCTGGTGCGGTGGTGCTGGTTGGCGAGCATGCCGCGCTTGTCGGTTTCCAGGCCGACGCTTTCCAGGCCAAGGCCCTGGGTATAGGGGCGCCGGCCGATGGCAACCAGTACGTAGTCGGCCTCGAGGGTTTCGGCGCTGCCGCCTGCGGCAGGCTCCAGGCTCAGGTTCACCCCTTGCGCTGAAGCGCTGGCCTGGGTGACCTTGCTGCCGAGCTTGAACTTCATGCCTTGCTTGGCCAGGGCGCGTTGCAGGGTTTTTGCCGCTTCTTCATCAGTACCGGGGCAGATGCGATCGAGGTACTCGACCACGGTCACCTGGCTGCCCAGCCGGCGCCACACCGAACCCAGCTCCAGGCCGATGACCCCGGCGCCGATTACCACCAGGTGCTTGGGCACTTCACTCAGGGCCAGGGCGCCGGTGGAGTCGATGATGCGCTGGTTGTCGATGGTCACGCCAGGCAGCGGCGTCGGTTCGGAGCCAGTGGCAATGACAATGTCCTTGGCCTCCAGCTCAGTTACCGCGCCCTGGTCGTCGGTCACCTTGACCCGGCCAACACCATCGAGCTTGCCCCAGCCCTTGATCCAGTCGACCTTGTTCTTGCGGAACAGGAACTCGATACCCTTGGTCAGGCCGCTGACGCTCTCATCCTTCTGCTTCATCATCTGCGCAAGGTTGAGGGTCGGTTTGACCTCGATGCCGAGGTTGGCGAACTCGCTGCCAACCGCCGCCTCATACAACTCGGAGGCATGTAGCAGGGCCTTGGACGGCATGCAGCCGACGTTAAGGCAAGTGCCGCCGAGGGTCGAGCGACCTTCCACGCATGCCACGCTCAAGCCCAGTTGACCGGCACGAATAGCCGCGTTGTACCCACCAGGCCCGCCGCCAATGATTACTACATCATAGGTTTTCATTGTTGTACTCCAGGATGAAGAATCGACAATGGCGCCAAGACTAATCTGCAAATCGCTCGATTGTATACAATAAATCGTAGGTTCCAGCCCCCGGCGCAAGGTCTGCAACGGGCTAGATAGGCTCAGACTATGGTCGGCATAAGCTGAAAGTTCCGGCAGATGAACTACCCTTTTGGGCAGACGTCCGATGAAAAAAGGAGGCTCATTTCATGCTTGCGCAACTTCCACCTGTTCTGCAAAGCCTGCGACTGCCACTGCGACTCAAACTTTGGGATGGCAATGCGTTCGATCTGGGGCCCAAGCCGCAGGTGACCATTCTGGTCAAGGACCCGCAGCTGATTACTCAGTTGACCCATCCAAGCCTGGATGAGTTGGGAGCAGCGTTCGTCGAAGGCAAGCTGGAACTGGAGGGCTCCATCAGTGAGGTGATCCGCGTCTGTGACGAACTTAGCGTGGCTTTGCTCAAGGATGAAGAAGACGATCAGCCGGTGCGCACCGAGCATGACAAGGCTACCGATGCGGCAGCAATTTCCTACCACTACGACCTGTCCAACGCCTTCTACCAGCTGTGGCTGGACAGCGACATGGCCTACTCCTGCGCCTATTTCAAATCGCCCACCAACACCCTGGAGCAAGCCCAGCAGAACAAGTTCGAGCACTTGTGCCGCAAGCTGCGCTTGAAGAAGGGCGACTACCTGCTGGATGTCGGTTGTGGTTGGGGCGGGCTGGCGCGCTACGCAGCCAGGGAGTTCGGTGCCAAGGTGTTCGGCATCACTCTGAGCAAAGAGCAGCTCAAGCTCGGCCGTGAGCGGGTCAAGGCCGATGGCCTGGAAGGGCAGGTTGAGCTGCAGATACTCGATTATCGCGACCTGCCCCAGGACGGTCGCTTCGACAAGGTGGTGAGTGTCGGCATGTTTGAACACGTGGGTCATGCCAACCTGGCGCTGTATTGCCAGCGCTTGTTTGGCGCCGTGCGCGAAGGTGGCCTGGTGATGAACCATGGCATCACCGCCAGGCACACCGACGGGCGACCGGTCGGGCGCGGCGCGGGCAGTTTCATCGAGCGCTACGTGTTCCCCCATGGCGAGCTGCCGCACCTGTCGATGATCAGTGCACGCATCAGTGAAGCGGGGCTGGAGATTGTCGACGTCGAAAGCCTGCGCCTGCATTACGCGCGCACCCTCGAGCACTGGAGCAACCGCCTCGAAGCACAGCTGGACAAGGCTGGCGCGCTGGTGCCAGAGAAAGCCCTGCGCATCTGGCGCCTGTACCTGGCTGGTTGCTCCTATGCCTTTGCCAGGGGCTGGATCAATTTGCACCAGATCCTTGCGGTCAAACCCTTTGCCGATGGCAGCCACGATTTGCCGCTGACCCGCGAAGACTTCTACCGTTAAAGCACCTTACAGAATCGGCGAAATCAGCCGCGCGATACGCATCCCCAGCTGCTGCAGGCGATGTGTATCGCGGCTGTCTTCGGCGGTGATTTCCCGGGATTGGTCGAAGTCATGGCTGAGCATCGCTTCGACCTGATCGGCAAATGCGCGGTCTACGGTCAGCAACATGATCTCGAAGTTGAGGCGAAATGATCGGTTGTCGAGGTTGGCGCTGCCGATGGAGCTGATCTCGTTGTCGATCAGCACCACCTTCTGATGCAGGAATCCAGGTTCGAAACGAAACATCCGCACCCCGGCGCGCACCGCCTCAAAGGCGAACAGGCTGGAGGCGGCGTAGACGATACGGTGGTCTGCACGCGAAGGAATCAGGATGCGCACATCTACCCCGCGCAACACTGCAAGGCGCAGGGCTGCGAACACCGCTTCGTCAGGGATGAAGTAGGGGCTGGTGATCCACAGGCGTTCGCGCGCCGAGTGGATGGCTTCGACGAAGAATAGCGAGCAAGTTTCTTGCGGATCGGCCGGCCCGCTGGCCAATACCTGGCAGAGCACGCCATCTTCCGGGTAGGTGTCCGGCAGGATCAAGGGCGGCAGTTGGCGCGACGCCCAGAACCAGTCCTCGGCGAACGATTCCTGCAGGCAGGCCAGCACTGGTCCGCTGACCTGGACGTGAGTATCACGCCAAGGGGAGAGCTTGGGATTGCCACCCAGGTACTCATCGCCAACGTTGTGGCCACCCAGAAAACCCTGCAGGCCATCGACCACGACGATTTTGCGGTGGTTGCGAAAGTTGACCTGGAAGCGGTTGAACCAGCCGCGGCGAGTGGCGAAAGCGCGGATATTGACGCCGCCTGCACGCAGTTTATGGCTGTAGGCAGAGGGTAGGGCATGGCTGCCGACGCTGTCGTAGAGCACGTAGACCTTGACGCCTTCGGTGGCCTTTTTCAGCAGCAGGGCCTGTAGCTGCCGCCCCAGTTCATCGTCGTGAATAATGAAAAACTGCACCAGCACCGTGTCGCGTGCGCCGGCAATGGCGTGAAAGATGGCGTCGAAAGTAGCCTTGCCGTCGATCAGCAAACGCACCTGATTGTTGGCCAGGCACGGCATGCGTCCCAGCTTGGGCATCGCCCGCAGCGCGGCATAGGATTCTGAATTGCGGGCTGCCAAGGCCTCTTCGACCCAGGGTCGCCAGTTGAGATCGGCCATGGCCACATGCATTTCACGGTTGGCCTGGCGCCGGGCCTGGATGTAGGCGTCGAAGGTACGGCTGCCAAACACCAGGTAGGGAATAAGGGTGAAGTAGGGAATGAACAGCAGCGATAAGGCCCAGGCAATTGCCCCCTGGGCGGTGCGTACGGTGAACACCGCGTGCAAGGCGGCGATTGCCCCGAGCAAGTGAATCACGCCAATGAGGTAACCGAAGAAGTACGGGCTGTGGTAATCCATACGCATCCTGCTGTCCGAAGGCTCTACCCCTAACAGAGCATGTTCATGGCAGCACTTGCAACCGAAAGCACAAATTGACGTCTAAGCTGTGTTCCAGCTTGGGGCTGGAGTTTCGAGGAGTCACTACATGAAAAATCGTCTGCCGCTGCTGGCACTGATGTTCGGTCTGGCAAGCCCGTTGGTGCATGCGCAGATGTTGCAACCTGGCCTTTGGGAGCTGACCACCAGCAACATGCAGGTTGATGGCAAGCCGCTTCCAGACATGGGCTTCATGCTCGGTCAATTGAAGAACCTGCCGCCGGAGCAACGGGCGATGATCGAAGGTGGCCTGGCCAAGCAAGGGATCAGCGTCGCCGGTCAAGGTGTGCGCTCTTGCCTGACGCCGGAGCAGGTAAAAACCAATGACATCCCGCTGCAGGATCCCAAGTCTGGCTGTACCCAGAAGATCACCGAGCGCACCGGCAATGTCTGGAAGTTCACCTTCAGTTGCCCGAAAGCCCAAGGTAATGGGGAAGCCACGTTCGTCAGCGATCGTGAGTTCACGACCCAGGTCAACGGTACCTTCAATGCATCCGGTGTGCAGCAGCAGGGCAGCATGAACACCCGGGCAGTGTGGCTCGGTAATGACTGCGGTACGGTTAAACCGCGTAGCTGAAGTGCCTCACCATCGCCATTGGCTGTGAGCGACTGCGTCGTGGGCATGCAAGCTTTCGGCATGTTCCACGCGCAGGTTGAAGCCGCTGAGCCACGGCAGGGTTTTCAACCCCACATTCAAGCGCCGGGCGGCATCTTCACAGAACATCAAATTCTGCCCGTTGGCCAAGGCAAAGGCTTGTTCATCTGCGCGCTTTACCGCAGTTTGAACAGCGGTGCCCAAGGCGCTCTCGGCCTGGTTGATCAGCGCTTCTATCGGCAGCTCGCTAACCCCTGAGCGCAGACGAACCTGCAGCTTTGCCACACTGCGTTGGCTGTGGGGCGTGGCCACAATACCCTCGGCACTACCCAGCCAACTCAAGATCGCTTCATGGCTCAAGCTGCGATTGCCAAAATCGCTGATGAATTGCTGTTGAATCAGCTGCCGAGCCAAGGCGGCTGAGCAGGGGCAGGTGGAGGAATACGCCACATCGACAAATAGTTCCACGTGGAACACTCCGTCTTTAATCTGCGCATCCAGAGTAACCGGATAGGCTTTCCAACCTGCCAAGGGGCTGATTAGCGCAGGGCGTTTGAGCATCAGTTCGAATCGCAGGGTCAGGAACGCACTGGCGGAAAGGCCTATGTGGCTGTCGAGAAAACCCTGCAGAACTTCATTGATCAGCGCCGGACTCAAGGGTTGATATTCCAGGGCTTCCAGCGCCAGGTACAAGCGTGACATGTGAATGCCCCGGGAGGCGCCATCATCAAGGCTGACGCCCGCGTCGGCTGTTGCTGGCAATATCTGCCCATCGATCTGCAGCGGCAGGGCAATGCCACACATGCCGACCCAATCCAATGGTAACTGGGAAGTGGTGGCTTGGGCAGCGATGTCAGGAAGGGTGAAAGCGCTCATCAGGGGTTCACTTTTCAAGAAGGCTATTGGCAGCCGCTCAGACGATTGCAGCGCAGATTGAAACGCTGCCCGCTGGAACTGGAGACCTTGTTCAAGGTGGTCCAGCCCACACGCTGGCTGTATCCGACCCAGGTTTCGCCATTGCTCGCCACGCCTGTGAAGAAAGTCAGCTGGCCATAGCGGCTATTGGTTTGTGCCCACAGCCTGCGGCCCTCCATTTCGAAGCCGCGCAGGTAGGTGGTGCTGCCCTGGGTTTGCACGCTGTAGTAATTGCCCTGGGCATCGCTGCAGGCAAGCAAGGTTGCACTGCGGGTACAAAGTGCCAGGCCGTTGCTGAGGGGCGCGCCGTTGGCAACGGCGGATTCGCACAGCAGCAAAGCAGCGAGGGCAAAAAGGCAACGTGATTTCATCTTCCAGGTCGGCCTTTGGTCATGTTCTGAGCGAAGTGGGTTGGCGAGATTGTATTGTTATAATATAACATTGCGCAATGCATCGTTCGAATGCACTCGCCCCGATGAGGATAGCCCCCATGCCCAACCGTCTTCCCGTCACTGTGCTTTCCGGCTTTCTGGGTGCCGGCAAAAGTACTCTGCTCAATCACGTGCTGAAAAACCGCGACAACCTGCGGGTCGCGGTGATCGTCAACGACATGAGCGAAATCAACATCGATGCCAGCGAGGTGCAGCGCAACGTCAGTCTCAACCGCGCCGAAGAAAAGCTGGTGGAGATGAGCAACGGCTGCATCTGCTGCACCTTGCGCGAAGACCTGCTCGAAGAGGTCGCACGCCTGGCCCGCGAGGGGCGTTTTGATTATCTGTTGATCGAGTCCACCGGCATCTCCGAGCCGTTGCCGGTCGCCGAAACCTTTACCTTTCGTGACGAGCAAGGCCGCAGCCTGGCCGATCAGGCGCGCCTGGACACCATGGTCACGGTGGTCGATGGCTTGAACTTCCTGCGTGATTATCAGGCGGCCGAGAGCCTGGCCAGCCGCGGCGAAACCCTTGGTGACGAAGACGAGCGCTCGATCAGTGACCTCTTGATTGAGCAGGTGGAGTTCGCTGACGTGATTCTGTTGAGCAAGATCGATCTGATCAGCAGCGTCGAGCGCGAAGAGCTCAGCGCGATCTTGCGCAGCCTTAACGCCCAGGCGCAGATCGTGCCGATGGTCATGGGTCAGGTAGCGCTGCAGCAGATCCTCAACACCGGTCTGTTCGACTTCGACCGCGCCGCCCAGGCGCCTGGCTGGCTGCAGGAACTGCGCGGCGAACACGTGCCGGAAACCGAGGAATACGGAATTGCCGCGACCACCTGGCAAGCGCGCCGGCCGCTGCATCCACAGCGCTTTTACGATTTTATCCACAGGCCCTGGGACAACGGCCGGTTGCTGCGCTCCAAGGGCTTCTTCTGGCTCGCCAGCAAGCACCAGGATGCCGGCAGTTGGTCGCAGGCCGGCGGCATGATGCGCCACGGTTTTGCCGGGCGCTGGTGGCGCTTCGTACCCCGTGAGCAGTGGCCGCAGGATGAGCAGAGCAGCGCGCAGATCTTCAAGAACTGGACTGCAGAGTGTGGTGATTGCCGCCAGGAGCTGGTATTCATCGGTCAGAATATCGACTTCGCCCGGCTCGATGCCGAGCTCTCGAGCTGCCTGCTCGACGATGCAGAAATGGCCGCAGGCGTGAACAGTTGGCGGCAACTGCCCGACCCGTTCGGCCCGTGGTTTGACGAGGACGCGGCGTGATGCGCCAGGCCTTCGGCGAAACGCCTCAAGTGCTCACCGAGGCGTTGCAGGATGGCGTCAATCTCGCGGTATGGCAGCGCCGCTTGCCGGTGCAGATCGAAGACTTTGCCCGCTTGCTGCTGTCGCTGAACCAGCCACTGGGTGAAAGCCGGGTCATCGAGCTGGATGAGCAACAACAGTTGCCGGACCTCAGTGGCTTGCTGGGCGGGTATGCCGACCTGGAAGGCCATGTGGCGTTTGTTACCGACGTTGCCTGGCTGGTGGCTGCCTACGCCTGCTTGCTCGACGCCCGACGAGTCGGCTTGCGCCTGCAGGCGCTGGGCAACGCCATGTGCCCGCGGTTTCATGTCGATCACGTCCCTCTGCGTTTGCTGAGCACCTACGCCGGGCCGGGTAGTGAATGGCTGGAAGAAGGCGCAATCGACCGTACGCAACTGGCTCGGGAGCAACCGCATGCCGAGGCAATCCGCCAATTGGCCGAGGGTGAGGTGGCCTTGCTCAAGGGCGAGAAATGGCTTGGTAATCAGGGAGGCGGGCTGGTCCATCGTTCGCCGGCCTTGGCCAATGGTGAGCGGCGTTTGATCCTCAGCCTTGACTGGATGGCCTGATATAACGGCATAGTGACGAAAATTTCAGGCACTCTCCGTCCCATGCTGCAGAACATTCCTACCCACGTGATTGCCGGCCCGCTCGGCGCCGGCAAGACCAGCCTGATTCACCAGTTGTTGGCGCAGCGGCCCGCCGATGAGCGCTGGGCGGTGCTGATCAACGAGTTCGGCCAGATCGGCCTGGACGCAGCGCTGCTGGCAACCGATGACGATGGGATTGCCCTGGGAGAGGTGGCCGGCGGTTGCTTGTGCTGCGTCAACGGCATGCCATTCCAGGTCGGCCTGGGTCGCCTGTTGCGCAAGGCCAGGCCGCATAGGCTGTTTATCGAACCATCCGGGTTGGGCCATCCGTTGCAGTTGCTGGAGCAACTGCGCTTACCGCCCTGGCAGGGGGTGCTGGCGGTACAACCGGCGGTACTGGTGCTCGATGCCGAGCAGCTGGCTGCGGGTGTTGCCTTGCCGCAAGCTCAGCACTCGACCCTGGCCAGCGCCGGGCTGCTGGTGCTGAACAAATCCGCTGGTCTGGACGAACAACAGCGCTTGTGGATAACTTCCCGGCTGGCGGATGCTCGCCTGTACTGGACCGATTTCGGCCATCTGCCGTTGTCCGAAGTGCCGATGGCAAGTGCTCCGCCAAGCCATTCCCTGGCTGTGGATAAACTGGCATCAGCCAGTGTTTCCGCAGTCATAGGCAGCCTGTGGACAAATCCGCAGGAGCCAATTTGCAGCATCCAGGAGGCGGCGGAGGGCTGGAGCATTGGTTGGCGCTGGCACCCGGCTCAGGTGTTTGATCGTGCCCGCATCGAGCAATTTCTGCGGGAGTTGGACTGGCGCCGGGCCAAGGCAGTTATCCACAGCCTGGACGGCTGGCAAGCGCTCAATGCCCTGGCTGGACAGCCGTCCTTGCTGTGGAGCCGCAGCGAATGGCGGCGTGACTCGCGGCTGGAGCTGATTTTCGCCGAGCCGCAAGCTCCTGAAGCGCTAAAACAGGCCATGCTGGCCTGCCGCGTCTAGTTACGCCAGCGGTTGTGGTCCTGACGCCACTGGTTCATCTCGACCACGTTATCGTGGTGTGGCGGCGTCTTGATCTCGAACGGGTAGGGCGCCAGTTCGATCTGCATGGTATGGGCGCCGAACTGGGTGACGGTACCGGGGTGGCGCTGTTCGCCGGTCACGGTGAATTCGAAGTTGTACACCCGGGCCAGGCGTTTGCGGCCGTTGGCATCGCGAACAAAGCCGATGCGCTTGAGCGCGACATTGCCATCGAGCAGCTCCAGGTCGAGCTTGGCGCAGTGCTGCTTGACCCGCTCCAGAGCCTTTTCACGCAAGCCGTGGTTATGCCACAACCAAGCGCCTGCCGTGGCCAGCAGCATCAGCACGAAGAGATTTCCCAGGGTCAACATTTACATATGCTCCAACGAGGTATGCCCAGCTTAACTGCCTCCCCGGTCTGTCGTACAGGTGGCATTTAGCGCCATACTGCGCGCCTTGTTTTCATCCTACGCTTTCGGAAGACCTGCATGAAACGTACACCGCATCTGCTCGCCATCCAGTCCCACGTGGTTTTCGGCCATGCCGGCAACAGCGCCGCAGTGTTTCCCATGCAGCGGGTCGGGGTGAAGGTCTGGCCGCTCAATACCGTGCAGTTCTCCAACCATACTCAGTATGGCCAGTGGACCGGAGAAGTGCTTGCTCCAGCGCAAATACCTGCACTGGTAGAAGGGATTGCGACGATCGGTGAGCTGGGCAACTGCGATGCGGTGTTGTCCGGCTACCTGGGCAGTGCCGAGCAGGGGCGGGCGATCCTCAGCGGCGTGGCCCGGATCAAGGCGGCCAACCCGCGCGCCTTGTACCTCTGCGACCCGGTGATGGGCCATCCCGAGAAGGGCTGTATCGTTCCGGCCGAGGTCAGCGAGTTTCTGCTCGAAGAAGCGCTGGCCCGTGCTGATGTGCTGTGCCCGAACCAGCTGGAACTGGACAGCTTCTGCGGGCGCCGTGCCGAGTCGTTGCAAGACTGTGTCTACATGGCCCGCAGCCTGCTGGAGCGCGGCCCGAAAGCGGTGCTGGTCAAGCACCTGGCGTACCCGGGGCGTGGCGCGGAAGATTTCGAGATGCTGCTGGTGACCGGCGAAGGGAGCTGGCACATCCGCCGCCCGCTGCTGGCATTCGCCCGCCAGCCGGTAGGCGTTGGTGACCTGACATCAGGCTTGTTCCTGGCGCGCTTGCTGCTCGGCGATGACTGGGTAGCGGCGTTTGAATTCACCGCCGCCGCGGTGCACGAAGTGCTGCTGGAAACCCAGGCCTGTGCCAGCTACGAGCTGGAACTGGTGCGGGCGCAAGATCGCATCGTGCACCCGCGGCTGCGCTTTGCGGCGCAGCCTCTGGCCTTTTAACGGGCGGTCTTAAAGGGCGTCGCCCTTGAGCTCCTGGTAACGCTTCTCCAGCTCCTGACGGATCAGCCGGCGCTGTTTACCCTGGAGGAAACGGCGCTTCTCTTCGCTGCTTTCAGGCTGGCGCGGCGGCACCGCAACCGGCTTGCGGTCGTCGTCGACGGCGACCATGGTGAAGAAGCAGCTGTTGCTGTGGCGCACCGAACGCTCGCGAATATTCTCAGTGACCACCTTGATGCCGACTTCCATCGAGGTGTTGCCGGTGTAGTTGACCGAAGCGAGGAAGGTCACCAGCTCGCCGACATGCACCGGCTCGCGAAAGACCACCTGGTCGACCGACAGGGTCACCACATAACGACCGGCGTAGCGGCTGGCGCAGGCATAGGCCACTTCGTCGAGGTATTTGAGCAGCGTGCCGCCGTGGACGTTGCCAGAAAAGTTGGCCATGTCCGGGGTCATCAGGACGGTCATCGACAGCTGGGCGTTTCCAGGTTCCATAGTGTGCTCACGGTAAGGTTGCGCTGAGGCGGGGTGGCGATTGCTGTTCACGCTTCTTTCCCCCAATACGATTCCCATCTAAGTAGACGGGACGCTGACAGCGGCCTTGCCGTCACGCTATTTGTGCCATTTGCGGCGATGCTTTGGTCGATCTGTTTCTTCATATTGCACCGGCTTTTCGCGACAAGCGGCGGTGTTAACCTGAAGAAGCCCATGCAAGGTGGGCATTCCTACATTTAAAACGCTATGTACCCGCAACTCAATCAGACAATTCATCGGGTGAGTTGCGGCTTGTCTCTGGATACCAGGTAAGGAGTCCCACGCCGTGCATGCCATCAGCTTTATCCAGGATTTGGCAGTGATCATGCTGGTTGCCGGGGTGGTCACTATCCTCTTCCACCGTTTCAAACAGCCGGTAGTGCTTGGCTACATTGTTGCCGGCTTCATCATCGGCCCGCACACCCCGCCGTTCGGCCTGATTCACGACGAAGAGACGATCAAGACCCTGGCCGAGCTCGGCGTGATCTTCCTGATGTTCTGCCTGGGCCTGGAGTTCAGCCTGCGCAAGTTGTTCAAGGTCGGGGCCACGGCGTTCATCGCCGCGTTCCTGGAAATCGTGCTGATGATCTGGATCGGATTCGAGATCGGCCGCTGGTTCGGCTGGAACACCATGGATTCACTGTTCCTCGGCGCCATCCTGGCGATTTCCTCGACCACCATCATCGTCAAGGCGCTCAACGACCTGAAGATGAAGAACGAGCGTTTTGCCCAACTGATCTTCGGCGTGCTGATCGTCGAAGACATCCTTGGCATCGGCATCATCGCCTTGCTCTCGGGTATTGCCGTGAGTGGCACGGTGAGCTCGGGTGAGGTGTTTTCCACGGTCGGCAAGTTGTCGCTGTTCATGATCGTTGCCTTGGTCATCGGCATTTTGCTGGTGCCGCGCCTGCTGGCTTACGTGGCCCGCTTCGAAAGCAACGAGATGCTGCTGATTACCGTTTTGGGCCTGTGTTTCGGCTTCTGCCTGCTGGTGGTCAAGCTTGAATACAGCATGGTCCTGGGCGCCTTTCTGATTGGCGCGATCATGGCCGAGTCGCGCCAATTGCTGAAGATCGAGCGCCTGATCGAACCGGTGCGCGACCTGTTCAGCGCCATCTTCTTTGTCGCCATCGGCTTGATGATCGATCCGTCGATCCTGGTCGAGTATGCCTGGCCGATCGTGGTCATCACCATTGCCGTGGTGCTGGGCAAGATGCTGTCCTGCGGCATGGGCGCCTTTATCGCCGGCAACGACGGACGTACCTCACTGCGGGTCGGGATGGGGCTTTCACAAATTGGCGAGTTCTCGTTCATCATCGCCGCACTGGGCATGACCCTGCAGGTCACCAGCGACTTCCTTTACCCGGTGGCGGTAGCCGTTTCGGCCATCACCACGCTGCTTACCCCGTATCTGATTCGCGCCGCCGACCCGCTGTCGCTGAAGCTCGCCAAGGTCGTGCCGGGGCGCTTGTCGCGGGTGCTGTCGCTGTACGGCGAATGGCTGCGCAGCATCCAGCCCCATGGCCAAGGGGCATTGTTGGCGTCGATGATCCGACGGATTCTGCTGCAGGTGGGGGTGAACCTGGCGCTGGTGGTGGCGATCTTCT
Source organism: Pseudomonas sp. B21-032 (assembly GCF_024748965.1). Lineage (NCBI taxonomy): Bacteria > Pseudomonadati > Pseudomonadota > Gammaproteobacteria > Pseudomonadales > Pseudomonadaceae > Pseudomonas > Pseudomonas sp. B21-032. The sequence continues at coordinate 5,876,565 of NZ_CP087180.1, read as the reverse complement.
TCAGCGGTGGTTATTTTGCCGCGCGCATCGGTGACTACCTGAGCGAATGGGTCAGTGATGTCGGCCAGCAGAAGGCCTTGATCTGGGGCGCGGCGCTGATGCTGTCACTGCCGTTCCTGATCGCTGCGTACCGCAAGCTCAAGGCGCTGTCGATGCTGCTGGCGGAGATGGGGGTCAAGCCGGAGATGGCCGGGCGCCACACCCAGCGGGTTCGACGGGTGATTGCCGAGGTCATTCCGTTGCTGTCGCTGTTGGTGATCTTTTTACTGCTGTCGGCGCTGTCGGCCAGCATTCTGCCCACCAGCGAGCTGCTGTTGCTGATCGTGGTAGTCGCGGCAGTGGTGGTTGCGGTGCTGTGGCGCTGGTTCATCCGTGTGCATACACGCATGCAGATCGCCTTGCTGGAGACCCTGGAAAACAACCAGGAAAACCACCACTAAGAGGCGCTTCCTGCGCGGGGCGGTTCGAATGTCCGAGGGGATGGAGCGGTAGCGAAGCGCCACGCGCGGGAAGGCGTGGCGATTCTACGAGCATTAATAGCCAAGAGCCATTATTTTATGCGGGTATTTCTCATTCAGCTTTCCAGCCAGACATCCCGCGCCCAGTGCCAGACCGATTCCCAGCTGTCCTCGGTAACGATCTCTTCTTCGCCGGACCACAGCACCACGGTGCCGTCCTCTTCGACGCAGTAGTAATCGTCGCCGTCCTGGCAGATCGGGATCAGGTCGCGCGGCACGCCGGCATCCCAGGCATTGGCTGCCACGTCCGGCAAGTAGGTATGCGACTGCGGGTCGGTGACGGTGACCGGCTCCAGGCTGCCGTAGACCACGTCGCTGACCGTCAGCAGGAATTCCTTGAAGACGAACGGAATGTTGATGAACAACTCTTCTTCGATTTCGACCAGTTGGTCTTCGTCCGGCAACTCCAGCGGCACCGGTACCGGTTCATTGGCTTCTCGGAGCTGTTCGATGACTTCTTCCACGGTTCTATCCTCTAACCTTTACGACACGCTGCGCGTTATACCCTAGTAGCCTGCTGCGCTAAAAGCAAAACCCCGGGACAAGCCCGGGGTTTTTTGTGCAATGCCTCAAGATCAGCCGTTCTGACGGATCCCGGCAACCAGCCAAGGCTGGTTCTCGCCCGGCGCGCGTTCCATGTTCCAGCTTTCGCTGAACGGTTCGCCCTGGTCGAAGCGCGAAGTCTTCGATACACCGCTGAAGGTCAGGGTGGCGATGGTCTTGTCGGCGCGGTCGTCGACGCCTTCAAGCTGCACATTTAGGTCGTCGATGTAAGTGGACTGGAAGGCATCACCCAGGTCAGCACGCTCCTGCTTGAGGAACTGCAGCATCTGCGGGGTGACGAACTCGGCGATCTTGTCCATTTCGTTGGCGTCCCAGTGCTGCTGCAGCGACTGGAAGTGGTTGCGGGCAGCCGCCAGGAAGCTCTGCTCGTTGAACCAGGCCGGGGCGTTGATTACCGGACGGGCGGCGGCAGATGCAGCCGAACCACCGAAGATCGACGGCTGCGCAGGCTGGTGCGCTTCACGCTGGAAAGGCGCGTGGCCGGCGGCGGCCATTTGTGGCTGCTGCTTGCGGCGACGGGCGGCGATGAAGCGGAACGCCAGGAAGGCAATCAGCGCCATGATCAGGATGTCGAAGATCTGCATGCCCTGGAAGCCGTCGCCCATGAACATGGAGGCCAGCAGGCCACCGGCGGCGAGGCCGGCCAGCGGGCCGAGCCAGCGCGAAGCACCGCTGGCGGCGGCAGGTGCGCGACCTGGCGCGGTTGGCGAGGCAGCCGGGGTAGCTGGGGCTGCCTGGCGGGTCTGGTGGGTCGGCGCGGCGCCCGAGCTCTTGCCGCCGCCGAAGCGTTTGGCGTTGGCGTCGAGACTCATCGTCAGGCCGATGCACAGCGCCAAAGCGATGCTAAGAAAACGTTGCATAGAAGGGTATTCCCGTTTTGTGGATTGCACGCGCGTCATGGTGCACAGGTTGTAGGACACATGACCAGCGCCATAATGTTTCCAGCTTTTGCCTGAATGATCTGAATACGCTGTAGGAGCGGGCTTGCCCCGCGATTGCGGCGTGCAAGTCACATTGCATCGCGGGGCAAGCCCGCTCCTACAGGATTTTCTGCTTTACAGCGCTTCGAGCTTGGCGTAGCCGAGCATCAGCCACTTGCTGCCTTCGGCAAAGTTGACCTGGACCCGGGCCTGGGCGCCGGAGCCTTCGAAGTTGAGGATCACACCTTCGCCAAATACCGCATGCTGCACCCGCTGGCCAAGGTTGAAGGCGGTCTGCGGGATGTTGGCGTTGGCGAACAGGCTGCTCGAGTTCTGCTGCTGACCGGAGCCGAACGGGCGGCTGACGCTGTTGGACAAGCGCACTTCCTGCACCAGGCCGGCCGGAATTTCGCGTACGAAGCGCGAGACCTTATTGTAGGTCTCGCTGCCGTACAGCCTGCGGGTTTCGGCGTAGGTCATCACCAGCTGCTGCATGGCGCGGGTGATGCCGACATAGGCCAGGCGGCGTTCTTCTTCAAGACGGCCGGGCTCTTCCAGGCTCATCTTGTGTGGGAACAGGCCTTCTTCCATGCCGACCAGGAAGACGTGAGGGAATTCCAGGCCCTTGGCACTGTGCAGGGTCATCAGCTGGATGCTGTCTTCGTGCTCGTCGGCCTGGGCGTCGCCGGCTTCCAGCGAGGCATGGCCGAGGAAGGCCGCCAGTGGCGACAATTCGGCGTCTTCTTCGCTGTTTTCGAAGTTGCGCGCGGCGCTGACCAGTTCCTCAAGGTTTTCTACCCGGGCCTGGCCTTTTTCGCCTTTCTCTTCCTGGTGATAGACGATCAGCCCGGACTGCTCGATAACCGTCTGGGTCATCAGGTGCAGGGGCATCTCCAGGACTTTGGCGGCAAGGTTCTCGATCATTTCCATGAACGCGCCCAAGGCACTGGCGGCACGGCCTTTGAGCGCCTTGTTGGCGATCAGCAGGCTCATCGACTCCCACATCGAAACCTGGGCGTGGCGCGCGTGCTCGCGAATCGCTTCGACGGTTTTCTCGCCGATACCGCGCGGCGGCACGTTGATCACCCGCTCAAGGGCGGCATCGTTGCCGCGGCCTTCGAGCAGGCGCAGGTAGGCCATGGCGTTCTTGATCTCGGCGCGTTCGAAGAAGCGCTGGCCGCCATAGATGCGATAAGGAATGCGTTCGCGCAGCAGTGCTTCTTCAAGCACCCGCGACTGGGCGTTGGAGCGATAGAGGATGGCGATGTCGCTGCGTGCCAGGCCGGTCTTGAGTGCGCTTTCGATGCTCTCGACCACGTAGCGGGCTTCGTCGTGTTCGTTGAAGGCAGCGTACAGGCTCAGCGGTTCGCCATCGCCGCCATCGGTCCACAGCTCTTTGCCCAGGCGCCCGCTGTTGTTGGCGATCAGGGCGTTAGCCGCCTTGAGGATGCCGGCGGTGGAACGGTAGTTCTGCTCCAGGCGGATCAGCTCGGCGTCAGGGAAGTCGGCGGTGTACTGGTGGATGTTCTCGATCTTGGCTCCGCGCCAGCCGTAAATCGACTGGTCGTCATCGCCGACCACCATCAGGCTGTCGCCGCCCTTGGCCAGCAGCCGCAGCCAGGCGTACTGCACGGCGTTGGTATCCTGGAATTCGTCGACCAGCACATGGCGGAAGCGCCGCTGGTAGTGCTCGAGCAGGCCTGGGTGGTCGCGCCACAGGTCCAGGGCGCGCAGCAGCAGCTCGGAGAAGTCGATGACGCCGGCGCGCTGGCAGGCTGCCTCGTAGGCTTCATAAATGCTGCGCATGGTGCCCAGGAACAGGTCGCCGCTGGCTTGGATATGTTGCGGGCGCAGGCCTTCGTCTTTCTGGCCGTTGATGAACCACTGTGCCTGGCGCGCCGGCCAGCGCTGTTCATCCAGGCCCAGCTCGCGGATTACGCGTTTGACCAGACGCTGCTGGTCGTCGCTGTCGAGGATCTGGAAGTTCTGGTTCAGCCCGGCCTCTTGCCAGTGCGCGCGCAACAGGCGGTGCGCCAGGCCGTGGAAGGTGCCGACCCACATGCCGGCCGGGTTGATGCCCATCAGCTGTTCGATACGCTGGCGCATCTCGGCAGCGGCCTTGTTGGTGAAGGTCACCGACAGGATCGAGTGCGGCGAGGCCTGCACCACCTGGATCAACCAGGCGATGCGGTGCACCAGCACACGGGTCTTGCCGGAGCCGGCACCGGCCAGGACCAACTGACGACCGACCGGCGCAGCTACAGCCTGGCGTTGGGCGTCGTTGAGAGAGTTCAACAGGAGAGAGAGATCATCGCGCATCCGGCCATTTTAGGGGCGCAGGCGACCCTTGGGCAAATATACAGTAGAAAAACTTGGCGCTGACGACCGGCCGGTCACCGGCTGCAGCCCAAGGCCTGCGTGCTTGAGCACCTGCCGTCGGGAAATGCGATGAAATAATTATGATCCAGAGCAGTTTGGCCCAGGGGCTTGCTTGTGTATGCTCGGTGCACGTTTAAGGCTAACCATTACAAGAACACCGCCTATGACACTCGGTTCCGACTCCCTGAGCGCCCCAGCCCAAGCGCGCCGGAGTATTCGCAAACACTTCGCACCGCAACTGGCTGTCGAGCGCACCCGCCTGCTGTATCAAGGCTCGTTGCTGCCGACCCTGTTCATGCTGCTCAACGGCCTTGTCTGTGCCTGGCTGCTATGGAACCCGGCGCGTTACCTGCTGGTCAGCGTCTGGGTGGTCTGGCTGATGGCGCTGGTGGCGTTGCGGGTGATCCAGGTGGCCGCTTTCGATGCTGCCATGCCCGACCGGCAAGCCCAGCCGACCTGGTGGCGGATGTTTTTGCTCGGTTCGGCCTTCAGCGGCCTGACCCTGGCCAGCGCGGCGATTGCCCTGGTGCCGGTGGACAACTTCGTCCAGCAGGCCTGGGTGTTTGGTCTGCTGGGGGCGGCGACGCTTTCGGCCAGCGTTGCTTATGCCGTCAGCCTGCCAGCGTTTCTCAGTTTTACCTTGCCCTGCCTGCTGCCGCCGATTGCTTTCCTGTTCTGGAGTGGCGACGAACAGCAGCGCGGCTGGGGCTGGCTTGGGCTGATTCTGTTGATTGCGCTGTCGGTGGTGGCCTGGCAGGTCAACCGGCTGATCGAACGCGGATTGCTGCGACGCTTTCAGAATCAGGAGCTGATCGAACACCTGCAAGCGGCGCAAAGCCGCAGCGAGAGCCTCAACCAGGCATTGGCCGAGGAGGTCGAACAGCGCCGGTTGATCGAGGAACAGCTGCGTGAGGCGCAGGTTGGGCTGGAGTCGCGGGTGGCCCAGCGCAGCCAGGAACTCGATGTCGCCAACCAGGCCCTGAGCAAAAGCGAGCAGCGCCTGGCCCTGGCGCTAGAGGCCAGCGAGCTGGGGCTTTGGGACTGGAACCTGGACACCGACGAGATCCACCACACGCAATTGCGCGAGCTGTTTGGCCTGGAGCCTGAACAAGTCCAGGAAATGCTCGCGCACCTCAAGCCACGTTTGCATCCTGATGACGTGCCGCTGCTCAAGCGTACCCTGGTCGAACACCTCAAGGGCCGCAGCGAGGACTACCGCATCGACTACCGGGTGCGTCACCGCCAGGGCCATTGGTGCTGGATTGAGGACCGTGGCCGGGCGGTGGAACGTGATGCCAGCGGGCGGGTGCTGCGCATGCTCGGCACCCGCCGGGAAATCAGCGCGCAAAAAGCCCAGGAGGAACAGCAGCGTCTGGCCGCCACGGTGTTTGAAGCCGCCAGTGAAGGCATTGTGATTCTTGACCCTGACTATGTACTGCTGGCCGTCAATCAGGCCTTCTGCCGGGTTACCGGCTACAGCCGCGAAGAACTATTGCAAGGGCGGTTGCTGGAGCTGGCGTGCAGCCTTGATGCTCGTCGACATTCACAGGCTATCGAACTGGCCCTGGAGCAACAGGGCAGCTGGCAAGGCGAACTGGTCGAGGCGCGCAAGAACGGTGAGCTTTATCCTCAGTGGCTGCAGCTTAACGGCGTACGTGATGCCCGCGGCAACCTGACCAGCATCGTCGGCTTCTTTACCGACCTGTCGGCGCGCCGTGAGTCTGAAGAGCGCCTGCGCTACCTGGCCCACTATGATGAACTGACGGGCCTGGCCAACCGCGCCTTGTTCCGCCTGCGCCTGCACGAGGCCGGCGAGCGCCTGCGCCAGAGCGGTCGCGGCCTGGCCCTGCTGCACATCGACCTGGACCGCTTCAAGCTGCTCAACGACAGCCTTGGCCATGAAGTTGCCGACCATTTGCTCAAGCAGATGGCCCAGCGCATCAGCAATGCCATGCCCGAGGCCGACACCGTGGCGCGGCTTTCCGGCGACGAGTTTGCCGTGCTGTTCGATGCCTACAGCAACCTGTCGAGCTTGGTGCGAGTGGCTAGCCGCCTGCTCGACAAGCTACGCGTGCCCCTGCGGGTCGATGGTCACGAGCTGGTGATCAGCGCTTCGGTGGGCATTAGCCTGCTGGCCGACACCTCGCGGGATGTCACGGTGCTGGTCAGCCAGGCCAATACCGCCATGCAGCACGCCAAGCACCTGGGTGGCGACAACTTCCAGTTCTACACCGAGAGCCTGCAGGCCAGCACCCTGCAGCGCCTGCAGCTGGAAAACCATCTGCGCAAGGCCATCGAAGAGCGGCAACTGCAGGTCTACTACCAACCCAAGCTGTGCCTGGCCACCGGCCGCCTGCATGCGGCCGAGGCGCTGGTGCGCTGGCAGCATCCGCAGTGGGGCATGGTGCCGCCATCGGATTTCATCGGCCTGGCCGAAGAAACCGGGCTGATTGCACCGATGGGCGAATTCGTCCTGCGCCAGGCCTGCTGGCAGGCTTGCGAGTGGCAGCGCATGGGCCTTGCGCCGATTCGCGTGTCGGTGAACCTGTCGGTGTATCAGTTGCGCCAGGGCAAGCTGGTCAGCCTGGTGCGCCAGGTTTTGGAAGAAAGCGGCCTGGCCCCGCACTTGCTGGAACTGGAACTGACCGAGAGCCAGTTGCTCGACAGCGTCGAGCACATCATCGCCACCTTCCGCCAATTGCATGAGCTGGGGGTGAAGCTTGCGATCGACGACTTTGGCACCGGCTATTCATCGCTCAGCTACCTCAAGCGTTTCCCGGTGGACTACGTGAAGATCGATCAGGCCTTTATCCGGGGCCTGCGCGAGGGCAGCGAGGACGCGGCGATCACCCGGGCAATCATCGCCATGGCCCAGAGCCTGGACCTGCAGGTGGTTGCCGAGGGCGTCGAGACCGCTGAACAGCTGGACTTCCTGCGCAAGCAAGGCTGCAACGAAGTGCAGGGCTACCTGATCAGCCGGCCGGTGCCGGCGCAGGAACTGGCCGGTTTACTGGCCAGCCGCTACAGCTTTTAAAGGTGCCAGGCGCGGCCCTGGTGGGCCAGCAGGCTGTGGGCCTGGTCCGGGCCGTTACTACCGGCGTGGTAGGGGCGCGGGGCCTGGAAGTGTTCCTGCCAGCCGTTAAGGATCGGGTCGATCCAGGCCCAGGCCGCCTCGACCTCGTCACGGCGCATGAACAGCGTCGAGTCGCCTTCGAGCACATCCAGCAATAGCCGCTCATAGGCGTCCCAGCGACGGGTCTGGCCGAATACCTGGGCCAGGTTGAGGTTCAGTTCCACCGGCTCCAGGCGCATGCCCTTGCCGGGGGTCTTGGTCATCATTTGCAGGCTGATGCGCTCGTCGGGTTGTAGCTGGATCAGCAGCTGGTTGGCCTGATCGCCGTCGAACAGGCGGTGGGGCACCGGCTTGAACTGGATGACGATCTGCGACGAGCGCTTGGCCAGGCGTTTGCCAGTGCGCAAGTAGAAGGGCACGCCGGCCCAGCGCCAGTTGTTGATGTGGGCTTCTACGGCGACAAAGGTCTCGGTATCGCTGTCGTTGTCGACATCTTTTTCGAAGTAGTAAGCCGGTACTTCCTGGCCGCCGATCTTGCCGGCGCTATACTGGCCGCGCACGGTCTTGTCCTGCACGTCCTGGCCGGTGATCGGTTGCAGGGCCTTGAGGATCTTCACCTTTTCGTCACGAACCGCTTCAGCCTCGAATTGTGCCGGCGGCTCCATGGCCACCAGGCACAGCAGCTGCAGCAGGTGGTTCTGCAGCATGTCGCGGGTGGCGCCGGCGCGGTCGTAGTAGGCGCCACGGTTTTCGACGCCGAGGGTTTCACAGACGCTGATCTGCACATGATCGACCTGGTTGTTGCGCCACACCGGCTCGAGCAAGGCATTGGCAAAGCGCAGGGCCATGAGGTTCTGCACCGTTTCCTTGCCCAGGTAGTGATCGATACGAAACACCTGCGACTCGGCGAACACCGCGCCGAAGGCCTCGTTGATCGCCGTGGCTGACTCCAGCGAGTGGCCGATGGGTTTTTCCAGGACGATGCGCGCATCGTGATCGGCAAGCCCGGCGATTTTCAGGTGGTTGGCAATCGGCACGAACAGGTTCGGTGCGGTGGCCAGGTAGTAGATCCGGGTCAGGCCGCCGGCTTCACCGAGAAAGCGCGCCAGGCGGACGAAATCGGCGCTTTGCGAGGCGTCCATGGGGAAGTAGTCCAGGCGCGCCGAGAACCGCGCCCAGACATCCTCGTCGAAGTCGGCACGGGCAATCTGTGCCCGGCAACGGCGTTCGGCGAGTTTGAGGAATTGATTACGTGGCAGATTGCTGCGGGCCAGGGCGATGATGCGTACGGCGGGGTGCAGGCGAGCCTCGCGATACAGGTGGTAGAGCGCCGGAAGCAGTTTATGCAGGGCCAGGTCACCGGTGCCGCCGAACACCATGATGTCGCAAGGGATAGTCAATACCACCACTCTCCTAGTTCGTTTAGCTGGGCGGGTCGCCGGTCATGTAGTATAACTACAAGAAAGCTACAACCCGGTCAGTCGATCATAACCGAGTCCTGCCCTTGAATCTGTTGCAACACATCGCCCAGTCGCGCCATCTGCTACGCAAATCGGAACTCAAGGTTGCCGATCACGTGCTGCTTGATCCAGCGGCCGTCATGCATAGCTCCATGGCCGACCTTGCCCACAGCGTCGGCATCAGCGAGCCGACCATCGTGCGTTTTTGCCGTGCGATCGGTTGTTCCGGTTTCCAGGACCTCAAGCTCAAGCTGGCCCAGAGCCTGGCGGCGGGCGCGAGTTTCGGCCAGTTCGCCATTCATGAAGACGACTCGGTTGCCGACTACAGCCTGAAGATCTTCGACACCACCCTGCATACCCTGATGGAAGTGCGCGAGCACCTCGATCCACAGGCTTTGCAGCGTGCGGTATCCGCCATGGCCCAGGCCCAGCGTGTCGAGTTCTACGGTTTTGGTGCCTCCGGCGCGGTAGCGGCCGATGCCCAGCACAAGTTCTTCCGCCTGCTGCTGACGGCGGCGGCGTATTCCGACCCGCACATGCAGGCGATGTCTGCGGTCACCCTCAAGCCGGGCGATGTGGCCATCTGCATTTCCCAGTCGGGGCGCTCCAAAGACCTGCTGATCACCGCCAACCTGGTGCGTGAAAGCGGCGCCACGCTGATCACCCTGTGCCCGAGCCAGACGCCGTTGGCGGAGCTGTCGACCGTCAACCTGGCCATCGATGTGCACGAAGACACCGAAATCTACACCCCGCTGACCTCGCGCATTGCCCACCTGGTGGTGATCGACGTGCTGGCCATGGGCGTGGCCATGGCCCGCGGGCCGAGCCTGGTCAACCACCTCAAGAGCGTCAAGCGCAGCTTGCGCAGCCTGCGCCTGTCGCCCAAGTCGATCAAGGCGATGGACGACTGAGACCTGTAGGCGCGGGTTCATTGATTTGTCATTGGCCCGCCGCCAAACCGTAATGCCACGACGTCAGGCTGAAGCTCCCGCACTCGATAAGGGAGATATGCAATGGCTCGTGAATTCGATGGCTCGTACCAACCCAACGCCAAATCCCGCAAACAGCAGGAAAAAGACCAGCGCCGCATGGAGTTTCGCCGCGCGATCGAAAGCTACTCCGAGCAGCGCCGTCTGCTGCAGGACATCACCGACTACCCCGACTTGCAGGCCGTCAGCGTGTGGCAGGTATCGGCGGCAGAATCCCCGAGAAACGCTCAACAAGCCCGCTGATCTGTGCACGTTCGCTGCGAATGAACGCTAGAAAGGCCAGGGCCACCGGCGATTGCCGCTTGGCCTTGGACTGCACCACACACCAGCTGCGGTACAGCGGCAGCTCTTCGACCGGCAGCTCGCGCAGCACGCCGGTGGCCAGTTCCAGGTTCAATGCATGGCGGGTCAGCAGGGCGATGCCCAGGCCGGCAATCACGCACTCGCGCTGGGCATCGGCCGAGGCCACTTCCAGCGTCTGAGTGAAGTGCACGCGCTTTTCCTTGAAGTACTCTTCGCAAGCCTTGCGTGTGCCCGAGCCCTGTTCGCGTACCAATAGCGTGTGCGGCTCAAGGTCTTGCAAACGCAGGCTGTCGAGCTTGCACAGCGGATGATCGGGCGGCGCCACGGCAACGATCGGATTGTTGAGGAACGGCAGGAACTCCAGGCCCATGTCCTGGGGCACCATGGACATAATGATCAGGTCATCACGGTTGTCCGAGAGGCGACGTATGGCCTGGGCGCGGTTGACCACCGTGAGGGTAAGATTGACCTCGGGGTGCAAACGCTTGAAGGCCGCGAACAGATGCGGGACGAAGTACTTGGCGCTGGATTCGACCGCCAGCTTCAATTGCCCCTGCAGCGAGCCCTGCATGTCGGAGAGCTGCATGTCGAGGCTCTCCAGGCGCCCGAAGATATCGCGGCTGGCGCGTTGCAGCGCTTCAGCGGCTTCGGTCAGGTAGAGCTTCTTGCCGACATACTCGAACAGCGGCTGGCCGACCAGTTCTTCCAATTGGCGGATCTGTAGACTAACGGCGGGTTGCGTCAGGTTCATCTCCTCGGCCGCCCGGCTGTAGGAACGCAAATCACAGACCTCATTGAAGATCTGAAGTTGACGCAATGTCATACGCATCAATGACTTACGCATTTCTCTCAAGCCCCGGCAAAAACTTGTAACAGCACTATAAGCTTTTGCTTATGCACACCCTAATAAATATTGATTTTTGTTTATCCAGAGACAGCGCTAGGGTAAAGATGCGACTGGCCAGCGACGATTGGTCACGCGCCGACCGGCGTTGCCGGCTCGTTTGTTCTAGCGGCCTTGGGAATACTCCAGTGATAAAAAAGATCCTGATCGCCAACCGCGGTGAAATTGCTGTTCGAATCGTGCGTGCCTGCGCCGAGATGGGCATCCGTTCCGTGGCGATCTACTCCGACGCCGACCGCCATGCCTTGCACGTCAAACGTGCCGACGAGGCCCACAGCATTGGTGCCGAGCCCCTCGCCGGCTACCTGAACCCGCGCAAGCTGGTGAACCTGGCCGTGGAAACCGGTTGTGATGCGCTGCATCCCGGTTATGGTTTTCTGTCTGAGAACGCTGAACTTGCGGACATCTGCGCCGAACGCGGTATCAAATTCATAGGCCCGGCGGCTGAAGTCATTCGCCGCATGGGTGACAAGACCGAAGCCCGCCGCAGCATGATCAAGGCCGGTGTGCCGGTGACCCCGGGCACTGAAGGCAACGTCGCCGATATCCACGAAGCGCTGCTCGAAGGCGACCGCATCGGTTACCCGGTGATGCTCAAGGCCACTTCCGGTGGTGGCGGCCGCGGTATTCGCCGCTGCAACAGCCGTGAAGAGCTGGAGCAAGCCTTCCCGCGGGTAATCTCCGAAGCGACCAAGGCCTTCGGTTCTGCGGAAGTGTTCCTGGAAAAATGCATCGTCAACCCGAAACACATCGAGGCGCAAATCCTCGGTGACAGCTTCGGTAACGTCGTCCACCTGTTCGAGCGCGACTGCTCAATCCAGCGCCGCAACCAGAAGCTCATTGAAATTGCCCCAAGCCCGCAACTGACCCCTGAACAGCGTGCCTATATTGGCGACCTGTCGGTGCGCGCAGCCAAGGCGGTGGGTTACGAGAACGCCGGTACCGTGGAGTTCCTGCTCGCCGATGGCGAAGTGTACTTCATGGAGATGAACACCCGGGTGCAGGTGGAACACACCATCACCGAAGAAATCACCGGTATCGACATTGTTCGCGAGCAGATCCGTATTGCCTCCGGCCTGCCGCTGTCGGTCAAGCAGGAAGACATCCAGCACCGCGGCTTTGCCCTGCAGTTCCGCATCAACGCTGAAGATCCGAAGAACAACTTCCTGCCCAGCTTTGGCAAGATCACCCGTTACTACGCCCCCGGTGGCCCCGGTGTGCGCACCGACACGGCGATCTATACCGGCTACACCATTCCACCGTTCTACGACTCGATGTGCCTGAAACTGGTGGTCTGGGCGCTGACCTGGGAAGAAGCCATGGACCGCGGCCTGCGGGCCCTGGACGACATGCGTGTGCAGGGGGTGAAGACCACGGCTGCCTATTACCAGGAAATCCTGCGCAATCCGGAATTTCGCAGCGGTCAGTTCAATACCAGCTTCGTTGAAAGCCATCCGGAACTGACCAACTACTCGATCAAGCGCAAACCCGAAGAGCTGGCCCTGGCCATCGCCGCCGCCATCGCCGCACATGCGGGCTTATGAATAAGCCAGCTGCAAGTTGTTAGCTGCAAGCGACAAGTCAGAGCCGATCGGCTTTTTCTTGCGGCTTGTAGCTTGAAGCTTGCCGCTATGAGGAGATAAGAATGTCCAAGAAGATCTTTGTCACTGACACAATCCTGCGCGACGCCCACCAGTCCCTGCTGGCCACCCGCATGCGTACCGAAGACATGCTGCCGATCTGCGACAAGCTCGACAAGGTCGGCTACTGGTCGCTGGAAGTCTGGGGCGGGGCGACTTTCGACGCCTGCGTGCGCTTCCTCAAGGAAGACCCGTGGGAGCGCCTGCGCAAACTGCGCGCGGCACTGCCCAACACCCGCCTGCAGATGCTCCTGCGCGGGCAGAACCTGCTGGGCTACCGCCACTACAGCGATGACGTGGTCAAAGCCTTCGTCGCCAAGGCGGCGGTCAACGGCATTGACGTGTTCCGCATCTTCGACGCCATGAACGATGTGCGTAACCTGCGCGTGGCCATCGAAGCGGTCAAGGCCGCTGGCAAGCACGCCCAGGGCACTATTGCCTACACCACCAGCCCGGTGCACACCATCGACGCCTTCGTCGCCCAGGCCAAGCAGATGGAAGCCATGGGTTGCGACTCGGTTGCAATCAAGGACATGGCCGGCCTGCTGACTCCCTTCGCCACCGGCGAGCTGGTCAAGGCGCTGAAGGCCGAGCAGTCGCTGCCGGTGTTCGTTCACTCCCACGACACCGCCGGCCTGGCTGCCATGTGCCAGCTCAAGGCGATCGAGAACGGCGCCGACCATATCGACACCGCCATCTCCAGCTTCGCCTGGGGCACTAGCCACCCGGGCACCGAGTCGATGGTCGCGGCTCTCAAGGGCAGCGAGTTCGACACCGGCCTGAGCCTGGAATTGCTGCAGGAAATCGGCCTGTACTTCTATGCCGTGCGCAAGAAGTACCACCAGTTCGAAAGCGAATTCACCGCCGTCGACACCCGTGTGCAGGTCAACCAGGTACCGGGCGGGATGATTTCCAACCTGGCCAACCAGCTCAAGGAGCAGGGCGCGCTCAACCGCATGAACGAAGTGCTGGCGGAAATCCCGCGGGTGCGCGAAGACCTCGGCTTCCCGCCGCTGGTGACCCCGACCTCGCAGATCGTCGGTACCCAGGCGTTCTTCAACGTGCTTGCCGGCGAGCGCTACAAGACCATTACCAACGAGGTGAAGCTGTACCTGCAAGGCGGTTACGGCAAGGCTCCGGGTGTGGTCGACGAAAATCTGCGGCGCCAGGCCATCGGTAGCGAAGAAGTCATCGACGTGCGCCCGGCCGATTTGCTCAAGCCGGAAATGGCCAAGCTGCGCAACGACATCGGCGCCCTGGCCAAGTCGGAAGAAGACGTACTGACCTACGCCATGTTCCCGGACATCGGGCGCAAGTTCCTCGAAGAGCGTGAGGCCGGCACCCTGACCCCTGAAGTGCTGCTGCCGATTCCGGAAGCCGGCGCCGTGGCCTCGGCCGGCGGCGAAGGCGTGCCGACCGAATTCGTCATCGACGTGCACGGCGAGACCTACCGGGTGGATATCACCGGTGTCGGCGTCAAGGCCGAAGGCAAGCGTCACTTCTACCTGTCCATCGACGGCATGCCGGAAGAAGTGGTGTTCGAGCCGCTCAACGAATTTGTCGGCGGTGGCAGCAGCAAACGCAAGCAGGCCAGCGCCCCTGGCCATGTCAGTACCACCATGCCGGGCAACATCGTCGATGTGCTGGTCAAGGAAGGCGATACGGTCAAGGCCGGCCAGCCGGTGCTGATCACCGAGGCGATGAAGATGGAGACCGAGGTGCAGGCGGCCATCGCCGGCAAGGTCACCGCCATTCACGTGGCCAAGGGCGACCGGGTCAACCCGGGCGAGATCCTGATCGAGATCGAGGGCTGATTTTCAGGCCCTCATCTACAAGCGGTTAACCTCTGGGGGGCGTATGCCTCCCTTTTTTTGCCTGCTCCTACCGGCACGCCTCCAAGGTCTGTACCTGTCCCTCGGGCCGCTGGTTATCTGCCGCCAACCAACGTTCGAACCCCGCCGCAATCTCCGGCCATTCATCATCGGTAATCGAGAACCAGGCGGTGTCGCGGTTTCGGTCCTTGATCACCATGTGCTTGCGAAACACCCCCTCGAAGGTGAAGCCAAAGCGCAGCGCGGCGCGCTTGGAGCGGGCGTTGTCGTTGTTGCATTTCCATTCCAGGCGGCGGTTGCCCAGCTCGAACGCCAGTTTGCCAAGCAGGTACACCGCTTCGGTGCCTTTAGGTGTGCGCTGCATGGCAGCACCAAAGGCGATATGGCCAATCTCGATGCGGCCCTGTTCGGGCACGATCGACATCAGGCTGAGGATGCCCTGGGTCTGGCCGCTGGCCAGGTCAATGACACTGTAGAACAGCGGATCGCTGCTGGCGGCATTGGTGTCGAGCCAGTGATCGAAGTCTTCGCGCTCGGTGAACGGACCGTAGGCCAGGTAGTCCCACAGTGTGCGGTCGGCCCGGGAGCCCTGGAACACTTCCCAGAGGTCTTCGGTGTCGCGCTTGGGGTCGAGTTTTTCCAGGCGCACGAAGCGCCCGGCCAGTGTTGCAGGTTGCGGGCGCTTGGCCGGATGCCAGTGCAATGGGCTGCTCATGGGGTGGCTCCTCTGGCTTACAGCGGTTTGCGAAACTGGATGAAGCCGGGCCGCTCGGCGACCTGCTCGTACAGGCTGATGGCCGTGGCGTTGGTTTCGTGGGTCAACCAGTGCACCTTGGCGCAACCTGCCGCCTTTGCCGTAGCGTAGACGTATTCGATCAGCTGGCGGCCGATACCCAGGCCGCGTTGCTCACTTTGCACGTAGAGGTCCTGCAGGTAGCAGGAGTTCTCGATGCTCCAGTTGGAGCGGTGATAGATCCAGTGGACCATGCCCAGTGCCTTGCCGTCGACCCAGGCCAGGGCGGCGTTGGTCGGCTCGGCCGGGTCGAGCATGCGCGCCCAGGCCACGGCGCTGACCTCGTCATCGATACGGGTTTCGTAGAATTGCTGATAGGCCTGCCACAGCGGTAGCCAGGCGCTGTGATCGTTGGCGGTGACAGGGCGGATGGTGACGTTAGGCATAGGTGTGTTCCTTCAAGGTTGGCCCATCAGGGCGGCCAATTGGTTGTCCAGGGGGTCGTTGCTGTTGGCCAGGCCGGTGCGCACGCCTTCGATGTCGATGGCCGAACGGTTCTGGCTGAGTTTGCGTGTGCCTTGCAGGCGCTCGATGGGCAGGGCGAAGCCGACGATTGCCTTGAGCATGCCGGCCATGTAGTCGGCAGGCGCTTCGTCCACCGACCAGGGTTTGGCCTGGCGTTGTTCGTGGTGATCACTCAAGCGGCGGACGATCTCCAGCAGACGCTCGGCGTCATGGAATACCTCGGCCTTGCCCCAGGCGTGTACGGCCGTGTAGTTCCAGGTCGGAACCGTGCGCGGGTCATCGACCTTGCTGGGGTAGTAGCCAGCGCTGACATACGCATCCGGGCCGGCAAACACCAGCAGCGCCTCGGCGCCGTTGGCCAGATCCTGCCATTGCTTGTTGGCGCGGGCGAAGTGGCCGTACAGGGTGCCGTTGCTGCCCTGTTTGCGATCCAGCAGCAGCGGCAGGTGACTGGCCTGCAAGCCCTGTTCACCGTGGGTGACCAATACGGCCAGGCGCGTTTGCTCGATCTGCTGGTGCAGGCGGTCGAGGTCGGTTTCCTTGTAGCTCGAAGGTGTGAACATGTGGATTGTCCTTGGCGAATGGCTCAATCCTAGGCAGGCTATTGGACTAAGGTAAGAGCCATTTCCAGCTAATTTTATAGGTCCATTGTCATGAGCGAGCGCCCCTTCACCTTGCCGTTCGACCCGACTGGCATCGTCCTTGATCGCCGCCAGGGGCTCAGCCGCCAGCTTTACCAGGCGCTTCGCATGCGCGTGCTGGACGGTCGCCTGAGCAGTGGCACGCGCTTGCCGGCCAGCCGTGATATGGCTGCGGCGCTGTCGGTGTCGCGCAACAGCGTGGTGCGTGCCTACGACCAGTTGTACGCCGAAGGCTATATCGAAAGCCGGGTCGGCGATGGCACCTATGTCAGCCAGCTGCCAAAACTATCCACAAAAGTATCCACAGGGTTATCCCTGGGTTTTTCCACAGGGTTATCCACAAAAACAGCAAATAGCACTGTGGATTCATCCAGCAAACTTATCCACAATGGTCCTTGCAACCGCCTGGAAAGCCACCATTTACCGCCACCGAAAAGTGGTCCGCCACGGGCTTTTCGCGTCGGTTTGCCGGCGTTCGATTTGTTCCCTTTCGACGTCTGGGCCAAGCTTCAGGCGGGTTTCTGGCGCAACCCCAATCCGGCCGCGCTGGGGTATGGCGATCCTGCCGGCGAACCGCAGCTTCGTGAGCTGATCGCGACCTATTTGCGCCGATCTCGCGGACTTTCCTGCACGGCTGAACAAATTGTGATCACCAGTGGCGCACAGCAGGCCATCAGCCTTTGTGCACAGCTGTTGTTGGAGCCTGGCGAAGTGGTGGCTGTGGAAAACCCCGGTTACCGCGCTGCTGGAAACGCCTTCGCCTTGACCGGGGCAACGGTGCAAGGCGTGGCAGTCGACGATGAGGGCCTGGACTGCACTGCGCTCAATGCCGTGGAACATTGCCGCCTCAGCTATGTGACGCCGTCGCACCAGTATCCGACCGGTGTCACCATGAGCCTGGCCCGTCGTCTGCAGTTGCTGGCCTGGGCCGAGCGCAAGGACGGCTGGATCATCGAAGATGACTACGACGGTGAGTACCGCTACAGCGGCGACCCGCTAGCACCTCTGGCGGCGCTGGATCGCAGTGGGCGGGTGTTATATGTCGGCACCTTCGGCAAGATAGCCTTTCCGGCGCTGCGCCTGGGTTACCTGGTGCTGCCCAGGCAGTTGGTGCAGGTGTTTTCCCGCTGCCGGGCGCTGGCCGTGCGCCACTCTGAAATAGGCACTCAGGCAGTGATGGCCCAGTTCATGGCCCAGGGGCATTTTCAACGGCATATCCGGCGCATGCGCCGGGCTGCCTTGAGCCGGCGTAATGCGTTGAAAGCGGGCTGGCCAATGGACGTTAGCGGCGTCGGCTCGATGCCAGAGGTTGCGGCTGGATTGCATGTGAAAGTCGAGGTCGACAGTTATGCCCGTGAGCAGGATTTGATCGCCCGAGCCGAAGCGGTGGGTGTTGAACTCAATGCCCTCAGCGATTTCTGGCTGCCTGACTCGACCGTCCCTGTGGATAAACGTGCCGGCCTGGTACTGGGTTTCGCCGCTGTCGACGAAGCCGCTACTGCCGACGCGCTGACCCGCTTGCGGCGGGCCTGGCGTCGGTGATGGTCAGGTCCCGGACTTTATCTTGCTCCAGGCGCGGGTGCGTGCGCGCTCGGCATCCCGCGGCAGCGGTTGCAGGGTATAAAGCTTGGCCATGGCTTCTTCGGTGGGGTACAGGTTGGGGTTATTGCGGATGGCCGGGGCAACCCGTTCGGTGGCGTCCTTGTTCGGGTTGGGGTAACCGACAAAGTCGCTGATCGGCGCGATCACCTTTGGCTGCAGCAGGTAGTTGATGAAGGTGTAGGCATCTTCCGGGTTGGCCGCGCCTTTGGGGATTGCCAGCATGTCGAACCAGATTGGCGCACCTTCCTTGGGCAGACGCATGTCGACGACCACGCCGTTCTTCGCCTCGCTGGCGCGGTTGGCGGCCTGGGAGAAGCTGCCGGAGTAGCCGACCGCTACGCAGATGTCGCCATTGGCAATATCCGCCATGTATTTGGAGGAATGGAAGTAGGTGACGTGCGGGCGGATTTTCAACAGTAGCTCTTCGGCCTTTTTGTAATCCGCAGGTTTCGTGCTGTTCGGTGGCAGGCCGAGGTACTGCAGGGCCAGTGGCAGGATTTCAGAGGGTGAATCAAGCAAGGCCACGCCGCACTGCTTGAGCTTGGCGATGTTCTCTTCCTTGAAGATCAGGTCCCAGCTGTCGACCGGGGCGTTGTCGCCCAGCGCCGCCTTGACCTTGGCCGGGTTGAAGCCGATCAGCACGGTGCCGTACATGTAGGGCACGGCGAACTGGTTGCCGGGGTCGTTGGCCTCGATCAGCTTCATCAGTTTCGGGTCCAGGTGCTGCCAGTTCGGCAACTTGCTGCGGTCCAGCGGCTGGAACACCCCGGCTTCGATCTGCTTGGCCAGGAACACGTTGGACGGCACCACCACGTCGTAGCCGGAGTTGCCGGTCAACAGCTTGGCTTCCAGGGCTTCGTTGGTGTCGAAGATGTCGTAGATGAGTTTGACCTGGCTGTCTTTCTGGAAGTCCACCAGGGTTTGCGGGGTGATGTAGTCGAACCAGTTGTAGACCCGCAGGGTGCGTTGTTCGGCAGCTTGCAGGCTACCGGCGAGCAGGGTGCTGCAGAGCAGCGGGGCGAGCAGGCGCTGGAGTCGGGTCATGCTTGAGCTTCCTGTTGGGCGCGTTCGAAACCTTCGAGTACGTTCACCGCGTTGATGCCGATTTCCTCGACCGCATAACCGCCTTCCATGACGAACAGCGTCGGCTTGCCGAGGCGGGCAATGCGTTCGCCCATCTGCAGGTAGTCGGGGCTGTCGAGCTTGAACTGGGAAATCGGATCGTCCTTGAAGGTATCCACGCCCAGGGAAATTACCAGCACGTCCGGGCCGTAGGCGGCGATGCGCTCACAGGCCTCGTCCAGGGCCTTGCTCCAGGTCGGCCAGTCACTGCCGGCTGGCAGCGGGTAGTTGACGTTGTAGCCCAGACCCTCGCCTTCGCCGCGCTCGTCGGCATAGCCGAGAAAGAACGGGAATTCGGCCTGCGGATCACCATGGATCGAGGCGAAGAACACATCGCTGCGCTGGTAGAAGATTTCCTGGGTGCCGTTGCCGTGGTGGTAGTCGACATCGAGGATAGCCACCTTGCGCCGGCCCTGGTCGAGGAACGCCTGGGCGGCGATGGCGGCGTTGTTCAGGTAGCAATAACCCCCCATGACGTCGCTGGCGGCGTGGTGCCCGGGTGGCCGGCAGAGGGCGAAGGCGCTGTGGGCGCCGGTCTGGATTGCCGCCTGGGCGGTAAGGGCCACTTGTGCGGCGCTGTAGGCCGCTTGCCAGGTACCCGCGGTGATGGGTGCGCCGGCGTCGAAGCTGTAGTAGCCAAGCTCGCCATGCAGGCCGCTGGGTTTGACGCTGCGCAGGGTGCGCGCCGGCCAGGTGAAGGGCAGCAGGTCGCCTTCGTGACCCAGTTGGGTCCAGCGCTGCCAGGCGCCTTCGAAGAAATTCAGGTAATCGGCGCTGTGCACCCGCAGCAAGGGCGCGCGGCCAAAATCGGCAGGGCCCTTGATGGCCCCCAGTTCACGGGTCTTTACCCGATCCAGGACATGGTCGGCGCGCGAGGGCATTTCGAAGCAGGGCATCAGTTGCCCGTCGATCAGCTCGCAGCGGCCGTGGTGCAGGCGGTGGTCATCGGAATAGATCGTCAGCATGTTGTTGTTCTCCGGGTCACTGGCGTCGCTCCATTGTTGGTGGCACGGGCCTGCTGCAGAACGACGGAAACGGCCAAAAGGGGATCGATATGGCCAACCTGACTGTCCGGATTTCGCCCCCCGGCGGTGCAAGCGCGATGTTCAGGCGCGGAAGTGACTCGGCGCCACCCCGCTCCAGCGCATGAAGGCGTGGCGAAAGCTTGCGGTCTCGCTGAAGCCGAGTAGTTCGGCGATGCGGTAGATGGGCAACTGATCTTCGGCCAACAGTTGCTTGGCGCGCTCGAAACGCAGTTCATCGAGCAGCTGTTGATAACTGCTGCCCAGCTCCTGCAGGTGCCGGCGCAAGGTGCGCGACGAGCAGTTCATTTGCCGCGCCAGGCCCTCGAGGCCGGGCGCCGCATCGAGTTGTTCGAGCAGCAGCTGGCGGATCCGCCCGAGCCAGGCCTGGCGGCCGGTGAACTCCAGGTTAAGCCGCCGGCAGCGCTCGCTCATGGCCTGGTGAGTGATCTGGTCGGCCAGCGGCAGGGGCTGCTCCAGCCATGTGCGGGCGAAGGCGAAGGCATTGTCGGTGGCCTCGAATCGCAATGGGCAGGCAAAGCTGTCGCCGTACAGTGCATGGTAATCCGGCATTGGGTGGGCGAAGCGTGCAGCCGTCAGCGGCAATGGCTGGCCAAGCAGGTCGTCGCAGATGACTTTCAGCGAGGTCAGACAGAACTCTGCGTTGAATGCAGCCAATTGTGGGTCTTCGCGATAATCGCTGGCGCTGAACCAGACCCGCTCGCCATCCTCGACCAGACGCAGCTGAAAAAGTGTTCCCAGTAGCGCCGGGTACTGCATCGCCAGGCGCAAAGCGTCACCTAAGGTGGCACTGGAGAGCAGGGCGTAACCGAGCATGCCGTAGCAGGAAACATGCATGCGCCGGCCCAGCTCCAGGCCTACTTCGCGGCGTCGGGCCACCGCATTGGCACACACCAGCATCTCTTGGCGGGTGGTGATGCGCGAGTCGGCGCGGCCCAGGTCTGCCGGGCTGATGCCGCTGCCGGCCAACAGCGCTTCAGCGCCGGGACCCTGGCCTTGAAAGGCTTGCAGAACCAGCGACACAGCGTTGAGGGTGGTGAGGTGTGAATGGAGCATGCTCGGCTTCTTTCGACAGGTTGGCCGAGCAAATCGAGCAATTTGTATGCCTTGAGCCGCTTACAGCAATTCCCCGCAAAGGTCCTGCTCCACCAGGTGCCTTACCTCGCCAACCGGCAAGCCGCTGCCCAGCAGCAACTGCAACTTGCCAAACAACGCTTCGCGGGTCATGCCGCCACCCGACAGCACGCCGGCCTGACGCAAGCGGCTGCCGGCCTCATAGACATCCAGTTCGACCCCGCCTTCATGGCACTGGGTGATGGCGACCACGACCACACCGCTTGCCTGAGCCTCGGCCAGGGCGGCGAGAAAGTCGGGGTTGTCGGAAGGGCCGGTGCCACTGCCAAAGCATTCCAGGATCAAGCCCTGGGCACCGCTGGCGAGCGCGGCCTGCACCATTGGCGCGCCGATCCCCGGCACCAGAGGCAGCACGGCGACATTGGCGACTTGCTTGGGCTGGCGATAATCGAGCGCTGCAGGCCCGGGCATCGTTGCGCCAGCGCCGGCAAAGCGCTTGAGGGTAACGAACGGATGCCGGCCAAAGCTGCGGACCTTGGCGGTACGGTGCGGGGCTAGCAACTCTCCGTGAAAATACAGCTGCACACCCGGCGCGACGCCGGTGGCCAGGGCCTGCAATGCGCCGGTGAGGTTCTCCCAGGCATCGCTGTCGGCGACCCCGGCCGGCAGCATCGAGCCGGTGAACAGCACTGGGGCCTGCAAGCCCAGCAGCTGGAAGCTCATGGCGGCGGCGCTGTAGGCCAGGGTATCGGTGCCGTGCAGCACCAGCACGGCATCGCAACCTTGGCTGTCGACGGCGTCGATGATCGCCGCACGCAGGCGCTGCCAGTACTGCGGGGTCATGTTGGCGCTGTCGATCAGCGGCAGCAGTTCACGGAACTGCCAGGTGGGAATGCCGGCCTGGCCGGCCAGTTGCGCGCGCATCCGCTGTTCGAAGCCGGACGCCGGAGCCAGGCCGTTGGCGCTGGCTTGCATGCCGATGGTGCCGCCGGTGTACAGCACCATGATGTTGCGGGCCGGTTGCGCAATTGCCATTCGCCTGTCTCCGTGGTCGGCTTGGGTTAAGCCGACCACAGTACGCGAACACCGGGCTGGCTGTCAGCGCTTGGTGTCTTCGACCTTGGCAGGCCAGGCGTTGGTATCCAGGTCGAGGTCGGCGAACTTGGCCGAATCGAACACCGGCGTTTTTATCCCGGCTGCGCGCTGGTCGTCGTAATCGCGCAGTACGCGCATGGCCACCTTGAACAGCAGGGCCAGGGCGATCAGGTTGACGAAGGCCAGGCAGGTCATGGTGATGTCGGCGAACGCGAACACCGTGCCCAGGTTCTGCACCGCGCCCCAGAAGATCAGCAGCAACACCAGGGCGCGGTAGCCGATCAGGGCTTTGCGGTTGTCACCGACCAGAAAGCGCAGGTTGCTCTCGCCCAGGTAGTAGTTGTAGAGGATCGAGGTGAACACAAACAGCGCCAGGGCGACGCTGATGAAGATCCGCCCCCAGTCACCGACCACCGCCGCCAGCGAGTTCTGGGTCAGGGCAATGCCGTCGCCTTCGAAGCCCGGGGTGTAGAAGCCCGACAGCAGGATCAGCAAGGCGGTGCAGGTGCAGATAATGAAGGTGTCGAGGAACACCGAGAACGCCTGGACCACGCCCTGGGCAATCGGGTGGTCGACTTCGGCCACGGCGGCGACGTTGGGTGCGCTGCCAAGGCCGGCTTCGTTGGCGAACACGCCACGTTTGACGCCCATGATGATGGCGCTGCCAACCAGGCCACCGAAGGCCTGATCGACGCCGAAGGCGCTCTTGACGATGGTCATCAGCATGTCCGGCACCTGGTCGAACTGCAGCACGATCACGTACAGGGTCACGGCAATGTAGGCCAGGGTCTTGACCGGTACCAGCAAGTCGGCAACGGCGGCGATGCGCTTGATGCCGCCGATGAACACCAGGCCCAGCAGCACCGCCAGGGCGATGCCGGTGTAGGTGGTGTCGAACTGGAAGGCGTTGTTCAGCGAGTGGGTCACGGCGTGGGCTTGCAGGCCGTTGAAGGCGAAGCCGAAGGTCACCAGCAGCAGGAAGGCCATGACCATGCCCAGCCAGCGTTTGCCCAGGCCGTGCTCGATGTAATACGACGGGCCGCCGCGGTACTGGCCTTCGCTGTCGCAACGCTTGTACAGCTGGCCGAGGGTGCATTCGATGAAGCTGCTGGACATGCCGACCAGCGCGGTCACCCACATCCAGAACACCGCACCGGGGCCGCCAAGGGTCACGGCGATACCGACCCCGGCAATGTTACCGGCACCGACCCGGCCGGCCAGGCTGAGCATCAGCGCCTGGAACGAGCTCAGTTGCTCGCTGCTGCTGCGCAGGCTGTCGCGAAACACCGCGAACATGTGGGTGAAGTACCGCAACTGAACGAAACGCGAGCGGATCGTGAAGTAACTGCCCAGACCGACAATGAGCACGATCAGTACCTTGCCCGAGAGGAAGTCGTTGATGACTTCAAGCATGGAGTGTTCCTCGCTTTTGATGACTTTGCTGCGTGTAGCGCCAGGGGGCTGGCACGCAAGAGGGCGGGCACTATACCGATGCGAGCGCCGCGCGTCTGCCTTGGCGTGGCGGATATGCCATCTGAAAGGGCATAAAAAAAGGGCCCGGGGAATGATCCCTGGGCCCTCAAAAGGTGAGAGGTGTCTAGTCCCTCGACCTGGTGAGCGTGTTACAGCATCGGTTACGCCTTGAGCGGCACCAGACGCGGAGCAATCATGTTTTCCGGACGCAGGATGTCGTTGAGCATCTCTTCGTCCAGCAGGCCTTCCTCGCGGACCAGTTCCAGAACGCCACGGCCGCTTTCCAGGGCGATGGCAGCGATACGGGTGGCGTTTTCGTAGCCGATGTACGGGTTCAGGGCGGTGACCAGGCCGATCGAGTGCTCGACCAGTTCACGGCAGCGCTGTTCGTTGGCGGTGATGCCGACGATGCAGTGCTCGCGCAGCATGTCCATGGCGCGTTGCAGCAGGCGGATCGAGTCGAAGATCTTGTAGGCGATCAGCGGCTCCATGACGTTCAGCTGCAGCTGGCCACCTTCGGCGGCGACGGTCAGGGCCAGGTCGTTACCCATGATGGCGAAGGCCACCTGGTTGACCGCTTCCGGGATTACCGGGTTGACCTTGCCTGGCATGATCGAGCTGCCTGGCTGACGCGCTGGCAGGTTGATTTCGTTGATGCCGGTACGTGGGCCGCTGGACAGCAGGCGCAGGTCGTTGCAGATCTTCGACAGCTTGACTGCGGTACGCTTGAGCATGCCCGAGAACAGGACGAAGGCGCCCATGTCCGAGGTGGCTTCGATCAGGTCGGCAGCCGGGACCAGCGGCTGGCCGCTGATAGTGGCCAGGCGCTGAACGGCCAGGAGCTGGTAGCCAGGGTCGGCGTTGATGCCGGTACCGATGGCGGTACCACCCAGGTTGATTTCAGTCAGCAGCTCTGGCGCCAGCGAACGCAGACGGTTGAGGTCTTCGGTCATGGTGGTGGCGAAGGCGCGGAATTCCTGGCCCAGGGTCATCGGCACGGCGTCCTGCAGCTGGGTACGGCCCATCTTCAGTACGTGGTCGAATTCCTGGCCTTTGGCAGCGAAGGCCTGGATCAGGCTGTCGAGGCTGGCCAGCAGGGCGTCGTGACCCAGCAGCAGACCCAGGCGGATCGCAGTCGGGTAGGCGTCGTTGGTCGACTGCGCCATGTTCACGTCGTTGTTCGGGTGCAGGTACTTGTACTCGCCCTTCTGGTGGCCCATGGCCTCCAGCGCGATGTTGGCGATGACTTCGTTGGCGTTCATGTTGGTAGAAGTACCAGCACCGCCTTGAATCATGTCGACCACGAACTGCTCGTGGTAGTCGCCGCGGATCAGACGGGCGCAAGCCTCGCTGATGGCAGCGTGCTTGGCATCGCTCAGGTGACCCAGCTCGCGGTTGGCGTCAGCAGCAGCCTGTTTGACCATGGCCAGGGCCACAACCAGTTTAGGGTAGTGCGACAGCGGAACGCCGGAGAGGTGGAAGTTGTTGGCAGCACGCAGAGTCTGGATACCGTAGTAGGCATCGGCAGGAACTTCGAGGGTGCCAAGCAGATCTTTTTCGACACGGAACGATGCAGCAGCGGACATGATGGATATCATCTCGATTTTGACCCGGCACATGCCGGAATGGCGCCAATCCTAGGCCCGCGCCGATTTTGCGGCCAATGCTGTTGCACGCTAACCTATGCACAAACGGCATACGGGTTGATGTGACGCCAACTGCCGATCGAGCGTGTTCAATTTTGGTGCATGCCTGGAGAGCCCATGAACCTTGAGAGCAAATGGCTGGAAGATTTCAGTGCCCTGGCCGCCACCCGCAGCTTTTCCCAGGCCGCCGAGCGCCGCTTTGTCACCCAGCCGGCCTTCAGCCGACGCATTCGCAGCCTGGAAGCGGCATTGGGGCTGACCCTGGTCAACCGCTCGCGCACGCCGATCGAGCTGACGGCGGCGGGGCAATTGTTTTTGGTGACGGCGCGTACGGTGGTCGATCAGCTGGGCGAGGTGCTGCGCCATCTCCATCACCTGGAAGGCGGGCAGGGCGAGGTGATCCAGGTGTCGGCGGCACACTCGCTGGCGCTGGGGTTCTTTCCGCGCTGGATCGCGCAGTTGCGCAACGACGGCCTGAACATCGCCACGCGTTTGGTCGCGACCAACGTCGGCGACGCTGTGCATGCCCTGCGCGAAGGCGGTTGTGATCTGATGCTGGCGTTCTACGACCCCGATGCCGCCTTGCAGATGGATGCGGAGATCTTCCCCTCGTTGCACCTGGGCCACACTGAAATGCTGCCCGTGTGCGCCGCCGATGCCGACGGCAAGCCGCTGTTCGACCTGGAAGGCGAGGGCAGTGTGCCATTGCTGGCTTACAGCGCCGGGGCGTTCCTTGGGCGTTCGGTCAATCTACTGCTGCGCCAGCGCAACCTGCGCTTTACCACTGTCTATGAAACGGCGATGGCCGACAGCCTCAAGAGCATGGCCCTCGAAGGCCTGGGCATCGCCTGGGTGCCGAGGCTGTCGGCGCGGGCCGAACTTGAACGCGGTGAGCTGGTGATTTGCGGCGGTAGCCAGTGGCACGTACCGCTGGAAATCCGCCTGTATCGCTGCGCCCTGGTGCGCAAGGCCAACGTGCGCCTGCTGTGGCGCAAGCTGGAGGGTGGGCCGGCGACGCCGGCTTGACCCGAAAGTCAGCCAAAGCCCCGAAAAATAAGGCCGACAGTTGGTCGTCGGAGTGCATTAAGCGCAACGCTTTGCGATATACTGCGCGGCCTTCGGTCGGTTTCACCCGGCCCTAATTCGTATAACAAGCCACGCCGGTTGTCCCCGCGTGGCTTGTTGTTTTTTGACGCGCCTGCGGGCGCCCAAGAGAAGAGGCTCGACGATGAGTGCACTGGTTGGCGTGATCATGGGCTCCAAGTCCGATTGGTCCACCCTTAGCCACACCGCCGATATGCTGGAAAAACTCGGCATTCCCTACGAGGTCAAGGTGGTCTCTGCCCACCGTACCCCGGACCTGCTGTTCCAGTATGCCGAAGAGGCCGAAGGCCGTGGCATCGAGGTGATCATCGCCGGCGCCGGTGGCGCTGCCCACCTGCCAGGCATGTGCGCGGCCAAGACCCACCTGCCGGTGCTGGGCGTACCGGTGCAGTCGTCGATGCTCTCGGGTGTCGATTCGCTGCTGTCGATCGTGCAGATGCCGGCCGGCATTCCGGTTGCCACCCTGGCGATCGGCAAGGCTGGCGCGATCAACGCCGCGCTGCTTTCAGCGAGCATCCTCGGCGCCAAGCACCCGCAGTTCCACACTGTGCTCAAACAGTTCCGCGCTGAGCAGACAGACAACGTTCTGGACAATCCAGATCCGCGCCAGGCTTGAGGTCAAAAGCATGAAAATCGGTGTAATCGGTGGCGGCCAGCTGGGCCGCATGTTGGCCCTGGCAGGTACTCCGCTGGGCATGAACTTCGCTTTCCTCGACCCGGCTCCGGACGCCTGCGCGGCGCCCCTGGGCGAGCACCTGCGCGCCGATTACGGTGACCAGGACCACCTGCGGCAGTTGGCCGACGAAGTTGACCTGGTGACCTTCGAGTTCGAAAGCGTCCCGGCAGAAACCGTGGCCTTCCTTTCGCAGTTCGTGCCGGTCTACCCGAGCGCCGAGTCGCTGCGAATCGCCCGCGATCGCTGGTTCGAAAAGAGCATGTTCAAGGACCTGGGCATTCCTACCCCGGCCTTCGCCGATATCCAGTCGCAAGCCGACCTGGAGGCCGCCGTTGCCAGCATCGGCTTGCCTGCCGTGCTCAAGACCCGCACCTTGGGTTATGACGGCAAAGGTCAGAAAGTGCTGCGAACTGCCGCAGATGTTGTGGGCACTTTCGCCGAACTGGGCAGCGTGCCGTGCCTGCTCGAAGGCTTTGTGCCGTTCACCGGCGAAGTGTCGCTGATCGCCGTGCGTGCACGCGATGGCGAAACCCGCTTCTACCCGCTGGTGCACAACACCCACGAGAACGGCATCCTGCGTTTGTCGGTGGCCAGCGAAGACCACCTGCTGCAGGGCCTGGCCGAAGACTACGCCGGTCGCGTGCTCAAGCAGCTCGACTACGTCGGTGTGCTGGCCTTTGAGTTCTTCGAAGTCGATGGCGGCCTTAAAGCCAACGAGATCGCCCCACGGGTGCACAATTCCGGGCACTGGACCATCGAAGGCGCCGAGTGCAGCCAGTTCGAGAACCACCTGCGCGCCGTTGCCGGCCTGCCGCTGGGTTCGACCGCCAAGGTCGGCGAAAGCGCCATGCTCAACTTCATCGGCGAAGTGCCGGCAGTCGACCAGGTGATCGCCATCGACGAATGCCACCTGCACCACTACGGCAAGGCCTTCAAGGTCGGTCGCAAGGTTGGCCACGCCACCCTGCGCTGCGACGACCTGACGACCCTGGAGCAAAAAATCCAGCAAGTCGAAGCCCTGATCAAGGGCTGAAGGGAACCTTCCCGCCCCGCTGTCCCTCTGATGGCAGGATGCCAAAGCGCTGACTAGGCTTTGGCATGCGCCATTCAACTCAGAGGGATTGCCATGGGTATCATCGGAACCATCTTCATCGGCCTGATCGTCGGTCTGCTGGCACGCTTTCTAAAGCCTGGCGACGACAGCATGGGCTGGATCATGACCATTCTGCTGGGCATTGCCGGTTCGCTCGCCGCGACCTACGGCGGCCAGGCGCTGGGCATCTATCAGGCTGGAGAGGGTGCAGGTTTCCTCGGCGCGCTGGTGGGCGCGATTATCCTGTTGGTGATCTACGGGCTGGTCGTCAAAAAGAGCTGACGGCAGGCTAGAATGCTCGGCACCGAATTCCTTCGTTGCCGAGCTTTTTCATGCGCCGTGTATTACTGCTTTCCCTGTTGCTGCTGAGCGGCCTGGCCCGGGCTGAGTTGCCGGAAACCGACTGGCTGGAGCTGATGCCCAAGTCGGACCAGAAAGCCCTCGAGCAGATGCCCGAAATCGACCACAACTCCCCGGAAGCCATGGGCACCTTCAGCGAAAAGGGTGGCCTCAAGCAGAGCAAGGGCTTGCCGGCGGTGATGTATTCGACCAAGACCGTGGCCGCCATGAATGGCAAGCACATCCGCCTGGGCGGGTATCCGGTGCCGCTGGAAACCGACGCCAAGGGCAACAGCACGTTGTTCTTCCTGGTGCCTTACCCGGGCGCCTGCATCCACGTGCCGCCGCCACCACCGAACCAGCTGGTGCTGGTGCGCTATCCCAAGGGCTTGAAGCTCGACGATATCTACACGCCGCTGTGGGTCAACGGTACGTTGAAGGTGGAGACGGTCAGCAATGACCTGGCGGATGCGGCCTATGCAATGGATGCAGCCAAGGTGCGGGTGGTGGAAGACGCCGATCTTTGAATGATCGCGGGGCAAGTCGAGGCGTCGCACCGCCGCTCCACCGGATACTGTGGGAGCGGGCTTGCCCCGCGATAGTGATCTAGAGCTGTTCGCTATCGATTTTCAGACTCAGCGAATGGGTTGCCCCAGGCGCCAGTGTCACTACATCGTCCCACACGTTCGCGGTCTCGATGCAGAGCATGCGCTGCCAGCCATCGTCGGCCATGTCCGGCAACTCAGCGGCACGCTCGGTCCAGGGGTTCCAGATCACTGCCGTACTCGAACCCTGGGCCGTTATCACCACGCGACGGTTCCAGGCCGGGTCGACGATGCTCAGTTGCTCGGGCGCCTGCAGATAAATGCGGTCGGTTTCACCGGCAAAGCCCAGCGCGCCTTGCTGTTGGCGCTGCTCCCAATCGGCCAGGGTTTCGATGTAAGCCAGACTATCAACACCTTCTACTTTCACCTCGCGCACATCGCTGACCGCGAAGTAACTGTGCAGCGCCTGGCTGATGGTGACCGGGACATTGTCGAGGTTGTAGCTGGAGAGGGTGATGCTCAGTTGTTCGGCCATGACGATGGTGAGCGTCAGTTCCACATTGTGTGGCCAGCCGGGGAGATTGCCCTGGGTGTCGGGCAGGGTGAATTCAATCCGGACACTGTCGCCGCTGCTGTCGATGCCCAGTAACTGCCAGTCGCGACCACGCACCAGGCCGTGGGCCGGTGCTTCTTCAGCGCCATACATGGCTTGTACCGCAGAGGGATTACGCTTGAGGTTGCCAAACCAGGGCCAGCACACCGGAACCCCGGCGCGCACGGATTTGCCCTGTTTGAAAATGGCCTGTTCGCTGAGCCACAACAAAGGCGGCTCGCCGAGGCGCTGATAACTCAGCACCTGCGCGCCCTGCTGGGCGACCAGCAATTCAGCCGTGTCGCTGGTGATGCGCCAGCAATTGAGCTCGCCGTGCTTTTCGGATTCGACCTTGGGTGTGGACATGCGCTTTATCTCGTAGGTTTGCCGTACGGCCTTGGACCGCTTGCATACCTTCGAGTTTACCGCGCAGCGGTCTCAGCGACGAGGAGGAACCGAGCGGGTGCGCCCGCTGCCGTCGATGGCGACGAACACGAATACCGCTTCGGTCACCTTGCGCCACTCGCTGGACAGCGGGTCGTCGCTCCACACCTCGACCATCATCTGGATCGAGCTGCGGCCGATTTCCAGGGTCTGGGTATAGAAGGACAATTGCGCGCCGACTGCCACCGGCACCAGGAATGCCATGCGATCGATGGCCACGGTAGCTACCCGGCCACCGGCAACGCGACTGGCCATGGCGGTACCGGCCAGGTCCATCTGGGCGACCAGCCAGCCGCCGAAGATATCGCCGAAACCGTTGGTTTCACGGGGCAATGCGGTGATCTGCAAGGCCAGGTCGCCTTGCGGGATAGGATCTTCTTGTTCGAGTTCAATCATGCCGGGGGTGCCTCTGACCCATGACGCTTCGTTGGTTGGCGCTATGACAGACGCCTCGAAAAACGATTCAGCACAACTATTCTACGCTGCTTTCGCTTTGCCAGGCGGCGAAGGGAAACTCTGCGAAACCGACTAAGCATACCTAGCGGCGTTTTCGCACAACATCCTTCAGAAGGCGCAACCCTTTCCTACAAGCGGCCAGTATATAGAGCCGAAAGCGCAGCGACGACCATGCAGTCATGAATACTTGTATTGAATTTGTACTGCTATGTGCTTTTTCTGCCAATTTGCTATCTTTCCAGGCTGCCCAGGCCCAAACCCGCGTGCCAGGCGGCCTGCACCCCCAATAAGAAATGCCAAACAAGAGAGACCTATGACCTCCGTGCCCGGCAGTATCGCGCAGCCTTCGAGGCCGCTGACCCGCAGTGACTACAAAACCTTGTCGCTTTCCGCCCTGGGCGGTGCGCTGGAGTTCTACGATTTCATCATCTTCGTGTTCTTCGCCACGGTGGTCGGCAAGCTGTTCTTTCCCGCCGAAATGCCTGAATGGCTGCGTTTGATGCAAACGTTTGGCATCTTTGCCGCCGGCTACCTGGCGCGGCCGCTGGGCGGCATCGTCATGGCCCACTTCGGCGACCTGCTGGGGCGCAAGAAGATGTTCACTCTGAGCATTTTCATGATGGCGGTGCCGACCCTGATCATGGGCTTGCTGCCGACCTATGCGCAGATCGGCCTGTGGGCTCCGATCCTGTTGCTGGTGATGCGGGTGATCCAGGGCGCGGCGATTGGCGGTGAAGTGCCGGGCGCCTGGGTGTTCGTCTCCGAGCACGTGCCGGCGCGCAACACCGGGTACGCTTGCGGCACGCTGACGGCGGGGCTGACTGCCGGGATTCTGCTCGGTTCGCTGGTGGCGACGCTGATCAACACGGTTTACAGCCAGCAGGAAGTGGCCGATTACGCCTGGCGTATTCCGTTTCTGCTCGGCGGCGTGTTTGGCTTGTTCGCGGTCTATCTGCGCCGCTGGCTGCACGAAACCCCGGTGTTTGCCGAGATGCAGGCGCGCAAGGCGCTGGCCGAAGAAGTGCCGCTGCGCGCAGTATTGCGCGACCACCGTGGCGCCATCGTGCTGTCGATGCTGCTGACCTGGCTGCTGTCGGCCGGCATTGTCGTGGTGATCCTGATGACCCCGGCGCTGCTGCAGAGCCTTTATCAGGTCAGTCCGACCGATTCGCTGAAGGCCAACAGCCTGGCCATCGTCCTGCTCAGCCTCGGTTGCATCGGCACCGGCGCGCTGGCCGACCGTTTTGGCGCCGGGCGGGTGTTCATTGTTGGCAGCCTGGCGCTGCTGGTGACCTCCTGGACCTTTTATCACACGCTGCCTACCCACCCCGAGTGGCTGTTCCCGTTGTATGCCTTGACCGGCTTGTGTGTCGGCATCGTCGGCGCCGTGCCGTATGTCATGGTTAAAGCCTTCCCGCCGGTAGTTCGGTTCAGTGGCCTGTCGTTTTCCTACAACCTGGCCTACGCGATCTTCGGCGGTCTGACGCCGATGGCTGTCACCGCGATGCTCAAGTTCAGCCCGATGGCGCCGGCCTATTACGTTGCTGGTATCTGCACCATTGGTCTGCTGGTGGGTATTTATCTGACCGCGAAAAAGCGCTAAAACCGCTCTAAATCAAACCTCGCAACATTTTGAAAAGGCCATCACCGCTCGCCGGTGATGGCCTTTCATCTAATTGTCACATTCGATTCATAGAGTAGTCATACGGCCTGCAGATACTTGGGCCCGATCCATCTCACCCCAATTCCTGCTAGGAGCAAGGCATGAAACTGAAGCGTTTGATGGCGGCCCTGACTTTCGTCGCCGCTGGCGTTGCCACCGCCAATGCGGTTGCCGCTGTTGACCCTGCTATTCCGACCTACACCAAGACCACCGGTGTGTCGGGCAACCTCTCCAGCGTCGGTTCCGATACCCTGGCCAACCTCATGACCCTGTGGGCCGAGGCCTACAAAAAGGAATATCCGAACGTCAACATCCAGATTCAGGCTGCCGGCTCCTCCACCGCGCCACCCGCGCTGACTGAAGGCACCGCCAACCTCGGCCCGATGAGCCGCAAGATGAAGGACGTCGAGCTGCAGGCCTTCGAACAGAAGTACGGCTACAAGCCAACCGCCATCCCGGTTGCCGTCGACGCCCTGGCCGTATTCGTACACAAGGACAACCCGATCAAAGGCCTGACCATGGCCCAGGTCGATGCAATCTTCTCTTCGACCCGCCTGTGCGGCGCCAAGGCCGACGTGAAAACCTGGGGTGACCTGGGCGTGACCGGCGACCTGGCCAACAAGCCAGTGCAGCTGTTCGGCCGTAACTCGGTGTCCGGCACCTACGGCTACTTCAAGGAAGAAGCCCTGTGCAAAGGCGACTTCAAGCCTAACGTCAACGAACAACCTGGCTCGGCTTCGGTCGTGCAGTCGATCAGCAGCTCGCTGAACGGCATCGGTTACTCGGGCATCGGCTACAAGACCGCCAGCGTCAAGACTGTAGCCCTGGCCAAGAAAGAAGGCGGTGCCTTCGTTGAAGACAACGAAGCCAACGCCCTGAACGGCACCTACCCGCTGTCGCGCTTCCTCTACGTCTATGTCAACAAGGCGCCGAACAAGCCTCTGGCCCCGCTGGAAGCCGAGTTCGTCAAGCTGGTGCTGTCGCAAGCCGGCCAGCAAGTGGTGGTGAAGGATGGTTACATCCCGCTGCCAGCCAAAGTGGTTGATAAAGCCCTGGCTGACCTGGGCCTGAATCACAACGGCAACGTTGCGAAGAAGTAACTGAAGGACCGGCGGGGGCGGGTTTTGTCCCGGTCTCGCCACTCATTGCGAGTCCGCTGCCAGGGGTATCTGCGCGGCGGGCTTTTTTGCGTCACTGCATTGTCATGTTTTTGTCATACGGGACCGCTAGGGTGTGCGCATGAATGATCTGGCCAACTCCACCATGACCCAAAATTCTCCCCCCGTGCGGATTGACTTCAATACGCCCGAACTGCAACGCAAGCGGCGCATGCGTGCGCTCAAGGATCGCCTGACCCGCTGGTATGTACTGGTGGGCGGGCTTGCCGTGCTGGCAGCCATTACCCTGATCTTCTTCTACCTGGCCTATGTGGTCGTACCGCTGTTCCAGGGCGCTACCCTGACCAGCAAGAAGGCTCTGGAGCCTACCTGGCTGCAGCAGGACGCCGGCAAGCCGCTGATGATCGCCCTGGAAGAGCAGAACCTGGTCGGCATGCGGGTTTCCGACAAGGGCCAGGCGCTGTTCTTCGACACCAAGAGCGGTGCTGAGCTCAAGCGCGTCGAACTGCCGGTGCCGGCTGGCACCCAGGTGACCTCGATCGGTGCCGATCAGCCGGGTAACCCGCTGGTGGTGCTGGGCCTGTCCAATGGCCAGGCGCTGGTGTTCAGCCACAGCTACAAGATCACCTACCCGGACAACAAGAAAACCATCACTCCGGCCATCGACTACCCCTATGGCCAGGAGCCCTTCGCCCTGGATGACCAGGGCCGGGCGCTGGAGCATGTCAGCCTCAACGTCAATGGCGAGACCCTGGTGGTGGCCGGTTCCACCGGTGCGCACCTGCAGGTGGTGTCGCTGAGCCGCGAAGAGAACATGATGACCGGCGAAGTCACCAGCGAGCAGAGCCGTATCGAGCTGCCGCAGATGACCGAAGCGGTCAAAGCCATTTTCATCGACCCGCGCCAGCAGTGGTTGTATGTGATCAACGGTCGTGCCCAGGCTGACGTTTTCAGCCTGCGCGACAAGAGCCTCAACGGCCGCTACAAGCTGCTTGACGACGGCAATGCCGAAGTCACCGCCAGCACTCAGCTGGTGGGTGGTATCTCGCTGATCATCGGTGACTCCAAGGGCGGCCTGGCCCAGTGGTTCATGGCTCGCGACCCGGATGGCGAGCAGCGCTTCAAGCGCATTCGCGAGTTTCAGATGGGCAAGGCGCCGGTGGTGCAGATCGATGCCGAAGAGCGCCGCAAGGGCTTCGTTGCCCTCGACGCTGACGGCAAGCTCGGCGTGTTCCACAGCACCGCGCACCGTACCCTGCTGGTCGAGCCGGCCGCTGAAGGCGCGGGCATTCTGGCGCTGTCGCCACGGGCCAACCGCATCATCATCGAAGAAGGCGGCAAGCTGCTGCCGCTGACCCTGAAGAACCCGCACCCGGAAGTGTCCTGGAGCGCTCTGTGGAGCAAGGTCTGGTACGAGAACTACGACGAGCCCAAGTATGTCTGGCAGTCGACCGCCTCGAACACCGACTTCGAACCCAAGCTGAGCCTGTCGCCGCTGACCTTCGGTACCTTGAAGGCCGCGTTCTACGCGATGATCCTCGCTGCGCCGCTGGCCATTGCCGCCGCCATCTACACCGCCTACTTCATGGCCCCGGGCATGCGCCGCAAGGTCAAGCCGGTGATCGAACTGATGGAGGCGATGCCGACGGTGATTCTCGGCTTCTTCGCCGGCCTGTTCCTGGCGCCGTTCCTTGAAGGCCACCTGCCGGGTGTGTTCAGCCTGTTCCTGTTGATGCCGCTGGGCATCCTGGTCGCCGGCTTCGCCTGGAGCCGCCTGCCCGAGTCGCTGCGCCTGCGGGTTCCGGATGGCTGGGAAGCGGCGATCCTGATCCCGGTGATCCTCTTCACCGGCTGGTTCGCCCTGTACATGAGCCCGTTCATCGAGACCTGGTTCTTCGACGGCGACATGCGCCTGTGGATTACCAACGACCTGGGTATCACCTACGACCAGCGCAACGCCCTGGTGGTCGGTATCGCCATGGGTTTTGCGGTGATCCCGAACATCTACTCGATCGCCGAAGACGCCGTGTTCAGCGTGCCGCGCAGCCTGACCCTGGGTTCGCTGGCACTCGGTGCCACGCCATGGCAGACCCTGACCCGCGTGGTCATCCTGACCGCAAGCCCGGGGATCTTCTCGGCGCTGATGATCGGCATGGGCCGCGCGGTGGGTGAAACCATGATCGTGCTGATGGCCACCGGCAACACCCCGGTCATGGAAATGAACCTGTTCGAAGGTATGCGCACCCTGGCGGCCAACGTTGCGGTGGAGATGCCCGAGTCGGAAGTCGGTGGCAGTCACTACCGCGTGCTGTTCCTCGCCGCGCTGGTGCTGCTGATGTTCACCTTCGTGATGAACACCTTGGCCGAGCTGATTCGCCAGCGTCTGCGCAAGAAATACTCGTCGCTTTGATAGAAAGGTAGCGATCCGTGAAAAAGGATTCCCTCAAAAGCTGGTTCAAGAGCGGCGCCCCCGGCGTCTGGATGAGCGGTGGCGCGGTCGCCATCGCGGTGATCATGACCATCGGTCTGCTCGCCGTGATCGCCGTGCGCGGCCTGGGCCATTTCTGGCCGGCCGACCTGCTGCAAGCCAGCTACAACGTGCCTGGCCAGGCCAACCACATCGTCGTTGGCGAAGTGGTGCAGAAGGAAGAGGTACCCCGTGCCCGTTTGAAAGGTGCCGGCCTGCCGGTGCCTGATGAAGGCCCGGAGTTCATGACCCGCGAGCTGATCAAGGTCGGTAACCGCGACCTCAACGGTAGCGACTTCACCTGGGTGGTCGGCGAATGGCTGACCGACCAGCACAAGCCGGTCGACCTGATCGCCCTGGAGCGCCGCGAGTGGGGCAACTTCTATGGCTACCTGGTCAGCGTCAAGGAAAACGGCAAGGTCGTCGCCGAAGGCCAGGCGGCCTGGAGCGAGCTGCAAGATCGCCTCAAGCGTGCCGACAAGCTGGCCGGCGAGCTGCAGAAGCTCGAGAAGAAGGACATCGGTGCGATCAACTACGGTCTTGAGCGTCTGCGCCTGCAGACCCGCAAGCTGGAGCTGGACGGCAAGCTGGACGCCGCTGCCCAGGCCGATATCGAAGCCGAGCGCGCCGAGCTGAACAACCGCTACAAGGCCATCGAAGAGCGTCTGGGCGGCCTGCACCAGGACTTCGGCCGCGACAGCCTGGTGGCCAAGGACGGTAATGGTCGTGAGGTTGAAATCAACCTGAGCAAGGTGGTGCATGCCTACCAGCCGAACGGCATGGGTATCTTCACCAAGCTGGGCGTGTATTTTGCCAAGGTCTGGGAATTCCTCAGCGACGACCCGCGTGAAGCCAACACCGAAGGCGGGATCTTCCCGGCGATCTTCGGTACCGTGATGATGACCCTGATCATGGCCGTGATCGTCACCCCGTTCGGCGTGCTGGCGGCGGTGTACCTGCGTGAATATGCGCGTCAGGGCCCGGTGACCCGCCTGATCCGTATTGCGGTGAATAACCTCGCCGGTGTTCCGGCGATCGTCTACGGCGTGTTCGGCCTGGGCTTCTTCGTCTATGTGCTGGGTGGCTCGCTCGACCGGCTGTTCTTCCCCGAAGCGCTGCCGGCGCCGACCCTGGGTACGCCGGGGCTGCTCTGGGCTTCGCTGACCCTGGCGCTGTTGGCGGTGCCGGTGGTGATCGTGGCCACTGAAGAAGGTCTGGCGCGGATTCCGCGTACGGTCCGTGAAGGCTCGCTGGCGCTCGGTGCCACCAAGGCCGAGACCCTGTGGAAGATTGTCCTGCCCATGGCCAGCCCGGCGATGATGACCGGCATGATCCTCGCCGTGGCCCGCGCCGCCGGTGAAGTGGCGCCGCTGATGCTGGTAGGTGTGGTGAAGCTGGCGCCGTCGCTGCCGGTGGACGGCAATTACCCGTACCTGCACCTGGACCAGAAGATCATGCACCTGGGCTTCCACATCTATGACGTCGGCTTCCAGAGCCCGAACGTCGAGGCCGCGCGGCCGCTGGTGTACGCCACGGCATTGCTGCTGGTGCTGGTAATCGCCACCCTGAACCTCTCGGCGGTATGGATTCGTAACCACCTGCGCGAGAAGTACAAGGCGCTGGACAGTTGACTGAAAGCTATTAGCCATAAGCGGCAAGCTACACGCCGCTTTTGCTCAAACTTGCAGCTTGCAGCTAGAAGCATGCAGCTACAAACGGAGTGAAATCATGCAACATGAAACCCATTCTCACGGTATCGACATGTCGGCCCTGGGTCGCGACAAACAGAGCCTGCGCCTGGCTGAAGAAACCGTAGCCATCGAAGTGCCGGGCCTGAGCCTGTACTACGGCGACAAGCAAGCGCTGTTCGATGTCAGCATGAACATCCCCAAGCAGCGTGTGACCGCTTTCATCGGCCCGTCCGGCTGCGGTAAATCGACCTTGCTGCGCACCTTCAACCGCATGAACGACCTGGTTGACGGCTGCCGCGTGGACGGCGCGATCAACCTTTACGGCAACAACATCTACCGCAAGGGCGAAGACGTCGCCGAACTGCGCCGCCGGGTTGGCATGGTGTTCCAGAAGCCCAATCCGTTCCCCAAGACCATTTACGAGAACGTGGTCTACGGCCTGCGTATCCAGGGCATCAACAAGAAGCGCGTGCTCGACGAAGCCGTGGAGTGGGCGCTCAAGGGTGCGGCGCTGTGGGAGGAGGTCAAGGACCGCCTGCACGAGTCGGCGCTGGGCCTGTCCGGTGGTCAGCAGCAGCGCCTGGTGATTGCCCGTACCATTGCCGTGGAGCCGGAAGTACTGCTGCTTGATGAGCCGTGCTCGGCACTCGACCCGATCTCTACGCTGAAGGTCGAAGAGCTGATCTACGAGCTCAAGTCCAAGTACACCATCGTCATCGTTACCCATAACATGCAGCAGGCGGCGCGGGTCTCCGACTACACCGCATTCATGTACATGGGCAAGCTGGTGGAGTTCGGTGATACCGACACGCTGTTCACCAACCCGGCGAAGAAGCAGACCGAAGACTACATCACCGGCCGGTATGGCTAGCGGCAGTTGCAAGCTTCAAGCCGCAAGCTGCAAGAAAGTGGCGAGCGTGAAGCCCGGGAACGACACGAACAAACTTGAAGCTTGAAGCTTGCTACTTGAAGCTTTTTCGCGGAGCGAAAGCATGATCGATAAAGACAGCCTTACCCACCATATCTCCCAGCAGTTCAACGCCGAACTCGAAGAGGTTCGCAGCCACCTCCTGGCGATGGGCGGCCTGGTCGAGAAGCAGGTCAACGATGCGGTTACCGCGCTGATCGAGGCCGACTCGGGCCTGGCCCAGCAGGTGCGCGAAGTCGACGAGCAGATCAACCAGATGGAGCGCAACATCGACGAAGAGTGCGTGCGCATTCTGGCCCGACGTCAGCCGGCGGCGTCTGACCTGCGCCTGATCATCAGCATTTCCAAGTCGGTAATTGACCTGGAGCGCATCGGCGACGAGTCGACCAAGATTGCCCGTCGCGCCATCCAGCTGTGCGAAGAAGGCGAATCGCCTCGCGGTTACGTTGAAGTGCGTCACATCGGCGACCAGGTGCGCAACATGGTCCGTGATGCCCTGGATGCCTTTGCCCGTTTCGACGCCGACCTGGCGCTGTCGGTGGCCCAGTACGACAAGACCATCGACCGCGAGTACAAGACCGCGCTGCGCGAGCTGGTCACCTACATGATGGAAGATCCACGCTCGATCTCGCGCGTTCTCAGCGTGATCTGGGCGCTGCGTTCGCTGGAGCGTATCGGCGACCACGCGCGCAACATCTCCGAGCTGGTGATCTACCTGGTGCGCGGTACCGACGTCCGTCACCTGGGCCTCAAGCGTATGCAGGAAGAGGTTCAGCGCAGCGGCGAAAAGGCTAATGTTCCGGGCAAATCTGACGATAACTAAGACTGCCCGAGAATGAACGCCCGGCCTTGGCCGGGCGTTTTCGTTTGCGGGTGAGGCAGCCGCGAACGAAACAACGAGTCCCGGCGTGACCCAATGTTTGGCAAATGGCCATCAGTCAGCGTTATGCTAGTCGGGATTCAATAGGAGTGGCGATGAGTAAAGTCAGTGTGTTGGTTGTGGATGATGCGCCGTTCATTCGCGACCTGGTCAAGAAGTGCCTGCGTAACTACTTCCCCGGTATCGTCATCGAAGATGCGGTCAACGGCCGCAAGGCCCAGACCTTGCTGAGCCGTGAGGCTTTCGACCTGGTCCTGTGCGACTGGGAAATGCCGGAAATGTCCGGCCTTGAGCTGCTGACCTGGTGCCGTCAGCAAGAGTCGATGAAGACCCTGCCGTTCATCATGGTGACCAGCCGTGGCGACAAGGAGAACGTGGTCCAGGCGATTCAGGCCGGGGTCTCGGATTTCGTCGGCAAGCCGTTCACCAACGAGCAACTGCTGACCAAGGTGAAAAAAGCCCTGACCAAGGTCGGCAAGCTCGATACCTTGCTGGCCAGTGCGCCGACCCGCGCGACGTCGGCGTTTGCCAACGACTCGCTGAGCGCCCTGACTGGCGGCCGTGCCGAAACGGTCAAGCCGACAGCCCCGGTGGCCCCGGTAGCCGCGGCCAAACCCCTGGTGAGCGCTCCCAAGCCTGCAGCTGCGGCGCCGGCAGGGCGTGGCCAGGGCCAACTGCGCCTGCCAAGCGGCGTGCAGCCGTGTGTGATCAAGGCCTTGAGCCTCAAGGAAGCGCTGC
The DNA here is from genome assembly GCF_024748965.1 of Pseudomonas sp. B21-032. Lineage (NCBI taxonomy): Bacteria > Pseudomonadati > Pseudomonadota > Gammaproteobacteria > Pseudomonadales > Pseudomonadaceae > Pseudomonas > Pseudomonas sp. B21-032. The sequence goes on along the minus strand of NZ_CP087180.1, from coordinate 5,836,295 downwards.
TGGTGGTGCGTCGTGGCGAAACCCTGCCACAGGTTCTGGAAGGCGCGGTACTCGACCTGGAGCAGGGCGAGAACGCCGAGATCGCCCGCCTCAACGGCTACCTGCATGCGGTTGCCGCGCTGGAGCCGAAACCCGACAGCGACTGGTTGCAACTGACCTTCAAGTTTGTTGACCAGGATGCGCAGAAGCTCGACTACCTGTCGCGCCTGATCGCCCGCGGTTCGGCGCAGAAGCACTTCGTGCCAGGGGCCTGAAGGCCCTGTGGGAGCGGGCCTTGCCCGCGATCGAGCGCGCAGCGGTCGCAATCCAGACAACACCTGATGTATTGACTGGGCTGGCCTCTTCGCGGGGCAAGCCGGCTCCTACAGGAGCCGGCCTTGCCGGCGATCAATGCACCGTTCGTCTCCTGGTACACCCCTGAAACACTCTCGCCATACCCCCGCCAAAATCCGCTGCTAGGCTTCGACAGACCACTCACTGTCAAAAAGCCACTACTCATGCCTGCACGCACGCTGCTGTTCTGCGCCTTGCTCATGGCCTGCGGCCCTGTGCTGGCCATGACCCTTTACAAAAGTACCGACGCCTACGGCGTGGTGTCCTATTCCTATCGACCGATTCCCGGCGGCCGGGCGTTTGTCTTTGGCGACAGGATGGTTGAGCAACTGGAAACCCAGGTGCAGTTGCAGGCCAACCGCTTTGCCGCAGGCGTGCGCTTCAGTGCGCGTAACGACACCTACGCGCCGGTCGAGGTAGAGCTGCGCCTGGAGCGCCTGGGCAATGTCCAGGGTGGGGCGTCGCGTTTGGTGCGGCGAGTGGTGCCGGCGCGCAGCACGGTGGCACTGACGCTGCTCAGTGCCCGCCAGCCCGGCAAGCCGGTGAGCTACAAGAGCAAGTTCGATTTTGCCCTGGGCAACCCGGGCCAGCGTCAACAGGCGTTCCGTTACCCATTGCCCTGGCGCGGCGGGCCCTTTCGCTTGACCCAGGGGCCCAATGGCCGCTACAGCCACTTCGGGCCCAAGGGCCGTTATGCCATGGACATCGCCATGCCTGAAGGCACGCCGATCATCGCCGCACGGGCAGGGGTGGTGATCAAGACCGAAAACAGCCAGAGCGGCCGTGGCAGTCATCCGTCAGGCAACTTTGTGCGCATCCTTCACGAAGACGGCACCATGGGCGTGTACCTGCACCTGATGCGCGGCTCAGTGGTGGTCAGGGAAGGGCAGCGGGTGGTGTACGGCACGCCGCTGGCAAAATCCGGCAATACCGGCAACAGCAGCGGCCCGCACTTGCACTTTGTGGTGCAGCGCAACGTCGGGCTGGCGCTGGAGTCGATACCCTACCAGTTCAACCAGCCCGTCGGCGGGCTGCCGAACTTTACCGCCGGCAACCCCTGAGGCGGCTCAATCGAGCTTGAGCACCTTGGCCAGGACGATCTTCGGCCCCTTCATCTTTTTGATGATGATGCGCAGGCCTTCGACTTCCAGTAGCTCTTCCTCTTCCGGAACCCGCTTGAGGGTCTCATAGACCAGGCCGGCGAGGGTTTCGGCCTCGATGTGGTCCAGATCCACGCCAAGCAGGCGCTCGACCTTGAACAGCGGGGTGTCGCCGCGTACCAGCAGCTTGCCCGGCTGGTAGGCGAGGATGCCGCGCTCGGCCTTACGGTGTTCATCCTGGATGTCGCCAACCAGCACTTCCAGCACGTCCTCCATGGTCAGGTAGCCGATGACCTTGCCGTCGGCTTCCTCAACCAGCGCGAAGTGCGCGCCGCCCTTGCGGAACTGCTCGAGCAGGTGCGCCAGCGGCATGTGCCGCGACACGCGCTCCAGCGGCCGGGTCAGCTCGGCCAGGTTGAAAGACTCAGGGATATGGTCGAGATCGGCCAGCTCCAGCAGCAGGTCCTTGATGTGCAGCAGGCCGATGAATTCGCCGCGCTCGGCATCGAGTACCGGGTAGCGACTGAACTTGTGCCGACGGAACATCGCGAGGATTTCCTTGAGCGGCGCGTTGGCATCGAGGCAGACCATGTCTTCGCGCGAGTTAGCCCAGTCGACCACTTCCAGCTCGCCCATTTCCACCGCCGAGGCCAGTACCCGCATGCCTTGGTCGCTAGGGTCCTGGCCACGGCTGGAGTGCAGGATCAGCTTGAGTTCTTCACGGCTGTAGTGGTGTTCGTGGTGCGGCCCGGGCTCGCCTTGGCCGGCAATACGCAAGATGGCGTTGGCGCTGGCGTTGAGCAGGTAGATGGCCGGGTACATCAGCCAGTAGAACAGGTACAGCGGCACCGCCGTCCACAGCGACAGCAGCTCGGGCTTGCGGATCGCCCAGGACTTGGGCGCCAGCTCACCGACAACGATGTGCAGGTAGGAGATGACGAAGAAGGCGCTGAAGAACGAGATGCCCTTGATGACTTCCGGCGATTCAACGCCGACGGCGGCCAGCAGGGGTTCGAGCAGGTGCGCGAAGGCCGGCTCACCGACCCAGCCCAGGCCCAGCGAGGCCAGGGTGATACCCAGTTGGCAAGCGGACAGGTAGGCGTCCAGCTGGCTGTGTACGGTGCGCAGGATCTGCCCGCGCCAGCCATGCTGCTCGGCAATCGACTCGACCCGGGTCGAGCGCAATTTGACCATGGCGAACTCGGCGGCAACGAAGAAGCCGTTGAGCAGAACCAGCAGCAGAGCAAAAAGAATCATGCCGAAATCGGCGAAAAGTGCAGCGAGGTTGAAACCAGGGGAAGGGTCCATGATGGAGTTTTACGGGGTCCGTCTTTTAAGAAAGGGAGTACAGCAATGCCAGCATGAGCTGGCGCGAGTCAGCCAATGTAGCGGCTGACTGCGCAAATTTAAAGGGCGGCGGCTCAGGATGCCTGGCGCGAGGCTATCTGCACCGGGGCGAAATGGCAGGTAAAGGTGCTGCCATGGCCTGGCACGCTGCTGATTTCCAGGCGCGCGCGATGGCGCAGCAGCACGTGCTTGACGATCGCCAGGCCCAGGCCGGTGCCACCGGTATTGGAGGCACGGCTGGAGTCGACGCGGTAGAAGCGCTCGGTCAGGCGTGGCAGATGCTTGGGGTCGATGCCGATGCCCGAGTCCTGCACGCTCAGGTGTGCGCCTTGCTCGTCGGCCCACCAGCGGATGCGGATCTGGCCTTCGTCCTGGGTGTATTTGACTGCATTGAACACCAGGTTGGAGAAGGCGCTGCGCAGCTCCGCCTCGCTACCCTTGAGGCGAATGCCCGGCTGCGCCTCCAGGCTGATGCGCTGGTTACGCTGCCCGGACAATGCCTGGGCGTCGCCCTTGATCGATTGCAGCAGGGTCTCGACCGCTACTGGCTGGTTGTCCGAGGGGTAGTCGGTGGCTTCCAGCTTGGCCAGCAACAGCAGGTCGTTGAGCAGCGTTTGCATGCGCCCGCCTTGCTGCTGCATCTGCTGCAGGGCACGAACCCAGCGCGGGTTCACCTCTTCGACGTTATCGAGCAGGGTTTCCAGGTAGCCGGCGATCACCGTCAGCGGCGTGCGCAGTTCGTGGGAGACGTTGGCGACGAAATCCTTGCGCATCTGCTCCAGCTGATGGATGCGGGTGACATCGCGTACCAGCATCAGGTGCTCGTTGTTGCCGTAACGGGTGATGTGCAGTTGCACGCGCATGCGGTCGTTGATCGGCGAGGGGATCTCCAGCGGTTCGAGGTAGTTCTCCTGCTCGAAGTACTCCTTGAAGCGTGGATGACGTACCAGGTTGGTTACTGGCTGGCCGCTGTCCTGCGGGGTCTTGAGGCCGAGCAGGGTTTCCGCGGCGCGGTTCCACCACTCCAGGTTGCCATCGCTGTCGAGCATGATCACCGCATCCTTGAGGGCGGCGGTGGACTCCTGCACCCGGTCGATCACCGCCTGCAGACGCCCGCGCACGCGCTGGTCGCGGCGTTGCAGATGGTAGATGCTGTCGAACACCTCGCCCCACAGGCCATAGCCATCGGGCGGTGCTTCATCGGGTTTGTGCAGGCGCAGCCATTCGTGCAGGCGCAGCAGTTGCTTGAGGGTCCAGCCCAGGTAGATCGCCAGGCCCAGGGCCAGGCTCCAGCCATAGTAGCCGCTGATCAGGCCGGCCAGCAGGCAGACGGTGATCAGCAACAGCATGTGGCGAATCAGGGTGCCATGCCAGTTCTGGTTCAATTGGGATCCTTAGCGGATCAGCTGCACGTTGCAAGCTACAAGCTGCAAGGTTGAAGCGGATCTGCGTGTGCTTTTGCTCTTTCTTGCAGCTTGGGGCTTACAGCTTGCAGCTTTCTCAACTTTTAGTTGAGAACCGGTAACCGGTGCCGCGGACGGTTTGTACCAGATTTTCGTAGGCATCGCCCAACGCCTTGCGCAGGCGGCGGATATGCACGTCGACGGTGCGTTCCTCGACATAGACGTTGCCGCCCCAGACCTGGTCGAGCAGCTGGCCACGGGTGTAGGCGCGCTCCTGGTGGGTCATGAAGAATTGCAGCAGGCGGTATTCGGTCGGGCCCATTTCGGCCGGCTTGCCGTCGATGGTCACCCGGTGGCTGATTGGATCGAGCAGCAGGCCGCCAACTTCGATCGGCGCTTCGCCATCGCTCGGGCCGGCGCGGCGCAGCACGGCCTTGAGCCGGGCCACCAGCTCGCGCGGCGAGAAAGGCTTGGTGATGTAGTCGTCGGCGCCGACTTCCAGGCCCTGGATCTTGTTGTCTTCCTCACCCTTGGCGGTGAGCATGATGATCGGGATGTCGCCGGTCAGCTCGTCGCGCTTGAGGCGGCGGGCCAGTTCGATACCGGAGGTGCCCGGGAGCATCCAGTCGAGCAGGATCAGGTCCGGCTTGCGGTCGACGATGATGGCGTGGGCCTGCTGGGAGTTTTCGGCTTCCAGGCAGTCATAGCCGGCCATTTCCAATGCAACGGCGATCATCTCGCGAATTGGCGCTTCGTCGTCAACGATCAGAATGTTTCTGCCAACCATGCTTAAACCTCTTCCATTAAAGGTGTCTTGGCCCGCATTAGATAACGGAATTATTGCAGTCGTGTGACAGCTCGTGGGGCATTGCAGCAACATTCTGTTACTGGGCTAGGCTTAAATTCCCTCTCCCGAGAATTACGGTGAATCCAATGACACGACATACGCTGAACTGGATGGGTCTATTCGCTGCAGTAGCCCTGGCGCTGCCGGGAGTGGCCTCGGCTCATCATGCCATGGAGAAGGACGGCATGTGGGTCGACCATAACAGTATGACCTTGTACACCTTTGACAAGGACGCTGGCGGCAAATCCATGTGTAACGGTGATTGTGCCAAGAACTGGCCGCCGTTGATGGTCAAGGATGGCGAGAAGGCCGAAGGCAAGTGGACACAGATCAAGCGCGATGACGGCAGCATGCAGTGGGCCTATGATGGCAAGCCGCTGTACACCTTCGTCAAGGACCAGAAGGCGGGGGACACTGTGGGCGACGGTATGAAGGACGTCTGGCACGTTGCCAAACCGTAATGGCTTTTTCGCGGGGCAAGCCCGCTCCTACAGGTGCAGGAGCGGGCATGCCCCGCGATGAATCAGAAGCTGTAATCCAGCACGATGCCGACAAACACCAGCAACCCGGCCCAGTGGTTGTGCAAGAAGGCCTTGAAGCACGATTCGCGGTCCAGCTTGCGCGTCGACCAGAACTCCCAGGCAAAGCACAGCAAGGCTGCCACCAGTCCCAGGTGGAACCAGCCGCCCAGCTCGAAGCGGTTGCCGGCCAGTAACAGGCAGCCCAGGGACAATACCTGCAAGGTGAGGATGATCACCCGATCGGCTTCACCGAACAGGATGGCGGTGGATTTGACCCCGATTTTCAGGTCGTCATCGCGGTCGACCATGGCGTAGTACGTGTCGTAGCCCACGGTCCACAGCAGGTTGGCGATGTACAGCAGCCAGGCGATGGCCGGCAGCTCGCCGGTGGCGGCGGTGAAGGCCATGGGGATGCCCCAGGAGTAGGCCGCCCCCAGCACCACCTGCGGGTAGTAGGTGTAGCGCTTCATGAACGGGTAACAGGCCGCCAGCGCCACAGCGCCGAACGACAGCCACACCGTGGTGGCATTGGTGCACAGCACCAGCAAGAAACTCACCCCGACCAATACCGCAAACAGGGTCAGCGCCTCGCGGGCGTTGATCCGTCCGGCGGCCAGCGGGCGGTCGGCAGTGCGTTTGACGTGGCCATCGACCTTGCGGTCGGCGAAATCGTTGATGGCGCAGCCGGCAGCGCGCATCAGCACCACGCCGAGGGTGAATATCAGCACGTTGGCCAGGGTCGGCGCGCCCTTGGCGGCAATCCAGACGGCCGAAAGGGTCGGCCACAGCAGCAGGTAGATGCCAATCGGACGGTCCATCCGGCTCAGCTGGATGAAGTCCCAGGCCCGGGGGTGCAGGCGATTGAACGACTTGAGCAACTGCAGGTACATCAGCGGGTCTCCGATGGGGTGTCGGCGGCAATCCACAGTGTAGGCAAGAACACCTCGGCCACCAGCACGCTCAAGGCGTCGCGATCAAAGCGCGAACGGCGCCCCCACAAGCCTGCATGGCACTGCTCCAGCGGCAGCCAGGCCTGCGGATAGTGGCAGACCTCGATGGGCCGGCGGACAAAGCCCTGTTCGCAGAACAGCAGTTCGCCCAATGAGCGGCTGCCCAGCGCTTCCATGTCCAGGCCGCCACTTTCCAGCGAGCTGCGCGCGGCCACGCTGCGGGCAAACACCCAGGGCTGGCCATGGCCGCGCAAGTACACTTCGCGCACCCAGCCTTCGCTGCCCAACGGCAGGTCAAGGGCCTGGCATTCGTCTTCGCGCAGGCGTTGCCAGCCCTCGCAAAGGGGTGTCACGCAAAAGTGATCGGCGGATAATTGAATCAGGCGGCGGGTCAGGGAGCCCTGGTCGTACAACCAGTCGCGAGTCGTGGGCGATGTGCTGTCTGCCAGGTCAGGGTGCTGCAGCCAGAGTGCAGCGGGCGCTTGCAATGTTTCGTACGGCACGGCGGTATCGAATAACAGGCCAGAGAGACGCCGAGCTTAGCATGATTGCCCGATCCGGCTTGCATGCTGGCACCTGGCTCCAGTACAAAGCCCTTTCTTTGATGGCCGCCACTGTAATCTTCACGAGAGCGGCCACTCCAATGCCTGAGTCTTTCGAGGAAGTGCGTTATGAAAAAGTGGCAATGTATTGTCTGTGGCCTGGTCTACAACGAAGCTGACGGTTGGCCGGACGACGGCATCGCTCCAGGCACCAGGTGGGAAGACGTACCCGAAGACTGGCTATGCCCGGACTGCGGTGTCGGGAAGATGGATTTCGAGATGATCGAAATCAACTGATCACATTTCAATCAGATTTCAAGGAAGGCAGCGCATGACGGCTCCAGTGGTGATTGTCGGTACAGGTCTGGCGGGTTACAACCTGGCTCGCGAGTTTCGCAAGCTCGACGGCGATACGCCGTTGTTGCTGATTACCGCCGACGACGGCCGCTCCTACTCCAAGCCGATGCTTTCCACCGGTTTCGCCAAGAACAAGGACGCCGACGGCCTTAGCATGGCCGCACCCGGCGCCATGGCCGAGCAGCTCAAGGCCGAGGTGCGCACCCACACCCGCATCAGCGGCATCGACCCGGGCCACAAACGCCTGTGGATCGGTGAAGAGCAGGTTCACTACCGCGACCTGATCCTGGCCTGGGGCGCCGAAACCGTGCGGGTGCCGGTCGAAGGCGATGCGGGCGAGCTGATCTTCCCGATCAACGACCTCGAAGACTACGCCCGTTTCCGTGCCGCCGCCGCTGGCAAGCAACGGGTGCTTATCCTCGGCGCCGGCCTGATCGGCTGTGAGTTCGCCAACGACATGAGCCTGGGTGGCTATCAGGTCGAGCTGGTGGCGCCGTGCGAGCAGGTCATGCCGACCTTGCTGCACCCGATGGCGGCAGCCGCGGTTCAGGCCGGCCTTCAAGAGCTGGGCGTGCGCTTCCACCTGGGCCCGGTACTGACCCGCCTGCAGCGGCTGGAGCAGGGCCTAGAAGCGCACTTGTCCGACGGCAGCGTGATTGCTTGCGACCTGGTGGTTTCGGCTGTTGGCCTGCGCCCACGCATCGACCTGGCCTCGGCTGCGGGGTTGCAGGTCAATCGCGGCGTAGTGGTTGATCGCCAGCTGCGTACCTCCCACGCCAACATCTTCGCCCTCGGTGATTGCGCCGAAGTCGATGGCCTCAATCTGCTGTATGTGATGCCGTTGATGAGTTGCGCCCGGGCGCTGGCGCAAACCCTGGCCGGCAACCCGACAGCGGTCGCCTACGGGCCGATGCCGGTTACGGTTAAAACCCCGGCCTGCCCGCTGGTGGTGTCGCCTGTGCCCCATGGCCGTGAGGGCCAGTGGAGCGTTGAAGGCCAGGGCGCCGACCTCAAGGTGCTCTGCCATGACGCAGACGGCCAACTGCTGGGCTATGCCCTGACCGGCACCGCCGTCATGGACAAGCTGGCTCTAAATCGGCAACTTCCGGCGCTGATGGCGTAAATAACCGGCGTTCTGTCGGATTTCCCCTGCCTTTGCCCCAACAATGGCCGCCCAGAGACTGGCGCGGCCCCTGAGGGCATGCCATTCTCACTCCGTCTGCCGCAGTTTAGAGCCTGCGGTGCCTTGGGCGCTGTTCTTCAAGAGCAGCACGGCATAACAACAAAAAAACCGTCAAAGAGGCTTCACTATGCGTAAACCAGAACTCGCCGCCGCCATTGCGGAAAAGGCTGATCTCACCAAAGAGCAAGCCAACCGCGTGCTCAACGCCGTGCTCGAAGAAATCACCGGCGCCCTGCACCGCAAGGACAGCGTGACCCTGGTCGGCTTCGGTACCTTCCTGCAGCGCCACCGCGGTGCCCGCACGGGCAAAAACCCGCAAACCGGCGAGCCGGTCAAGATCAAGGCCAGCAACACCGTTGCTTTCAAACCAGGCAAATCCCTGAAGGACAGCGTCAATCCGTGATGCCTCGCACAGATCGATTGCAGTGAAAAACGGGCACCGCACAAGGTGCCCGTTTTTTATTGCCGCCGCCCTGGCATCTGGCTAGCATACGCGGCCGCCGTCGCAAGGACGGGGAAGTGTCCAGGGAGGGCCGTGATGAAGACCGAAGGATTCGCACTAACCGCTAGCGCAGGGCAACGCCATGTATGACGGCTTGACCTTGCCCAACTACCTGGCGGGCGTTGCCGACAGCGACCTGTTCGGCAGCCTGGCCTTTGTCTGCCTGATATTGATACTCACCAGCCTGCACCGACGCTGGCGTGACCAGCTCTGGCATCGCCTGCTGACGTTCATTTGCCTGACCACCGTGGTGGTCATGGAACTGGTGGGTTCCTACTATGCGAACCTGCCGCCGGCATGAGCAAAGGCAAAGGGTTGGCCCTGGCGTTGCTGGTACTCCTGCTGCTGCCAGGCGTGACCACGCCGTTGTATTCGAACGCGCTGCTGCTGTGGATGGAGCCTGACAACTTCATCCCCGCCGAATCCTCAATGCTGACCTTCGAGCCCTACCAGATTTCCCAGGGCTCCTCGTCCTACTGGCTGTACGGCCAGGACAAGCACAACTACTACCACTTCACCTACGAAGCCGCGCACCCCTATCGCTATATCCCCCGCGACAACAACTGCCCGGGCTTCGACAGGAACGATGTGCGCAGCTGGTGCCAGGCTTTGCAAGGAAACTCCCGATGATCAAACGCTGGCTGATCGCCCTGGCCGTGCATGCGCTGGCTTGCTTCCTGTTCCTAGTGCTCAACGACATCGGGGTTCATTACTACAAGCAGATCTACGGCGGCTTCACCGCCCGCGGCGTGGCGTCTGGCGCCATTTTCTGGCTGGTGTTCGATGTGATGGTGATCTTCAGCCTGGTGATCGTTTTCGTGCCGAGGCTCAAGCACAAACTCATGATCAATGGCGCGCTGGTGGCGTTGATCATCTACTGGCTGATGCCGGATCACCCGGTGCGAACGATGTTTTTCAGCCCGCTGGCCGGTGGTCTGACTTTCCTGGCGATAATGCTTGCCCACTGGTTGGGCCGGCTGAATGTATTCAACAAGGATCGGTCTTGAAACGTAGGCACTATTTTGCCCTGGCGATGGTTGGGGCATTGGTACTTTGGGTGGGACACAACATCCAGGTATTGATCGATCGGCCAGGCGAAGTCAGGGTGGTCAGCGAGTCGGGCCGTTATCTCATGGAGAATGTGCCGGTTGGTGGCTGGCTGGTGCCTTTCGATGACCTGGCCTACCTGCGTTTCATTGACCGCAGCAATCAAAAGCAGGTTTACCGCACGCCGCTGTTCTCGCAGACCTCTTTGGACATGCGCGATTACGAAGACGACGGCACTGTCGGCATCGTCTGGATCAGCTTGTACAAGGCTGATGGGCATATCGAGATCGCCATACCCAACTGGAAGCCCCATTGGCTCAACTACTTCATCAGCAATACGCCCTATGACGTGGCCGACGAGCAGGCCGATTGCCGCAAGCCGGAAAACGCCCTGCGCTTTATCCGCGATGTGCTGGGTTACTGGCTGGGTTTCAGTGACTACTGGTGTACTCCCACTCAACAGCTGATCGACAGAGGCAAACCATGAAAGGCTTTGCGACGACGTGGCGGCAGTGGTTCTGCTCGTTCCTGCTGCTGGCCGGGGCGACAACCTGCGCTGGTGCCCCGGCGGACATGCCGGACTGCTCCGACAACGATTTTGGCGCCTTTTTCGCCGCTTTTGCCCAGAGCGAAGCGCTGCAGCAGTCGCTGGTGGCTGACCCGCTGATCGAGCAGCGGATCTACCCCGGTCGCAAGCAACCGCGTGTGGCGATCCGCAAGCTGGCCCCGGAGCAGCGCCCGTCGCTGGCCTTGCTACAGCCGGCCAAGCGTGCCGCGCTGGGGCTGGTGGTCGAGCAGGAGGGTAGCCGGCAAGTGGTGTTGCACGACACCAAGGGCGAACTGCTCAAGGTCTATACCTTTACCCGCGGCCAATGCTGGGTGTTACAGCGGATCGATGACTGGTCGCTGGCGGGCTTCTTTACCGGGCGCCAGGAGAAGGTTGCCGGCGAGCTGGATGTCGAGCGCGCCAGGCTCTATGAGAATCTGGGCAGGGCAGGGCTCTACGACAACCCTGGGCAACTGATGAACGCCGCCCTCAACAGTCTGCTCAGTGCCGCTACCAAGGGCAACAACGAGGCCGCAGTCCAGGCGGTGATCCTGATTTTTTCAGGGGATGCCGAACGACTGCCGGACTCGACCATCGTGCAGCTCCTGGAGGCGGCTATGGTCACTGAACGGGACGCCGGGGCCATGCTGGCGCACTTCGTTTGCTACGGCGAAGAGTATGCCGAGGACCGGGTCTGCCAGGACCCGGGCAAAGCGCTTCAAGCCTTGCGCCAATCGGCGAAGCTGGAGTCGCCGCGGGGGCTGGTGGAGCTTGGCTTTGCCTACGAGGCAGGCAAGCTTGGCCAGCAGGACAATGACCGCGCCATGGCTTGCTACCAGCAAGCGGCACTGGAGGCCAGCGGTTACCGCGACAGCGCCGTGGACGGTATCAAGCGCCTGAGCGACAAAGGCGTGGTCGAAGACGAGACACAGAAATGCTTGTAACTCGCCCTTACCGCCTGGCAATCGCTCTGGTTGTGCACCTGTTGGCCATTGTTACTTACCTGTGGCTGCACAACACTGGCATGACAATGTACCGGCAGATGGCCGGCGGGCTGATGTCGCGCGGCGTCGCGATCGGCATGGGCATGTACCTGATCTTCTACTTCGTGGTGTTGATGAACCTGGCGATCGCGCTGGTGCCGCGGCTCAAGTGGCGGTTGCTGCTGGCGGCGGCCATTCCTGCCGCAATCCTGCTCTACCTGTTGCCCCAGCATCCGCTGCGCGCAATGTTTTGCAGCGTGCTGGGGTTGTCTACGGCACTGGCGGCTGTCGGCGCGAACCAGTTGATTCTGTACGCGTTGAGCAGGTTCAGGCGTCAGTGAATAACCCGGTTACAAGGCCAACGGCGGCTATCATCGGGTAAAGCGTAGAGAACTATGGCGTTTTTGTAGCGAGACTATAAACTGCTTCGCCAGTCACTTTTTAGCCGAGGCGTGCACATGAAGTTTCGCTTTCTCCTTTGGGCCATGGGCCTGCTGATGGCCAAGGCCAGCCGCAACAACCCTGCCTTTCAGCAGCAACTGGCCGACAAGGACCTGGTGTTCCAGCTGCAGACCCTCGATGGCAAGGCGGCGCGCCATTTCATCGTCAAGGACCTGCGAATCAGCAGCAAATCCGGCACTCACCCTGCGCCAGCTTTCGCTATCGCCTTCAAGGATGCCGCGTTCGGTTTTGCCACCCTGCAGGCCAAGAACAAGCAACTGGCCTTCATGCAGGGGATTCAGGACAAAAGCATCCAGATCAAGGGCAACCCGGCGCTGGTGATCTGGTTCCAGGGCCTGATGAAGTACCTGAAACCGAAAAAGAAGGCCTGACCGCCAAGGTCAGGCTTACGCCTCAGTGCTGGCTGAACTGCGAGGCCAGCTCACGCAGCATGGCTTCGGCTTCCAGCACCTTGTTGACCACGTCCTCGGCTTTTTCGCGGGTCAGGTTCAGACGCTCGAGCAGCTCGTCGGGGATGCTTTCCTGCGGCCCCGAGCCGATTCCGCGCGAGCGCAGCAGGCGTACCGCCAGGCACACCAGGTTGGGGAAGGCGGCGCAGTCGCCGGCATAGGTCGGGTCGTGCTGGAAGCGCAGGGCGGTGGACAGCTCATCCGGCATGTCCCAGTAGCGCATCAGCCAGGCGCCGATCTGCTCGCGGCTGATGCCCAGCAGGTGTTGCTCGACGTAGCTGTGGCACAGGTGCGGGTTGACCTCCAGGTGCCGGCAGATCAGCGAGAAATGCGGCGGGAACACATGCGCCAGCAACAGGTAGCCGAAGTTGTGCAGCAGCCCGGCCAGGTAGGTCAGGCCCGATTCCGGGCGCTCGGCCCGTGGCATGGCCCGGGTCAGGCCCTCGATCACCGCAGCGGTATAGATCGATTGCTGCCAGTACGGCGTGGTCTGTTGCGGGTGGTCCTTGGGCAAGCTCAGGGTTTTGCCCAGCGCCAGGCCCAGGGCCAGGTTGATCACCAGGTCAAAGCCGAGTACGCGAACGATGGCGTCTTCCACCGAGCGGATCTTGCCCGGTGAGGCGTAGTAGGGCGAAGCCGCCCAGCTGACCACTTGCGCAGCAAGGGCCGGGTCGGTTTCGACCACGCCGGTGATGTCATCGATGGTGGCGTTGGGGTCGACCCGCAGCTTGATGATTTTTTGCGCGGTTTCCGCCAGCGGCGGGATCTCGATGGTGCTTTCCAGGCGCTGCTGGATGCGCCGGGCGGTGAATGCCTGGACGGCCTGGGAAATTTCTTCGCGGTCGTCGTGGGGGCGGTCGAGATTTGGGCGGATGCTGGTCAGCAGTTCGCCGAAGTTGCCGGCGCTGGCCTTGCTGAGCATCTTCTTGAAGTCGTCGCGCTCGATCTCCAGCAACAACCCGGCTTCACCGGAGTGAATCAGCAGGCGCTCGGGACGCAGCAGGCTTTCTTCGTACAGGCACGGTGAGCTGGTCAGCGCCGGAATCCCCGGGAGGATCTTCAGGCCGTGCTTTTCCAGCATGTGGCGCAGGCGCTCCAGCGGTACCGCAGCCAGCTTGCGGCCGGTCAGCTCGGTCAGGCGGCTGAGGTCGAGCAACTGGTTTTGCGGGAACAGCACCATCAACGCGCCGACTTCGTCGTCCAGCAGTACGGCCTGCACTTTGGCGGCGGCCGGCAGCTGCGGATGGTCGGTCACTTCGCGGTAGGCGATGCCGAGCTTGTCGAGCAGCAACCGGATAACAGACGGAGCGTGGGGGGTTGCGGTGTCCAGAGCAACTTCAGTCATGGTCTGTATCCAAAATTTTTTCAATCGCATGAGTATAACCAGCTTGAACCCCGGGCTGGCCGCAATCTGGGACGGGCGTCACACTTGGCCGTATTGCTGGCCGTGGCGCAGCCAGCGTTCCAGCAAGGGGCTGACGTGTGACGGCCAGCGGGCCAGCAGGGCCTGGGCGGCGTCGCGCACGGCGGGCAGCAGGTCAGCGTCGCGCATCAAGTCAGCGACCTTGAATTGCAGCAGGCCGGTCTGGCGGGTGCCGAGCATTTCACCCGGGCCGCGCAGCTCCAGGTCTTTCTCGGCGATGATGAAGCCGTCGTTGGTCTCGCGCATGATCCCCAGGCGTTCGCGGCCGATCTGCGACAGCGGCGGGTGATACAGCAGCACGCAATGGCTCACCGCGCTGCCCCTGCCAACCCGGCCGCGCAGCTGGTGCAATTGGGCCAGGCCCAGACGCTCGGGGTTCTCGATGATCATCAGGCTGGCATTGGGCACGTCGACACCAACCTCGATCACCGTGGTTGCCACCAGCAGCTGCAAATTGCCCTGCTTGAATTCGGCCATCACCGCGGCTTTCTCCGCAGGTTTCATGCGCCCGTGAATCAGGCCGACACGCAACTCGCCCAAGGCGCTGCTAAGTTCCTCGTAAGTGGTTTCGGCGGCCTGGCAGGTGAGCTCTTCAGATTCTTCGATCAGGGTGCAGACCCAGTAGGTCTGGCGCCCTTCGGCGCAGGCCGCGCGCACCCGCTCGACCACTTCGAAGCGCCGGCTGTCGGTTACCAGCACGGTGTTGACCGGGGTGCGGCCTGGCGGCAATTCGTCGAGGATCGAGGTGTCCAGGTCGGCATAGGCGCTCATGGCCAGGGTGCGCGGGATCGGCGTGGCGGTCATGATCAGCTGGTGCGGGCACAGTTGACCGCCCACGCCTTTCTGGCGCAGGGCCAGGCGCTGCTGCACGCCGAAGCGGTGCTGTTCGTCGATGATCGCCAGGGCCAGGTTCTTGAACTTCACTTCTTCCTGGAACAGGGCATGGGTGCCGACCACCATCGGGGCGCCGGCGGCGATCTGTTCCAGGGCGCTGCTGCGTGCCTTGCCCTTGAGCTTGCCGGCCAGCCAGGCGACTTCGATGCCCAGCGGCTCCAGCCAGCGCTTGAAGGTGATGAAATGCTGCTCGGCGAGGATCTCGGTGGGTGCCATCAGCGCCACCTGGTAACCGGCTTCCAGCGCTTGCAGGGCAGCGAGGGCAGCGACCACGGTCTTGCCGGCGCCGACATCACCCTGCACCAGGCGCAGCATCGGCTCCGGCTGGCTGAGGTCGTAGGCGATCTCGTTGCCCACGCGTTGCTGGGCACCGGTTGGTGCAAAGCCGAGGTTGGCCAGGTACTGCTGGGGCAAGCGGCTGGCCTTGGGCAATACCGGCGCACGCTGGGCGCGCAGGCTTTCGCGCAGGCGCTGCTGGGACAGCTGGTGGGTCAGCAGCTCTTCGAACGCCAGGCGGTGCTGGGCCCAATGGTGGCCTTCGGCGAGCTCATCGACGTCGGCATCGGCCGGTGGGTGGTGCAGGTAGCGGATCGCATCGTCCAGCGGCGCCAGTTGGTAATCCCGGGCCAGTTCGTCCGGTAGCCAGTCCGGCAGGCTGCGCGGGCCGAGCAGGGCCAGGCTCTGCTGGCACAGCTGGCGCAGGCGCTGCTGGGTCAGGCCTTCGGTGGTCGGGTAGATCGGGGTCAGGGTCTGCTCCACCGGGGCCGGCTCGTCGCCGGTCAGCGCGCGGTATTCCGGGTGGTAGATTTCCAGCCCGGAAGCACCCGGGCGCGCTTCACCGTAGCAGCGCAGGTGGGTGCCGCGCTTGAGGCCTTCCTTCTGCGCGTTGCTGAAGTGGTAGAAGCGCAGGCTCAGAACGCCGCTGCCGTCGCCCAGGCGCACCAGCAGGCTGCGGCGCTTGCCCATGACCACGTCGGTGCCACTGACCACGCCTTCGATCACTGCATCCTGGCCCGGGCGCAGGGCGCCGATGGGCACCACGCGGGTGCGGTCCTGATAGCGCAGCGGCAGGTGGAACAGCACGTCCTGGAGATTCTCCAGGCCGACCTTGGCGAGTTTTTCGGCCATGGCCTCGCCGACTCCCTTGAGCGCGGTCACCGAGACCTGGGACAACTCCGGCATGGTGCTTTCCTACTGGCTCGCGGCGGGTTTGGCGACCGAGCACAGGCGGATCGAGTCAGCGAGGATCTCGATGGCCTTGGGCCGCGGGAAGCTGGCGCGCCAGGCGATGGCCACGGTGCGAAACGGCGCCGGTGGGCTCAGCGGGCGCACTTCGATCACGCCCGGGGCGTAATGGTGGCTGTGCACTGCCGACAGCGGCAGGATCGATACGCCCAGGCCCGAAGCGACCATGTGGCGAATGGTTTCCAGCGAGCTGGACTCGACCGTGGTGTGCTTGGCGCCGTCGCTGCCTTTGGCCAGGGTCGGGCACGCTTCAAGCACCTGGTCACGGAAGCAGTGGCCTTCACCGAGCAGCAGCAGGCTCTTGTCGTTGAGCAGGCTGGCGTCGATGGTTTCTTTCTGGGTCCATGGATGCTCGCTGGGCATCAGCACGTAGAACGGCTCGTCGTACAGCGGCAGGGTCAGTACGTCGGCTTCGTTGAACGGCAGGGCGATGATCACTGCGTCCAGCTCGCCATTGCGCAGCTTGTCGCGCAGGATGTGGGTGAAGTTCTCTTCGATGTACAACGGCATCTGCGGGGCGACCCGGTGCAGTTGCGGGATCAGGTGCGGGAACAGGTAGGGGCCGACGGTGTAGATCGCGCCGACTTTCAGCGGGGCGGTCAGCTGGTTCTTGCCGGCCTGGGCCAGCTCGCGAATGCCCTGGGCCTGCTCGAGTACCTTTTGCGCCTGGGCAACGATGCCTTCGCCGACCGGGGTCAGGCGTACCGCGCTTTTGCTGCGCTCGAAGATCAGTACACCCAGCTCGTCCTCAAGCTTCTTGACGCCGACCGACAGGGTCGGCTGGCTGACGTGGCAGCGTTCGGCGGCGTGGCCGAAGTGCTGCTCCTGGGCGAGGGTGACGATGTAGCGCAATTCTGTGAGGGTCATAACGTGCGTCCATGAAGTTGCGGCCCCAGCATAGCGGCTGCAATCGATAGACGCACGTTATCAGACTTGCTCGTTTGTGACAGAAACAAAGCGTTAGCGTTTGTCCAGCGAGTAGACGAAAGGCGCGATCACTTCAATGCTGCCGTTGTTGAGCAGTTCTTTAGGCGGCGGTGGCACCGGTTGCGCGCGACGGATCATCTCCAGGGTCGCCCGATCCAGTGCCGCGCTGCCCGATCCACCAGCCAGGGCATAGGAGAGGATCTTGCCCTCGCCATCGACCACGAAGCGCAGGCGGTTGATGCCTTCCATACGCATGCGCCGGGCGTTTTCCGGGTAGCGCTTGTACTTCGCCAGGTGTCGCAGCAGATCGCTCTGCCAGGTCGGCAGGGCATTGCTGTTGGTGGCGATGCTCGGCGCCGGAGCCGCCGATTTCTGCGACGGTGCGGTGGTTGGCGGTGTATCGACCACTTCCTCGTCGGCCGGCTTTTCCTGCGGCGGCTCAGGCTTTTTCTCGGGCTTGGGCGGCTGCGGTTTGGCCTTTGGCTTGACCTGCTTGGCAATGGCGATTTTCGGTTTCGGCGCCTCGGCCAGTTTCGGCAGCGGCGGTTCTTCGACCGGCGCTGGCGGCTGTGGCGGGGTGACCACCTTGGGTGGAGGTGGCGGGGCCGGTTCGGGCATCGGGGCCATTTCGATCATCATTGCCGCAGGCGGCAACTCGATCGCTTGGGGCACCGACCAATTGAGCGTCAGCAACACGGCAACGGCATGGATACCCAGCACAATCGCCAGACTACTGCTGTAACGCGCCAGCTTATGCCGCGTCTTGATCATTTCTTGGCTGCCGTCTCAAGGCCGACCAGACCGACTTTCAGGTAACCGGCCGCGCGCAGCGTGTTCATGACTTCCATCAGATCGCCGTAATCCACCCCTTTATCGGCCTGGAAGAAGATCGTGGTGTCCTTGTCGCCCTTGGTCTTGGCGTCGAGAATCGCGCCGAGCTGGTCACGCTGGACCTGCTCGTCACCGACGTACAGGTTCTGGTCAGCCTTGACGCTGAGGAACACCGGCTTCTCGGGCCTCGGCGCCGGTTTTGCGGTCGAGGCGGGCAGGTCGACCTTGATGTCGACGGTTGCCAGCGGCGCTGCCACCATGAAGATGATCAGCAGGACCAACATGACGTCGATGAACGGCGTGACGTTGATTTCGTGGTTTTCGGCGAGGTCGTCGCCACCTTCGTTAAGATGCAGGCCCATGGCTTAGCCCACTTTAACCATGTGAGGTGCCGCGGCGCGATCGCCTGGCTGGTGGTCCAGGTCGCGGCTGACCAGCAGCAGGACTTCGGCCGAGGCATCGGACACCTGCGCCTTGTAACCGGCAATGGAGCGGGCGAAGACGTTGTAGATGACCACCGCAGGGATCGCTGCAACCAGGCCCAGGGCGGTGGCCAGCAGGGCTTCGGCGATACCCGGGGCAACCACGGCGAGGTTGGTGGTCTGGGTCTTGGCGATGCCGATGAAGCTGTTCATGATGCCCCAGACGGTACCGAACAGACCGACGAACGGCGCGGTGGAACCGATGGTGGCGAGGACGCCGGTGCCGCTGCTCATGTTGCGGCCGCTGGCAGCTACCAGGCGCTCAAGGCGGAAGCTGACGCGCTCCTTGATGCCTTCTTTCTCGCGGGTATTGGCCGACAGGCGCATTTCATCCAGGGCATCGTGGACCAGGATGTGGGCCAGGGTGCCTTCTTTGTTGGCGCTGTCGCTGGCTTCCTTGAGGGTGGTGGCACGCTTGAGGGCGGCGATCTCGCCACGCAGGCGACGCTTGGCGCCCAGCAGCTCGAAGCCTTTGGCGATCCAGATGGTCCAGGTAATGATCGAGGCGATGGCCAGGCCGATCATGACGATCTTCACCACGATGTCGGCGTTCTTGTACATGCCCCATGGCGACAGGTCGTGGGCCATGCCCAGGCTGGTATCTTCAACCAGTGCTTCAACGCTTTCGTCAGCCGGGCTGGCGGCCTGGCCATCAACCGGAGCAACAGCAGGCGCGGCAGCCGGATCGGTCGGCGCAGCAGCCTGTTCGGCACCCGGTGCGGCCGGTGCAACGGCGGCGGCTGGAGTGGCGGGTGCGGTGGTCGGCTCATCGGCCAGGGCGGCGGGTGCCATCACCAGGCTGAGCATCAGCGCGGCAACGGCGCGCCATGCGCGCGACGTGGTTGGCGAAGCGGAAGGTTGGATACGTGTCATGCTGGCCTGACCTGATGAAGAAGAAAGAGGTGGTTGTCCTTCCAGGCCTCGAGACAGGCCGAGAACAAAATTGGGTGGCCATTATTGCAAGTAATTCTTGTTAGCAGAAGTAATAAAGTTACTTTTTTTCCATCATAGCTAGCCGCCTATCGATTTATTTGGATAGGCTGGGCCTTTGATTTGCGGAGTTTCAGGATGTCTGCGCCCTCAGTTCTGATCGTCGGTTGTGGCGATGTCGGTGGCCGTCTGGCCAAGCAATTGTTGGCCTCTGGCTGGCCGGTGAGCGGCTTGCGCCGCAGTGTTGGCCAATTGCCAGAGGGGGTGACGGCGATCGCTGCCGACTTGAATGACTCGCGTTGCCCGGCCGACTGGCCGGTTGACGCTCCGGATTACCTGGTCTACAGCGTTGCCGCCAGCCAGCATGACGAAGCCGGTTACCAGGCCGCTTATGTCGAGGGCCTGCGCAACGTGCTGGCCTGGCTGGCCGAGCGCGGGCAAAAGCCGCGGCGCCTGCTGTTTGTCTCGAGCAGCAGCGTGTATGCGCAAAAGGACGGCGAGTTGATTGACGAAACTGCTGCCGTGGCGCCTGAAGGCTATTCGGGCAAGGTCATGCTCGAAGCCGAGCAACTGGCCCTGGCCAGCGGCATCCCGGCGACCATCGTGCGCCTTACGGGCATCTACGGCCCGGGTCGCGAGTGGCTGCTCAGCCAGGTCCGCCAGGGTTATCGAGTAACCGAAGAGCCGCCGCTGTACGGCAACCGCATTCACGCTGAAGATGCTGCCGGGCTGCTGGCGTTCTTGCTCAAGAGCGATCAGCAAGGCAAGGCTGTGGACGACTGCTACATCGGTGTCGATGACGCGCCGGCGCCGCTGTTTGACGTGGTTGCCTGGCTGCGCGAGTACATGGGCGTTACCCAGTGGTCGGAACAGGAGCGGGTGCGCCGTGCCGGTAGCAAGCGCTGCAGCAACGCCCGGGCCCGGGCACTGGGCTGGGCGCCACAGTACCCAAGCTACAAGGAAGGCTATGCGGCCATCCTTGCCGGTAGCAATTAACCCTTACTGACGCTCAAGCAGCCAGCGACGAGGGCCAGGTTGCAGATCGGGCATCTCGTCGGCCTGGGCCTTGTTGACGGCCTGGAAGATTTCCAGCTGTTTGCCGTCGCGCTTGAAAATCCACGGGTTGCCCTGCTGGTTGCGTTCCAGCCACAGGCTGTCGTGCTCGCCGCTCATGGCCGCGCAATCACCAGCCAGGCACAGCGCGTAGCGATCCAGGCCGGGCAGGCCGTCGAGGCTGCCGTTGGCGCGAAAATGCGCCACTGCACCCTGTCCCGGGCCCTCGACAATCTTCCAGTCGCCACCCATGTAAGCCTTGTACAGCTCGGTTTCAAAGGTGGTGCCAGCTGGCGCATCAATGGGTGCCGGGGTTTCGGCGCGCTGGAAGCTCTGCTGCGGGTTGGCGTCACTGGCCGCTTGAACCAGTTCGTCGCCGTCCAGGCTCAGCGTCTCGGCGTAGTTACCGTAGAAATCGACTTCCCACTGGCCATCTTTGAGCGCCTTGAGCTTGCCGTCGCCCGCTTCAAAGCCATTGCTGAAGGTGGCCTGGCTGGCGGCAACGTTGACCTTCCACTCAAGGTTCGGGCCGTTGGCGAGCAGGGCCTGGCGCAGGTTGGAGCCTTTGGCGGCAGCGTCGATGGCGTTCTGGTTGATCCAGGTACCGTTGAGGTCTTCCGGGCTGTGGCTGGCGCAGCCGCTCAACAGGGTGGCGAGCAGCGACAGGGCGAGCGCGTAGCGCATGGCGGGGGTCCTTGCAGGGGCGGGGGATGAGGGCGCACCGGGCGGCGCGCCCTCGGGGGTGTTACTCGATGACCAGGATGGCATCCATTTCAACCTGCGAGCCTTTCGGCAGGGCAGCAACGCCAATGGCGGCGCGGGCCGGGTACGGCTGGTCGAAGTACTTGCCCATGATCTCGTTGACCTTGGCGAAGTGGCTGAGGTCGGTGAGGAAGATGTTCAGCTTGACGATGTCCTTGAACGAACCGCCAGCGGCTTCAGCAACGGCCTTGAGATTTTCGAAGACCTGGACGGTCTGGGCTTCGAAGCCTTCGACCAGTTCCATGGTTTTCGGGTCCAGCGGGATCTGCCCGGACATGTACACCGTGTTGCCGGCCTTGATCGCCTGGGAATAGGTGCCGATGGCGGCTGGGGCCTTGTCACTGGTGATGACGGTCTTGGTCATGATGACTCCTTGCTGTTATTGGGCTACGCACGCATGCGGGTGATTCGGATCACCCCGGTCAGGGCGCGCAGTTTCTTGATCACGCGTGCCAGGTGCACACGGTCGTGCACGCTGACCACCAGTTGGACCACGCTGATGCGACCATCGCGTTCATCCATGCTGATTTTCTCGATATTGCCGTCGGCGGCGTTGACGCTGCTGGCCAGCAGCGCGATCAGGCCGCGCTGGTGCTCAAGCTCGACGCGCAGCTCGACGTTGAATTCGCCGGTGACATCCTTGGCCCAGGACAGCTGGATGCATTTTTCCGGGTTGTGGCGGATTTCGCTGATGTTGCGGCAGTTTTCCAGGTGTACCACCATGCCTTTGCCCGCCGACAGGTGACCGACAATCGGGTCGCCCGGGATCGGCGTGCAGCATTTGGCGTAGCTCAACACCAGGCCTTCGGTGCCGCGAATGGCCAGCGGGCCTTCCGGGCTTGGCAGTTGCTCGCCTTCGGTGGACAGCAGGCGGCGGGCCACTACGTAGGCCATGCGGTTGCCCAGGCCGATGTCTTCGAGCAGGTCTTCGATCAGCTCCAGGCGGTATTCGCCGAGCATGGCCTGGATGCGCTCCTGGGGGATCTTGTCCAGGGCGCTGTCGAAGCCGTTGAGAACCTTGTTCAGCAGGCGTTCGCCGAGGCTGATGGATTCCGAGCGGCGCTGCAGTTTGAGCGCATGGCGGATGTGCGTACGGGCCTTGCCGGTCACCACGAAGTTGAGCCAGGCCGGGTTCGGTCGCGCCCCCGGGGCGCTGACGATCTCGACCGTCGAGCCGCTCTGCAGCGGTTCGGACAGCGGCGCCAGGCGGCGGTTGATGCGGCAGGCAATGCAGCTGTTGCCGACGTCGGTGTGCACCGCGTAGGCGAAGTCGACCGCCGTGGAGCCTTTGGGCAGCTCCATGATCCGGCCCTTGGGCGTGAACACATAGACCTCGTCCGGGAACAGGTCGATCTTCACGCTCTCGATGAATTCAAGGGAGTTGCCCGCGCGTTGCTGCATTTCCAGCACGCCTTTGACCCATTGGCGCGCCCGGGCATGGGTGCCCTTGGGCTGCTCGTCGTCACTGGACTTGTACAGCCAGTGGGCGGCGATGCCGTTGTTGGCCATCTCTTCCATTTCGCGGGTGCGGATCTGGATCTCGATCGGGACCCCGTGCATGCCGAACAGCGTGGTATGCAGCGACTGGTAGCCGTTGGCCTTGGGGATCGCGATGTAATCCTTGAAGCGCCCCGGCAGCGGCTTGTACAGGTTGTGCACGGCGCCCAGCACGCGGTAGCAGGTGTCGACCTTGTCGACGATGATGCGGAACGCGTAGACGTCCATGATCTCGTTGAAGGCCCGGCGTTTGCCGCGCATCTTCTTGTAGATGCCATAGAGGTGCTTCTGCCGGCCGCTGACTTCGCCTTCGATACCGTCGACCGCCAGGCAGTGGGCCAGCGACTCTTCGATCTTGTTGACGATTTCCTTGCGGTTGCCGCGGGCGCGCTTGACCGCCTGGTAGATGCGCGCCGAGCGCATCGGGTGCATGGCCTTGAAGCCGAGGTCTTCGAACTCTACGCGCACACTGTGCATGCCCAGGCGGTTGGCGATGGGGGCGTAGATTTCCAGGGTTTCTTTGGCGATGCGCCGGCGTTTTTCGCCGGACAGCACTTCGAGGGTGCGCATGTTGTGCAGGCGGTCGGCCAGCTTGACCAGGATCACACGGATATCCCGGGCCATGGCCATGGCCATTTTCTGGAAGTTTTCCGCCTGGGCTTCGGCCTTGGTCTCGAAGTTCATCTGGGTCAGCTTGCTGACGCCGTCGACCAGTTCGGCCACGGTTTCGCCAAATTGCGAGCTGAGTGCTTCCTTGGCGATGCCGGTGTCTTCGATCACGTCATGAAGCATGGCGGCCATCAGGCTCTGATGGTCCATGTGCATGTCGGCAAGGATGCTTGCCACCGCCAGCGGGTGCGTGACGTAGGCTTCGCCGCTGCGACGGCGCTGGCCGTCGTGGGCTTGTTCGGCGTAGAAATACGCCCGGCGCACCAGGTTGACCTGGTCGGCGCCGAGGTAGGTCGACAAGCGATCGGCGAGGGCGTCTATGCTCGGCATGGGATTACCTCTTGCCAAGGGACGATGACCGGTGCCGTACTACGTCGACCAGGCATGGGCTTAGACCGCCTCGTTGGTCTCGTCACCCTCGCCGAACGCGAACATTGGCTCAACTTGAGTCTGGATCGACTCTGCAGCCATGAACTCATCAGTGCAGATGCCTTCAGCGATTTCGCGCAGGGCCATGACGGTAGGTTTGTCGTTTTCCCATGGCAGCTTCGGCTCTTTGCCGCCGGTGGCCAGTTGACGGGCACGTTTGGTGGAGAGCATGACCAGCTCAAAACGGTTAGCCACGTGTTCTAGGCAGTCTTCAACGGTTACGCGGGCCATGGTCTTCCTCAAGTAGCAAATGCGGAGTTCAGCCCGAAAGGGCGAGCGGACTCGATAGTTTAAAAAATCACCAGCCTTTAGGGAAGCGCTGATTTCATTTCGAGCCCTTGATACCTCGACGATACCTACTTGCAGGGCTCTAGCACAACTGTCTTGTACGCGTGCTCAATTCAATAGCATCGCGGGGCAAGCCCGCTCCTACAGAGGTTCTGTGGCAGCGGACTTGCCCCGCGAGGACGATTTCACTGGCGACCCAAGGCATCGCGCAGGCGCGGGGTCAATTCGTCGAACAGCGTCTGCACTGAACGCAAGGCGCGGCAATCGGGGCGGGTCAGCAGCCAGACTTCGGTGTCGCAGCCGGGCAGGGCAGCGCTCAGCGATTCGACGCCGGGCAGGGTATGGGCCATGTAGTCTGGCAGGGCCGCCACGCCCAGGCCGGCGGTTACCAGCTGGGCAATCGCCGAGATGCTGCTGCAACGGTAGCGCGGCATGACCCCGGGCAGGTGTTCGCTGCGCCAGACCACGGTGGGGTGGTCCTGCATGGTGTCGTCCGGGGCTATCCACGGCAGCGCCGCCGGCGCGTCCTTGAGCTTGTCGCGAAACTCTTCGCGGCCGCACACCACATAGGACGCCGATCCCAGGCAGCGCCCGACCAGGTGCTCCGGCGGGGTGTTGGTCAGGCGCAGGGCCAGGTCGGCATCGCGCCGGCTGAGGTTGGCAAAGGTGTTGGAGGTCGCCAGCTCCAGCGACAGCGCCGGATACGCCGGCATGAACTCGGCCAGCGCTGGCAGCAACAGGCTGTGCAGCACGGCGTCGGTGCAGGTCAGGCGCACCGTGCCGCTGACCACCTGCTCACCGAGTTCCAGCGCCACCCGCGCGGCATCCAGTGCCTGCTCGGCGCGTTCGGCCTGCTCGGCCAGGGCCTGGGCGGTACCGGTGGGGATGTAGCCTTTGCGGCTTTTGACGAACAACGCGGTACCCAGGGCGGCTTCCATGCGCCGGATCGAACGAAAAACAGTCGATACATCGACCTTCAGCAGCTCGGCGGCCTTGGCCAGGGAGCGGCCGCGGACCAGTGCAAGCACCAGGGAAAGGTCGGCGTGGCTGATCTGATATTGCATGGATGCACTCTTTACTTGCCTAAATGCCAATGTCTGTTGCGTGGGGGCCATTCTATAGTGAGGCGGCAGTCGTGAATCAAGTCGCGACGTTGTCAGAAAAATCTGGAACGTCCGTGCGAACCCACGGCGTTCAGCTGTTCCCCACGATGGGACCACTTAAAAAGAACAAATGAAACCATCGCCGCTCTCGATAGCGCAGTAGTACCTCCTCCATGTCGTTCGATAAAAAATCAAAGGATGCCTAGCCATGACGTCGGTCTCCCCGTGCGCCATCCCTCTCGATGAGATGGGCGAATTTCTCCAGGCCCACCCTGAGGTGCAATTTGTCGATCTGCTGATTGCAGACATGAACGGCGTGGTGCGTGGCAAGCGCATCGAGCGTGCAAGCCTGGTTAAAGTCTACGAAAAAGGCATCAACCTGCCGGCTTCGCTGTTTGCCCTGGACATCAACGGCTCGACCGTCGAAAGCACCGGCCTGGGCCTGGACATCGGCGATGCCGACCGCATCTGCTTCCCGATCCCCGGTACCTTGGCCTACGAGCCGTGGCAGAAGCGTCCGACCGCGCAATTGCTGATGACCATGCATGAACTGGACGGTACGCCATTCTTCGCCGACCCGCGGGAAGTGCTGCGCAGCGTGGTGGAGAAGTTCGATGCGCTGGGCCTGGATATTTGCGCGGCGTTTGAGCTTGAGTTCTACCTGATCGACCAGGACAACCTCAACGGCCGCCCGCAACCGCCGCGTTCGCCGATCTCCGGCAAGCGCCCGCAGTCGACCCAGGTGTACCTGATCGACGATCTCGACGAATACGTCGATTGCCTGCAGGACATGCTTGAAGCCGCCAAGGAGCAGGGCATCCCGGCGGATGCGATCGTCAAGGAAAGCGCCCCGGCGCAGTTCGAGGTCAACCTGCACCACGTTGCCGACCCGATGAAGGCCTGCGACTACGCGGTGTTGCTCAAGCGCCTGATCAAGAACATCGCCTACGACCATGAAATGGACTCCACTTTCATGGCCAAGCCCTATCCGGGCCAGGCCGGTAACGGCCTGCACGTGCATATCTCGTTGCTGGACAAAAAAACCGGCAAGAACATCTTCACCAGCGAAGACCCCGAGCAAAGCGAAACCCTGCGCCACGCCATTGGTGGCGTGCTCGAGACCATGCCGGCGTCAATGGCCTTCCTGTGCCCGAACATCAACTCCTACCGGCGTTTCGGTGCCCAGTTCTACGTGCCCAACGCGCCGAGCTGGGGGCTGGACAACCGCACCGTAGCGGTCCGCGTGCCGACCGGCAGCAGCGATGCCGTGCGAATCGAGCACCGGGTTGCCGGCGCCGACGCCAACCCGTACTTGATGATGGCGGCCATTCTCGCCGGCATCCACCACGGCCTGACCAACCAGATCGAGCCGGGAGCGCCTATCGAGGGCAACTCCTACGAGCAGCTGGAGCAGAGCCTGCCGAACAACCTGCGCGATGCGCTGCGTGAGCTCGATGACAGTGAAGTGCTGAACAAGTACATCAGCCCCGACTACATCGATATTTTTGTCGCCTGCAAGGAAAGCGAGATGGCCGAGTTCGAGGTGTCGATTTCCGACCTCGAATACAACTGGTACCTGCACACGGTGTGACGCCGGAGAAAACAACAATGACAACAGCACCACGCCAACACTGGGAACAGCTTTTCCAGGGCCTGAACATCGAAGGCCGCGCCTTCATCGACGGCCAGTACTGCGCCAGTGTGTCCGGCGAGACTTTCGAGTGTTCAAGCCCGGTCGACGGCCGCCAGCTGGCGCAGATCGCCAGCTGTGACAGCGCCGATGCCGAACGCGCCGTCGCTGCGGCCCGGCGCAGTTTCGACAGTGGCGTCTGGGCCAACCAGGCGCCGGCCCAGCGCAAGCGGGTGCTGATTGCTTTTGCAGATTTGCTTCTGGCCAATGCTGAAGAACTGGCATTGCTCGAGACCCTGGACATGGGCAAGCCGATTGCCGATGCCCTGAGCATCGACATTCCGGCGGCGGCCAACGCCATCCGCTGGAACGCTGAAGCCATCGACAAGATTTACGATGAAGTTGCTGCGACCCCGTCCGACCAGCTGGGTTTGGTCACCCGCTCGCCGGTCGGCGTGGTCGCGGCCATTGTTCCGTGGAACTTTCCACTGATGATGGCCTGCTGGAAACTCGGCCCGGCCCTGGCCACCGGTAACTCGGTGATCCTCAAGCCGTCCGAAAAATCGCCGCTGACCGCCATTCGTATCGCCCAACTGGCGATCGAAGCCGGTTTGCCGGCGGGTGTCCTCAACGTGCTGCCAGGTTACGGCCACACCGTCGGCAAGGCCCTGGCCCTGCACATGGACGTCGATACCCTGGTGTTCACCGGCTCCACCCGCATCGCCAAGCAGCTGATGGTCTACGCCGGCGAGTCGAACATGAAGCGCGTCTGGCTCGAAGCCGGTGGCAAGAGCCCGAATATCGTCTTCGCCGACGCCCCGGACCTGCAGGCCGCCGCCGAAGCTGCGGCCAGCGCTATCGCCTTCAACCAGGGCGAAGTGTGCATTGCCGGCTCGCGTCTGTTGGTTGAGCGCTCGATCAAGGACCAGTTCCTGCCGATGGTGGTCGAGGCCCTCAAGGCCTGGAAGCCCGGCCATGCGCTGGACCCGGACACCCGCGTCGGCGCCCTGGTCGACACCACCCAACTGGACACCGTGCTCGGTTACATCGAAGCCGGCAAGGCTGACGGTGCCACCCTGGTCACCGGTGGCGAGCGGGTGCTGGAAGACACCTGCGGTGTTTACGTGCAGCCAGCGATCTTCGATGGCGTGACCAATGCCATGCGTATCGCCCGCGAAGAAATCTTCGGCCCGGTGCTGTCGGTGATCACCTTCGATAGCGCCGAACAAGCCATCGACATTGCCAACGACTCGCCCTTCGGCCTGGCGGCGGCGGTGTGGACCAGCAACATTTCCCGTGCCCACAACACCGCTCGCGCCCTGCGTGCTGGCAGTGTCTGGGTCAACCAGTACGACGGCGGCGACATGACCGCACCGTTTGGCGGCTTCAAGCAGTCGGGTAATGGCCGGGACAAATCGTTGCACGCTTTCGACAAATACACCGAACTCAAGGCGACCTGGATCAAGCTGTAAGGGAGGGTGAACCCATGCAAACTACCGCAGCAATGCCGCCTTTGATTGGCGTTTCCGCTTGCCGCCAGCAACTGGGCAAGAACTCGTCGCACACCGTGGGCGACAAATATGTCGAGGCCGCAGGCTTTGCCGGGATCCCCCTGATCCTCCCGGCCAGGGCCGAGCCCAGCGACCCGCGCCGCGTACTGGAGCGGCTCGATGGCATTCTTTTTACCGGTTCGCCTTCAAATGTCGAGCCGCATCATTACAATGGCGCCCCCAGCGTGGAAGGGACCCAGCACGACGTGTTTCGCGATCGACTGACCCTGCCGCTGCTGCAGGCGGCGATTGCCGACGGCGTGCCGGTGTTCTGCATCTGCCGTGGTTTCCAGGAACTCAACGTGGCCCTCGGTGGCACCCTGCACCAGCGGGTGCAGGAACTGCCGGGTTACCTGGATCATCGCGAGCCGCAGGACGCCCCGCTGGAAGAACAGTACAGCCCCCGTCACCTGGTCACTGTCCAGCCCGGCGGGTTGTTCGAACGCCTGGGGATGGAGCACAGCTTCATGGTCAATTCGCTGCACAGCCAGGGTATCGATCGCCTGGCTGGCGGCTTGCGCGCCGAGGCATTGGCCCCCGACGGGCTGATCGAAGCGGTGTCGATGCAAGACGCCCCAGGCTTTGTGGTCGGCGTGCAATGGCACCCCGAGTACCGTTTTGCCGACAACCCGGTCTCGCTGCGCCTGTTCCAGGCATTTCGTGAGGCATGCCTGACCCGTGCCATGGGCGAGCGGATCCGGGAGAAGATCCTATGAGGTCAGCCGGTTGATCCGGGCTTGAAGTACCACGCAACAGGTTTCAATGAGTGAAAGCGGACACCCCGCGGGGCGTCCTGAAAAACAATACCAATATTGGCGGCAACTACTCATGAGTGAACACAAAGCAGGCCTGTCCCCAGGTGAGGGCGGGCGATCCAAGGGGCTGGCCAAGGGCCGGCTCGGACTGCTGGCCAGCATCGTGCTGGGCATTTCCACCATCGCTCCGGTCTACACCCTGACTGGTGCGTTGGGCCCGACCGTGCGTGAAGTCGGGGCTCATCTGCCGGCGGTATTCATCGTTGGCTTCCTGCCGATGCTGCTGGTGGCCCTGGGTTACCGCGAACTGAATGCGGCCGAGCCGGACAGCGGTACTTCCTTTACCTGGTCGGCACGGGCGTTCGGCCCGATGATCGGCTGGATTGGCGGCTGGGGGCTGGTTACCGCAACCACCATCGTGCTGTCCAACCTGGCCGGGGTGGCCGTCGACTTCTTCTATCTATTCCTTGGGCAGATCACCGGCAGCCACGAGGTGGCTGCGCTGAGCGACAACCTGTTGGTCAATGTCGTCACCTGTTGCGTGTTCATCGCCATGGCGGTGTGGATCTGCTGTCGCGGCATCGCCACGACCATGACCGTGCAGTACGGCCTGGTGGCCTTGCAGCTGGTGGTGCTGCTGGGCTTTGCCATGGCGGCGTTTGGCGAGTCGTCGGCGACGCCACCGCTGGCGTTCGACCTGGACTGGTTCAACCCCTTCGGCGTTGAGTCGTTCTCGGCCTTTACCGCCGGCCTGTCGCTGTCGATCTTCATTTTCTGGGGCTGGGACGTGTGCCTGAGCATCAGTGAAGAATCGGTCGGCAGCGGTGATACCCCTGGCCGTGCGGCGACCCTGACGGTGCTGCTGATTCTTGGCCTGTACCTGGTCACAGCAATCGCTACCCTGCAATTCGCCGGTATCGGTGACATTGGCCTGGGCCTGAACAACCCGCGCATCCAGGAAAACGTCTTCGCTCACCTGGCCGGCCCGGTCATGGGGCCGCTGGCTATCCTGATGTCGATCGCGGTGCTGGCCAGCACTGCCGCCTCGCTGCAGTCCACCTTCGTGTCACCGGCGCGCACGTTGCTGGCCATGGGTTACTACGGCGCTGTGCCCGAGCGTTTCGCCAGCATCTGCCCGCGCTCGAAAACCCCGCGCTACGCCACCATCTGCGCCGGCATGGCGGCAGGTGTGTTCTACGTGACCATGCGTACCTTGAGCGAAAACGTCCTGGCAGACACCATCACCGCCCTGGGCATGATGATCTGCTTCTACTATTCGCTGACTGCCTATGCTTGCGTCTGGTACTTCCGCCACAGCCTGTTCGACAGCGTGCGGCACTTCCTGATGCGTGGCCTGTGCCCGCTGCTTGGCGGTGGCATCCTTTCGGTGATTTTCCTGCAGACAGCCATCGACAGCGCTTCGCCGTCGTTCGGCAGCGGTTCACATGTGGGCGGGTTGGGCCTGGTGTTCGTGATCGCAATGATCATCACCGTACTCGGCCTGGTGCTGATGATGCTGTCGCGTCTGCGCGCGCCGGCGTTCTTCCTGGGCATGACCCTGCATCGTCACGCCACGGTCTCCAGCCGCCGCTAAGCGGCTGGAGCGGCAGGTTGCTCAGGCAAGCAATTGCTTGAGCAGCTGGCCATGACGCTGCTGCTGGTTGGCTTGCAGCAGGCGATTGGCGCGGAACACCGCCTTGAGGTCTTCCAGTGCCGTGGCGAAGTCATCGTTGATGATGACAAAGTCATACTCGTCGTAGTGACTCATCTCGCTCACTGCTTCACGCATCCGTCCTTCGATGATCTCGTCGCTGTCCTGGCCGCGGTTGGTCAGGCGCTGGCGCAGGGCTTCCTGGGTCGGCGGCAGGATGAAGATCGAGCGCGCCTCGGGCATCAGCGTGCGCACCTGCTGGGCGCCTTGCCAGTCGATCTCGAGGATCAGGTCCTGGCCCTGGTCGAGCGCCTGTTGCAGCGCGCTGCGCGAAGTCCCGTAGAAGTTACCGAAGACTTCGGCCTGTTCGAGGAAGTCGCCTTGCTCGATCATCAGCTTGAACTCGGTGTGCTCGACGAAGTGATAGTTCACGCCGTGCACTTCGCCCGGGCGCATGGCCCGGGTGGTGTGCGAGACCGACACCTGGATGCTGTTGTCAGCATCGATCAGGGCTTTGACCAGGCTGGTCTTGCCGGCGCCGGAGGGGGCCGAAACGATGTAAAGGGTGCCGCTGCTGTGATTCATGGTCGGGGTGGCCTTACTCAATGTTCTGTACTTGTTCACGCATCTGCTCGATCAGTACCTTGAGGTTGACCGCGGACTGGGTGCTGCGTGGGTCGAAGGCTTTGGAGCCCAGGGTATTGGCTTCGCGGTTGAGCTCCTGCATCAGGAAGTCCAGGCGCCGGCCGGCGGCGCCGCCGGACTTGAGCACGCGGCGCACTTCGGTGACGTGGGTGCTCAAGCGGTCGAGTTCTTCGGCGACGTCGCTCTTTTGCGCGAGCATGACCATCTCTTGCTCCAGGCGCTGCGGGTCGAGCTCGGCCTGCATGTCGCTGAAGCGGTCGAGGATCTTCTGCCGTTGCGCCGCGAGCATCTGCGGCACCAGGGCGCGCAAGGTGGTGACCTCGCTGGCCATGTTGTCCAGGCGCTCGTTGATCAGTCGCGCGAGTTCTGCGCCTTCGCGGTTGCGGCCGTTCTTCAGCTCGTTCAGGGCCTCTTCGAACAGGGCCATGGCCTCGCTGTTGAGCGCCTGCGGGTCGGCGGCATCGGCAACCAGCACGCCGGGCCAGGCCAGAACCTCGAGCGGGTTGAGCGGCGCCGGCTGCTTGATCAGGCTGGCGACTGTCTCGGCGGCGGCAACCAGTTGCGCGGCGCGCTCGCGATCAACCTGCAGGGCCTTGCCGTTGTTTTCTTCGTTGAAGCGCAGGGTGCATTCGACCTTGCCGCGCGACAGGCCCTGGCGCAGGCTTTCGCGCACGGCGCCCTCGAGGTCGCGGAAGGCTTCTGGCAGACGCAGGTGCGGCTCCAGGTAACGATGATTGACTGAGCGCAGTTCCCAGATCAGGGTGCCCTGGCTACCGGCGCGCTCGACTCGAGCAAAAGCGGTCATGCTGTGCACCATGGGAAGTACCTCGCGCAAAAGATGAAGGAAAGCCAAGCGGCTGAAGGCGCAGGATTGTAGCGCAGTGCGGCGCTGGCTCCCAATCAACTGATGTTACAAACCCTCACGCGGTTCCCGGAAAAACCCGACCTGCGGCCCTGGGCCGTCTGTTTCGGGGCCTGCGACAATAGGCGTGTCCTCATCGCCCGGCGCGCTCTATAATGCTGGGCAGATTCAAGTCCAGTACAGGTATCCCAAATGAAACGTCCAAGTGGTCGCGCTGCCGATCAGCTCCGCTCGATCCGCATCACCCGCAACTACACCAAACACGCCGAGGGGTCAGTACTGGTCGAGTTCGGTGACACCAAAGTCATCTGTACCGTCAGTGTCGAGAACGGTGTCCCGCGCTTCCTCAAAGGCCAGGGCCAGGGCTGGCTGACGGCCGAATACGGCATGCTGCCGCGTTCTACCGGCGAGCGTAACCAGCGCGAAGCCAGCCGTGGCAAGCAAGGCGGTCGCACCCTCGAAATCCAGCGCCTGATTGGCCGCTCCCTGCGCGCTGCGCTGGACATGAGCAAGCTGGGCGACATCACCCTGTACGTCGACTGCGACGTGATTCAGGCCGACGGCGGCACCCGCACCGCTTCGATCACCGGCGCCATGGTTGCCCTGGTTGATGCCCTGCGCGTGGTCAAGAAGCGCGGCGGCCTGAAGGGCGGTGACCCGCTCAAGCACATGATCGCAGCCGTCTCGGTAGGCATGTACCAGGGTGAGCCGGTGCTCGACCTGGACTACCTCGAAGACTCGGCCGCCGAGACCGACCTGAACGTGGTGATGACCAGCGCAGGCGGCTTCATCGAAGTACAAGGCACTGCCGAAGGCGCGCCATTCCAGCCGCAAGAGCTCAACGCCATGTTGGCACTGGCGCAAAAAGGCATGGTTGACCTGTTCGAACTGCAGCAGGCCTCGCTGGCTGACTGATACACCCACGCCCAGGAGCAGAGCATGACCGAGCAGCCCTTGCAGTTGCCCACTCCCAACGCCGAAGTCCGGCAATGGGCGATGTTCTGTCACCTGGCTGCCTTGCTCGGCCTGGTCTTTCCCTTCGGTAGCCTGTTGGGGCCGCTGGTGATGTGGATCTGGAAAAAGGACGTCGACCCGTTCGTCGATGCCCAGGGCAAGGAGGCACTGAACTTCCAGATCACAGTATTCATCGCCGGAATCATCTGTGGGCTGCTGATGTTCGTCCTGATCGGCATTGTGCTGTTTGGCATGCTGATGATCGCCGTGCTGATCCTGACCATCATTGCCGGGGTCAAGGCCAACGAAGGCCAGCCCTATCGCTACCCGCTGACCTGGCGGCCGATCAAATAATGATCTGATAAAAGCTGAAGCCACAAAAAAACCGACATGAAGTCGGTTTTTTTGTGGCTGCACGACTTAGATGGTCAGCGTCCAGTCGTAATCCACGATCAGCGGCGCGTGCTGGGAGAAGCGCGGCTGGCGTGGCAGGCGTGCGCTGCGAACAAAGCGGCGCAGGCCCGGGGTCAGCAACTGGTAGTCGAAGCGCCAGCCCAGGTTGAGCATCTCGGCCTGCTCGTTGTCTGGCCACCAGCTGTACTGGTCGCCTTCACGGCTGACTTCGCGCAGGGCATCGACATAGCCCATGTTGCCGACAATCTCGTCCATCCAGGCGCGTTCCGGCGCCAGGAAGCCTGGAGACTGCTGGCCATCGCGCCAGTTCTTGACGTCGAGCTTCTGCTGCGCCACGTACAACGAGCCGCAATAGATGTACTCGCGACGCTTGCGCCGCTGCTTGTCCAGGTACTTGGCGAAGTCGTCCATCAACTTGAACTTCTGGTTCAAGTCTTCATCGCCGTTCATTCCCGAAGGTAGCAACAGGGTTGCAATACTTACCTTGTCGAAATCGGCCTGCAGGTAACGTCCGTAGCGGTCGGCTGTCTCGAAGCCCAGGCCGCTGATGACTGCCTTGGGCTGCAACCGCGAATAAAGTGCCACGCCGCCTTGGGCGGGAACTTCTGCGTCGCAGGCATAAAGGAAGTAGCCATCGAGCTGGAAAGCTGGGTCGTCGAGTTCAAAGGCCGAGGCGCGGGTATCCTGAAGGCAGATGACGTCAGCATTCTGGGCTTGTAGCCAGC
This sequence comes from Pseudomonas sp. B21-032, assembly GCF_024748965.1. NCBI lineage: Bacteria > Pseudomonadati > Pseudomonadota > Gammaproteobacteria > Pseudomonadales > Pseudomonadaceae > Pseudomonas > Pseudomonas sp. B21-032. Next base: position 5,802,003 of record NZ_CP087180.1, on the reverse strand, counting down.
TGAGCAAACCACGCTCAACGGCAGCCTGAATGCCATTAACGTTCACACTGATGATCCGCATAAATGGCCCCAAAAATCTCGTGCGTGTATGATACCCGAGCTGTACTCAATTAGCTAAATCCGTGGTATCCGGGACTCTTCATGCAGCCGTATCAGCGCGACTTCATTCGTTTTGCCATCGACCGCGGGGTTCTGCGCTTCGGTGAGTTCACCCTCAAGTCCGGGCGCACCAGCCCGTACTTCTTCAACGCCGGCCTGTTCAACAGCGGTTCGGCCCTGGCTCAGCTCGGGCGTTTCTATGCTGCGGCAATCGTCGACAGCAAGATCCCGTTCGACGTGCTGTTCGGCCCGGCCTACAAGGGTATCCCCCTGGCGGCAGCCACTGCCGTGGCCCTGGCCGAGCACCATGACCTCGACCTGCCGTGGTGCTTCAACCGCAAAGAGGCCAAGGCCCACGGTGAAGGCGGCAGCCTGGTCGGCGCACCGCTGACCGGCGATGTGCTGATCATCGACGACGTGATCACTGCCGGTACCGCCATCCGCGAAGTCATGCAGATCATCCAGGCCCAGCAAGCCAAGGCTGCTGGCGTGTTGATCGCGCTGAACCGCCAGGAGCGCGGCAACGGCGAGCTGTCGGCGATCCAGGAAGTGGAGCGCGACTTCGGCATTCCGGTGGTGAGCATCGTCTCGCTGACCCAGGTGCTGGAGTTCCTCGCCGACGACCCGGCGCTCAAGCAGCACTTGCCGGCCGTCGAGGCCTACCGGGCCCAGTACGGTATCTGAGGCAAATAAAAAGGCGACCCGAGGGTCGCCTTTTTTGTGCCTTAGCGCGGCTTGTGGTTGGTAATCAGGGTGCCTACGCCGCTGTCGGTGAAGATCTCCAACAGTACCGCGTTCGGCACCCGGCCATCGATGATGTGCGAGCTGTTGACCCCGCCTTGCACCGCTTCAAGGGCGCAGCGGATCTTCGGCAGCATGCCGCCGTAAATGGTGCCGTCGGCGATCAGTTCGTTGACCTGCTCGGTGGTCAGGCCGGTGAGCACGGTGCCTTGCTTGTCCATCAGGCCGGCGATGTTGGTCAGCAGCATCAGTTTTTCAGCTTTCAGTGCTTCGGCAACCTTACCGGCCACCAGGTCGGCGTTGATGTTGTACGACTCGCCGTTGGCGCCCACGCCGATCGGCGCGATCACCGGAATGAAGTCACCTTTGACCAGCATGTTGAGCAGGTCGGTGTTCACTCCGACCACTTCGCCCACATGACCGATGTCGATGATTTCCGGAGTGGTCATCTCTGGCGTCTGGCGGCTGACGGTGAGCTTCTTCGCGCGAATCAGCTCGGCATCCTTGCCGGTCAGGCCGATGGCGCTGCCGCCATGACGGTTGATCAGGTTGACGATGTCCTTGTTGACCTGGCCGCCGAGGACCATCTCCACCACGTCCATGGTTTGCGCGTCGGTAACGCGCATGCCGTCGATGAAGTGGCTTTCGATCGACAGGCGCTTGAGCAGGTCACCGATCTGCGGGCCGCCACCGTGCACGACCACCGGGTTGATGCCGACCGCTTTCATCAGCACCACGTCGCGGGCAAAACCGGTTTTGAGCTCTTCGCTCTCCATCGCGTTGCCGCCGTATTTGATCACCAGGGTCTTGCCGACAAAGCGGCGGATATAAGGCAGCGCTTCGGACAAAACCTGGGCGACATGGGTGGCGGCATCGCGATCGAGGGTCATGCAGGGCTCCAGTTGGAACAGATAGTCGGTCAGAACTCGGGTTGCAGGTCAGGGGCAACGCGCTTTAGCTGGGCGCGGAATACCTCTTGGATACGCTGCAGTTCGGCGTCAGTGTCGGCCTCGAAGCGCAATACCAGCACCGGCGTGGTGTTGGAGGCGCGAACCAGGCCCCAGCCTTGTGGGTAGTCGACCCGCACACCATCGATGGTGGTCAGGTTGGCGTCGTTGCCCCAGTCGGCGTTGCGTTGCAGTGCATCAATGATGCTGAATTTACCCTCGTCGGTCACATCAATGTTGATTTCCGGCGTGGAAATATCGTTCGGGAACGCCGCGAACAGCTGTTCGGCATCGGTTTTGGCCTTGCTGAGGATCTCCAGCAGGCGCGCGGCACTGTAAATACCATCGTCAAAACCGTACCAGCGTTCCTTGATGAAAATATGGCCGCTCATTTCACCGGCGAGCAGGGCGCCGGTCTGTTTCATCTTCTTCTTGATCAACGAGTGACCGGTTTTCCACATTAGCGCGCGGCCGCCGTACTGCTCGATCAGCGGGGTCAGGCGGCGGGTGCATTTGACGTCGAAGATGATCTCGGCGCCCGGATTGCGCTCCAGCACGTCCTGGGCGAACAGCATCAGCAGGCGGTCGGGGTAGACGATGTTGCCGGTGTTGGTGACCACGCCGACGCGGTCGCCATCGCCATCGAAGGCCAGGCCCAGGTCGGCGCCGGTTTCCTTGACCTTGGCGATCAGGTCGACCAGGTTCTCAGGCTTGCCCGGGTCCGGGTGGTGGTTGGGGAAGGTGCCATCGACCTCGCAGAACAGCGGGATCATTTCGCAGCCCAGGGCTTCGATCAGCTGCGGGGCAATCACGCCAGCCGCACCGTTGCCGCAGTCCACCACCACCTTGAGCTTCTTCGCCAGCTTGATATCGCCGGTGATCTGTTTGAAATAGCGCTCGAGGATTTCGACTTTCTCGACGCTGCCTTCGCCGCGGCTCAGGTCGTTGGTTTGCAGGCGGATCAACAGCGCCTGGATCTGCTCGTTGGCCAGGGTGTCGCCGGCGATGACGATCTTGAAGCCGTTGTAGTTCGGCGGGTTGTGGCTGCCGGTGAGCATCACTCCGGACTTGCCGGCCAGTACGTTGGCGGCGTAGTAGAGGGCTGGGGTCGGCACCAGGCCGACGTCACTGACCTTGCAGCCGGCTTCGACCAGGCCCTTGATCAGTTGCTCGACCAGCATTGGCCCCGACAGGCGTCCGTCGCGGCCGACCGAGATGTTCGGCTCACCCTGGGCCAGCGTCTGGGCGCCGATGGCGCGGCCGATCCAATAAGCGGTTTCGGCGGTCAGGGTGTCACCGACCACGCCACGGATATCGTAGGCGCGGAAGATGCTGGCGGGAAGGTTCGGGGTCACTCGTTCCATGCTGGTCACCTGGGAAACTCCAATCTAAAAGGGTTGCTGAGAGCGTCAGCGGCAGCCACTGCGCGAGTCAATATGTCCGCCTTTGACGGCATTTTCGCGACAGAGTTCGCCGGTAAAGTCTGTTCTGTCTACATTCAGCTGATGTTTACGGCCCCATTCCGGGAGCGTCTGGCGGTTAAGCATAAGCCGCCGGCCAGGCCGGACAACGCTAGAAAGGCGGCGAGCAGCAGCCAGGGGTTGAACCTGTATGCCGAGGCGTTCTCGATCAAGGGGCCGGGCTGAAACCCCAAGGCCCAGGTGGCGTTGGCAGTGCCCAACTGGTGCAATGCCGGCGCCTGGCTGTGGCCGTGGTTGAAAAGCTCGACGGGCGGGTCGTTGAACACCAATTGTGTCAGTCGCATCTGACCAATCGTACCCGCATCGCGCTGCAGTGGGTCAGTGAAGCGTGAGAGCGCGAATGTGAGCACCAGAATGGCCTGTACGGGGGCGTCAGCAGACTCACGCAGTGCGGTGACGCTGAAAACCCGTTGCTGTCCAGCCTCAGGATAGGCTTCAAGGGCAGGTGGAACGCCGCGCTCGGCGCGCCGGATCATGTCGAGCACGGGCTCGCTCATGGGTGGGCTCGAGGCGGCCTGTCCAGGTTTGAGCAACTGTGCCGCCACCAGGCCGTCGAGGTGGGCGAATGCGCCGAGCAGCTTTTTTGGGTCAGGTGATTGAACCAATGCCAGTACCGCCGGGCTTCTCGCCAGGGCGTTCACTTCGCTGCTGACGGCAATGATCGAGGCGTCCAGGCGCGATACGAGTGCACCGGCCTGGGCGTAAGCCAGGTTGTTGCGGTGCTCACGCTGGCCAGGCAGTACTGCGGTGAACCAAGTCAGTAGTACGCCCGCAAGCAGGCCAGCCAGGGCTATCAATAGCCCCGGCAGCACCTGCTGGAAGCGCCTCAATGGCTACCGGAATGACCGAAGCCGCCAGCGCCACGCTGGCTTTCGTCGAAGGTTTCGACGATATCGAAGTGCGCCTGTACCACGGGTACCAGCACCAGTTGCGCAATGCGCTCGCCGATGGCGATGGTGAATGGGGTCTGGCCGCGGTTCCAGCACGAGACCATCAGCTCGCCCTGGTAGTCGGAGTCGATCAGGCCGACCAGGTTGCCGAGGACGATGCCATGTTTATGGCCAAGGCCCGAGCGCGGCAGGATCAGCGCCGCCAGGCCCGGATCGCCGATGTACACCGACAGGCCGGTAGGGATCAGCAGGGTCTGGCCTGGCTCGAGGACGGTGTCTTGCTTGAGCATGGCGCGCAGGTCAAGGCCGGCCGAACCCGGGGTGGCGTACTGCGGCAGCGGGAACTCGCTGCCGATGCGTGGATCGAGAATCTTGGCTTGTAGAGCGTGCATGCGAAATTAAACCTGGTTGAGACGTTCGGCAATGAAGGCTACCAGCTGGCGGGCGATCTTGCCCTTGCTGGTCTGCGCGAAAACTGTTGCGTGAAGTTGACGGTCGATGACGCTGCAGGCGTTCTCCTCGCTGTTGAAGCCGATGCTGGGGTTGGCCACATCGTTGGCGACAATCAGGTCGAGGTTCTTGTCCTTGAGCTTGCGCGCGGCGTAATCGAGCAAGTGTTCGGTCTCGGCGGCAAAGCCGACGCTGAACGGGCGGTCAGGACGGGTGGAGATGCTGGCAAGAATGTCCGGGTTGCGGACCATCTGCAGCAGCAGGCCGTCACCTGTCGTAGGGTCTTTCTTGAGTTTTTGCGGGGCTACCACTTCTGGGCGGTAGTCTGCGACTGCTGCCGAGGCGATGAACACATCGCAGGGGATGGCGGCTTCACAGGCGGCAAGCATGTCGCGGGCGCTGACCACGTCGATGCGGGTGACGCGGTCGGGTGTCGGCAGATTCACCGGGCCGGTCACCAGGGTCACCTTGGCGCCAGCTTCCACGGCGGCTTCAGCCAGGGCAAAGCCCATTTTCCCCGAGCTGTGGTTGGTGATGTAGCGCACCGGGTCGATGTTTTCCTGGGTCGGGCCGGCAGTGATCAACACGTGCTTGCCGGTCAGCGACTCGCGCTTGAAAGTCTCGGCGGCGCACCAGGCCAGGTCGGTGGCTTCGAGCATGCGGCCCAGGCCGACGTCGCCACAGGCCTGGCTGCCGGAGGCGGGGCCGAACACCTGGATATCACGGCTTTGCAGCAACTCCAGATTGGCCTGGGTGGCCGGGTCGCGCCACATTGCCTGGTTCATCGCCGGGGCCACGGCCACGGTGGCATCGGTAGCCAGCACCAGGGTGGTCAGCAGGTCATCGGCGACACCCTGGGCCAGGCGCGCGAGCAGGTCGGCGGTGGCTGGGGCAACCAGTACCAGGTCGGCCCACTTGGCCAGCTCGATATGGCCCATCGCCGCTTCGGCAGCAGGGTCCAATAGGTCCATGTGCACCGGGTGGCCGGACAGGGCCTGCATGGTCAGCGGGGTGATGAATTCGGCCCCGCCACGGGTCATGACGACGCGCACTTGGGCGCCGTGTTCCAGGAGTCGGCGAACCAGCTCGGCACTCTTGTAGGCGGCAATGCCGCCGCCGACGCCGAGAACGATGCGCTTCCGATACAGCCGCTGCATAGGCTTGCCTTTTGCTCAGTGATTGCACGCGGCGACGACGCCTCCCCAGGCCGGTTCGTCGCGTAAAAATGAGCGGCTAATGTAGCACAGGGCTCAAACCGGGAGCAGTAACCGAAAGACAGAGGGAATTGTCATGAGTATCAGGGATTGGCCTGCGGCGGAGCGCCCGCGGGAAAAACTGCTGGAGTCGGGGGCGGGTAACCTGTCGGATGCCGAGCTGCTGGCGATTTTTTTGCGCACCGGGGTGCGTGGGCGTAGCGCGGTCGACCTGGCCAGGCATCTGCTCGGGCGCTTCGGCAGCCTGCGCGGGCTGCTGGAGGCAGACAGCCGCAGCTTCAATGGCGAGCTCGGCCTGGGCCCGGCAAAGTTCGCCCAGTTGCAGGCCGTGCTGGAAATGTCCCGGCGCCACCTGGCCGAGGGCCTGCGGCGCGATTCAGCCCTGCAGAGCCCGCAGGCGGTCAAGGACTACCTCAAGGCGCGCCTGCGCCACGAGCCGCATGAGGTCTTCGGTTGCCTGTTTCTCGACAGCAAGCACCGGGTGCTGGCCTTCGAGGCGCTGTTCCAGGGCTCGATCAACAGCGCCAGCGTCTATCCGCGGCAGGTGATCAAGCGCGCCCTGGCCCATAACGCCGCGGCGTTGATCCTCTGCCACAACCATCCTTCAGGCGTGAGCGAGCCCAGCGATGCCGACCTGGTCCTGACCCGGCGCCTGACCAAAGCGCTGGACATGATCGAAGTGCGCGTGCTCGACCACTTCGTCATCGGCGACGGCGAGCCGCTGTCGATGGCCGAGCACGGCTGGCTCTAGCGCGAGGTGCTGACCCCGGCGAAGTCCTGGCGACCGAACGGGCTGACCTGGTAACCCTGGACATCCTTGCGCGCCAGTACGGCGGCGGTCGGGTGGGCCAGGGGCAGCCACAAGGCCTGCTGCTGAATCAGCGTCTGCGCCTGTTGGTACAGACGGCTGCGCACGCTCTGGTCATTGGTGGTCTTGCCGGCGCTGATCAACTGGTCGAGGCGCTGATCGCAGTAACGGGCGAAGTTGGTCCCGGACTTGACCGCCGCGCAGGAAAACTGCGGGCTGAGGAAGTTGTCCGGATCGCCGTTGTCACCGGCCCAGCCCATGAACAGCAGGTCGTGCTCGCCAGCCTTGGCCCGGCGGATCAGCTCGCCCCATTCGATCACGCGGATTTCAGCCTTGATGCCGATCTTGCCCAGGTCGGCCTGCAGCAATTGCGCGCCGAGGCTGGGGTTGGGGTTGAGCAGGCTGCCTTGCGGGCGGGTCCAGATGGTGGTGCTGAAGCCGTCCTTGAGGCCGGCCTTGGCCAGCAGGGCCCGGGCCTTGTCGAGGTTGGCCGGATAGCCTGGCAGGTCCTTGGCGTAGCTCCAGGTGTTGGGCGGATACGGGCCATTGGCGGCGACGGCGGTGCCTTCGAACACGGCCTTGAGGTAGCTGGCCTTGTCGAAGGCGAGGTTGATGGCCTGGCGTACTTCCGGCTTGTCCAGCGGTGCGTGCTGGCTATTGATGGCGACGAAAGCGGTCATGAAGGCTTCGGTCTTTTCCACCTTGAGGGTCGGGTCCTCGCTGGCCGCGGCGATATCCAGCGGTTTCGGCGACAGGGCGATCTGGCATTCATTGCGTTTGAGTTTTTGCAGGCGCACGTTGGCATCCGGGGTGATGGCGAAGATCAGCGGGTCGACACCCGGCTTGCCGGCAAAGTAGTCCGGGTTGGCGCGGTAGCGGATCACCGCGTCCTTCTGGAAACGATTGAACACAAACGGCCCGGTGCCGATCGGCTGGCTGTTGAGCTTCTCCGGGGTGCCGGCCTTGAGCAACTGGTCGGCGTACTCGGCAGAGTAGATCGAGGCAAAGCCCATGCTCAGGGTGGCCAGGAACGTGGCGTCGGGATGGTCGAGGGTAAAGCGCACGGTCAGCGGGTCGACGGCCTCGATCTGCTTGATCAGGCTGGGTAGCTGCAGCGACTGGGCGTGCGGATAGCCGCTCTGGGCGATCTTGTGCCAGGAATGGGCGGGGTAGAGCATGCGCTGAAAACTGAACAGCACGTCGTCGGCATCCAGCGTGCGCCCGGGCTTGAAGTAGCCGGTGCTATGGAACTTTACCCCCGGGCGCAACTTGAACTCATAGATCAGGCCGTCTGGCGAAACCGTCCAGCTTTCGGCCAGGCTCGGCACCACCTGGCCCTGGCGCGCATCGAACTCGACCAGGCGGTTCATCAGTACGTCGGCCGAGGCATTGGTGGTGGTCAGCGAGTTGTACTGGACCACGTCGAAGCCTTCGGGGCTGGCTTCGGTGCACACACTCAGCGCAGCCGCCTGGGCGAAAGCCGGGCCGAGCAAGGTGGCGAACAACAGGGGTAGAGCGGCAGCACGCATGGGGATTCCTTGGCTGATCGATGGCCCATCTGCCAGTGCAGTCTGGAAAAGTCCTACCCTAGTGTGCCGTGAGACAAATGACCATATCCTTTTTTGCCGATCGGGCGACGGGCGGTCGACAGCTGGCCGGGCCAGTGGTTATGCTGCTCCGGCGTGTCGAACAGCAAGTCAAAGCACATCTTCTGTTGTTGTGCTCTGGTCTTTCTGGTATAAAGCAGCGCTCTTTTCTAGGGGCTCGACTCGTCGCATCTGCTGACCGAGTCGATAAGACCCTGAAGAAACACGGCGCCTGGCGCCAAAGACTGAGAGATTAAGCGGCCAACCCATGCCGGGTTGGGCATGTGGTTTTAGAGGGCTGAGGCATGTCGAGAGTCTGTCAAGTTACCGGTAAGGGTCCGGTAACCGGGAATAACATTTCCCACGCAAACAACAAAACCCGTCGTCGTTTCCTGCCGAACCTGCAGCATCATCGCTTCTGGGTCGAGTCCGAGAAGCGTTTCGTGCGTCTGCGCGTATCTGCCAAAGGCATGCGTATCATCGACAAGCGCGGCATTGATGCCGTTCTGGTCGACATTCGCCGTAACGGCGCTAAGGTCTAAGGGAGAGAATCATGCGTGAATTGATCCGTCTGGTGTCGACCGCTAATACCGGCCACTTCTACACCACCGACAAGAACAAGCGCACCACTCCGGACAAAATCGAAATCAAAAAATTCGATCCGGTTGTTCGCAAGCACGTGATCTACAAGGAAGCCAAGATCAAGTAATTGATCCGGCTGACGAAAAAAGGGCCCGTATCTCAGGATACGGGCCCTTTTTTTATGCCGCTTTGAAATTAGCTGAAATGAAACGACTGGATGATGCCTTCGTCGTTAGCAATCACCTGGATACGGCTCGGGTCGTACTCGCGGGTGGAGAACTCACCCGCACCGACCACGCGAGCGCGGCCGGTCAGTTCGCTGATGTAGGCCTTGGCACTAGGTACATAGCGGGTGCCGACAAGGTGATTGATGTGTTGCAGGGCTTCTTCGTTGGTCATGGCGTTGCTTCCTTTCATTGAGTACATACCCAATTGGGCAGCGCCATGCTCCGTCGGTCAGGTCCAGCTCGAGTGGTAGTTATTTACTTCTGCTCGAACATCACATAGATCTTGCGGCACGGCTCCAGCACTTCCCAGGTGCCCTTGAAGCCCGCCGGGATCACGAAGCGGTCGCCCGCGCGCAGGGTTTTTGCCCCGCCTGCCTCGTCGCGAAGCACCGAGACGCCTTGAACGATCTCGCAATACTCGTGTTCGGTGTAATTGACGGTCCATTGACCGACTTCGCCTTCCCAGACGCCGGCGGCGAATTGTCCGCAAGGGCTGGCATAGTGGTTATAGACGGCTTGATCCGGTTCACCCTTGAGTATCTTTTCCGCGGCAGGACGGTAGCGTTCAGCCTCGGTCAGCACTTGGGCGAAGTCGATGATCTGGTCAGTGCGCATGATCGGGTCCCCTTTTTGTTGTTTAATAAAATGAACATCAGTAGGTGTTTGGTGTGATTATGTCAAATATATTGAAAATTAGGGCGCCGGTGGTTTAGGGTGGCAGGTGCCTGTGCGCCTGTGTCGCCCAGCCAGAATTTTCGACAGTGCCCCCAAGCCCTCGCGCGGCACTGCACCTTAACAAGAGGAGGAGTTTCGTATGACCACCCTGACTCGTGCGGACTGGGAACAGCGTGCCCAGCAACTAAAGATCGAAGGCCGTGCTTTCATCAATGGTGAATACACCGCTGCCGTTTCCGGCGCCACGTTCGAGTGCCTCAGCCCGGTCGACGGACGCCTCCTGGCGCAGATCGCCAGCTGTGACGAGGCCGACGCCAACCGCGCCGTTGAAAACGCCCGTGCCACCTTCGCCTCCGGCGTCTGGTCGCGCCTGGCCCCGGCCAAGCGTAAGGCCACCATGATTCGTTTCGCCGCCCTGCTCAAGCAGAACGTCGAAGAGCTGGCCCTGCTGGAAACCCTGGACATGGGCAAGCCGATCAGCGACTCGCTGAACATCGACGTGCCAGGCGCCGCCCAGGCCCTGAGCTGGAACGGTGAAGCGATCGACAAGATTTACGACGAAGTTGCCGCTACCCCGCACGACCAGCTCGGCCTGGTGACCCGCGAGCCGGTGGGCGTGGTTGCCGCCATCGTGCCGTGGAACTTCCCGCTGCTGATGGCCAGCTGGAAACTCGGCCCGGCCCTGGCCACCGGTAACTCGGTGGTGCTCAAGCCTTCGGAAAAATCACCGCTGACTGCCATCCGTATCGCCCAACTGGCGATCGAGGCCGGCATCCCGGCGGGCGTGCTCAACGTGCTGCCAGGCTATGGCCACACCGTTGGCAAGGCCCTGGCCCTGCACATGGACGTCGATACCCTGGTGTTCACCGGTTCGACCAAGATCGCCAAGCAGCTGATGATTTACGCGGGTGAGTCGAACATGAAGCGCGTCTGGCTGGAAGCCGGCGGCAAGAGCCCGAACATCGTCTTCGCTGACGCCCCGGACCTCAACGCCGCTGCCGAAGCTGCCGCCAGCGCCATCGCCTTCAACCAGGGCGAAGTCTGCACCGCAGGTTCGCGCCTGCTGGTCGAGCGCTCGATCAAGGACAAGTTCCTGCCGCTGGTGCTCGAAGCACTCAAGGCCTGGAAACCGGGCAACCCGCTGGACCCAGCCACCACCGTCGGTGCCCTGGTCGATACCCAGCAGATGAACACCGTGCTGTCCTACATTGACGCTGGCCACAGCGATGGTGCCAAGCTGCTGGTGGGCGGCAAGCGCATTCTCGAAGAAACCGGCGGCACCTATGTCGAACCGACCATCTTCGACGGCGTGACCAACGCCATGAAGATCGCCCAGGAAGAGATCTTCGGCCCGGTCCTGTCGGTGATCACCTTCGACACCACCATCGAGGCGATCAACATCGCCAACGACACCCCGTACGGCCTGGCTGCCGGTGTGTGGACCGCCGACATCTCCAAGGCGCACCTGACCGCCAAGGCCCTGCGTGCCGGTAGCGTGTGGGTCAACCAGTACGATGGCGGCGACATGACCGCACCGTTCGGCGGCTTCAAGCAGTCGGGCAACGGCCGTGACAAGTCGCTGCACGCGCTGGACAAGTACACCGAGCTGAAGGCGACCTGGATCAAGCTGTAAATCCAGACGGACCTGTCGCGGGGCAAGCCCTCTTCCACAGTGTGGGAGCGGGCTTGCCCCGCGATTTTTTTGCGAGGAAGACGCCGATGCGTTGGGGAACCTATTTCGCCGTGCTGGCGGCCGTGCTCAGTGTCGGCCTGGCCCTGGGCGTCAGTATGCCGCTGGTGTCGTTGCGCCTGGAGGGTTGGGGCTACGGCAGCTTTGCCATTGGTGTGATGGCGGCGATGCCGGCCATTGGCGTGCTGGTCGGTGCCAGCCTGTCCAGCCGTCTGGCCGCGCGTTTTGGTACGCCGGGGCTGATGCGCCTGTGCCTGTGGGCCGGGGCGTTGTCTATCGGCTTGCTGGCGTTGCTGCCGAGCTATCCGTTGTGGCTGGCCTTGCGCCTGTTGATCGGGATCATCCTGACTATCGTGTTCATCCTCGGCGAAAGCTGGATCAACCAGCTGGTGGTCGAGCAATGGCGCGGGCGTCTGGTGGCGCTGTATGGCAGCAGTTATGCCTTGAGCCAGTTGGCCGGGCCATTGTTGCTTGGCGTGGTGGGTTCGGAGGATGACCTGGGCTTCTGGATCGGTGCCGGCCTGCTGATTGCCGCGCCATTGGTGCTGCTCGGGCGCGACGGTGCACCGAGTGCCGAAGCCTGCAGCGTGACCTTCACCGACCTGTTCGGTTTCTGCCGGCGATTGCCGGTGATCGCCTGGGCTATTGCCCTGTTTGCTGCCTTCGAGGCGATGATCCTGACCTTGCTGCCGGTTTATTGCCTGCAGCAGGGGTTCACTACCGAAATCGCCCTGTTCATGGTCAGTACCGTGGTGGTCGGTGATGCGCTGCTGCAACTGCCGATCGGCGCACTGGCCGACCGCATGTCGCGGCGCACGCTGTTCAGTGGCTGTGCCTTGACGCTGCTGGCTTCGAGCCTGGCAATCCCGCTGGCGCTGCAAACGCCGCTGATCTGGCCTTTGTGGGTGTTGTTCGGCGCCAGTGCCGGCGGCCTGTTCACCTTGTCGCTGGTGCTGATTGGCGAACGCTACCGCGACGACGCACTGGTGCGCGCCAATGCTCATGTTGCGCAGCTGTGGGGCATCGGTTGCCTGATCGGACCGCTGGCGGCAGGGGCGGGCAGCCAATGGGTCAGCGGGCATGCGCTGCCGCTGTTCATGGCCGTGGGGGCCTTTGGCCTGGTGCTGCTCGCGCGGCGGCCCAATGCCTTTGAGCCGGCACCGGTCTAGAGCATCTTCTCCAGGCCCACAGCCTTGCTGATCCAGGCGTTGAAGCGCCGCCACAGACCGCCGGGCTCGGTGGTCAGGGTGTGCAGGCGGTGGTTGTCCTCGGTCACCCAGACCAGCTGGCCATCGACCAATTGTGGCTGGTAGCTGACCGCCGGGGCCATACCCTGGGCGGCTAGCTCGCGGGTGTATTCGGCCAGTTCCGGGCTGTCGACCAACACCCCGACCTCGGTGTTCCACAGCACCGAGCGTGGGTCGAAGTTGAACGAGCCAATGAAGGTCTTCTTGCGGTCGAAGACGATCGCCTTGCTGTGCAGGCTCGAGTCCGAGCTGCCATGAAAGCGCAAGCCGCGGCGCGAGCCCGGATCGCCTGGCTGGCGGCGTAGTTCATACAGGTGCACGCCGTGCTCGAGCAGTGCCTTGCGATAGGGCGCATAGCCGCCATGCACCGCCGGCACATCGGTGGCTTCCAGTGAATTGGTCAGCAATTTTACCGATACGCCTTTGTCGGCATGGCTGGTCAGGTAGAGCAGGCCGGACTCGCGGGGCACGAAATAGGCCGAGATCAGGATCAGCTCGTGCTGGACGTTGTTCAGGTCAGGTGCCAGCTGTTGGGTCATCAGCAGTTGCGGGTCGGGCTCATCACGGGCCAGTACCTTGCTCGGCGCGTCCCAGAGCGCCTGGTTATGGGCCCAGATCAGCTCGTTGCGCCACACGTCGAGGCGCGGCCGGGCTTGATAGGCCATCAGCCGCTCATACAGAGCCTTGCGCTTGACCCGCGCATCGGCCAGTGACGCCTCAAGGCGCTGGCGGCTGTTGCGCAGGTCGTCGGCATCGGGTTGGGTGAACAGAAAATCGCCAATCGGCCTGCTCAGCGCGCTGTTCCAGTACTGGTCGAAACTGTGCCCCAGCTGTTCGGCCACCGGGCCTACGCCGAGCAGGTCGATGTCAGTAAAGTTGAGGTTGGGTTCGGCATCGAAATACTCATCGCCCAGGTTGCGCCCCCCGACAATGGCCATGCTGTTGTCCACCAGCCACAGCTTGTTGTGCATTCGCCGGTGCTGCAACGACAGGTTGAACAGCCGGCCCATGGCCCGGGTTACGCCAGTGCTGCGGCCCAGGTGCAAGGGGTTGAACACGCGGATGTGAATGTTCGGATGCGCGGCCAGGGTGCCGATCATTTCGTCGAGGCCATCGCTGGTGGTGTCGTCGAGCAGGATGCGCACGCGCACCCCGCGGTCGGCGGCCTGCAGCAGCTCGTGCACCAGTGCGCGGGTGCTGAGGCCGTCGTGGACGATGTAGTACTGCAGGTCGATGCTCGACTGGGCGTTGCGAATCAGCTCGGCGCGGGCGCGGAAGGCTTCGTTGCTGTTGGGCAGCAGGCGAAAGCCGGAACGCCCGTCATAGGCAGAGGCCTGGCGCTGCACTGAACGGCCAAAGGCCGAGTCACTGGCCGGCAGCGCCTGGCTGACTTCCCTTGGCTGGCTGACGCTGGCACAGCCGCCCAGGCCGAGCAGTAGCGACAGCAGTAGTGGCAGCACCCGCTGGCTTTTCAAAAAGATCGTCCTGTTACAACTGAGGCGTAAGAATATGGACCGCGAGCGGCGGCGCAAAGTTACCCGGCGCCGTGCTCCTGGGCCAGTAGACGAATGGCGGTTTCGCCAACCTTGCGCACTGCCGCTTCGATTTCGGCACTGGGGCGTGCGGCGAAGTTCATCCGCAGGCAGTTACGGTACTTGCCCGAGGCCGAGAAAATACTGCCGACGGCAATCTGCACGCCCTGCCCAAGTAAAGCCCGGTTCAGGCGCAGTGTGTCGAAACTTTCCGGCAATTCCACCCACAGCATGAAACCACCCTGGGGCCGGCTGGCGCGGGTGCCCGGTGGAAAGTAGCGGGTAACCCAGTCGCTCATCTGGTCGCGCCCGCGCTGGTACTGGCTGCGCATGCGCCGCAGGTGCGGCTGGTAGTGGCCGCCTTCGATGAAGTCGGCAATTGCCAGTTGCGGCTGGGTGGCGGTGCAGCCGGTGCTGATGTACTTCATGTGCAGCACCCGCTCCAGATACCGCCCCGGGGCCGCCCAGCCAATGCGCAGGCCTGGCGCCAGGGTCTTGGAGAACGAGCTGCAGAGCAGCACTCGACCGTCTTCGTCGAACGACTTGATGGTCCGCGGTCTGGGATAGGTGTAGGCAAGGTCGCCATACACATCGTCTTCCAGGATCGCTACGTCGAAGCGTTGCGCCAGGGTCAGTAAGGCCTTCTTGCGCGCCTCGGGCATGATGTAGCCGAGCGGGTTGTTGCAGTTCGGGGTGATCTGGATGAGCTTGATCGGCCACTGCTCCAGGGCCAGTTCCAGGGCTTCGAGGCTGATCCCGGTGAGCGGGTCGGTGGGGATCTCCAGGGCCTTCATGCCCAGGCCCTTGAGGGTTTGCATGGCGCCATGAAAGCTGGGCGAATCCACTGCGACGATATCGCCGGGCTGGCACACCGCGCGGATGCTGCTCGACAGCGCCTCGTGGCAGCCGGTAGTCACCACCAGGTCGGCCGGGCTGACAGTGCAGCCGGAGTCGAGCATCAGCCGGGCGATCTGCTCGCGCAGGGCGCGGGTGCCAGAGATGGTGTCGTAATACAGGCCGGGCATGTCCTGGCGTCGGCTGAGCTGGGCCAGGCTGCGCAGCAGCGGCTTGAGGGTCGGGCTGTCGATATCGGGCATGCCGCGGCCCAGTTGCACCACGTTTTTATTCGGCTCGCTGCGGATCAGCTCGATGACCTGCTCCCATTGGGAAATATCCACCGGCCGTTGTGCCGGGCGGCTGACATCGGGGAGGGCGGGCAGGCTGCGGTTGTTGGGCACGAAGTAGCCGGATTTTGGCCGTGGTGCAGCCAGGCCGTTGTCTTCCAGCAGGCGATAGGCCTGCTGCACCGTGCTCAGGCTGACACCATGTTCGATGCTCAGGGCGCGTACCGAAGGCAAGCGGTCGCCGGGACGGTATAGGCCTTGTTCGATACGGGCACCGAGCAGCTCGGCGAGGTTGATGTACAACGTCATGGCATACTCCGGAAAACGACTACAGCGACAGACCAATACAGATGAGGAAAAAATACAGCATTCAGTAGGAAATCTACCAATTCTGTATGGAAATAATAGTCGGTCTTTGGATCTGTAATGGTTTTGCCTTGACGCGCATGCTTTCTCCACGGTTCACACACCCTGGAGGTAACAAGCAATGAGCGGCATGAGCGATGTGCGCCTGAAACTGTATGCCGAAGAACTGAGCCGCGAGCAGCGTACCCAGCTGTTCAGTGCGCCCACCGGTCTCAGTCGCTGGGGCCTGATGGCGCACCGTTGGCATACCCGCAGGGCACTACTGGCGCTGGACGCAGCGCAACTGCGCGACGTCGGCCTGACTCCTGAGCAGGCCCGTGAGGAAGGCTTGAAGCCGTTCTGGCGGTCTTAGACCAGCTCTTTCATCCGATGCCAGAGCATGCCCAGGGCCAGCAGCGGCGAGCGTAGGTGTTTACCGCCCGGGAAGGTGATGTGCGGCACCCGCGCGAACAAGTCGAAGCGCCCGCTGTGCTGGCCACTGATGGCTTCACCGAGCAGCCTGCCGGCCAGGTGCGTGGCATTCAGGCCGTGGCCGGAGTACGCCTGGGCGAAGTACACGTTGGGCTGATTGGGTAGGCGGCCGATCTGCGGCAGGCGATTGGCACCGATGCCGATCATTCCGCCCCATTGATAGTCGATGCGCACATCGGCGAGCTGCGGGAACACCTTGAGCATTTTCGGCCGCATGTAGGCGGCGATGTCTTGCGGATCGCGTCCGGAGTAATGACAGGCACCGCCAAACAGCAGCCGGCGATCGGCCGACAGACGGTAGTAATCGAGGGCCACGCGCTGGTCGCAGACGGCCATGTTTTGCGGCAGCAACTGGCTGGCCTGGGCTTCGCTCAGAGGCTCGGTGGCGATGATGTAGCTGCCGGCGGGCAGCACCTTGCCACCGAGTTCGGGGTTCAGGTCGTTAAGGTAGGCGTTGCAACCGAGCACCAGGGTGCTGGCCAATACCGAACCTTGCGCGGTGTGCACGCGCACCTGCTGGCCATAGTCGATGCGCGTCACCGCAGACTGCTCGAACAGGCGCACGCCTAGCTTGCCAGCCACCACGGCCTCGCCCAGGGCCAGGTTGAGCGGGTGCAAATGCCCGGAGCCCATGTCGATCAAGCCGCCAACGTAGCGGTCCGAGCCGACCACGCTGTGCATCTGCTCCGGCGATACCAGGCGTAGCTCGTGGCGGTAACCGAGGTTGCGCAGTTCTTCGGCATCCTCGGCGAAACCTTGCAGGTCGCGCGGTTTGTTGGCCAGGTCGCAGTAACCCCAGGTCAGGTCGCACTCTATGCTGTGCCGCTCGATACGCTCGCGGACGATGTCTACCGCTTCCAGGCCCATCAGCTTGAGCTCGCGCACGCCGTCGCAACCAAGGATCGAGGTGAACTGCTCAAGGCCGTGGCCGACGCCACGAATAAGCTGCCCGCCGTTACGCCCACTGGCGCCCCAGCCGATTTTGCGCGCTTCCAGCAGGATCACATTGAGGCCGCGCTCGGCCAGTTCGATCGCCGTGTTCAGCCCGGAAAAACCACCGCCGACAATACAGACGTCGCAACTCAGTTCGCCCTGCAGCTGTGGATAATCCGCTTGTGGGGCGCTGCTGGCAGCGTAGTAGGAAGCGGTGTGCGAGGCGGGCTGCTGAACGCCGGCGTTCATGGCGATGTCCTGGTTCTGAGTGTTTGGAAAATTTTACGCAGGATAAGCTGCGCTTTCAGGGGTGGGCAACCGTAGGGCAAAATAGAGCGCCAGACTTCTTTGCCGCAGGCCGCCATGAGTTGCAACAGCCACAAGATCCGCTTCCTGCGCGAGCAGATCCCGTCGTTTGAATGTGTGCCGGGCTGTCACGACTGTTGCGGGCCGGTCACCACTTCGTCAGAAGAAATGGCCCGCCTGCCGCGCAAGAGCGCCGCCGAGCAGGAAGCCGCGCTGGCGGAACTGAACTGCGTGCACCTGGGCCCCAACGGTTGCACCGTGTACGAAGAGCGGCCGCTGATCTGCCGCCTGTTCGGTACCACGCCGAAGCTGCCATGCCCCAATGGCCGCGGCCCGGCCGAGATGATCGATCCGCAGGCCGAGAAGCTGGTCCACCAGTACATCGCCAGCACCCGCCAGGTGCTGGTCTGAACCTCAGTCCGGAATCGGCAGGTTGAGGCTTTCCTTCACCTCTTCCATGACGATGTAGCTCTTCGACTCGCGCACATGCGGCAGCTTGAGCAGGATGTCGCCAAGCAGCTTGCGGTACGAGGCCATCTCGGAAATCCGCGCCTTGACCAGGTAATCGAAGTCGCCCGAGACCAGGTGGCACTCGAGCACGTGCGGCAACTTCAGCACGGCACGTCGGAACTCTTCGAAAGTGTCGCCCGACTTGTAGTCGAGGCTGATCTCGACGAACACCAGCAGGCTGCCCTTCAAATGCTGCGGATTGAGCCGGGCGTTGTAGCCCATGATGATCCCTTCGCGCTCCAGGCGCCGGACCCGCTCGGTGCAGGGGGTGGTCGACAGGCCGACCTTTTCGCCCAGTTCAGTAAACGAGATGCGTCCATCGGCCTGCAGGATGCGCAGGATATTGCGGTCGATCTTGTCCAGTTCACGCTTGCTTTGGTGCTGGGTTCTCATAGTGGATGCCCCTCCGTAAAAGCCAACCTTGCCGAGAATTCTCGCCAAATATAGGCTTTTATATAGTGAAAAGCACTGGTCATACCTTCCTATACTGCGCGCATCTACGCCATTAACAACAAATGTCAGCGGTACGCTGCGTCGAGGGTAATAAACATGCGAGTTCTGGTACTTGGTAGCGGTGTGATCGGAACCGCCAGTGCCTACTATCTGGCACGGCAAGGGTTCGAAGTCGTCGTGGTCGACCGTCAACCGGCAGTCGCCATGGAAACCAGCTTTGCCAACGCCGGCCAGGTCTCGCCTGGTTACGCTTCGCCCTGGGCTGCCCCGGGCGTGCCGCTCAAGGCCATCAAGTGGCTGCTGGAGCGCCACGCGCCCCTGGCCATCAAGGCCACCGCCGACATCGACCAGTACCTGTGGATGGCGCAAATGCTGCGCAACTGCACCGCCAACCGTTACGCGGTGAACAAGGAGCGCATGGTGCGCCTGTCCGAGTACAGCCGTGACTGCCTCGACGAGCTGCGCGCCGAAACCGGCATTGCCTACGAAGGCCGTACCCTGGGTACTACCCAGCTGTTCCGCACCCAGGCGCAACTGGACAACGCCGCCAAGGACATCGCCGTCCTCGAGCAGTCCGGCGTGCCGTACGAAGTCCTCGACCGCGAAGGCATTGCCCGCGTCGAGCCGGCCTTGGCCAACGTGACCGATATCCTTGCCGGCGCCCTGCGCCTGCCCAACGACCAGACTGGCGACTGCCAGCTGTTCACTACCCGCCTGGCGGAAATGGCGATCAAGCTTGGTGTCGAGTTCCGCTTTGGCCAGGACATTCAGCGCCTGGACTACGCCGGTGATCGCATTAACGGTGTATGGATCGACGGCAAGCTGGAAACCGCCGACCGCTACGTGCTGGCCCTGGGCAGCTACTCGCCGCAGTTGCTCAAGCCGTTGGGCATCAAGGCCCCGGTCTACCCGCTCAAAGGCTACTCGCTGACCGTGCCGATCACCGATCCGGCCATGGCCCCGACCTCGACCATTCTCGACGAAACCTATAAGGTCGCGATCACCCGTTTCGACAACCGCATCCGCGTCGGCGGCATGGCTGAGATCGCCGGTTTTGACCTGTCGCTGAACCCGCGTCGGCGCGAAACCCTGGAGATGATCGTCAACGACCTTTATCCTCGTGGCGGCGACCTGAGCCAGGCCAGTTTCTGGACCGGCCTGCGCCCGACCACCCCGGACGGTACGCCGATCGTCGGTGCTACCCCGTTCCGTAACCTGTTCCTCAACACCGGTCACGGTACGCTGGGCTGGACCATGGCCTGCGGTTCCGGTCGCCTGCTGGCCGATCTGATTGCGCGCAAGAAGCCGCAAATCAGCGCTGAAGGCCTCGATATCTCTCGCTACGGAAAACACCAGGAGCCTGCCAAGCATGTCAGTCCAGCGCCAGCTCACCAATGAGCGCATGAGCCAGATCGTTACCCACAACGGCACCGTGTACCTCGCGGGCCAGGTCGGTGACGACATGAACGCCGGGATCGAGCAGCAAACCCGCGAGACCCTGGCCAACATCGAGCGCCTGCTGGACCTGGCCGGCACCGACAAGAGCCGCCTGCTTTCGGTGACCATCTATCTCAAGGACATCGACGCGCATTTTCAGGGCATGAACGCGGTGTGGGACAAGTGGCTGCCAAAAGGCGTCGCCCCGGCCCGTGCCACCGTTGAAGCCAAGCTGTGCGAGCCGGAAATCCTTATCGAGCTGTCGGTGGTCGCCGCACTGCCGTAATACCCGATCCCTCACCCGGTGCCGCCGGCGGCCGACCAGCTGCCTTCGAGCACCGGGCTTTTTACTTCTAACCAGACTGCCCAGAAGGCTGCCGTCATGCGTCCCGCCCGTGCCCTGATCGATCTTCAAGCCCTGCGTCACAACTATCAACTTGCCCGCGAACTGACCGGAGCCAAAGCCCTGGCCGTGATCAAGGCCGATGCCTATGGTCACGGTGCCGTGCGTTGCGCCCTGGCCCTGGAGCAGCACGCCGATGGTTTTGCCGTGGCCTGCATCGAAGAGGCGCTGGAGCTGCGCGCAGCCGGGATCAAGCCGCCGGTGCTGTTGCTCGAAGGCTTCTTTGAAGCCAGCGAACTGCAACTGATCGCCGAGCATGACCTGTGGTGCGTGGTGCATTCGCTGTGGCAACTGGAGGCGATCGAACAGGCGCACCTGAGCAAGCCGATTACAGTCTGGCTCAAGCTCGACTCGGGCATGCACCGGGTTGGCCTGCATGCCAAGGACTACCAGGCCGCGTACCAGCGCCTGCTGGCCAGCGGCAAGGTTGCACGTATCGTGCTGATGAGCCACTTCGCCCGTGCCGATGAGCTCGACAGCGAGGCCAGCAACGAACAACTGGCGGTATTCCAGGCCGCACGCCAGGGCTTGAGCGCCGAGGTCAGCCTGCGCAACTCGCCGGCCGTGCTCGGTTGGCCGAACATGCCCAGCGACTGGGTGCGCCCGGGCCTGATGCTGTACGGCGCCACGCCGTTCGAAGTGCCCCAGGCTCAAGCGACGCGCCTGCAGCCGGTGATGACCGTGCAATCACGAGTGATCAGCGTGCGTGAGCTGCCAGCCGGCGAGCCGGTAGGCTACGGTGCCAAGTTTGTCAGCCCGCGGCCGACCCGGGTTGGTGTGGTGGCCATGGGTTACGCCGATGGCTACCCGCGCCAGGCGCCAAACGGTACGCCGGTGCTGGTGGCCGGCAAACGTACCCAGCTGATTGGCCGGGTATCGATGGACATGCTCTGCATTGACCTCACCGACGTGCCTGAAGCGGGCCTCGGCAGCCCGGTGGAACTGTGGGGCAAAAACGTGCTGGCCAGCGAAGTGGCCATGCACGCTGGCAACATCCCTTACCAGATTTTCTGCAACCTCAAGCGCGTACCGCTGGACTACAGCAGCGATTAAGGCGCCAAAGCGGACAGGCTGCGGGTCGAAGTGTTGTAAATACTGAACGCTGTTGCGATGATAACGTTCAATTTCGACCCCACTCGTTCGTTTAGGAGGGCTCCAGCTTTGGACGTCGGTGAACGACTGCAAGCCATACGCAAGCTCAAGGGCCTGTCACAGCGTGAACTCGCCAAACGTGCGGGCGTCACCAACAGCACCATCTCGATGATCGAGAAGAACAGCGTCAGCCCTTCCATCAGCTCGTTGCGCAAGGTGTTGAGCGGTATTCCGATGTCCATGGTCGAGTTCTTTTCCGAAGAGCTGCAACCGGAAAACCCCACCCAGATCGTCTACAAAGCTCACGAGCTGATCGACATTTCGGACGGCGCGGTGACCATGAAGCTGGTCGGCAAGGCGCACCCGAGCCGGGCCATTGCCTTTCTCAACGAGGTTTACCCACCGGGTGCCGACACCGGCGAAGAAATGCTCACCCACGACGGCGAAGAGACCGGCATCCTTCTTGAAGGTCGTCTCGAACTGGTAGTAGGCCTGGAAACTTTCATCCTCGAAGCGGGCGACAGCTACTATTTTGAAAGTACCAAGCCGCACCGTTTCCGCAATCCTTACGATGAGCCGGCCCGGCTGATCAGCGCGGCGACTCCGGCCAACTTCTAGCGGGTATTGCGCGGCGGATTGTCGCGGCTAAGACCCTTTGGACACTAGGGTTGTTTCGGTGAGGCAGGGTTCCCGTTATACTTGCGCCGCCTGCGAAACCGTGGCCGCGGGCGTGACTAGCCACCATGAGGGTGTACGCGTGAATCTAATCAAGAAAATGCTGGCCGTACCAGCTGCCGTATTGGCCCTTTGGGCAGTCAGCGCTCAAGCTGCGACCAACGACGACATCGCCAAGCGACTGGAACCGGTCGGCCAGGTGTGTGTTCAGGGGCAGGAATGCAAGGGAATGGAAGTCGCAGCCTCTGCTGCTGGCGGCGGTGCCAAGACCCCGGATGAAATCATCGCCAAGCACTGCAATGCTTGCCATGGCAGCGGCCTGCTCGGCGCGCCGAAAATCGGCGATACCGCCGCCTGGAAAGAGCGCTCCGACCACCAGGGTGGTCTGGACGGCATCCTCGCCAAGGCCATTACCGGTATCAATGCCATGCCGCCGAAAGGCACCTGCGCCGACTGCTCGGATGACGACCTGATGGGCGCCATCAAGAAGATGTCCGGCCTGTAAGCCCAGCGCTTGCCCAACAAAGCCCGCCACGTGCGGGCTTTGTGCTTTTTAGCGCTGGCCAGCGCAGCAATCTGGCGGCATGCTCGGTGCAACCTGTTCAAGGAATGCCACAGGAGGCCGCGATGGCGTACAGCTGTTCGATCGACGATGCCGTAGACCAGGTGCTGGCGCGCCTGCCCGCGCATATCCACATGGGCCTGCCGCTGGGGCTGGGCAAGCCCAACCGCTTCGTCAACGCCCTGTATGCGCGAATCCGCCAGTTGCCCGAGCGGCAACTGACCATTTACACCGCTTTGAGCCTGGGCCGCCCGGACCTGGGCGACGGCTTGCAGCGGCGCTTTCTTGAGCCCTTCATCGAGCGGGTGTTCGCCGACTACCTTGAGCTGGACTACCTGCACGACCTGCGCCGCGACCAGTTGCCGGCCAACATCCGTGTCGAGCAGTTCTTCATGCAACCCGGCAGCCTGTTGCACAGCACCATGGCCCAGCAGGACTACGTCAGCAGCAACTACAGCCATGCCGCCCGCGATATCAACGCCAAGGGCTTGAACCTGGTGGCGCAGCTGGTAGCCGAAGATCCGGCACATCCCGGCCAGTTGAGCCTGAGCTGCAACCCGGACATCACCCTCGACCTGCTGCCAATGATTGCCCGCCGCCGGGCAGCCGGCGAAACCATCCTCATGCTCGGCCAGGTGCATGCCGAACTGCCGTACATGCCGGGCGCGTCCGAGCTGCCCCGCAATGACTTCGACCTGCTGATCGACCGCCCGGAAAACACCCGGTTGTTCTCCACGCCGAACATGCCGGTGACCACCCAGGACCATTTCATCGGCCTGCATGCCAGCACCCTGGTACGCGATGGCGGCACCCTGCAGATCGGCATTGGTGCCATGGGCGATGCGCTGACCGCAGGGTTGCTGGCGCGACAGGCTGACAGCGAGGCGTACCAGGCATTGCTGGCAGATATCAACCTGACGCCCTGGCATAGCCTGATCGAACGCGAAGGCGGCCTCCAGCCCTTTGCCCGCGGCCTGTACGGCTGCAGCGAAATGTTCGTCAACGGCCTGCTGGCACTGGTCGAAGCCGGAATCATCCGCCGCCCGGTGTACCCGGACGAGTCGCGCCAGCAGGCGGCCAACAACGGCGAGCTGGATGACCAGGGTGTGCTGGTGCATGGCGGCTTCTTTCTTGGCCCTCAGGCGTTTTACCAGCGCCTGCGGGAAATGCCGCCAAGTCAGCGCAAACGCTTTGCCATGAGCGCCATCAGCTACATCAACGAGCTGTATGGCCAGGAGTCGCTCAAGCGCCTGCAGCGCCGGGATGCGCGCTTTATCAATACAGTGTTCACCATGACCTTGATGGGCGCCGGGGTCGCCGACCAGCTGGAAGACGGCCGGGTGCTCAGCGGGGTCGGCGGGCAGTACAACTTCGTTGCCCAGGGCCATGCCCTGGAAGGCGCGCGTTCGATCCTGCTGCTGCGCAGCTGGCGTGAGTCAGGCGGGGAGGTCAGTTCCAACCTGGTCTGGGAATACGGCCATTGCACCATTCCCCGGCACCTGCGCGATATCGTCGTCACCGAATACGGAATCGCCGACCTGCGCGGGCAGACCGATGCCGAGGTGATTGCCCGTTTGCTGGCGATCACGGACTCGCGCTTTCAGCCCGAACTGATCGAGCGGGCGCAGAAGGCCGGCAAGTTGCCGAAGGATTTTTGCCTGGATCAGCGCTTCAGCGACAACACCCCCCAGCGTTTGCAGGCGCTGCGTGACCGCCACGCACGGTTGTTCCCCGAGTATCCGCTGGGCAGTGATTTCACCGCCGAGGAGCGCGATTTGCTGCGGGCGCTGAACTGGCTCAAGAGCAAGTTCAAGTTGAGTGAGGTGCTGGAACTGGGCAAGGCGGCGCTGGATGCACCGGCGCCCGAGGCGTTTCCTGCGCAGTTGGCGCGGATGAACCTGGCGCAGCCGCAGGGGCTGAAGGAAGATCTGTATCAGCGGCTGTTGCTGGCGGGGTTGCAGGCGACAGCTTATAACTGATCGCGGGGCAAGCCCGCTCCTACAGGCTGGTAGGAGCGGGCTTGCCCCGCGAAAAAGTCGGCGTTGATTACTCGATGAAAGTAACCACGCCATCTTTCAGCGACTTGACCCGGGCCAGCGATTCAACGCGGTAGCCCTGGCTGTCCAGCTCGGCGCGGCCGCCCTGGAACGATTTCTCGATGACGATACCCAGGCCGGCAACGGTGGCACCGGCTTGCTTGATGATCGAGATCAGCGCCTGGGAGGCTTTGCCGTTGGCCAGGAAGTCGTCGATCACCAGCACGCGGTCGCTGCTGTTGAGGTGGCGCGGGGAGATCGCCACGGTGTTCTCAGTCTGCTTGGTGAAGGAATACACCGAAGCCACCAGCAGGTTTTCGGTCAGGGTCAGCGACTGGTGCTTGCGCGCGAAAATCACCGGGACGCCCAGTTTCAGGCCGGTCATCACCGCCGGGGCAATGCCCGAGGCTTCGATGGTGACGATCTTGGTGATGCCCGAATCGGCAAACCGGCGGGCGAACTCGTCGCCAATCAGTTGCATCAGCGCAGGGTCGATCTGATGGTTGAGAAACGCATCGACTTTGAGAACCTGATCGGAAAGCACGATGCCTTCTTCGCGAATCTTCTGGTGCAGTGCTTCCACTGTGGTATTTCCTCGATGTAGCAAGAGTGGCCACGGCAATACGCCGCAGCAAAGGTTGATTATCTAACGTTTGAGCATGGCACGGATATCGGCCAGTGCGTTGTTGCCGCGAGCGGCCTTCACTTCGGTTGGCGCGTCGTCCAGGCCCTCCCAGGCCAGGTCGTCGTCGGGCAACTCGTCCAGGAAGCGGCTCGGCGAGCAATCGATGATTTCGCCGTACTGCTTGCGCTTGGCAGCAAAGGTGAAGGCCAGGGTCTGACGTGCTCGGGTAATCCCGACGTAGGCCAGGCGCCGTTCTTCTTCGATAGTGTCGGCTTCGATGCTGGAACGGTGCGGGAGGATTTCCTCCTCCATGCCCATGATGAACACGTAGGGGAACTCCAGGCCCTTGGAGGCGTGCAGGGTCATCATCTGCACGCCTTCGGCGCCGTCTTCCTCTTCCTGCTGGCGCTCGAGCATGTCGCGCAAAACCAGCTTGCCGATGGCCTCTTCGATGGTCATGCCGCCGTCTTCGTCTTTCTCGAGGGTGTTCTTCAGCGCCTCGATCAGGAACCAGACGTTGCTCATGCGAAAATCCGCAGCCTTGTCGCTGGAGCTGTTGGTGCGAATCCAGTTTTCGTAGTCGATGTCCATGATCATGCTGCGCAGGGCTGCGATCGGGTCTTCCAGGGCAACCTGTTCGCGGACCTTGTCCATCCAGCGCTTGAAGCGCTGCAGGCGGTCGGTATAACGGCTGTCCAGGTGCTCGCCAAGGCCCAGCTCCTCGCTGGCGGCATACATCGAAACCTTGCGCTCGGTGGCGTAGTTGCCGAGCTTTTCCAGGGTGGTCGAGCCGATTTCCCGGCGCGGTACGTTGATCACCCGCAGGTAGGCGTTGTCATCGTCCGGATTTACCAGCAGGCGGAAGTAGGCCATCAGGTCTTTGACTTCCTGGCGTCCGAAGAAGCTGTTGCCGCCCGACAGGCGATACGGCACCTGGTGGTGCTGCAGCTTCAGCTCGATCAGCTTGGCCTGGTAGTTGCCCCGGTAAAGAATGGCGAAGTCGCTGTAGGGCCGGTCGGTGCGCAGGTGCAGGCTGAGGATTTCCATGGCTACCCGTTCGGCCTCGGCTTCCTCGTTCTTGCAGCGGATCACGCGGATCTCGTCGCCGTGGCCCATCTCGCTCCACAGCTGCTTTTCGAAGGCATGCGGGTTGTTCGAGATGAGCACGTTGGCGCAGCGCAAAATGCGGCTGGTGGAGCGGTAGTTCTGCTCGAGCATCACCACTTTCAGCGACGGGTAGTCGTCCTTGAGCAGCATCAGGTTCTCGGGCCGCGCGCCGCGCCAGGCGTAGATCGACTGGTCGTCGTCGCCAACCACGGTGAACTGGTTGCGCGTGCCGATCAGCATCTTCACCAGCAGGTACTGGCTGGCGTTGGTGTCCTGGTATTCGTCGACCAGCAGGTAACGGACCTTGTTCTGCCACTTTTCGAGGACATCGGGGTTGTCCTGGAACAGCTTGACCGGCAGCAGGATCAGGTCGTCGAAGTCCACCGCGTTGAACGCCCGCAGGGTGCGCTGGTAGTGCGCATAGACTACCGCGGCGGTCTGCTCCTTGGGGTTGCGGGCGTTTTCCAGGGCTTCGGGCGGCAGGATCAGGTCATTCTTCCAGGCACCGATCATATTCTTGATCTCGTCGACACCGTCGTCGCCCGAGTATTCCTTCTGCATGATGTCGGTCATCAGGGCTTTGACATCGGTCTCGTCGAAAATCGAGAAGCCCGGTTTGAAGCCCAGCCGTTCATGCTCCTTGCGGATGATGTTCAGGCCCAGGTTGTGGAAAGTCGACACGGTCAGGCCGCGGCCTTCGCCCTTGCGCAGCAGGGTGCCGACCCGCTCTTTCATCTCCCGCGCGGCCTTGTTGGTGAAGGTCATGGCCACGATGTACTGGGCACGGATGCCACAGTTCTGGATCAAGTGCGCGATCTTGCGGGTGATCACGCTGGTTTTGCCGGAGCCTGCACCGGCGAGCACCAAAAGAGGGCCGCCGACGTAGTTCACGGCTTCTTGTTGCCGGGGGTTGAGTCGGGACATGACGAAAACCGGGGACGCTAGAAAAATAGCCGGGCATTTTAGCAGGGGTAGAAAGTTTCTGCCGCGACCGTCTGACAGTGTGACGTACCACGCGATCTAAATTTGCCGCATTTGATACTTTCCCGCAGGATGCGTGGCGAAACCTGCGGGATGTCGGCAATGGAATGGCATGACTTTAAGTGAAAATCATTTTCATTAATGGTTTAGGATACGCATTCTCGCTGCCCATCGTCATTTGACTGTGTCTACGTCCTAAGGAGCCAGCTTGTCTACGCCCGTCGAACCCTTGCGTTTGCTCCTGCTGGCCGATGAGCCGGAATGGGCCATTGTGTTGCGCGAGTGTCTGCTGCCGATGGCGGGCCAGGCGGTATTGCTGACCGCCCCGAACTGGGAGGCGGTCGACAGCCTGTTTGCCAATGACCGCAATGCGCTGGTGCTGGCGACCCCGCAACTGCAGCCGGCACCCGGGCGCTGCGTACTGCCGATGGTATTGCTGCTCGAGCATGAACCGCAGGTGCCGCCGCCGGGTGTCAGCGACTGGCTGATTCGTGACCAACTGACCAGCAATATCCTGCGCCGCAGCCTGCGCCATGTTCGCGAGCGCGGCGTCCTCGAAGCGACCCTGCAACGCCTGGCCGAACAGGACCCGCTGACTGGCATCGCCAACCGCCAGGGTTTCCAGACCCTGCTGGCTGCGCGCCTGGCCGACAACGAAGGGCGCGGCGTCGCCCTCGGGCACCTGGACCTGGACAACTTTCGCCATGCCAACGACGCCCTCGGCCACCAGGCCGGCGACCGGTTGATCCTGCAGGTGGTGGGCCGGCTGAAGAGCCAGCTTGAAGCCGGCGACCAGGTTGCACGTCTGGGCAGCGACGAATTCGCCCTGTTGATCGATACCCGCCGCGAGCCGCAGCGCGCCGAATGGATGGCCGAACGCATCACCGAAGCCCTGGCCGAACCTTACTGGATCGACGGCGAAAGCCTGTTGCTCGGCTGCAGCCTGGGGGTTGCCCACGCCCGCGCCCAGGGTGGCGCCGACCCGCTGATGTGGCATGCGCACATCGCCATGCAGCAGGCCAAGAGCACCCAGGGCTGTACCTTTCACGTCTTCAACGAACGCATCAACCGCAACGCCCGCAGCCTTGCCGACCTGGAAAGCGAGCTGCGCCGGGCGCTGCGCCGCGACGAGCTGGAGCTGCATTACCAGCCGCGACTGAACCTGTCCGACGGGCGCATTGTCGGCCTCGAAGCCCTGGTGCGCTGGCGCCATGCCGAACGCGGGCTGCTGCCGCCCAGCGAGTTCGTACCGCTGGCCGAGCAGAGTGGGCTGATCGTGCCTTTGGGCTACTGGGTCATCTCCCGGGCCCTGCGCGACATGCAGGCGCTGCGTGAGCAGGGCCTGGCGCCGTTGCACATGGCGGTGAACCTGTCGTTTCGCCAGTTTCAGGACAGCCAGCTGTTGGCGACCCTGAGCCGGCTGATCATCGAACACGGCGTCGATGCCCGCTGGCTGGAGTTCGAGCTGACCGAAACCGCCGTGATGCGCCGCAATGACCTGGTCAAACAGACCATGGACGCCCTTGGGCGCCTGGGCGTGCGCTTCTCGCTGGACGATTTCGGCACCGGCTTTTCGTCGTTCGTGCACCTCAACAGCCTGCCGATCACCTTGCTCAAGGTCGATCGCAGCTTTGTCGGCGGCATGGAGCAGCGTGAAGAAAACCGCAAGCTGGTGCACGCGATGATCAACCTGGCGCACAACCTCAACCTCGAGGTGGTGGCCGAGGGCGTGGAAACCCCGGAGCAAATGGACCTGCTGCGCAGTTTCGATTGCGATCAGGTGCAGGGGTTTCTGATCAGCCGGCCGTTGCCGATTGATGCGTTGATGGCGTATTTGCTGCGCGGGCCGGCGCAGCAAGCAGCATCGCGGGTCATGTAGGAGCGGGCTTGACCCGCGATGGGGCCCTTCAAACCACTGAAGCAGTCACCTTGTTCACCCCAGCGGCACTGCCCAGCAAGCGCTTCATCCGCCATTCGAATGCCAGGGTCAGGCTCACCGCCGCACACGCCAGGCCCAGCGCCAGCCCCCACCACACGCCTACCGCGCCCAGGCCGAGGTTGAAGGCCAGCAGCCAGGCCGCCGGCGCACCGATCACCCAGTAACAGAACAGCCCGACCAGGAAGGTGGTCTTGGCATCCTTGAGGCCTCGGATCGAGCCCATGGCAATGGTCTGCACGCCGTCGAACAGCTCGAACCAGGCGGCGACCATCAACAGGCTTACCGCCAGCTGGATGATGTCGGCAAAGGCCGGGTCACCGTGGTCGAGGAACAGCCCCACCAGCGGGTCTGGCAGCAGCCAGAAGAGGATGGCGAACATCAGCATCATCGCCGCGCCAAAACCGATACCCACGCGGCCGGCATGCCGTGCCCCCAACAGGTTGTCGGCGCCGTAATAGAGCCCTACACGCATGGTCACGGCGTACGACAGGCCGGCCGGAATCATGAATGCGGTAGAGACGATCTGCAGGGCGATCTGGTGCGCGGCAAGCTCGGTGCTGCCGAGCACGCCCATGCACAGCGCGGCGAAGGCGAACAGGCCGACCTCGACGGTGTAGGTGCCGCCAATCGGCAGGCCCAGGCGCCACAGCTCACGCAGGGCTGGCCACGACGGGCGGCTCAGGCCCTGGCGAATCGGGTAGGGTGCATAGGCCGGGTGCCAGCGGATATACAGCGCCATGGCCACGGCCATGCAGTTGGCAACGATTGCGGTCACCAGGCCGATACCCACCAGGCCCAGCTTCGGCAGGCCGAACATGCCTTCGATCAGCGCATAGTTGAGCAGGAAGTTGGCTACCGTGCCGATCAGGCTGATGACCATCACCGGCGTCGAGCGGCCAATGGCGCTGGTAAAGCCGCGCAGGGCCATGAAACTCAGGTAGCCGGGCAGGGCGAAGGGCAGCAGCAGCAGGAACTGCGCGGCCGCCTCGACGTTGTTCGGGCTCTGGCCGAGCAATAGCAGTACCGGCTCCAGGTTCCACAGCGCCAAAGCCGCCACCAGGGCCATGACCCAGGCCAGCCACAACCCGGCCTGGGTCAGGCGGGTGGCGCCGGCGATGTCGCCAGCACCCTTGCGAATCGCCACCAGGGTGCCGACGGCGGCGATCACGCCCAGGCAAAAGATCGACACGAACGAATAGCTCGCCGCGCCCAGGCCGCCACCGGCCAGGGCCTGCGGGCTGATGCGGGCCATCATCAGAGTGTCGGTGAGCACCATCAGCATGTGCGCCAACTGCGAGGCAATCAGCGGCCCGGCCAGGCGCAGCAAAGCCTTGAGTTCTTGGGTAGGCGCAGCCTGCATGGAGTCGTCCTTTTCTTACGCGATAGATTCAAAGCGTGAAAGTCTGAGGCTTGGTGCGGTTATCCACAAAAGGATAATAGCGATGGTTGGCATGATTAAAACTCATGGGAGTATGATCCAGTCGATTGCCTGTGGATAACCCGGAGCCCGCCGCCATGTCTCGCCGTTTACCGCCTCTGTATGCACTGCGGGCCTTCGAAGCGGCGGCCCGGCATAGCTCGTTCACCCGCGCCGCAGATGAGTTATCGATAACCCAGAGTGCCGTCAGCCGGCACATCCGCACCCTTGAAGAGCACTTTGCCTGCCGTTTGTTCGTGCGCAATGGCCGCAGCCTGCAACTCAGCGAAGCGGCGCGTTTGCTGTTGCCAGGGGTGCGCGAAGGCTTTGCCGCGCTGGAGCGGGCCTGCAACACCCTGCGCAGTGAAGACGACATCCTGCGCATGAAAGCCCCTTCGACCCTGACCATGCGCTGGCTGCTGGCGCGCCTCAGTCGCTTTCGCCACCTGCAGCCGGGCAACGAAGTGCAACTGACCAGCGCCTGGATGGATGTCGATCATGTCGATTTCAACCATGAGCCTTTCGACTGCGCGGTATTGCTCAGCGACGGTCACTTTCCGCCGGACTGGGAGGTCAAGCGGCTGTTTTCCGAGCTGCTCATCCCGGTAGGCGCGCCCGAGCTGCTCAAGGAAGGGCCGTGGGACGAGCGGCGCCTGGCCGGCGTCGAGCTGCTGCATCCAACCCCCGACAAGCGCGACTGGCGCAGCTGGCTGGCGCGCATGGACCTCACCGACAAGGTGTCGCTCAAGGGCGGCCAGGTATTCGATACCCTGGAGCTGGGCATGATCGCCGCCGCTCGCGGTTATGGCGTGTCCATGGGCGACCTGCTGATGGTTGCCGAAGACGTCGCCCAGGGCCGCCTGAGCCTGCCGTGGCCGACAGCGGTTGCCAGCGGCCTGGATTACTACCTGGTCTGGCCGCGAACCCGCCCCGGTGGCGAGCGTCTGCGGCGTCTGAGCGACTTCCTGCAGGGCGAGGCGGATTCGATGGACTTGCCCAAGGTTCAAATTCTGGGGACATCAGCGGCAATCGGAGCGAGTTGACCGTTTGCGCAGGATAACCCTGTTGCACGCTCAAGTATTGCGTCAGGCCGCCGAAGCAGAGGCATCAGAGCCACGCCTAGATGGTTCGATTCCCGTATCGATGCGGACGGTCAGCGTGATCAGGACGATCCCGGCCCCTCTTGCCAGGAGCTTCCATGTCTCAACCCCGTGCCCGGATTGCCTCGCAACTCGGTATCGCCCTTGCCATCGTGCTGGCTGTGGTGATTACCGGTAGCACCCTGTTTGCCCTGCGTTCGCTGGACAACGCCAACCTGAATACCCGCCAGGAACACCTGGCCAGTGAAGCGCGCCTGCTCGCCGATCAGCTCGACACTTTCCACAGTACCCTGCGCGAAAGCACCCAGCGCCTCAGCGGGCTGTTCGAGAAGCGCTTTGCTGCCGGTTTGCAGCTGCATCCAGGGGAGTCGGTGACGGTTGCCGGGGTTGCCACGCCTGCGCTGTATCTGGGCGAGCAACTGCTCAACAACGACTTTCGCCAGGTGGATGATTTTCGCCAGATGACCGCAGGCGTTGCCACCTTGTTCGTGCGCAGCGGCGACGACTTCATTCGCATCAGCACCTCGCTGACCAAGCAGGACGGCAGCCGCGCCATTGGCACCCTGCTGGATCGCCAGCATCCGGCCTACGCGCGCTTGCTAGCCGGTCAGGCCTACGTTGGCCGGGCCAACCTGTTCGAGCGCGACTACATGACCCAGTACACCCCGGTGCGTGACGGCAGCGGGCGGGTGATCGCGGTGCTGTTTGTCGGGTTCGACTACACCGACGCGCAGAAGGCCCAGTTCGCCAACCTCGGGCGTTTTCGTATCGGCCAGACCGGTTCACTGGCCTTGCTCGACGACAAGCAGCACTGGTTGGTGCCGCCAGCAGGTGTGCGTGCGGACAGTCAGGCGGCGCAGGCGCTTGCCGGCTTCACTGCGGGCGAAGGGCGTTTCTGGCATGACGGCGTCGAAGAGCTGTTCAGCGTGACCGTGGCGTTTGCCGGCGGGCCGTGGACGGTGGTGGCAAGCATGCCGAAGGCGGAAATCCGCGCAGTGACCTGGAGCGTCGGCACGCGCCTGGCCATCGGCAGTTTGCTGGCGATGTTGCTGGCGGTCGCCGCCACCCTGTGGCTGTTGCGCCGCCGTCTGCGCCCCTTGGCTGACCTCTTGCAGCAGGCGCAGGCACTTGGCGCCGGTGACCTGCAGGCGCGCTTGCGGGTATCGAGCGATGACGAAATCGGCCAGTTGGCGCACAGTTTCAACCAGATGGGCGAAGCCCTGGCGAGCATGGTCGAGCACATTCGCGCAGCAGCGGAGCAAGTCA
This sequence comes from Pseudomonas sp. B21-032, assembly GCF_024748965.1. Classification (NCBI taxonomy): domain Bacteria; kingdom Pseudomonadati; phylum Pseudomonadota; class Gammaproteobacteria; order Pseudomonadales; family Pseudomonadaceae; genus Pseudomonas; species Pseudomonas sp. B21-032. Next base: position 5,769,031 of record NZ_CP087180.1, on the reverse strand, counting down.
GCAGCCGCGCCCAGGCCTTGTCGGGCATGTCCTCCGGGGCCTGTGAGGGCATGGAGCAGCAGTCTGGCGAAATCACCAGCATGGCCGGCGCTGTCGAGCAGTTCAGCGCCACCTCGATGAACATCGCCGAGAACATGGGCAGCACCGAACGCATGGCCCAGGACAACGTCCAGCAAACCCACATTGGCCGTGCCTCGATGAACCAGGCGTCATCGTCCCTGGAGCAGATCGCCAGCGCCCTGGCCGGCACCGCCACGGTGATCGACACCCTGGGCCTGCGCTCCGAAGAAATTGGCGGCATCGTCGGCGTGATCACCTCGATTGCCGAGCAGACCAACCTGCTGGCCTTGAACGCTGCCATCGAAGCGGCGCGGGCCGGTGAGCAGGGCCGGGGCTTTGCCGTGGTCGCCGACGAGGTACGCAACCTGGCCTCGCGCACCCGTCAGGCCACCGATGAAATCTCGGCGATGATCGGCAGCATCCAGCAGGAAACCGGCAATGCCATCAGCACCATGGAGCAGGGCAACCGCCTGATGCAAGAAGGCCTGGAACGCAATGCCAAGGTTGCCGCAGCGCTGGCGCAGATCGATGAGCGCAGCCGCTCGGCGGGTGAGCAGTTTGCCGCCATTACCACCGCTACCCAGGAGCAGAGCAGCACGGCGAACGTGCTCAGCCGCAACCTGCAGAGCATTGCCCTGGCCAACAGCGAGCAGCATGAGGTGGCGACTAACCTGGCGGCTACCGCGCGTGAGCTTGAGGGGTTGGCGGGGCAGTTGCGGCAGGAAGTGGACAGGTTTCGGGTTGGGCGGTGACGCCATCGCGGGTTAAATCGAGGCGTCGCACCGCCGCTCCCACAGACTTTGTAGGAGCGGCGGTGCGACGCCTCGACTTGACCCGCGATGAGGCCCTCAAAGCCCAGGCATATCCAGCGCCTGCGCACAGGCCATCAGCGAGCGCCGCTCACTTTCGGCATACAACGCCAACTCATCCTGCACCGGCTTGCCCAGCGCCTGTTCGAAGGCGTCGCGGTTGGCGTTGCTGCCGTACTCGCTCTGCGCATCATCACCCAGATTCGACTGGAAGATTCCCGCCGCACTGACCGGCAGAAAGTCCTCGTACACCAGGGCCTCGAAGTGGATATGCCCGGCATCGATCAACGCCTGCAGTGACGTCGGCCGCTGAGCATCGCCGCGCGCCGCCAGGCCACGCTCGGTGGCAAAGTAGCGGAAGTACGCCAGCCCCTGCTCGCGCATCTGCGCCAGGTCATCGGGGAAGGCCTTGAAGCTGTCGCTGAGCAGGCTCATGTAGCGCTCGGCATTGGCCTCGGCCGGCACACCACCTAGCGCCGCCCGGGCGCGATCGAGCAGTTGGTCGTAAAGCTCGCGGCCCTTCGGCGTCAGCGCCGCACCCCGTTGTTCGATCTCGCCAAAGCGCGCGGTATGGCTGCCGCTGCCTTCACCATGCTGATCGGTGAACGCGACCTTTTCCTGCAGCGCCTTGAAGCTGGTCTGACGCAGCAGTATCGGGCAGCGGCGCGGTGGCGGCCCTTCGATCACGGCTTTGGGCGGAATGCCCTTGGCCGGCATGCCCAGCTGAATGGCATCGATGTCCAGGGTGCGTGGGGTCAGGTGATTGATGTGCGGGCCCTTGAAGGCCACCACATCGGCAATCAGGCGGTGCTGGTCGTGCAGTTGCTGGTACTGCTCGGCGGTCACCGTGGCGTCCCGGTGCCAGCGGAAGGTATGCAGGGCTTCGTCGACAAACGCCTGGGCATCGTCGGTATTCAGGCCGCCAGCACGCTCGAACTGTTCGATCAGTTGCAGCGCGCGCGGAGTGAAGATCTGCCGCCGGGCAAGAATCTCGCGCGCCAGTTCACGCAGCGCCGGGTTGTCGATCAGTTCCAGGCGCAGCAAGGAGGTGAAGACCCGGAACGGGCTGATGTGCAGCGCTTGCTCGTGCACGGCGCGAAAGGCGGTGGAATGCACCGGCACACCGGCGCAGCTCAAGTCGTAGTAGCCCACCGGCTGCATGCCCATTACCGCGAACAGGCGGCCGATGGTCGCAAGCTCTTCGGCGGTTCCGACGCGAATGGCGCCGTGGCGTTCCTGGTCGAGGCGCTCGATTTCGCCGGTCCAGCGCAGGGCCTGGGCAACTTCGGGTTGCTTAGCCATCACCTGCTGATTAATTTCGCTCACCAGCGACAGCAGCGTGCCGTACAGCGGCACTTCTTGCTTGTACATGAGCGACATGGCGGCCGAGAACTGCGCGCGAATGCTGTCCGGGCTGACGAAATCTTGAGCGGGCATCGAAAGCTTCCTGGTAAGTGGGCACCCTTACATGAAAGCGAGGAATGCAGTACCTGCACAAGCGAAAAAAAGTCGATGCGTCATTCCAAAAATTATCAATCTTGCCCGGCCAGCTCAGCGCGAATCCAGTCGACCAAGGCGCGCACCTTCGGCACTTCGGCGGCATGCTCGGAAAACGCCAGGAAATGCGCGCCATTGCTACGCATGCTGTGCTGCCAGGGCACGACCAGTTTGCCCTCGGCCAGCTCCTGGGCCACCAGGTAGCGCGGCACCAGGGCCACGCCGCAGCCGGACTGGGCAGCACTGAGGCTCATATAGAAGGTGTCGAAGCGCGGCCCGTGATAGCTATGGGCCGAGTGCAGGCCTTGCTCCAGGAACCACTCATGCCAGGCCTCCGGGCGCGAGGTGCTTTGCAGCAGCACCAGTTCGGCCAGTTCGCTGGCGTCCTTGAGTGTGCGCCCCTGCAACAGCTCTGGCGCACACACCGGCAGCACTTCTTCACCGAACAGCTCGATGCAGGTCGCGCCAGGCCAGGTGCCCTGGCCAAAGAAGAACACCACGTCGGCGGTCGCCTGCAACAGGGCGAAGGGTTCCATTTCGTTGCGGATGTCGAGGTGGATGTTCGGGTGCTGCTTGCCGAAGCCCTTGAGGTGCGGAATCAGCCAGCGCACGCCAAAGCTCGGTTGAGTGGCTACCTTGAGGACTTCGGTCTGCTCGCCGTAGGACATGATGTAACGGCTGGACATATCGACCTGGGTGAGAATCTTGTTGACCTCGGCCAGGTACAGCGCGCCTGCTGGTGTCAGCTGCAGGCGCCGACGGATGCGCAGAAACAAATGATGGCGGAGCATCTCTTCAAGCTGGGCCACCTGCTTGCTCACTGCGCTCTGGGTCAGGTGCAGCTCCTCGGCGGCGCGGGTGAAGCTCAGGTGCCGGGCGGCAGCCTCGAAACACTGCAGGGCGGCCATCGATGGCACCAGACGTTTGGACATAGCGGTCTCTAAGCCAGTAGATCATTACCTGGCGGAATGATATGCAGAATAAAGGTCGTTTGTTGCGCCAGAGTGATCGGATTAATACTGATCCCTATCACTATTTCAACCACTCATCGCATGCAGGAGAAGAAAATGGTTGATGGACTGCTTGACCGCCTCGGTGTCCCGGCCACTGCCTACACCCACGGTAACCATCCCGTTCACACCCCTATCGATGGCAGCGCGATTGCCGCGGTGCACCTGGAAAGCAAAGCCCAGGTAACCGCCAAGATCGATCAGGCCGAAAAAGCCTTCCAGGCCTGGCGCAACGTCCCGGCCCCACGCCGCGGTGAGTTGATCCGCCTGTTCGGCGAAGTATTGCGCAAGCACAAGGCCGAGCTCGGCGAGCTGGTGTCGATCGAAGCCGGCAAGATCACCCAGGAAGGCCTGGGCGAAGTGCAGGAAATGATCGACATCTGCGACTTCGCCGTCGGCCTGTCGCGTCAGCTCTATGGCCTGACTATCGCCTCCGAGCGCCCGGGCCACCATATGCGTGAAACCTGGCACCCGTTGGGCGTGGTTGGAGTGATCAGCGCCTTCAACTTCCCCGTCGCGGTCTGGGCCTGGAATACCACCCTGGCATTGGTGTGCGGCAACGCCGTGGTCTGGAAGCCGTCGGAGAAAACCCCGCTGACCGCGCTGGCCTGCCAGGCGCTGTTCGAAAAAGCCCTGAAAGCCTTTGGTGATGCGCCAGAAGGCCTGAGCCAGTTGATCATCGGTGATCGTGAGGCCGGCGAAGCGCTGGTCGACGATCCGCGCGTGCCGCTGGTCAGCGCCACCGGCAGCACCCGCATGGGCCGTGAAGTCGGCCCGCGGGTGGCTGCACGTTTCGGCCGCAGCATCCTCGAACTCGGTGGCAACAACGCGATGATTCTTGCACCGAGTGCCGACCTGGATCTGGCCGTGCGCGGCATCCTCTTCAGCGCCGTCGGTACTGCTGGCCAGCGCTGCACCACCTTGCGCCGGCTGATCGTCCATCGCTCGATCAAGGACGAAGTGGTTGCCCGGGTCAAAGCCGCCTACGCCAAGGTTCGTATCGGCGACCCGCGCAAGGACAACCTGGTCGGCCCGCTGATCGACAAGGCTTCGTTCGAAGGCATGCAGGACTCTTTGGCGCGCGCCCGCGATGAAGGCGGCCAGGTGTTTGGCGGTGAGCGGCAGATTCAGGACCAGTACCCGAATGCCTACTACGTGGCCCCGGCGATCGTCGAGATGCCTGGCCAGAGCGCCGTGGTTCGTCATGAAACCTTTGCACCGATTCTCTACGTGCTGGCGTACGACGAGTTCGAAGAAGCCCTGCGCCTGAACAACGAAGTGCCGCAAGGTTTGTCGTCGTGCATCTTCACCACCGACCTGCGCGAAGCCGAGCGCTTCCAGAGCGCCGCGGGCAGTGACTGCGGGATTGCCAACGTCAATATTGGCACCAGCGGTGCGGAGATTGGCGGGGCGTTTGGCGGTGAGAAGGAAACCGGCGGTGGCCGTGAGTCGGGCTCGGATTCGTGGAAGGCCTACATGCGCCGGCAGACCAATACCGTGAACTATTCCCGCGAGCTGCCGTTGGCGCAGGGGATCGTGTTCGACTGACGGGCCCTATCGCGGGGCAAGCCCGCTCCCACAGGGGAGGTGATCTCTGTGGGGGCGGGCTTGTCCCGCGATCAGAACACCACCGCACAAGAATAAAACAGGAAGCCGGCCATGCCAGAACTGCGTCAACAATGCCTCTGGGAACACGTCACCCAGCCCGCCGCGTCATCCCGTGTGCTGAGCGCCGAACTCAAGGCCGATGTGTGCATCATCGGCGGCGGCATCACTGGCCTGTCGGCAGCCATCCACCTGCTTGAGCAGGGCAAGTCAGTCATCCTGCTCGAAGCCTGGAAAATCGGCCACGGAGGTTCCGGGCGCAACGTTGGCCTGGTCAACGCCGGCACCTGGATTCGCCCGGACGACGTCGAAGCGACCCTGGGCCAGAAGCAAGGCAGCCGCCTGAACAAGGTGCTGGGCGAAGCGCCGGGCGAGGTGTTCGCCACCATCGAACGCCTGGGTATCGACTGCCAGGCGCACAACAGCGGCACCCTGCACATGGCCCACAACGCCACCGGCGTTGCCGACCTCGAAGCCCGCCACCAGCAATGGAGCAGTCGCGGTGCCGATGTCGAACTGCTGACCGGGGCAAAGTGCGAAGAATATTGCGGTACCGACAAGATTTCCGCCGCGCTGCTCGATCGCCGCGCCGGCACCATCAACCCCATGGGGTATACCCAGGGCTTGGCCGCTGCGGTCGAGCGCCTGGGCGGGCAGATCTTCCAGCAGTCCGTCGTGCAAGGCCTGGAGCGTGAAGGCAGCAATTGGCGAGTGAAAACCGCCCAGGGTTCGGTCAGTGCCGACAAGGTGGTGATCTCCACCGGCGCCTACACCGAGGGCGACTGGACCAACCTGCAACGCCAGTTCTTCCGCGGTTACTACTACCAGGTCGCTTCGGTACCGCTGCAAGGCGCCGCTGCCGACAACGTGCTCAAGCACGGCCAGGGTTCATGGGATACGCGCACGGTGCTCAGCAGCATCCGTCGCGATGATCAGGGGCGGCTGTTGCTCGGCAGCCTTGGGCGGGTCGACAACAAGCCGGCCTGGTTCATCCGCAGCTGGGCCGATCGCATCCAGAACCATTACTTCCCGCAACTGGGCAAAGTCGAGTGGGAAATGCATTGGACCGGTTGCATCGACTTCACCCCGGACCACCTGATGCGCCTGTTCGAGCCAGCGCCGGGCATCGTCGCCGTTACCGGCTACAACGGCCGTGGCAACACCACCGGCACAGTGATCGGCAAAGCCTTCGCCCAGTACCTGTTGTGCGATAACCCGGATGCCTTGCCGATTCCGTTCTCGGCAATGAAACCGGTGTCGGCGCCGGCGCTGCGGACCGGCTTCTACGAAACCGGGTTCTCGCTGTATCACGCCGGGCAGTGCTTGCGCGTGGTGCTCTGACCGCTACTTGTGCAGCCAGCTGAGAAAGCCGCCTTTCTTGATGGCTGCAGGTTTTTGCTCGAGCAGTGACTGGCGGGTTTGCTGGCGGATGCGTTGCAACTTGATCAGAGCGGTCTTGACCTCGGTGCGTTGTTCCAGGCAACTGCGTACTTCGTCCTTGTCGATACGGTAGAGGATGCAGCTGGTCAGGGTGCGGAACTCGGCAGTGGAGTCTTCCGCTTCGAGCAGGCCTTCCACCCCCAACACCTCGCCCGGACCCATGCGCCCGGCTTCGAGCTGCTTGTCGCCATCACTAACACCCACCGACACTACCCCGGTGCCAATCACCAGCAGGTAATCCGAGCTGTCGCCGACGCCGAGGATCACCTGGTCGGCCAGGTATTCCACGGCGGTCATGCGCTGGCTGAGGTTGTCTTTTTCCTCGTTGCTGAGCGAACGGAAGATGCGCACGTCTTCGAGCAGGGCGCGCTGACGGTTCCACACCTGGCCTTGCTGGGAGTCGCTGTTCCACACTACGCCGGCGGCTTCCAGGTGCCGGTGGGCGAGGTCGAACATATGGTTACGCACCTCGGTCTTCTGGCTCATGGCACTGACAAAACCGCTGGCCTCGTACTCCACCGATTCCAGGCTCGAACTCTTGATCGTGGCTTTCGGTGCCGGGCTGGTCAGCAAGGTACGTGTGCCTTGCAGGGTTTTTTCCAGGGCATCGAGCACCCGTCGCGGGCGTACCTTGGCCGGCACCACGACGCTGATGGAGACGCCATGCACATCGCTGGGCTGGCTGAAATTAAGCAGCTTGGCCTTGGCCGCCACCGAGTTGGGAATCACCGCCATGCTGCCGTTGCCAGTTAGCAAGCGGGTGGCGCGCCAGTCGATCTCGATGACCTTGCCTTCGGTACCGTCGATGCTGATCGAGTCGCCGATCTGATAGGGGCGGGTGGTGTTCAGCACAATGCCGGAGAACACGTCGCTGAGCGTGCTCTGCAGCGCCAGGCCGATGACGATCGCCATCACCCCCGAGGTTGCCAGCAGGCCTTTGACCGGCAACTGCAACACATAGGCCGCCGCAGCCACAATGGCCACCAGGAAAATCACCGCCCCCAGCACATCCTGCAGCAAGCGCCCGGTGTGGCCGCTACGGGCCACCAGCACCAAGCCAATCACCACCGTCGCGGTACGCGCCGCAAACAGCCACCAGGCAATCCCCAGCACCGTAGCGAGCAGATTACGCGGCACATCCTCGACCCAGGGCGCAGGTTGTAGCGGGCTGACCCCGGCGCTGATCAGCACCCAGGTGAACAGCGAAAACACCAGCAAACGCGCAGCGATGCGCCAGGGCCGGCGATTGACGGGTATCAGTTGCCAGAGCGTGAGGTCGAGCACGATCAGGGTAATGCCGAGCAACAGCGGGTAACTCTGGGCGAATGCGAACATACCGGTCTCGGTGCGGTGGGCTGTTGCCAAGTTAAGAGCAGAATGCGGGCAATTACTACTGGTTGCTCGGGCGATAGTGCAGCGCTTCAGCCAGGTGCCCGCGTCCGATGTTTTCAGCCTGTTCCAGGTCGGCCAGGGTGCGCGCCACCTTGAGCAGGCGATGGGCGGCGCGCAAGGACAGGGTCAGGCGTTCGCAGGCGCTTTCCAGCCAGCTCTGGTCGGCTGTGGATAACCCGCAGTAATGGCGCAGGCCGGGCAGGTCGAGGAAGGCGTTGGCACAGCCCTGGCGCTGTTGCTGGATGTCGCGGGCGGCGGTGACTTGCGCGGCAATGGTGGCGCTGCTTTCGCCGTGGCTGCTGTTGGTGGACAGTGCCGTGGCTTCGCGGGCGACGGTCAGGTGCAGGTCGATACGGTCGAGCAGGGGCCCGGAGAGTTTGTTGCGGTAGCGCTGGATCTGTTCGCTGCTGCAGCGACAGCGGCCGGTGGGGTCGCCAAGATATCCACAGGGGCAGGGGTTCATGGCGGCGACCAGCTGGAAGCGCGCTGGAAAGCGGATTTTGTCCTTGGCCCGGGCGATGACGATTTCGCCGGATTCCAGCGGTTCGCGCAGCACTTCCAGTACCCGCCGCTCGAACTCCGGCAGTTCATCGAGAAACAGCACGCCGTGATGGGCCAGGGTTATCTCTCCTGGTTGCGGTCGGCTGCCACCGCCGACCAGCGCAGCACCGGAGGCCGAGTGATGCGGATGGCGAAACGGCCGCTGCGGCCAACTGTTCAGCGGCACATGGCTGGCCACCGACTGTATCGCCGCCACCTCCAGCGCTTCGCGTTCATCCAGCGGTGGCAACAGGCCGGGCAGGCGGCTGGCGAGCAGGGTCTTGCCGGTGCCCGGTGGGCCGCTGAACAGCAGGTTGTGCGCACCGGCGGCGGCAACCAGCAGTGCGCGCTTGGCGGCTTGCTGGCCCTGTACTTCGTTGAGGTCGGGGTAGGGACGGATCTGTAGCAACAGGCCGTTGGCAGCGTAGGGATTGAGCGGGCTCTGGCCGTTGAAGTGGGCGACCAGTTCCAGCAGGTGACTGACTGCAAACACTACCAGGCCCGATGCTAAACAGGCTTCTTCGGCATTCTCTTGCGGCACCACCAAGGCCCGGCCGGCTTCTCGTGCCGCCAAGGCAGCGGGCAGTACGCCTTGCACCGAGCGGATTGCCCCGGACAGCGCCAGTTCACCCAGGCATTCCACCTCGCCAAGCGCTGCAATCGGGAACTGGCCGTTGGCGGCAAGGATCCCCAGGGCGATGGCTAGGTCAAAGCGTCCGCCATCCTTGGGTAAATCCGCGGGAGCAAGGTTAAGGGTGATGCGCCGGGCGGGGAATTCCAGGCCGGAATTGAGGATCGCGCTGCGCACCCGATCCTTGCTTTCTTTCACGGTCGCTTCCGGCAGGCCAACCAGGGTCAGTGCCGGCAGACCATTGGCCAGATGCGCTTCAACACTGACCGCCGGGGCCGAAACACCGACCTGGGCACGGCTGTGGACAAGGGCGAGGGACATGAACGCTCCATGATCTAGACAAAGCCGCGTCCTGCGGCTCTGCAAGCGTAGTGGGGTGGAGCGGATCGGGGCGGGGAAGAGTGAGTCTGGTTTTTACAGGACCACTAGTGCGAGCGCTGCGCACTCGATCGCCGGCAAGCCAGCTCCGACAGGTTCAGCACTGTTCTCAGGCTTGTAGGAGCGGGCTTGACCCGCGATGAGGCCAGTACAGCCAGCCACGCCGAGCGTTATGGGCGACGCCTTGACCACTACCGCGTCGCTCAGGCGCGCACGTAAACCCAGGCCGTCAGACCAGAGGCCAGGGTCACCGCAACCCGCTTGTAGTCGGACACTTCATAGGCATCCGCCGCGGCAAGTTCGGCTTCGCTGATCTGCAAGACCATGCCGGCCACGCTGTCGTCGGCATTGCTGCTGGGGGTGACGATCGGGTGGTGGGTCTTGCCGCTGGTGGCCAGGACTTGCGGGTCGGTGATTTCCACCCAGGCCTGGCTGTAACCGAGCATCTGGTCCTCCTGGCCGACCAGTTCACGGCCGAAGTTGGCCAACTGCACAGCTTTGTCCTGCAGGGTGCCATAGGAGAACAACAGCACCGGGTACTCAGTAGAAGGCGTCATCGCAAGCTCACTCGGCAGCAGGCGGGTTCAGGCGTGCTTCCATTTCCGCGACCTTGGCTTCGAGCGCCTCAAGACGGGCGCGGGTGCGGGCCAGGACGACCATCTGGCTGTCGAATTCTTCCCGGCTGACCAGCTCGAGTTTGCTGAAGCCGCTTTGCAGCAGGGCTTTGAACTGGCTTTCGATTTCGCTGCGAGGCTGCGAGGTGTCGCTGCTGAACAGGCGCGAGGCCTGGTCGCTCAGGGCATCAAGAAAGGCTTTGGGCGCGAGCATGTTCGGCTGTCCACAGTATGCAATGGGGCGCCAGTGTAACACGCAGCCTCAGCGCCCCAATGCTGCACGCTTTTCGCGCATGGCGGCGAAACGCCGCGCACCGTTGTTGTGCAGCAAACCCGTGCTGGCGACTGGCCAAGTCGGGTTGTGCAACCTAAGTCCCTGTAATTCTGGGCTTTAACCATTCTGGCAAGGTTTCTGCTATGTCCTTCATGACCCATGCACTGATGCAGTCACCATGACGACGCGTTACAAAGCCAGGCACTGCGCTTAGACTTGAGTCGGGTTTGTTTTCCTGGGGCAAGTCCACCAATTCGGGAGAGAGTTTCATGAAGCTAGTCACTGCCATCATCAAGCCGTTCAAGTTGGACGACGTGCGCGAGTCGCTGTCCGAAATCGGCGTGCAGGGCATCACTGTCACTGAAGTCAAAGGTTTCGGCCGGCAGAAAGGTCACACCGAGCTGTATCGCGGCGCTGAATATGTGGTCGATTTTCTGCCCAAGGTGAAGATCGACGTCGCCATCGACGACAAGGATCTGGACCGGGTCATCGAGGCGATCACCAAGGCGGCCAACACCGGCAAGATCGGTGACGGCAAGATTTTCGTGGTCAATCTGGAGCAGGCGATTCGCATCCGTACCGGCGAAACCGATACCGACGCGATCTAAAAAAGCCTCACCAAACCCCAACGCCCCAGGAGATAACAATATGACTCTGCGTCAGTTCGCAGGGCTAGGAGCCCTTTTGTCCCTCGTAATGCCTGGCCTGGCCCTGGCAGAGGAGGCGGCAGCCCCCGTGCTCAACTCCGGCGACACCGCCTGGATGTTGACCGCTACAGCCCTGGTGCTGTTCATGACCATCCCTGGTCTGGCCCTGTTCTACGGCGGCATGGTGCGTTCCAAGAACGTGCTGTCGGTGATGATGCAGTGCTTTGCGATCACCGGCCTGATCAGCGTCCTGTGGGTGGTTTACGGCTACAGCCTGGCCTTCGATACCACCGGTATGGAGCAAGGTGTCGTCAACTTCAATTCCTTCGTTGGCGGTCTGTCCAAGGCGTTCCTCGCCGGCGTGACCCCGGCGAGCCTGACCTCTTCGGCGGCGCTGTTCCCTGAAGCGGTGTTCATCACCTTCCAGATGACCTTCGCGATCATCACCCCGGCGCTGATCGTCGGCGCCTTTGCCGAGCGCATGAAGTTCTCGGCGATGCTGATCTTCATGGCCATCTGGTTCACCCTGGTCTACGCGCCCATCGCCCACATGGTCTGGAGCGGTAACGGCGGCCTGATGTGGGACTGGGGCGTGCTCGACTTCGCGGGCGGCACCGTGGTGCACATCAACGCCGGTATTGCCGGCCTGGTGGCCTGCCTGGTATTGGGCAAGCGCAAGGGCTTCCCGACCACGCCAATGGCGCCGCACAACCTCGGCTATACGCTGATGGGCGCGGCCATGCTGTGGATTGGCTGGTTCGGCTTCAACGCAGGCTCCGCCGCTGCCGCCAATGGCACCGCCGGCATGGCCATGCTGGTGACCCAGATCGCTACCGCCGCAGCGGCCCTGGGCTGGATGTTCGCCGAGTGGCTGACCCACGGTAAGCCAAGCGCACTGGGCATCGCCTCGGGCGTGGTCGCAGGTCTTGTGGCCATCACCCCGGCTGCCGGCACTGTCGGGCCGATGGGCGCCCTGGTAATCGGCCTGGTGGCGGGCGTGATCTGCTACTTCTGCGCCACCAGCCTCAAGCGCAAGCTGGGCTACGACGACTCCCTGGATGCCTTCGGCGTGCACGGCATCGGCGGTATTGTCGGCGCGATCCTCACCGGCGTGTTCGCAGCCCCGGCACTGGGCGGCTTCGGCACCGTCGAAGACATCGGCGCGCAAGTCTGGATTCAGGCCAAGGGCGTCGGCTTTACCGTGATCTACACCGCGATCGTCACCTACGTGATTCTCAAGGTGCTGGATCTGGTCATGGGCCTGCGGGTCAACGAAGAAGAAGAGTCGGTCGGTCTCGACCTGGCGCAACACAACGAGCGCGGCTACAACCTGTAACGTCCTCGAAAAAATCTTGCCCGGCTTGCCGGGCATTTTTTTGTCCGGATTTTGTCACTTCTCTCAGGCGCAAACGGTTTCTTGCCGCGCTTTGATGGCTGCGTGCGACGTGGGCAGAAAACTTACAGCGCTCAGTGAAATTTAGGCACTTTGCTTTTTCTCTGAGCACGCTAGAATGCGCGCCGAAGGGTGCTGACGAGCTGTCCGCAAACTTCCGTACCCTTTGCTAGGCTTGCCAATAAGCGAGTCGATCATGCCAGGGTATGTCGGCGCATTACCGCCGCCCGCTCTTTATTTGTACAGACCTCGCCCGTGACGTGGGGTTTGCCCGGTTCTCGCCATTCGTTGTGGCGCAACCACGGCCCGCAGCCTGCCTGCGGCGCTTGAATTTTTTCTGGCAGCTGTCGATTTTCGACGTTGCTGGTCTATAACTAATCTGCTTTTCGCAAGTCATGAGGTAGAACATGAGCGACGACGATCTGGAAACTGACGACCTCGAAGTAGGCGATGAAGACGAAGGCGATGAAGGCCTCGAAGCGGCAGCCGATGATGTGGCTGACGACAGCGGCGACGACAGCCCGGCTCCCGTAGCCAAAGGCAAGTCGAAGTCGGCGGCAGTCTCGGTAGAAGACATGCCGAGCATGGAAGCCAAGCAGAAGGAGCGAGATGCCCTGGCCAAGGCCATGGAAGAGTTTCTCTCCCGTGGTGGCAAGGTGCAGGAAGTGGAGGCCAACGTGGTCGCCGATCCGCCCAAGAAGCCGGACAACAAGTACGGTAGCCGCCCTATCTGAGTGGCCCCGTCAGCAAGAAAGCCCGCCGTCGCTGCGGGCTTTTTTGTGTCTGCGCTTCAGCGCCAGCTGTTGAGCAGTTCAGGCAGCTGCGACAGGCGCTGGATCTCCGCGTCAGGGCGGTTCTCGGCTTCCCAGGCCTTGCCCTGGGGGTTGAACCAGATCGCCCGCAGGCCGGCGCGCTGGGCCCCGGCAATGTCATCGCCGGGGTGATCGCCAATGTGCACCGCCGCAGTCGCCTCGACTTCGCCCTGGCGCAGGGCTTCGAGGAAGGGTTGCGGGTCGGGTTTGCCGATGCCTAGGTCTTCGGCGCACAGGGCAAATTTGAAGTAATCGGCCAGGCCCAGGCGGCGCACATCGGCGTTGCCATTGGTGACCACGCCCAGGGTGTAGTGGTGACGGAGGATCTCCAGCACCGGCTGCACCTCAGGGAAGATATCGATCTGGTGGCGGGCGTGGAGGAACACTTCAAAGCCTTCGTTGGCCAGCTCACGGGCTTTGTTCTCGCTGTAGCCGACCTCTTCCAGGGCATGGAACAGTACGCGCCGGCGCAGGGCGCTGATGCGGTGCTTGAGCCCGGGTTCTGCCTGCACCAGGCGCTCGCGAATGGCGTACAGGTGCTCGACCGGAACCGCGCCCAGGGTTGGCGCATTGGCCGCTAGCCAGTCGCGCAGGGTGGTCTCGGCGCTGACGATCACTGGTGCGGTGTCCCACAGGGTGTCGTCGAGGTCGAAGGTGATCAGCTTGATGCTCATGAGTCACTGCCCTTACTGCGTTTGGCCCGGGGGTGGGCGCTGTCATACACGGCGGCCAGGTGCTGGAAGTCCAGGTGAGTGTAGATCTGCGTGGTGGCGATGTCGGCGTGGCCGAGCATCTCTTGTACGGCGCGCAGGTCCTGGGACGATTCCAGCAGGTGGCTGGCGAAGGAGTGTCGCAACATGTGCGGATGCAGGTTCTGGCCCAGTTCGCGGGCGCCAGCGGCTTGCACCCGCAGTTGAATGGCGCGTGGGCCCAGGCGCCGGCCCTGCTGGCTGACGAACACCGCGCCGTCCTGCGGGCCGCTGCCGGCGCGCAGCACCAGCCATTGCTCCAGCGCCTCGCGGGCTTTGCGCCCGACCGGCAGTACGCGGGTCTTGCTGCCCTTGCCGTGGACTTGCACCAGGCCGCCGGGCAGGTCGAGCTGCTCCAGGTTGAGGCTGGTCAGCTCCGACAGGCGCAGGCCGGAGGAGTAGAACAGCTCGAGCATGGCCTGGTCGCGGCGGGCGAGAAATTCATCTTCGACCGCGCCTTCCAGCAGTTGCAGGGCACGGTCGGTGTCGAGGGTCTTGGGCAGGCGCCGTTCGCCCTTGGGCGCCGACAGGCCGTTGGCCGGATCGTGGCTGCAGTGGCCTTCACGGTTGAGGTAACGGTAGAAGCCGCGCACCGCTGAGAGCAGGCGGGCAAGGCTGCGCGAGGACTGGCCCTGGTGATGCTGGCGGGCGATCAGTTGGCGCAGGTGCTGGATCTGCAGGGCGTTCCAGCTGTCGATGCCGCTCTTGGTGCAGAACGCCAGGACGCTTTCGAGGTCGCGTCGGTAGGCCAGCTGGGTGTGTTCGGACACCTGGCGCTCGTTGCGCAAGTGCGCGCAGAAGGCCTCCAGCTGGCGTTCCACTAGCGCACCGGACGCAGGGTCTGGGTATGGCGCGGGACGACCCGGCCGAGTACTTCGGCGATGTAGCTGAGGAACAGGGTACCGACTGTGCTCTTGTAATGCTGCGGGTCGCGACTACCGATCGCCAGTACGCCGTGCAGGCCCTGGTGGTTGAGGGTGGCGACGGCGCTGGAGCCGACTTCCTTGCGCTGCTCTTCGCCGAACAGGAAGTCCAGCTCATGATCGCGCAAGTTGCCGCTGACCGTCTTGCCGGCGCACAACAGGCCACCAATGGCTTGCTGGGCGTCGCCGCTGTTGACCCAGCGGCCGACCGGCGCGGCGGTTTCACCGAACAGAATCAGGCTGACGAAGGGCACCTTGAACTCCTGGCGCAGGCTGTCTTCGACGGCCATCACCACGCTTTCGAGGCTGTCAGCATCGAGCAGGTCGAGGATCAGCCGGCGGGTCTTGTCGAACAGCCGGTCGTTGTCGCGGGCCACGTCCATCAGTTGCGACAGGCGGTGACGCATCTCGATATTGCGGTCGCGCAGCAGCTTGAGCTGGCGCTCGACCAGCGACACGCTATCGCCACGCTGATGGGGAATGTGCAGCTCGCTGAGCAGTTCGTCGTGCTCGGCGAAGAACGTCGGGTTGTCGCGCAGGTAGGCAACCACGGCCTCAGCCCCGAGGGTGGGCGTCGAGCCCTCGGCGCTAAGGTCGGTGGGCTGTTCGGCGGGAGCCTGGGGCTGATCGGTCATGGCTGGTACTCACTCATAGACGAACCTGTCCTTCAAACACACGTACGGCGGGGCCGGTCATCAACACCGGTTTGCCCGGGCCTGCCCATTCGATGGACAGGCGCCCACCCGGCAGGTCGATCAACAGCGGTGAATCCATCCAGCCCTGGCTGATCGCCGCCACGGCAGCGGCGCAGGCACCGGTACCGCAGGCCTGGGTTTCGCCCGCGCCGCGTTCCCACACCCGCAGTTGCGCGCGGTGGCGGTCGATGACCTGGATGAAACCGACATTGACCCGCTGCGGGAAGCGCGGGTGATGTTCGATCTGCGCGCCCAGCTCGTGCACCGGCGCGGCGTTGATGTCGTCGACGCGCAGCACCGCATGGGGGTTGCCCATCGACACGGCCGCCAGTTCGACAGTGCGCCCGGCAACCTCGAGCGGATAGCTCAGGGCCTGAGCCGGCGCGTCGAACGGGATCTCGGCCGGCACCAGCCGCGGCGGGCCCATGTCGACGCTGATCTGCCCGTCGTTGCGCACGTCCAGCTCGATGATGCCGCCTTTGGTTTCAACGCGGATGCGTTTTTTCGCAGTCAGGCGCTTGTCCAGCACGAAGCGCGCAAAGCAGCGCGCACCGTTGCCGCACTGTTCGACCTCGGAGCCGTCGGCGTTGAAGATCCGGTAGCGGAAATCCACTTCCGGATTGCTCGGCGCCTCGACGATCAGCAACTGGTCGAAACCGATGCCGGTGTGGCGGTCGCCCCATTGCTTGGCGTGCTTGGGCAAAATGTGCGCATGCTGGCTGACCAGGTCGAGGACCATGAAGTCGTTGCCCAGCCCATGCATCTTGGTAAAACGCAGCAGCATGGGTTTACTCCGGCAGCAGGCTTTCGCCGGCGAACAACTCGGCCACGGTTTCGCGACGACGCACTTCGAAGGCCTGGTCACCATCGACCAGCACTTCGGCACAACGACCACGGGTGTTGTAGTTCGAGCTCATGACAAAACCATAGGCGCCCGCCGAGTGCACCGCCAGCAGGTCGCCTTCGGCCAGGTTCAGCTCGCGCTCCTTGGCGAGGAAGTCGCCGGTTTCGCAGATCGGCCCGACGATGTCGTAAACACGGCCTTCGCCGGCACGCGGTTGCACCGCCGTGACGTTCATCCAGGCCTGGTACAGGGCTGGGCGGATCAGGTCGTTCATCGCCGCATCGACGATGGCGAAATCCTTGTGCTCGGTGTGCTTGAGGTACTCGACCTGGGTCAGCAGCACGCCAGCGTTGGCGACGATATAGCGGCCCGGCTCGAACACCAGGGCCAGGTCGCGGTCGCCGACGCGCTCGCGGATGGCCTTGATGTAGTCGCCGGCCAGCGGCGGCTCTTCGTCGCGATAACGCACACCGACGCCGCCACCCAGGTCCAGGTGACGCAGGAGGATGCCGCAGTCGCCGAGGCGGTCGATCAACGCCAGCAGGCGGTCGAGGGCATCGAGGAAGGGTTCCAGGGTGGTCAGCTGCGAGCCGATATGGCAGTCGACGCCGACCACTTCCAGGTTCGGCAGTTGCGCGGCGCGGATGTACACCTCTTCGGCATCGGCGATGGCGATACCGAACTTGTTTTCTTTCAGGCCCGTGGAAATGTACGGGTGGGTACCGGCATCGACGTCCGGGTTGACCCGCAGCGAAACCGGCGCGCGTACACCCATTTCGGCGGCCACTACCTGCAGGCGCTCGAGCTCGTCGGTGGATTCGACGTTGAAGCAGTGCACGCCGACTTCCAGGGCGCGGCGCATGTCTTCGCGGGTTTTGCCGACGCCGGAGAACACCACGCGATCGGCACGCCCGCCCGCGGCCAGTACACGCTCCAGCTCACCGCCGGAAACGATGTCGAAACCTGCGCCCAGGCGGGCCAGCAGGTTCAGCACAGCGAGGTTGGAGTTGGCCTTGACGGCGAAGCACACCAGGTGCGAAACACCCTCCAGAGCATCGGCGTAGCTACGGTACTGGGCCTCGATGTGGGCGCGCGAGTAGACGTAGGTCGGCGTGCCGAAACGTTCGGCGATGGCCGACAGGGCCACGCCTTCCGCGAACAGCTGACCGTCGCGGTAGTTGAAAGCGTCCATGGGTTACCCTTACTGGTGCTTGTGCGATTGCGACTTTTTACCGTCTTTGCTGTCGTCTGGCAGGTACAGCGGGCCCTTCTGGCCGCAGGCGGAAACGAGGCAGGCAACCGCGACGAGCGCCGCGAGGGTGGAGATCAGGCGCTTCATGGCGTAATCCTTTGTAATAAGCAGTATTGCGCCCGAGTATACCGAGCGCCCGGCCCCTTGCCTATGCGGGCAACCCGCCGTCGGGCGGGGTGGTGGCTGCGCTGCCTGGCGCAGGTCGGTATCCTTTGCATTCGGCGCGCCGCGCTCGTATCTTGCCCGGCTTGCGTGTGTGCAGACATTTTTGAGGTTCTTGCAATGAGTTTGACCGAAGCGCGTTTTCACGACCTGGTCGACGCGACCCAACAGGCGCTGGAAGACCTGTTCGACGAGACTGACCTGGATCTGGACATGGAGAACTCGGCAGGGGTCCTGACCATCAAGTTCGACAACGGCAGCCAGCTGATCTTCAGCCGCCAGGAACCGCTGCGCCAGCTGTGGCTGGCCGACAAGTCCGGTGGTTTCCACTTCGACTACGACGAGCAGAACGGCAAGTGGACCTGTGAAAAGACCGAGGAGCTGCTGGGCGAGATGCTGGAGCGCATCGTCTGGGAGCGGGCGGGTGAAAAGCTCGATTTCGACGACATCTGATGAGCAGCGCAGCCAAGCCGGCCAAGCCGCTCTACAGTAACGTCAGCCCGGCAGTACCGTCGCCGTGCATCAGCACCTGCCGGCTGGATGAACACAAGGTCTGCATCGGTTGCTATCGCCATGTCGAGGACATTCGCCAGTGGCGCGCGGCCGATGACGAGCAGCGCCGGCAGATCTGCCGCGAGGCGCTGGCGCGTCGACAGCTGGCCGGGTTGGCATAGACCCTGCGGGTATTGTGTATTTACTTGGCTGTGGTAGTGTCGAACCTGTTTCGGCTGTGCCGAATTCCTGCAAACCCCGCCCTTGGGCGGGGTTTTGCTTTATATCGCCCAAAAAAAGGAGTCTGACCGGATCATGAGCACCCACCCTTCCATTATCGTCACCCGCTTGGACGTGCAGCGTCTCGAGCGTCTGATCGACAGCCTCGATGAGAAGACGCAGGACTCGCCGGGTGTGCTCGCCTTGCAGGACGAGCTCGACCGCGCCGACCAGGTCGGTCACGAGGAAGTTCCGGCCGGTGTCGTGACCATGAACTCCCGGGTTCATTGCCGCGAAGAAGCCAGCGGCAAGGACTACCACCTGACCCTGGTCTACCCGAAAGACGCCAACGCCGACGAAGGCAAGATCTCCATCCTCGCGCCGATCGGCAGCGCGCTGCTGGGCTTGTCGGTAGGCGAGCAGATCGACTGGCCGGCCCCGGGCGGCAAGACCCTCAAGCTCAAGCTGCTTGAAGTCGAATACCAGCCAGAAGCGGCAGGTGACTTCGACCTCTGAGCCTCAAGCCTGCGCCAGGGCCTCGTTGAGCGCCCGCTCCAGTTCGCCCTTGTAGCGCAGGTAGAGAATGCTCGAGCCCAGGCCATCGGCCAGCAGGCCCGACAAGTCCAGGTCGGTGATGTAGCAGCGGTAGCGCTCAGCCTCGCGGCGCTGCTCGATGATCTCGCGGGCGACCACCGCATACAGCTGGTCGCCATGCTCGAGCTGGGAAAACTCCCGCTGATTGCAGTACAGCGTGACTTGCACGTCATCGCTGGCGCCGGCCTGCAGAATCGCCTGCACTTCGTAGTAGGGCCGGTCGATGGCCTTGACCTCGACCTGGCGCGCTTCTACCTGGCGAACCTTGCCAGTGCCTGATGGCAACAATTGGTAATAAAGAATATCCAGTGAACCCTGGGCCTGCAGGCTGTCCAGTGGCAGGCGCGCATCGCGGCGAAACACGATCGATTGCAAGAAGCGCTGCAGCGGCAACAACAGGCTGTTTTCATCGTGAAACGGCAAGCGCTGCTGCCACAGGGCATTGTGCTCATCGAGTACGTAGACATCCGCCCAGGTGTCCTGCAGCCGATAGAACAGCTGGATGCACTGCGGCTGGCCCAGCGGCAGCAGTTGCGCCAGGTCGAGCTCCTGCAGGGCATTGGCGTCCAGGTGCAGGGGGCTGTAGTCGCTGCGTTCTTCACCGAGGTAGCGCAGCACCGCGTCCGGATCGTCGAGGGTCACCAGGTTTACCGCGCCGCGTTGCAGTTCCAGTACATGGGTGTGCTGCTCGACTTGCAACAGGTAGCGCTGGTTGAGGTTCTGCGCCAGCAGCGCCTGAGTGCTGGCGAACACTTCCTCGACCCGCAGGGCGATGGCCTGGGCGCGGTTGTGGCAGAAGCAGCGGACCCGCAGCCTGGGCGTGTGGCCGGCGCCCAGGCTGTTGAGGTAATCACGCAGGCAACGCAGCAGGGCATGTTCGCCGTCGTAGCGGTGCACCTGCACTTCGTTCCAGCTGTTGAGGGTGACCTGGTCGAGGGTCAGCACCAGGTTTTCGCGCACCCCGGCGTAGCTCAGCGAGTCGGTGCGCTCGGTGGTCATCAGGATGTTCAGGTCGCGGTGGTGCTGTAGCGGGTCGATGCCGACATTGACCAGCAGCAGGATCTCGTCCACCACGCTCGGTTGCAGCAGGCGCTGTTCGCTGACCACCGCCAGGGGCAGGGCGACGCTCTGTTGCAGGCTGCCGAGCAGGTTGAACAGCTCATACTCGCTCAGGTCGCTGCTGCCCGGGTGCAGGGCCAGGCGCGTGCTGCTGTCGATCACACCGTTGCGGTGCGCCCAGGTCAGCAGTTCGAGCAGTTCGCGGCAGCGTTTGATCGGCGCGAAGTGCTCCCACTCGTGCACGCTGAGGTTGCCGTTATACAGGCCCCAGTGGGTCTGCCCGGGCTCTTTGCGGTTGGGTGACTGCACCAGGGTCAGGGTGTCTTCGGCGAGGTCCGGGGCGATGCCCGGGTTGATGAACTCAGCCTTGCCGGCGCGCCGTTCAAAGGCGGCGTACAGGCGCCGGCCGAGCACGCTGAGATCGCGCTGGTCGATGCGGCTGGTGGCGTTCTGGCTGCGGGCAAACTGGCAGAGGAAGCGGTAGCTGTAGTTCAGCTCGGCTACCAGCTCCCGGCGCTCGACCGCCACCTGGCGGACTTTCCATTGGCTGCGGTTGTCGAGCAGCGCCAGCTGGCGTTGATCCCAGCTCCATTCCTGGCTCAGGCGCTGCAGCAGGTCCCGCTGCCAGCTGGCACTGCGCTGGCGGGCCAGGCCGCTGAGCTTCTTGTTGACCTTCAGGTACAGGCTGCGCCGCACCAGCTCCAGCCGCTCGCGTTCGCCGCGGCCTTGCAGGTACTGCTCGATACGCCGGTAGACCATCATGTAGGGGTCGAGCTCGTCGAGGTCGAGGCGATTGCTGAACACCGCCTGCTTGAACTGCAGGCTCAGGCACTGCACCTGCGGGTGTTCACTGGCGTAGACCTCGGTAAGCAGCAGCTTGAGCACCGACTTGTAGGGCGATTCAATGCCCTTGAACAGTTGCCAGAGCCCGGCGCCGACGAATTCGCCCGGAGGGATGTGCGCCAGGTGGCCGAGGTCGAGGTGGTCTTCAGCACGCACGAAACGCTTGGACAGCAGGGTCTGGATGTATTGCCGGTAGCGTGGTTCTTCATAGACCGGCACCAGCCACCACAAGGGTGTGCGCCCGGCCAGCCAGATGGCGGTGCGGTAGAACTCGTCGAGCAGCAGGTAATGCTGGGTGGTGCCGCAGTCATCGGAGCTGAGCTGGCCGTCGCGTTCGCCCTGGACGAAGCCTTGCGGCTCGATCAAGAACAGGTGGGCTTCGGCGCCCTGGCTGGCGGCCCAGATTTCCAGCAGCAGGCATTTCTTGCGCAACTCCGCCAGTTCGCTTTCGCTCAGGTCGGCGGCGTGACAGACCCAGACGTCCATGTCGCTCTGCTCGGCCTGGGCCAGGGTGCCCAGGCTGCCCATCAGGAACAGCCCGTGAATCGGCTGGGGCGGGTTGCCGCGCCGGGCTTTGTACGAAAATGAGCGGGTCAGGCGCTGGGCTTCGGCCAGCAGTTGCGCATCAGGCTCGAAGTTGGCGACCCCCGCTGGCGTCGTGCCTGAGACATAACCGGGCAACAGTGGGTGATTGACGTGAAAAAACAGCGGCAGCAGGGTCAAGACCTGCTGCTGGCGGCTCGACAGCCCGTCCATGGCCCGCCCCAGGCGCCCCTGGTTGAGCTTCAGGAAGCGTTGGCGCAGCTGGCTGAGCACCTTGCGGTCAATGCCCTGGTCGAGGTCGGGGCGAATTTCGTGGGGGTGGTTCATGGCGAGCTGAAACCGGCCGTCTAGGGAGCAATGGCGAGTTTAAGTGGTATTTGGAATTTGACGCCATTTTATTAGCGCTTGACGCATCGCGGGGCAAGTCGGGGCGCCGCACCGCCTCACCCACCAGGCCGGTAGGAGCGGCGGTGCGGCGTTCCGACTTGCCCCGCGATTGCAGTTATCAGGCAGGTTCGACGACGTTCAGAATGTTCAGCAACACCTGCACGTTCTCGGCAGCATCGTGACCAAGGCTGGTCAGATAACCGCCATCGGGCTGGTCGGTGAGCTTTTTCTCGTACAGGCGACGCGCAGCGGCGATCACCTCCTTGGAGGCAGTGTTATGGACCTTGATGCCTTCCTGGCTGCTATCCAGGTTGAACAAGGCAAGGACTTCCAGCTCGGCAATCAGTTCGGGGGTAAACGACATAAAGACTCCGACTTCCAGACAAGGAGGGCAGCACCGTCGCCGGTGCCTGGTTTTGCAGTGTAGTCAGGGAAATCCTGCTTTGCTTCAGTCCTTTTCCGGCGGCAGCTCGGGCAGGGCGCGCAAGGCGGTTTCGTACCATTCGGTGTTGAACGCGCGGTCGTCTTCAAGCATCGCATCAATCTCGTAGGCCAGCACGTGGGCCATAAGGTTGAGGATGTCTTCACGCTCGTAGCCCACCAGGGTCAGCTTGTTGAACGTGGCCTTGGCCGCTGGCGGGTTGTCGCTTTCGATCTGGTTCTCGATCGCTTCGATCAGGGTCGACTCGGCGAACGCTTCGTCGTCGTTGTCGATATCGGTAGGTTCGCTCATGGGCGCTTTCCTCTTTTGGGGTGCCCAGTTTGCCACGGGCCCGGCAGCAATGCCTTGTTATCGACAATCTTCATGATGCTGGTCAGTACCCGGCACTTGGGTCTATAACAACCCGGCCAACCCCTTTTCGGCCTGGAGGCTGTTTCATGCTCAAGCTTCATGGATTCGCGGTCAGCAACTACTACAACATGGTCAAACTGGCGCTGCTGGAAAAGGGCGTACCGTTTGAGGAAGTGCTGTTTTTCGGCGGCCAGAGCCCCGAAGCGCTGAAAATCAGCCCGCGCGGCAAAGTACCGGCGCTGCAGAGCGAAGACGGTTTTCTCAGTGAAACCAGCCTGATCCTCGACTACATCGAGCAGACCCAGCCAGGCAAGGCACTGCTGCCGGAGGGGGTATTTGCCCAGGCCAAGGTTCACGAGCTGGCCAAGGAAATCGAGCTGTACATCGAGCTGCCCGCACGTGCCTGCTACCCCGAAGCGTTTTTCGGCGCCCAGGTCGATGAAGCCATCAAGGCCAAGGCCAAGACCGAACTGCTGGCCGGTATCGCTACCCTCAAGCGCAACGGCAAGTTCAGCCCTTATGTGGCCGGCGACAGCCTGACCATCGCCGACTTGCTGTTCTGCTTCAGCGTCGACCTGGCCTATGCCGTGGGCAAGAAGGTTTTTGCCATCGATGTGCTGGAAGACTTCCCACAGGCCAAGGCGCTGCTGGAGCAGTTCAAGAACAACCCGAACGTACAGAAGATCGTCGCCGACAAGGAAGCGCAGATGCCGGCTTTCCTCGAGATGGTGCGCTCGGGCAAGCGCTGATTGGAGCACTATTGAGGCAAAAGCAGAAAGCTCCTACGTGTCTATCGGAAGCATACGGCAGCTTTCTGGCTTGATTCGTTCCAAAAATGCAGAGACTTCACGCGGCTAGGAGGCCGGAAATGTTCCGACTGCACGGATTCTCTGCAAGCAACTACTACAACATGGTCAAGCTCGCCCTGCTGGAAAAACGCCTGCCGTTCGAGGAGGTGCCCCTGCATGGTTGCCAGAACCCGCAAGTGCTGGCGATCAGCCCTCGCGGCAAGGTACCGGTGCTGGAGGTGGCGCAGGGCTTTATCAGCGAAACCGACGCCATCCTCGATTACCTCGAAGAGGCCTGCCCTGAGGTGGCGCTGTTGCCGGCCGATCCTTTCCAGCGCGCCCAGGTGCGCGCGCTGGCCAAGGAAATCGAGCTGTATATCGAGCTGCCCGCCCGCTACTGCTATGTCGAAGTGTTCTTTGCCGGCAGGGCGACCCCGGAGGCCTTGAAGGCCAAGGCCCGGCGTGATCTGGACAAGGGCTTTGCCGCCCTGGCCCAGCGCGGTCGATTCGCCCCGTATGTGGCAGGCGAGTGCCTTACCCTGGCGGACCTGTACTTTCTCTATAGCGTCGACCTGGCCTGCCAGGTTGGCCAGCGTCTGTTCGGCATTGATTACCTGCAGCCATTGCCGGGCGCCCGGGCACTGTTCGAGCGACTGGGGGAAAATCCGAATGTGCACAAGGTCGCAGCTGACAGGAAAGCCGAAACGCCGGCTTTCCTTCAGCGCTTGCGTGTGGCTACCCAGGCAGAACTGGCTGGGCAGCAAGACGCAGGAAGGGCTTAGCGCGCGGCGAGCAGCGCCTTGCCGCGGGCTACGGCGGCGCGTACTTGCGCAGGCGCAGTGCCGCCGATGTGGTCACGGGCGTTGACCGAGCCTTCGAGGGTCAGTACGGCGAACACGTCCTGCTCGATCTGGTCGCTGAACTGGCGCAGTTCGTCCAGGCTCATCTCGGCCAGGTCCTTGCCGGTATCGACGCCGTACTTCACCGCGTGGCCAACGATTTCGTGGCAATCACGGAACGGCAGGCCGCGGCGCACCAGGTAGTCGGCCAGGTCGGTGGCGGTGCTGAAGCCGCGCAGGGCCGCTTCGCGCATGATGGCGTGGCGAGGCTTGATCGCCGGGATCATGTCGGCAAAGGCACGCAGCGAGTCGCGCAGGGTGTCGGCGGCGTCGAACAGCGGCTCTTTGTCTTCCTGGTTGTCCTTGTTGTAGGCCAGCGGCTGGCCTTTCATCAGGGTCAGCAGGCCGGTGAGGGCGCCGAACACACGGCCGGTCTTGCCGCGCACCAGCTCCGGGACATCCGGGTTCTTCTTTTGCGGCATGATCGAGCTGCCGGTGCAGAAGCGATCGGGCAGGTCGATGAACTGGAACTGCGCGCTGGTCCACAGCACCAGCTCTTCGGAGAAGCGCGACAGGTGCATCATCGCCACGCTGGCGGCGGCGCAGAACTCGATGGCGAAGTCGCGATCGGATACGCCGTCCAGCGAGTTGCCGCCCACAGCTTCGAAGCCCAGCAGCTGGCAGGTCAGTTCGCGATCGATCGGGTAGGTGGTGCCGGCCAGCGCGGCGCTGCCCAGGGGCATGCGGTTGGTGCGCTTGCGACAATCAACCAGGCGCTCATAGTCGCGGCTGAGCATTTCGAACCAGGCCAGCAGGTGGTGGCCGAAAGTCACCGGCTGCGCGGTTTGCAGGTGGGTAAAGCCGGGCATGATGGTCTCGGCTTCGCGCTCGGCCTGCTCCAGCAGGCCCTGCTGCAGGCGGGTGATCTCGGCCAGGATCAGGTCGATTTCGTCACGCAGCCACAGGCGGATGTCGGTGGCGACCTGGTCGTTGCGGCTACGGCCGGTGTGCAGCTTCTTGCCGGTGATGCCGATGCGGTCGGTCAGGCGCGCTTCGATGTTCATGTGCACGTCTTCAAGGTCGACGCGCCAGTCGAAGTTGCCGGCCTCGATTTCACCCTGGATGGTTTTCAGGCCATCGATGATGGTGTCGCGCTCGGCGTCGGTGAGGACGCCGACCTTCGCCAGCATGGTGGCGTGGGCGATCGAACCCATGATGTCGTGGCGGTACAGGCGCTGGTCGAAATTGACGGAGGCGGTGAAACGGGCGACGAAGGCGTCGACGGGCTCACTGAAGCGGCCGCCCCAGGACTGATTGGTCTTGTCGGTGCTCATGGATTCACTCTTGAAGGCGTGAACGGAAAAAGTGGCGTCGATCATAGCAGGATTGGCGGGGCTGCCGGAGTGCGGCGGTCGGGGCAAATGCGGGTTTATGTCGCAGCACAGGCCCGCGACAGCGCGCTTGCAACAGGATATTTATCGATTGAACGGCAGTGTTGCGGCAACCGTCTACAGTTGGACAGAGGCGCGGCATGTTTCCTGCCGGGCCAGTGAATCTTTAGCCATCGTGCGAGTCTGAGCGTGGATCGCCGTGACGGTCGTCACCTCACCTGTCTACGCTATCCTTGTGCGAGACTCACGCAGGAATCCAGCGCTATATGAATGTCCTGATCGTTGATGACGAACCCCAAGCCCGGGAACGCCTGAGCCGACTGCTCGGCGAACTGGAGGGCTATACCGTGCTGGAGCCCAGCGCCACCAATGGCGAAGAGGCCCTGGCCCTGATCGACAGCCTCAAGCCTGAGGTGGTCCTGCTCGACATTCGCATGCCGGGCCTGGATGGCCTGCAGGTCGCTGCCCGGCTGTGCGAACGTGAAGCACCGCCTGCGGTGGTGTTTTGCACCGGTGACGATGAGTTCACCGTCGAGTCGTTCAAGGACAGCACCCTGGGCTTCGTGCTCAAGCCGGTGCAGCCCGACAGCCTGCGCGACGCCTTGAAAAAGGCCGAACGGCCCAACCGCGTGCAACTGGCGGCCCTGACCCGCCCGGCCGCCGAGAGCGGCAGCGGCCCGCGCAGCCATATCAGCGCGCGCACCCGCAAGGGTATCGAGCTGATTCCGCTCGACCAGGTGATCTACTTCATTGCCGACCACAAATACGTGACCTTGCGCCACGAATCCGGCGAAGTGCTGCTGGACGAGCCGCTCAAGGCTCTGGAAGACGAGTTTGGTGAACGCTTTGTGCGCATTCACCGCAATGCGCTGGTCGCCCGCAACCGCATCGAACGTCTGCAACGCACGCCGCTTGGGCATTTTCAGCTATTCCTCAAGGGCCTCAACGGTGATGCCCTGATCGTCAGCCGCCGGCATGTGGCTGGTGTACGCAAAATGATGCAACAGCTTTAAGGGCGGGGACCAGGGAGCGGTCGACGGCCAGGGATGGTCGGCTCCTACCATGATTTAGATCTGCTAGCGGTCTGGACTGAGCTGTTATCATCGGGCGAATCTATCTCGTACGGATCGTTCCATGTCCACTCGCGAAATCCGCATTGCCACCCGCAAAAGTGCCTTGGCCCTGTGGCAGGCCGAATATGTCAAAGCCCGTCTGGAACAGGCCCACGCCGGCCTGGTCGTGACCCTGGTGCCGATGGTCAGCCGTGGCGACAAGCTGCTCGACTCGCCGCTGTCGAAAATCGGCGGCAAGGGCCTGTTCGTCAAAGAGCTGGAAACCGCGCTGCTGGAAAACCAGGCCGACATCGCCGTGCACTCGATGAAAGACGTGCCGATGGACTTCCCCGAAGGCCTGGGCCTGTTCTGCATTTGCGAGCGCGAAGACCCGCGCGATGCCTTTGTTTCCAACACCTTCGACAGCCTTGAGGCGTTGCCGGCCGGCAGTATCGTCGGTACCTCAAGCCTGCGCCGCCAGGCGCAGTTGCTGACCCGCCGCCCGGACCTCGAGATCCGCTTCTTGCGCGGCAACGTCAACACCCGCCTGGCCAAGCTTGATGCCGGCGAGTACGACGCCATCATCCTCGCCGCCGCCGGCCTGATCCGCCTGGGCTTCGAAGACCGTATCACCTCCAGCATCAGCGTCGACGACAGCCTGCCCGCAGGCGGCCAGGGCGCAGTGGGCATCGAGTGCCGCAGTGCCGACAGCGAAATCCATGCGCTGCTGGCGCCGCTGCATCACGCCGACACCGCCGACCGGGTGACTGCCGAGCGCGCCCTTAACAAACACCTCAATGGTGGCTGCCAGGTGCCGATTGCCTGCTACGCGGTGCTCGAAGGCGAGCAGCTGTGGCTGCGCGGCCTGGTTGGCGAACCAGCTGGCGGCAAGCTGCTCACGGCTCAGGCCCGTGCGCCGCGCGAGGAGGCCGAAGCGCTCGGTATCAAGGTCGCTGAAGACCTGCTGGCTCAAGGTGCTGAAGACATCCTCAAGGCGGTCTACGGCGAGGCCGGGCACCCGTGAGCGCCTGGCGCCTGCTGCTGACCCGGCCGGCCGAAGAGTGCAGCGCGCTGGCCCGCACGCTTGCCGAGCAGGGCGTGTTCAGCAGCAGCCTGCCGTTGCTGGAAACCGAGCCGCTGGCGCTGACGCCGGCGCAGCTTGGCCAGGTGCAGGCGCTCGACCAGTACAGCGCGATCATCGTCGTCAGCAAGCCGGCGGCGCGCCTGGCGCTTGAGCAACTGAACGCGCACTGGCCGCAGCCGCCCGCGCAAGCCTGGTTCACCGTTGGCGCTGCCACCGCACAGATCCTCGACGACCACGGTCTGAATGTCAGCTACCCGGCACAAGGTGATGACAGCGAAGCGCTGCTGCAACTGCCGGCGTTGACCGCCGCGATCAAGCGCCCGCAATCCCGGGTGCTGATCATCCGTGGCGAAGGCGGGCGCGAGCTGCTCGCCGAGCGTCTGGCGGCACTCGGGGCGCGGGTCGATTACCTTGAGTTGTATCGCCGCTACCTGCCGCATTACCCTGAGGCCACCCTGGTCCGGTGTATTGCCGGGGAACGCCTGAACGGCCTGGTGGTCAGCAGTGGGCAGGGTTTTCAACACTTGCGCCAACTGGCCGGTGAACACTGGCCGCAGTTGGCGCAATTGCCGTTGTTCGTGCCCAGCCCACGGGTGGCGGAACTTGCCCGCGCCAGTGGCGCACAGAATGTAGTGGATTGCCGTGGTGCCAGCGCCGCGGCTTTGCTGGCAACATTGCAGGAAACTCCTGCACCAGCCCCCTAAGGCGCTAAGCTGATTGGCGACGTGCCACAAAGCAAAGGATGGATACGTGAGCGAAACTGTCTTGCCCAACGATGAACTGAAGGCCCCAGAGGCTCCTGCGCAAACCCCCGTGGAACCTGCCAAACGCTCCGGCAACGGCCTGGCAGTCCTGGCCTTGCTGCTGGGCGCGGCAGGTGTCGCCGTTGGCGGATGGGGCGTATGGCAGGTTCGCCAGCTCCAGGGTAGCGAGCAGGGCCAGGTGCAGAGCCTGCAGGCCCTGAGCGAGCAAACCCTGGCCCTGCAACAACGTGAACAGCAGATGTCTGCGCAGCTGGCCGGCTTGCCGCCTGCATCCGAGCTTGAAGATCGCCGGCGTCTGGTGGCGCAGTTGCAAGGCGATCAGCAACGCTTGAGCCAGCGTCTGGAAACCATCCTTGGCGCCAGCCGCAAGGACTGGCGCCTGGCCGAGGCCGAGCACCTGCTGCGCCTGGCCAGCCTGCGCCTGTCTGCCTTGCAGGACATCGCCAGTGCCCGCGAGCTGGTCAAGGGCGCCGATGAAATCCTTCGTGAGCAGAGCGACCCCGGTTCGTTTGCCGCCCGTGAGCAACTGGCCAAGAGCCTGGCGACCCTCAACAGCGTCCAGCAGCCCGACCGCACCGGCCTCTTCCTCAAGCTGGCGGCCCAGCGCGAGCAGGTGTTGCAGCTCAGTGCGCAATCGCCGGAATTCACCAGCAATGCCGATGCGCTGGGTGCCTTGACCGCCGACGGCGATGGCGCCAGCCGCTGGTCGCAGTGGTGGGCAGAGCTGTCGAAGTACTTCCAGATCGATTTCGATGCTGACGACAATATTCGTCCGTTACTATCCGGGCAGTCACTCAACCAGCTGCGCCTGGCTCTGAGCCTGACCATCGAACAAGCCCAGTGGGCGGCGCTCAACGGCGAGGCCAAGGTTTATACCCAGGCCCTGGACGACGCCCGCAGCGTACTGCTGGCCAACTTCAACCCGGACAACCCGCAGAGCCAGGCGATGCTTGCCGCCCTCAACGAACTGGCCGAGCAGCCGGTCACCGTGCTGGTGCCGGACCTGGCCGACAGCATCAGTGCCGTGCAGGCCTACCTTGAGCGCCGGCATCAGCCAGTCGAGGGGGCCAAGCCATGAAGCGCGTCTACCTGCTGGCGGTGGTGGCCATTGCCGTGGCAGCCGCGCTCGGCATCGCGATCGCCAAGCACAGCGGTTATGTGCTGATTTCCTACGGCAGCTTTCGCTATCAATCGGGTCTGTGGGCAGCGCTCGCAGCCTTGGCCGGGATCATCCTGGCGCTGTTGCTGGTGCGCTACCTGGTGGGCCTGGTGCTGACCTCCGGCGGGGTGGTCAACCCCTGGTCGCGGCGTAACCGCAGCCGTCGTACCCAGCTGGCGATCGAGCAGGGCCAACTGGATCTCGCCGAGGGTCGCTGGGCCAGTGCCCAGCGCCACCTGCACCGTGCTGCCGAAGCCGAGCGTCAACCGCTGCTGTACTACCTCGGCGCTGCGCGTGCCGCCAACGAGCTCGGCCGCAGCGAAGACAGCGACAACCTCCTGGAGCGGGCACTGGAGCGCCAGCCCGAAGCGGAACTGGCCATTGCCCTGAGTCATGCCCAGTTGCAGATGGACCGCGGCGACAGCGACGCTGCCCTGGTAACCCTGCAGGCCATGCAGGAGCGTCATCCGCATAACGTTCAGGTGCTGCGCCTGTTGCAACGTCTGTATCGCGAGCGTGGCGATTGGTCGGCACTGATCCGCCTGCTGCCCGACCTGCGCAAGGATAAAGTGCTGCCGGCAGCGGAGTTGGCCGAGCTTGAGCGTCGCGCCTGGGGCGAGAACCTCAACCTGGCGGCCAGCCGCGAAGGCGATGAGCAAACCGCCCGGCAATCCCTTGAGCGCGCCTGGCAGCAGCTCACTGCTGCGCAGCGCCAGGAGCCTCAGCTGGTGCTGGCCTATGCCGAGCAACTGCGCCAGCTGGGCGCCGAAAGCGAAGCCGAGCAAGCCCTGCGCGCCGCCCTCAAGCGCCAGTACGAAAGTCACCTGGCGCGCTTGTACGGGCTGGTGCGCGGCAGTGACCTGGCGCGCCAGCTGCAAACTGCCGAAGGCTGGCTCAAGGACCATCCCGACGACCCCAGCCTGCTGCTGACCCTGGGCCGTTTGAGCCTGCAGAACCGCCTGTGGGGCAAGGCACGGGATTACCTGGAAAGCAGCCTGCGCGTGCAGCGCAATCCTGAAGCCTGTGCAGAACTTGCGCGCTTGCTCGCTGGCCTGGGCGATACCGAGCGCAGCAACCAGCTGTTCCAGGAAGGCCTGGGCATGCTTGATCAGCGTCTGCTGGCATTGCCGCTGCCAGAGGCCGTGCGAGCTTGAGCTACCCATGGGCGCGCGAAAAAACGCGTGCCCATGGGCTCGAACAAATCTCCTGCTTTAGCCGGTAATTTTTCCTTCAGATGCCCAGCTATCTTTCTTGCTTAGTTCGGGATACTTCCCTTGTCGTTCAGGGACGTGTCCCGGCTGTCTTGCCTTGATACAAGCCGCGCCTTTCCTCTACCGTTGTCGCCTGTCCATCGCGCTCCTGGATTCGCCATGTCGTTGGCCCGCTTGCGTTCACTGTTCTTCCCGGCGTTGCTGGCATCGGTACTGGTCCAGGCTGCCGCCTATTACCTGGAATTCGGCATGGGCCTGGTGCCTTGCCCGCTGTGCTACAGCCAACGTTTGTTTTTGGGCGCCTTTGCTCTGGTTTGCCTGTGCGCGGTAGTGCATTCCCCAGGGCGTCTGGGCACCCGCATCTATGCCGCGCTGGCGTTGTTCTTCGCCACCGGCGGGGCACTGTTGGCCGCCCGGCATGTCTGGCTGCAAGGCAATCCGGCGCTCTCGAGCATCGAATGCGAACCGGCTTTTGACTATGTCCTCGAAAGCATGCCAATGCTTCAGGTCGTCAAGGCAATGATCATCGGCAGCCCGGATTGCGTGCCAATCACCTGGAGTTTCCTCGACCTGACCATCCCTGAGTGGAGCCTTTTGTCGTTCGTCTTGCTGGCAACCCTGCCGACCTGTCGCCTGCTCGGGCGCACCCGCCCACTGTTCAGTCGCTCGGTAAAAAACTGAGGCGAAGTTTTTCACTGTGCAAGCGACCGGCGGCAAAGGATGGGCGGATTAAACACTTGTATGAACTTTGTCGCGTGCGTACCTTGAAGGCTAGGGCGCACGGGAATAATCTCCCTGCACGCATACCGAAAACACAGCTGCTCGATGCCGCTCTGCTGACTTCACCTTTGCTCTGCACATTTGCGGCGCGGGGGCAGGGGGCATTACCCAGAAGGGAAGAGATCGCCATGCTAGATAGTTGTCAGAATGCTCAGGAACGCTGGGGTGGGGTCCATAAACTCATTGACCGCTGGTTGGATGAGCGTGCAGAGCTGGTGACGGCTTTCCGCGAGCTGCGTGATGCCAAACCGGCCTTTGCCGACAAGGACAAGAGCCGGGACTTCTGTGCGGTACTGGTCGACTACGTGTCAGCCTGGCATTTCGAAGTGAGCGAGCAACTGGTCAGCGAAGCCAAGGCGTTTGGCGATACTCGCGGGCTCGAGCTAGCCAAGCAGATCAGCCCGCGCATTGATGCAATTACCGAAATCGCGTCGGCGTTCAACGATCATTGCGACAAGGGCGACTGCAATGACTCTGAGCGCTTCGCGAAAAAGCTTCGCGAGCTGGGCAGTTTGCTGCACGAACGTTTCGAACTCGAAGACTGCCTGATCGAAGTGCTGCACACCGCGCACAGCGAAGAAGGCGCAGTCCAGGCTTGAGGGTGCTGCCGACCTTCAGTCGGCAACCCCAAGCAACTCGATCTCGAACACCAGCGGCGTATAGGGCGCAATCAGGTCGCCCGCGCCTTCGGCACCGTAAGCCTGTGCCGAAGGAATCACCAGTCGCCATTTCGACCCGCTCGCCATCTGTGGCAATGCCACCTGCCAGCCCTCGATCACACTGTCCAGATTGAACCATTGCGGCTGCTGGTTCTGATCGAACACCGTGCCATCCGGCAACTTGCCAACATAGCGAACCTGGACTTTGCCGCCGGCTTTTGGCTTGCTGCCAGTACCGGCCTGCAACTCGCTCACGAGTATCCCTTCAGCCAGTTCACGCACTCCGGCCCGGGCCCGTTCAGTGGCCAGGAATCGTTTTTCCGCGCTCAGCAATTGTTCGCTTTGTGCTTGAACTGCAGCTTGGTTGGCCTGGGCATCATGTTCGCTGAGTATTGCCGCCATGCGTTCTTGGCTCAGGGCCAATGGCTTGTTCTGATAAGCCTGGCGCAAGCCATCGATCAAGGCATCGAGTTGCAGGCCGGGAACTTCCGTGCGCAGGCGCTCGCCCAGGCTGGCACCCAGGCTGTAAGCCAGGTCATGGTCGCTGGCGGGTTTAGTATCAGGCGCTGCAATTAACGCTGTTGGCAACAGCAACAGGGTAAGGACTAGATAACGCGGCACAGGCTCGCTCCTGCTTCAGAGGAAATAAAGTATGCCAGCCTTCGCTCGTCACTTCGTGTAAATATCAGCAACACTTTGTGCAGCATCTACACTTGTTTCCAGCTGCAGCGATAACAACTTTGCCCAGGCATGCAACGCGGCGCATTTAATACTGTCAACATGCCCTAGCGGCGGTAGCAGCAGAAGCATAGTATGAGCCGCAATCTCGTCAGCCAGGAGGTAAACCATGTCGGCCAATAAGAAGCCAGTAAGTACGCCGTTGCACCTGCTCCAGCAACTCTCGGGCAGCCTGCTCGATCATTTGGAAAATGCCTGCTCGCAAGCGCTGGCTGATGCTGAAAAACTACTCGCCAAGTTGGAAAAACAACGTGGCAAGGCCCAGGAAAAACTGCACAAGTCGCGGCTGAAACTGCAGGACGCTGCCAAGGCTGGCAAAGCCAAGGCGCAGAAAAAAGCCAAGGACGGGGTGAGTGAACTGGAAGGTTTGCTCGACTCGCTGAAAGACCGCCAAACGCAAACCCGCACCTACATCCTGCAGCTCAAGCGTGACGCTCAGGAAAGCCTGAAACTGGCCCAGGGCGTTGGCAAGGTTAAGGAAGCTGCCGCCAAGGCATTGAGCGTGCGTTCGGCCAAACCTGCTGTTGCAGCAGCCAAGCCCGCAGCAAAACCTGCCGCCAAAGCACCGGCCAAACCTGCGGCGAAAACCGCAGCAGCCAAACCCGCAGCCAAGCCAGCGGCTAAACCTGTGGCCAAAGCGCCAGCCAAGCCAGCGGCGAAAACCGCAGCGGCTAAACCTGCCGCCAAGCCAGCGGCCAAACCAGCAGCGGCGAAAGCACCTGCCAAGCCTGCAGCAAAAACTGCAGCAACCAAGCCTGCCGCCGCTAAAGCCCCGGCTAAACCTGCGGCAAAAACCGCAGCAGCCAAGCCAGCAGCCAAACCTGCGGCTAAAGCGCCAGCCAAGCCAGCGGCTAAAACCGCAGCGGCCAAGCCTGCCGCCAAGCCAGCGGCCAAACCAGCAGCGGCGAAAGCACCTGCCAAGCCTGCAGCCAAACCAGCAGCGGCAAAACCTGCAGCCAAGCCGGCCGCTAAACCTGCCGCAGCTAAAGCGCCGGCCAAACCCGTTGCCAAACCGGCAGCCGCTAAACCTGCAGCCAGGCCAGCCGCTGCCAAGCCAGCTCAGCCTGTAGCTGCCAAGCCTGCTACTCCAGCAGCGCCTGCAGCACCCGCTGCTTCTGCACCGGCAACCACTGCGCCAGCAGCCTCGGTAGCATCGACCACTCAGACCCCGTCTTCGGCGTCCTGAGTCGTCAGCATCACGGCGCGCAGCCTTTGCAGCGCGTCGTGATGCGCACCGGCGCCTTCGGGTGCCAGCCAGCCTATCCAGTCCACTTCGGCTTCGGGCGTTGCTGCCCAGTCTTTGCAGGCCGTCTCCAGGCGCTCCAGCAGGATGCGTTCTGCCGCTAACTCCAGGCCTTTTACCTGCTCGCGCAATACCGCCAGTTGCGCATCCTTGGCTGCTTCGTCACGCCAGGATTGGCGCAGGGCGCGCAACGGTTTCACCACCTCGGTTTGCCAAGCCTCGGCGAGTTCCTTGAGTTGTTTAACCCGTTGATCGTTCGCTGCGATACCGCGTGCGCCGAGCCACACGCCGCACAGCAGCAGGCAGACGTCGCCACCCCGGGCCTGCCATTGCAGGCAGGCGGCTTCTACGCCCGGTCGAGCGTAGAGCTTCAGGGCAAAATTCCACAGGTCGGTGTGCATGGTCCCACTCGCGCCAGTTGCCGACGAAGCTGGTAGACTCCGCGGCCATTATGATCAGACTATCGAACCTCACTTTACAGCGTGGTCCACAGCGCCTGCTAGAAGGCGCCGAGATGACCCTGCACGCCGGCCAGAAAGCCGGCCTGATCGGTGCCAACGGCGCCGGTAAATCCAGCCTGTTCGCCTTGCTGCGCGGTGAGCTGACGCCCGACTCCGGCGACTGCCAGCTGCCTGGCGACTGGCGCATCGCGCACATGCGCCAGGAGGTCGACACCCTCGAGCGCCTGGCGGTCGACTATGTGCTCGACGGCGATGCCCGCCTGCGCAAGGTCCAGGCCGACCTGGCTGCGGCCGAAGCTGCCCACGACGGCACTGCGTTGGCACGCCTGCATATCGAGCTCGACAGCGCCGACGGCTATACCGCCGATGCGCGGGCGCGCAAGCTGCTGGCAGGCCTGGGGTTTACCAACGAGCAGATGGACCGCCGGGTCGGCGACTTCTCTGGTGGCTGGCGGATGCGCCTGAACCTGGCCCAGGCCCTGATGTGCCCGTCTGACCTGTTGCTGCTCGACGAACCGACCAACCACCTGGATCTGGACGCCATCCTCTGGCTCGAAGACTGGCTCAAGGGCTATCCGGGCACGCTGCTGCTGATCTCCCACGACCGTGACTTCCTCGATGCCGTGGTCGATCACGTCGCCCATGTCGAGCAGTGCAAGCTGACCCTCTACCGTGGTGGCTACACCGCGTTCGAGCGCACCCGTGCCGAACGCCTGGCGCAGCAGCAACAAGCCTACGAGAAACAGCAGGCGCAGCGCGCGCACATGGAAAAGTACATCGCCCGGTTCAAGGCCCAGGCCACCAAGGCCCGTCAGGCGCAGAGCCGGATCAAGGCCCTGGAGCGCATGGAGGAGCTGTCGGCGGCGCATGTCGATTCGCCGTTTGACTTCGTTTTCCGCGAGTCGGAGAAAATCTCCAGCCCGCTGCTCGACCTGTCCGAAGCCCGCCTGGGCTATGGCGACAAGACCATCCTCGAGAAGGTCAAGTTGCAGCTCACCCCGGGGGCGCGGATCGGCCTGCTCGGTCCCAACGGCGCGGGCAAGTCGACCCTGATCAAGAACCTCGCCGGCGAACTGGAGCCGCTCAGCGGGCGCCTGGTACGCGGCGAGAACCTCTCGGTTGGCTACTTCGCCCAGCACCAGCTCGACTCGCTGGACAACAAGGCCAGCCCGTTGCTGCACCTGCAGCGCCTGGCGCCGACCGAGCGCGAGCAGACCTTGCGAGACTTCCTGGGTGGATTCGATTTCCGCGGCGCGCGCATCGACGAGCCGGTGGTGAATTTCTCCGGCGGCGAAAAAGCCCGCCTGGCCCTGGCCCTGATCGCCTGGGAGCGGCCGAACCTGTTGCTGCTCGACGAACCGACCAACCACCTGGACCTGGAAATGCGCCTGGCGCTGACCATGGCCCTGCAGGAATTCAGTGGTGCGGTGTTGGTGGTCTCTCACGACCGTCACTTGCTCAAGAGCACCACCGATGACTTCCTGCTGGTCGCCGACGGCAAGGTCGAGACCTTCGACGGTGACCTGGACGACTACACCCGCTGGCTGGTCGAGTACCGTCAACGCAATGCCCCGGTCAGCACTGCGCCGGTCAATGCCGACAAGACCGACAAAAAGGCCCAGCGCCAGGCCGCTGCCGCCCTGCGTCAGCAACTGGCACCGCACAAGCGTGAAGCCGACAAGCTCGAACGCGAGCTGGGCACCGTGCATGAGCAACTGGCCAAGGTCGATGCCAGTCTGGCTGACAGCGCCCTGTATGAAGCCGCGCGCAAGGACGAGTTGCGTGAGCTGTTGGCCCAGCAGGCCAAGCTCAAGGTTCGTGAAGGGGAGCTCGAGGAAGCCTGGATGGCCGCCCTGGAGACCCTCGAGGGCATGCAGGCGGAGCTGGAGGCGTTGTCCTGATGGAATCCTTGCAGTTGCCATTGCCGGTGGAATGGATCGCTCCGTTCTGGCTGGGTTTGCAGATCCTGCTGATACTTTCGGCGGCGTTCATCCTGCAGCGCGTGGTTGCCCGTTGCCTCAAGCGCCTGGGCGAGCGCTACCCGTTGCCACCGGAGCTGCTGATGCCGCTGCGTGGTGGCCTGCGCTGGCTGATCATGGGCAGTGCGCTGATCTTCGTGCTCGAGCGCCTGGGGGTTTCCGCCACGGTGCTGTGGACCGCACTGTCCGGGTTCGTGGCGGTTGCCGCAGTGGCGTTCTTCGCCATGTGGAGCGTGCTGTCGAACCTGCTGTGCGCGGTGCTGATCTTTACCGTCGGGCCGTTTCGCATCGGCGATGTGGTGGAACTGGTGGAAACCATCGACAAGCCGGGCGTCAAAGGCCGGGTGGTGGCCATCAACTTGTTGTTCACCACCTTGATCGAACTGCCGGAAGCGGGCGGTGCGCTGGTGCAAGTGCCCAACAGCCAGTTCTTCCAGAAATCGGTGCGGCGCTGGCGCGGTGCCGAAGTGCTGCCGCTGGTGAGCGAGAGCAAAACCCCGGGCAATTGATCGATCGCAGAAAAAAATCGTGGTGATTTTTTCGCCACGGCACTAGCTTAGAGGTTTGTAACAAGTTAGTGCCGAGGTGCGCGATGTCATTGGAAACGTGGTTGGCATTTTTTGCCGCTTGCTGGGTGATCAGTCTGTCGCCGGGTGCCGGGGCCATTGCCTCGATGTCCTGCGGCCTGCAATACGGCTTCTGGCGCGGCTACTGGAACGCGCTAGGCCTGCAGCTGGGCCTGGTGCTGCAGATTGCGATCATTGCCGCTGGCGTCGGTGCCATCCTCGCGGCATCGGCCACCGCATTCCAGGTGATCAAATGGTTCGGCGTGGCCTACCTGGTGTACCTGGCGGTCAAACAGTGGCGCGCGCTGCCGGCTGACATCAGCGACGAATCCGCCGTGCGCCCGATCGGCAAGCCGTTGAGCCTGGTGTTCCGTGGCTTTCTGGTCAACGTCAGCAACCCCAAGGCGCTGATCTTCATGCTCGCGGTGCTGCCGCAGTTCATCAATCCGCATGCGGCGCTGGTGCCGCAGTACCTGATCATTGCCGCGACCATGGTCACGGTCGATCTGATGGTCATGGCCGGTTACACCGGGCTTGCGGCCAAAGTGCTGCGCCTGTTGCGTACGCCCCGGCAGCAGCGGCGGATGAACCGCACCTTTGCCGGACTGTTCCTGGGGGCTGCGACCTTGCTGGCGACCATTCGCCGCGCGCCGGTGTAGGAAAACAATCAGCATAAAAAAAGGCGACCCGAAGGTCGCCTTTTTACTTTCTCAACGCAGGATCTGCGCTGGCTCGTCAGGCGGCAGGTTGTTGCGCGCCGGGGTGCGTTCACGCTCCGGCATCGCGCCTACCAGCTGTTCGGCCAGTTGCTTGGCAACGTCCATGCCCAGTTCCTTGGAAACCTCACGTACCACCCGTGGGCGGTTGAGGGTGACCCGAACATCCTGGCTGTTGACCAGCTTGGTGTCCTGGCCCTCACCCATGGCGGTGAACGCCGAGGTGATCTCGTAGGTCTTGGTGTTGATCAGGCTGAAGTCGGCCACCAGGCTCAGGCCGAGGATCGCCGAATAGCTGTTGGTGTTGTCCAGGGAGGTGATATCGCGCTGGAAGTCGATATCCGACAAGGTACCGAACAGCACGTAGTCAGCACCTTTGAAGTTGCCGTTCTTGATGCGGCGGATAACGTCGTAGACGTCAGCCTTGGCATCGGCGGTGTACGGCGTACCCTGGACCAGCTGGAACATCCCGGACTTGAGAATCTCGCCCTTGATGTCGCCGCTGAACTTGCGCAGCTCGGTCTGCTCGATGTAGCTCTCGCTGCTTTCGAACTCGCTGTAGCTCGACGAACCACTGGCGTGGTACATGCTCGCCTGGCTGCTGTTCTGCGCCGAGACCATGTGGATGTACTGCTCCACACGCTCCTGGTAGGCGAGGTCGGTTACTGCGACTTTTGGGGCCGCTTGCACGCTGAACGCGCAAGCCAGGCCCAGAATGCCCATCCATGCACGCATTGCTTAGCGCTCCGTGGTCTTGCGGATTTCTTTCTCGTCCATCCACTCGGCCAGGCCGCTCTCGACGTCGATCAGCTGCAGGCTGAACTTGTAGAACACGTCCTTGTAGTCGCTGCTGCGCTTGACGATCGAGCTGATCGAGCCTTCCAGGCGGTACTTGGCGGCGATCATGTTGCCGGTCTTGGCTACGGTGCCTTTCTTGTACAGACCGCTCTGGTTCTGCAGCTTGAGCTGGTCAACCTGGCTTTGCATCTGGGTGTTGTCGCTGGCGAAGCGGGCGGTGCCGGACTTCATCAGCTGGGTTTTGATCGACGTGGTGATCTCGCGGGTATCGATGTACTCGCTGGTCTTGTTCTTCACGTCATAGACCTGCACCACCGGGCGACCCTGGAGGATGCCGGACTGGGCCAGCGAGCGGGTCATGGACTCGGCGATCATCTGCAGGTCGGTCGAACCGAACTCGTTGGTGACCAGTTCCACGGCCTTGCTGTCGCCGTAGCCGATGTTCTTGCCGCCCAGGACCGGCGACGGGGTGCTGCAGCCGCTGACCAGGGCAATGGCGATGGCGGCGAGGGAAATACGTGCAATCATGAAAATGTGCTCCTGCAAAAATGATTACTGAGACTGAACTTCGATACGGAAGTCGGTGGCCTGGGATACCGGGGCAATCGCCGGCAACACGCTGGCCTGCTTGCCATACAGGGTGACGGTCTTCCAGCTCTCTTCATCGGCCACCGGGAAACCGTCGTTGCCCAGCCAGGCGAAGCGGTAGAACAGGGTCTTGTTGCTGCTGCTGGTGTTGTTCAGGGACACCTTGACGGTCAAGAAGCCGTTCTCGCGCGCAACGCGCATCGGGCCGGTCTCGATGTTCTTCAGGTTGCCCATTTTCACCACTTTGCTGGCAGCGCTGCCCGGCTCTGGTGGTGGCGGGGTCGCGCAACCGGCCAGCAGGGCTGTGACGAGAACGGCGAGCAATTTGATACGCATGGCGTTTCCTTAAGGTTGTTTGAGGCTGGCGACGGCCTGGCCAGTGGCTTTTGGTGCCACCTGCAGGGCAGGGCCACCGGCGAAGACCTGGTTGCCGACTACGCGCAGGGTGACCACCTGGAACGGCCGGTCAATCTTCACGCTGACCTGGCTGCCGCCCAGGCTCGAAGGCAGGCTCAACTGGTGTTCGCCCTGACGCAGGCGCACGCGGGCTACCTGGGTTTCATCCGGCAGGGTGCGCCAGGTACGGGTGTCGGCACCTTCGGTGATGGTCGAGGCGATACCCAGTGCCAGGCCAGCCAGCGGGTTGGCGTCGTTCAGTTGCTTTTGCGCCACACCACGAGAGATAGCCCGCACGCTGGTGCGCAGGATGATCCCCGGCATGTCGTCACGCAGGGCGCGGCGGGACATGGCAGTGGTGCTGTTGAGTGCGGTCAGCTTCAGCGAGTGGTCGTTGAGGTAGATTTCGCTGAAATGCGCGGTGGAAGTGTCTTCCTTGATCACCGGGAACGACAGCGGGGTGATCACCAGGTTGCCGCTGATCGGCAGCGGCAGCGGGACGCGCACCGAGTCGCGGGCCGGAGCGAGGCCGCTCTGGATCACGATCAGCACATCGCTTTCAGTGGCTTTCGCCGCTGGCTTGTCCAGGTCGAGCAGGGCTTTTTCCAGCAGCGGGGTGTTCGGGCGCAGTTCGGCAGCCTTGCGGTAGCCCGGTGCGGCCAGGCCTTTCTCACCCAGGGCTTCGTAGACATAGCCAGACAGGTAGTGGCTGAACGCACTCTGGTAGCTGTTCTTGAGGCCCACCACTTCTGGCGCGTCGAGGCTGGCGACCGGGTAACCCTGAAGGTCCTTGTACTCGGTCTTGACGCCTTCTTTCTCGGCCTCTTCTTCGCGCTTGAGGTATTCCTTGTCGCGCAGCTCGGCAATCACCGCTTCGCGCTCGTGGGTCTTCTTGATTTCGGTACGGGCGCCGTCGAAGTCGTTCTGGGCCAGGAGGTTGAGGGCCATCTGCGTGGTCAGCATGACTTTTTCGTAGTCATAGCCTTCGTAGCGGCGCACCTTGTCGTTGACCAGGTAGCTGCCGAACTGGCTCAGGTACTTGTCGGTGTCGAGCTTGACCGACTCTTCCCACTTGAACACCACGTCATCGGCACTGCGCCAGGCCAGCTGGCTGCCGGCCAGGTCGCCCTTGGAGCGCAGCAGCTCGCCTTTCTCGAAGTAGTAGAGAAGGTCTTTGTCCTCACCCTTGTTGTTTTTTTCCAGCAGCGCCAGGGCAGCGTCGACGTTGCCGCTGGTCAGGTGCTGGTTGGTTTCCTGAAGTTCGCTGTCATAGCTGCGAAAGGCCGAGCAACCAGCCAGTTGAACGGCCGCGAGCAGTGTCGCGACGGTGAGGACACGGGATGCCATCTGAATTCTTCTTCCCTGAATTGATGAAAAGCCTGGGGGCGAGAAGGCTGTCATCCCTTTGGCAATATCGCCAAATCCTCTTAAAAGAAGAGCCAAAATTCTGATCCGCTATATAGCGGCGCGGCATTATAAACGCATTTGCTGGCTAAATAATGGCGTTGTGCTTTAGGAATTTGCCGTCGTGCCAGCATTCAGCTATCGGCCGACGAACGGTCGTTCTTTAATCGGGAGGTGTCGCAGGGTATTTGTCACAAAATTTTTCAAGGATTCATCTGGCAAGCCTTGAGCGAACGGCAGTGGAAGTGAACAATGCTTTACCTCGTATTTCCATTTGAGAGTCGCTCATGATTCCCCGTTCCCGCTTACTCGCCTGGCTGCTCTGGCCGGTGCTGGCGCTGAGCAGTGCCACGCTGCTGGCCGACAGCCCCGATGGCGCTGCCAAGGCCCTGCACCTGCTCGATTACATCGGTGCCGATTACCCGGCCACCGTCGAGGCGGGCAAGGTAATCGACGACGGCGAATACCGCGAACAGCTCGAATTCCTCGATGTGTTGCAGGGACTGATCGGCGCTTTGCCGGCACGCGCTGAGCGCCAGGCCCTGGAGCAGGGCGTGGGCAACTTGCGTACGGCGGTCAGCCAGCGTCAGGACGGCGCGGTGGTCGCTCGTCAGGCCCGTCAGCTTGGCGCGCAACTGGCGGTGGCCTATGAGGTCAGCCAGGCGCCGATCATTACCCCTGACCCGAGCCGCGGCGCGCCGCTGTATGCCCAGCACTGCTCGGTGTGTCATGGCGACACTGGCGCCGGTGACGGCCCCGCCGGCCTTGGCCTGACCCCGCCGCCGGCCAACCTGCGCAGCCTCGAACGGCTGGATCGCCTGAGCCTGTTTGACCTGTACAACACCCTCGGCTTGGGCATCGAAGGCACCGACATGCCGTCGTTCGCCGACCAGCTCGACGAGCGCCAACGCTGGGACCTGGCGACCTATGTCGCCAGCTTCACTGCCGACCCGGCCCAGGCCAAGGGCGATAAAACCTACAACCTGGCCGACCTGGCTCGTCAGACCCCGGCCGAAATTGAAGCCAGCGAAGGGCCAGAGGCGCTCGCCCGGTTCCGCGCCCAGCGTGCGCAACCGCCGCAGGTCCAGCGCGGCCCGGCGCAACTGCTGGACTACACCGCCAGCACCCTGGACAAGAGCCTGGCGGCCTATCAGGCCGGTGATCACGAGCAAGCCTACGACCTGTCGGTAGCGGCCTACCTGGAAGGTTTCGAGCTGGTCGAAAGTTCGCTCGACAACGTCGATGCCAACGTACGCAAAGACACCGAAAAATCCCTGATGGCCTACCGTCAGTCGCTGCAGGACGGCCTGCCGCTTGAGCAGGTGCAGCAACGCCTGGATGCCGCCAAGGCCAAGCTCAAGGACGCCGCCGGCCTGCTCGGTGGCGATGGCCTGAGCTGGTCGCTGAGCTACATCTCCGGCTTGCTGATCCTGCTGCGCGAAGGCCTGGAAGCGATTCTGGTGCTGGCGGCGATCCTCGCCTTCCTGCGCAATACCGGCCAGCAATCGGCCGTACGCAGCGTCAACCTCGGCTGGGGCCTGGCCTTGCTGGCCGGGCTGGGTACCTGGGCGCTGGCGGCCTATGTAATCGACGTCAGCGGCGCCCAGCGTGAACTGCTCGAAGGCTGCACGGCGCTGTTTGCCAGTGTCATGGTGCTGTGGCTGGGTGTGTGGATGCACGATCGCCGGCACGCGGCGGCCTGGCAGGATTACATCAAGAGCAGCCTGGTCAGTGGTGGCGGGCGCTTTGGTTTTGCCGTGCTGGCGTTTTTCTCGGTGTACCGTGAGCTGTTCGAGGTGATCCTGTTCTACGAAACCCTCTGGCTGCAGGCCGGCCCTGCCGGGCACAACGCGGTACTGGCCGGTGGTGCCACGGCACTGGTGCTGCTGGTGGGCCTGGCCTGGGTGATCCTGCGCGGCTCGGCCAAACTGCCGCTGGCGTTGTTCTTCAGCATCAACGCGGCGCTGCTGTGCGCCTTGTCGGTGGTGTTTGCCGGGCACGGGGTCAAGGCGCTGCAAGAGGCCGGGGTGTTCGGTACCCGGCCGGTGGCGTTCTTCGATTTCGACTGGCTGGGCATTCACGCCGACGCGTATTCACTGGCCGCGCAGCTGGTGGCCTTGTTGGCCATTGCCATCCTTTACGGGCGCAGCCGCCTGGCCGAGAAGCGCCGCCAGCCAGCGGGCTGATTTGAAGGCAAACGGGCGAGCAGGGATACTGTTCGCCCGTTTTTGTTGGAAATCTGTGCCATGCGTGTGTGGATCGATGCCGACGCCTGCCCCAAGGCGGCCAAGGATCAACTGGTCAAGTTCGCCCTCAAGCGTCAGCTGGAAGTGGTGCTGGTGGCCGGCCAGAGCCAGATCAAGCCGGCTTTTGCCTGCGTCAAACTGATCGTCGTGCCCAGCGGGCCGGATGCCGCCGACGATTACTTGGTCGAGCACGCGGTGCCCGGCGAACTGGTGATCTGCAGCGACGTGCCGCTGGCCGATCGCCTGGTCAAGAAAGGCGTTGCCTGCCTCAACCCGCGCGGCAAGGAGTTCGACGAGCGCAATATGGGTGAGCGGCTGGCGGTGCGCAACCTGTTCACCGACCTGCGCGATCAGGGGCAGGTCGGCGGCGGCCAGGCGCCGTATGGCGATCGCGAGAAGCAGGCGTTTGCCAACGCCCTGGACCGCATTCTTACGCGGCTGAGTAGGAGCGGGCTTGCCCCGCGATGAGGTCCGTGATCTCAGCGCATCATGTGGTGCCTGGACGACGACCGCTTCGCGCGCGATCGCGTGGCAAGCCCGCTCCTACAGGGGTGTTCAGTCATTCTCGTGGGTCAGTTCCAGCACCCGGTCGACCAGTTTGTAGATGCCGCCGGCGGCTTCGCTGATGCTTTTCGCCAGCATGTAGGCCGGGGTACTGACCAGCTTGCGCTGGGTGTCTTCGACGATGTCATGGACATCGCATTCCTCATGGGTGCCGCCCATCTTGACGATGGCCGCGCTG
Organism: Pseudomonas sp. B21-032; assembly: GCF_024748965.1. NCBI lineage: Bacteria > Pseudomonadati > Pseudomonadota > Gammaproteobacteria > Pseudomonadales > Pseudomonadaceae > Pseudomonas > Pseudomonas sp. B21-032. Next base: position 5,724,770 of record NZ_CP087180.1, on the reverse strand, counting down.
GTGCCGGCATCGCTGCCAATGGTGCAGACCACGCCGGGGCCGTAGATTTTCGCCGCAAGGGCCGGCGAGATGCAGATCAGGCCGACCGGCTTGCCGGCTTCGGCAAAGGCTTCAGCCAGGGCCAGGACGTCTGGGTGCACGCTGCAGCCCGCGCCTTCAACGGCAAAGTTCGAAAGGTTTTTCGCCGCGCCAAAGCCGCCCGGCACGATCAGCGCGTCGAAGTCCTTGGCGTCGGCTTCGCGCAGGTCCTTGACCTCGCCGCGAGCGATGCGCGCCGATTCCACCAGCACGTTGCGGGTCTCGGGCATTTCTTCGCCGGTCAGGTGGTCGATCACGTGCATCTGCGCAATGTTCGGCGCAAAGCACTGCACCTGCGCACCGCGCTGGTCCAGGCGCAGCAGTGTGATCACGCTTTCGTGAATTTCGGCGCCGTCATACACGCCACAGCCGGAAAGAATCACAGCAACTTTTTTCTGGGTCATGCTCACTACTCCCGATTCGAGGCGCTAAATGTCCTCTAGTTTGGCAGATGTCGCCATAGGGTTTATGCCATTCCCGGCCTAATCTTGCTGGATAGGCTGGAGATGAAAAGACCCATGGACCTGATCCTCTTGGCGGTACCGTTTTTCATTGTTCTGATCGTTGCCGAGCTGCTCGCCGATCGATTGCGCGGCATGCGGACCTATCGTCTGGCAGATGCCATCAACAGCCTCAGCACCGGCGTGCTGTCGACCACCACCGGCCTGCTGACCAAGGGCGTTGGCCTGGTGACCTATGCGCTGGCCTGGGAACACCTGGCGCTGTTCAAACTGCCGGGCGAAGCCTTGTGGGTGTGGGTACTGGCGTTTGTCGTCTATGACTTTTGCTATTACTGGCTGCACCGTATGGGCCACGAGCGCAACATCCTCTGGGCCGCCCATTCGGTGCATCACCAGAGCGAGGACTACAATCTGTCGACGGCCCTGCGCCAGACCAGCAGCGGCTTCTTGCTGTCGTGGATCTTCTACCTGCCGCTGGCCGTGTTGGGGGTGCCGCCGCTGGTGTTCATCACCGTCGCGGCGCTGAACCTGCTGTACCAGTTCTGGGTGCACACCCGGCACATCCCCAAGCTGGGCTGGCTGGAATGGCTGTTCATTACCCCGTCCAATCATCGCGTCCACCATGCGCAGAACCCTCTGTACTTGGATCGCAACTACGGCGGAGTGTTCATTGTCTGGGATCGTCTGTTCGGCACCTTCCAGGAAGAGGACGATAACGAGCCGGTGATTTTCGGCGTGACCACGCCGCTGGCCAGCTGGAACCCGCTGTGGGCCAACCTGCAGTTCTATGCCCAGTTGTGGAGCGATGCGCGGCATGCCGAGCGTTGGTGGGACAAGCTGCGGATCTGGTTCATGCCCACCGGCTGGCGGCCGGATGACGTTGCCCGGCGTTATCCGCAAGCCAAGCAGGACTTGAGCCGCTTCCAGAAATTCGAGGTGCCGCTGGCCTGGCCGCAACAGTTGTATGTGGCGCTGCAGTTCGCGGTGTACGTGGGCTTGGGCAGTTACTTGATGGAGCACGCCGAGCAGTTGTCGGTGGCTGCCCTGGTGCTGGGCTGCGGCTTGATGGCATTTGGCTTGTTCGTGCTTGGCACGGCCCTGGAGAACCGCCCCTGGGCTTTGCGGCTGGAGCTACTGCGCCTGGGGCTGAATGTCCCGGCCATGGTCCTGGCCGGGATGACGGGCTCAGGGCCGGTCACTGCCCTGGCTTGGGTCCTGCTGCTTGGCTACAGCCTGCTCAGCCTTTTCGGCCTCTATGGCAGCCGCTTCCTTGCGCGCAATGCGCGCGGCCTTGAAGCGCCGGCGCAGCCACAGGCAGCCACCGAGCACCAGCAGGCCGCCGAGCACCCATAACTCGTATTTCTTCACGTTGCCCAGCAGGCCTTCGAGGATGGCGCCGAAGTGATAGGCGGCGGCGCCCAGGGCCAGGGCCCAGATGGCCGCACCAATGCCGTTGAGCAGCAGGTAGCGGCGCGGCGGGTAGCCGGACAAACCGATGGCCACCGGCATCACCGTGCGCAAACCGTAGACGAAGCGAAAACTCAGGACCCAGATGTCCGGATGGCGGCGAATGTGCTCCAGCGCACGGTCGCCCATCATCTGCCAGCGCGGTTTGCGTGCCAGCAACTTGCGCCCGTGACGGCGCCCCATGAAGTACCACAGCTGGTCGCCGGCATAGCTGCCGAAGAAGGCCACCACGACCACCAGGTTGATATCCATGTATCCGCGGAACGCAAGGAAGCCTGCGAGAACCAGGATGGTCTCACCTTCGAAAAACGTGCCGAGAAAAAGGGCAAAGTAGCCGAAATCCTGCAGGAATTGTTGGAGCATTTTCTGGGTGCTGGCGAAATGAACGCGCAGCCTAACCCTTCGTGGCCTTTGGGGAAAGTGTCCAAATGTGTCTCGACGTGAACATTTCCTACAAGGACAATGACTGCGTCCTCAAGTCGCAGGGTTGCCCTTGCCTGTCATACAGGCGTCATAATGGCCGCTTATAACTGTCGCGCTCGCCCGCCTGCGCGGGCTCAGGAGTCTGCCGTGAGCTTTACCCCCGCTAACCGTTTGTTTCCTGCCACCCGTCTGCGTCGCAACCGTCGTGACGACTTCAGCCGTCGTCTGGTTCGCGAAAATGTTCTGACTGTCGATGACCTGATCCTCCCGGTGTTTGTCCTCGATGGCGAAAACCGCCGCGAAGAAGTCGCTTCGATGCCGGGTGTCGAGCGTCTGTCCATCGACCTGTTGCTGGAAGCTGCGCAAGAGTGGGTAAACCTCGGGATTCCAGCCTTGGCGCTGTTCCCGGTCACCCCGGTAGAGAAAAAATCCCTCGACGGCGCTGAAGCCTGGAACCCCGACGGCATCGCCCAGCGCGCCACCCGCGCCCTGCGTGAGCGCTTCCCGGAACTTGGGGTGATCACCGACGTTGCCCTGGACCCGTTCACCACCCACGGCCAGGACGGTATCCTTGACGAAGAAGGCTACGTTCAGAACGACATCACCGTCGACGCCTTGGTGCGCCAGGCGCTGTCCCACGCCGATGCCGGTGCCCAGGTGGTCGCGCCATCGGACATGATGGACGGGCGCATCCAGGCCATCCGTGAAGCGCTGGAGCTGGCCGGTCACGTCAACGTCCGCATCATGGCCTACTCGGCCAAGTATGCCAGTGCCTACTACGGTCCGTTCCGCGATGCGGTCGGCTCGGCGCTGAACCTGGGCAAGGCCAACAAGGCCTCCTACCAGATGGACCCGGCCAACAGTAACGAGGCCCTGCACGAAGTGGCCGCCGACCTGTCGGAAGGCGCCGATATGGTCATGGTCAAACCGGGCATGCCGTACCTGGATATCCTTCACCGGGTCAAAGACGAATTCAAAGTGCCGACCTTCGTTTACCAGGTCAGCGGCGAGTACGCCATGCACATGGCGGCGATTCAGAACGGCTGGCTCAGTGAAGGGGTTATCCTTGAATCCCTCACTGCTTTCAAACGGGCGGGCGCCGATGGCATCCTCACCTATTTCGCTGTTCGCGCTGCTCAATTGATGAGAGGGCAGTAACGCCCTTCAGGAACGCTAGATGAATAACGAAGTACTTACCGACGTTGCAGTCAAAGACGCCCAGCCCGTGCCCGAGCAACTGGTCGAGACCCCGCCGGAGCCGCCTGCGGTGGCCGAGCCGGTGGTCGAGGCCCCGGCGCCGGCGCCAGTGGCTGCGCCTGCCATCGTCATTCCCGGTCTGGACGACAGCAGCCTGTACATTCACCGCGAATTGTCCCAGCTGCAGTTCAACATCCGCGTGCTTGAGCAGGCGCTGGATGAGTCCTATCCGCTGCTGGAGCGGCTGAAGTTCTTGCTGATCTTCTCCAGCAACCTGGATGAGTTCTTCGAAATTCGTGTGGCGGGCCTGAAGAAGCAGATCACCTTTGCCCGTGAGCAGGCCGGCGCCGATGGCTTGCAGCCGCACCAGGCGCTGGCGCGGATCAGCGAGCTGGTGCACGGCGAGGTCGATCGCCAATACGCGATCCTCAACGACGTGCTGCTGCCGGAGCTGGAAAAGCACCAGATCCGCTTCATTCGCCGCCGCCACTGGAACACCAAGCTCAAGACCTGGGTGCGGCGCTTCTTCCGCGACGAAATCGCGCCGATCATTACCCCGATCGGCCTCGATCCGACTCACCCGTTCCCGTTGCTGGTGAACAAGAGCCTGAACTTCATCGTCGAGCTTGAAGGCATCGACGCCTTCGGCCGCGATTCGGGCCTGGCGATCATCCCGGCGCCGCGTTTGCTGCCGCGGGTGATCAAGGTGCCGGAAGAGGTCGGTGGGCCTGGCGACAACTATGTGTTCCTGTCGTCGATGATCCACGCTCACGCCGATGACCTGTTTCAGGGCATGAAGGTCAAGGGCTGCTACCAGTTCCGCCTGACCCGCAACGCCGACCTGGCGCTGGACTCCGAAGATGTCGAAGACCTGGCCCGGGCCCTGCGCGGCGAGCTGTTCTCGCGTCGTTACGGCGATGCGGTGCGCCTGGAAGTGGCCGACACTTGCCCCAAACACCTCTCCGACTACCTGCTCAAACAGTTCAGCCTGAGCGAGAGCGAGCTGTACCAGGTCAACGGTCCGGTCAACCTGACCCGGCTGTTCAGCATCACCAGCCTGGACAGCCATCCGGAGCTGCAATACACGCCGTTTACCCCGGCAATCCCCAAGCTGTTGCAGAACAGCGAGAACATTTTCAGCGTGGTCAGCAAGCAGGACATCCTGCTGATGCACCCCTTCGAGTCGTTCACCCCGGTAGTCGACCTGCTGCGCCAGGCGGCCAAGGACCCGCATGTACTGGCTGTGCGCCAGACCCTGTACCGCAGCGGTGCCAACTCGGAGATCGTCGACGCGCTGGTCGACGCCGCGCGTAACGGCAAGGAAGTCACTGCGGTGATCGAGCTGCGTGCGCGTTTCGACGAAGAGTCCAACCTGCAGATGGCCAGCCGCCTGCAGGCCGCCGGTGCGGTGGTGATCTACGGTGTGGTGGGCTTCAAGACCCACGCCAAGATGATGCTGATCCTGCGCCGCGAAGCCGGCGAGATCGTCCGCTATGCGCACCTGGGCACCGGTAACTACCACGCCGGCAACGCCCGCCTGTACACCGACTACAGCCTGCTGACCTCCGACGACGCCCTGTGCGAAGACGTCGGCAAGCTGTTCAGCCAGCTGATCGGCATGGGCAAGACCCTGCGCATGAAGAAGCTGCTGCACGCGCCGTTCACCCTGAAAAAGGGCATGCTCGACATGATCGCGCGCGAAACCCAGTTCGCCCTCGACGGCAAGCCTGCGCACATCATCGCCAAGTTCAACTCGCTGACCGATCCGAAGATCATCCGCGCGCTGTACAAGGCCAGCCAGTCAGGGGTGCGTATCGACCTGGTGGTGCGCGGCATGTGCTGCCTGCGTCCGGGTATTGCCGGGGTGTCGCACAACATTCAGGTGCGCTCGATCATCGGCCGCTTCCTCGAGCACACGCGGGTGTTCTACTTCCTCAATGGCGGCGAAGAGCAGATGTTCCTCTCCAGCGCCGACTGGATGGAGCGCAACCTCGACAAGCGCGTCGAGACCTGCTTCCCGGTCGAGGGCAAGAAACTGATCCTGCGGGTGAAAAAGGAACTCGAAGGGTATCTGACCGACAACACCCACGCCTGGATCCTGCAACCGGACGGCCGTTACGTACGCAGCACGCCAACCGGCAACCAGAACCCGCGCAGTGCCCAGGCCGCTCTGCTCGAGCGCCTGAGCAACCCGGTGCTTATCGTACGCTGAGGACGAAGCCGACCCGGGCCAGCCATTCTGCCTCCAGGCCGAAGTCGGCCTGGGTCAGCTGGTTTTCTTCCAGCCAGCCGGCCGGGAACTCGACGTCCAGGCTGTCGCCCTTGGCGTGCAGGGTGACCGTGGGCATCTGCTGGGTGCCGCGGATGTGATGGAACAGGATCGCGAAGCGCAACAGTACGCACAGGCGAATCAGCTTGACCGCGTCGTCACCGAATTCGGCGAATTTATCCTTGGGAATGTTGCGGCGATGGCCGCGCACCAATAGCGCCAGCATCAGCTGGTCTTCCCGGGAAAAGCCGGCCAGGTCGGAGTGCTCGATCAGGTAGGCGCCGTGCTTGTGGTAATGGTAGTGGGCGATGTCCAGGCCCACTTCATGCACCTTGGCTGCCCAGCCCAGCAGTTCACGCCAGATGCCGTCTTCCAGGTCCCAGGCTTTGGCCACCTGGTCGAAGGCGTGCAGCGCCTTGCGCTCGACCCGTGCCGCCTGGCCCTGGTCAACGTGATAACGCTCCATCAGCGAGGTCAGGGTGCGCTCGCGCACGTCTTCGTGGTGGTGGCGGCCGAGCAGGTCGTAGAGCACGCCTTCACGCAGGGCGCCGTCGCAGTGGTCCATGCGCTGTAGCTCAAGGGCGTCGAAAATCGCTTCGAGAATCGCCAGGCCCGCCGGGAAGATCGCCCGGCGGTCGGGTTTGACCCCGTCAAAATCGATCTTGTCGGTTTCTCCCAGCTTGAACAGCTTGCGCTTGAGCCAGGCCAGGCCTTCGGCATTGACCTCGCCGCTGCCCATACCGCCGGATTTGAGCGCCAGGCCGATGGCGCGGATGGTCCCTGAGGAGCCGATGGCTTCGTCCCAGGTCAGGCGATGCAGGGCGTTTTCGATGCTCATCAGCTCCAGGCGTGCGGCGGTGTAGGCCTGGGCATAACGCGCCGGGGTGATCTTGCCGTCGCGGAAATAACGCTGGGTATAGCTGACGCAGCCCATCTGCAGGCTTTCGCGCAGCAGCGGTTCAAAGCGCTGGCCAATGATGAATTCGGTACTGCCGCCGCCGATATCAGCGACCAGCCGCTTGCCTGGCGTGTCGGCCAGCGTGTGGGACACGCCGAGGTAGATCAGGCGCGCTTCTTCACGACCGGAGATGACTTCCACCGGGTGGCCGAGGATGGCTTCGGCGCGGCGGATGAATTCGCCGCGGTTGCGGGCTTCGCGCAGGGCGTTGGTGCCAACGATGCGCACGGCGCCATCGGGCATGCCGTTGATCAGTTGGGCAAACCGCTTGAGGCAGTCCAGGCCGCGTTGCATGGACTCTTCGCTGAGCTGGCGCTCTTCATTGATGCCGGCGGCCAGCTGAACTTTTTCGCCGAGCCGCTCAAGGATGCGGATCTCGCTATGGTGGGCCTTGGCGACCACCATGTGGAAACTGTTGGAGCCCAGGTCTATGGCAGCGATCAAGGACAGATTCTTGGCTGTGGTTTGCGGCATGGTCATGGGTTCTCGGTCGATAACCCGGCAATCCTGCCACGATCCGGCGCTGGCGCCAACGCGCAGCGTATCAAGGCTTGATATGGGGCAGGTTGTGCGGGAAATATGACTTTCCCGTGACAGCAGCGATATGCGCGGTCATGCACAACTATAGTTACACTCAATCGTCCGCGGCTTCCTGTCAGCGGCGGGTGCAGCTATGATGGGCCACGTTTTTTTGCTTACGACCTTGGAGACTTCCATGAGCAGCGATCTTATCAAACACGTCACCGACGCCACCTTCGAAGCCGAAGTCCTGAAGGCTGAAGGCCCGGTGCTGGTCGACTACTGGGCTGAATGGTGCGGCCCTTGCAAAATGATCGCTCCGGTTCTGGACGACATCGCCGCTACCTACCAGGGCAAACTGACCGTCGCCAAGCTGAACATCGACGACAACCAGGAAACCCCGGCCAAGCACGGCGTGCGTGGCATCCCGACGCTGATGCTGTTCAAGAACGGCAACGTCGAGGCCACCAAGGTCGGCGCGCTGTCGAAATCTCAGCTGGCAGCCTTCCTGGACGCCAATATCTGAGTGAAATTAGCCCCGCATTCGTCGGGGCTTTTCTTTATCTGGTGACTAGACGCCAGAAAAAGCAGGTGTTACATTCGGCCTCGCACTGTTTCTTCGGTGCCCTCTGCACGCCGTCGCCGACGCATCCCTAATTCGAATCAGTACGCGATCCTGTCGCCTTCTTTGCGGCGCGGCTTCATTAAGCCAGAAGCTTAATTCCCCCTTCTTACATGATTACGTCACTCCCCTTATGAACCTGACTGAACTCAAGCAAAAGCCGATTACCGATCTGCTCGAAATGGCCGAACAGATGGGCATAGAAAATATGGCCCGTTCGCGCAAGCAAGATGTGATTTTCTCCCTGTTGAAAAAGCATGCGAAAAGCGGCGAGGAAATCTCCGGTGACGGCGTGCTGGAGATTCTCCAGGACGGCTTCGGCTTCCTGCGCTCGGCCGATGCCTCGTACCTGGCCGGCCCGGACGACATCTACGTGTCGCCAAGCCAGATCCGTCGCTTCAACTTGCGTACCGGCGACACCATCGTCGGCAAGATCCGCCCGCCAAAAGAAGGCGAGCGTTACTTCGCCCTGCTGAAAGTCGACACCATCAACTTCGACCGGCCGGAAAACGCGAAGAACAAGATCCTGTTCGAAAACCTGACGCCGCTGTTCCCTAACGAGCGCCTGAAGATGGAAGCCGGCAACGGCTCCACCGAAGACCTCACCGGCCGGGTTATCGACCTTTGCGCCCCGATCGGCAAAGGCCAGCGCGGCCTGATCGTCGCTCCGCCAAAAGCGGGCAAGACCATCATGTTGCAGAACATCGCGGCCAACATCACCCGTAACAACCCCGAGTGCCACCTGATCGTCCTGCTGATCGACGAGCGCCCGGAAGAGGTAACCGAAATGCAGCGCACCGTGCGCGGCGAAGTGGTTGCCTCGACCTTCGACGAGCCGCCAACCCGCCACGTGCAGGTTGCCGAAATGGTTATCGAGAAGGCCAAGCGCCTGGTTGAACACAAGAAAGACGTGGTCATCCTGCTCGACTCCATCACCCGTCTGGCCCGTGCCTACAACACCGTGATCCCGAGCTCCGGCAAGGTCCTCACCGGTGGTGTCGATGCCCACGCCTTGGAGAAGCCGAAGCGTTTCTTCGGCGCCGCGCGTAACATCGAAGAGGGCGGCTCGCTGACCATCATCGCCACCGCGCTGGTTGAAACCGGCTCGAAGATGGACGAAGTGATCTACGAAGAGTTCAAGGGTACCGGCAACATGGAACTGCCCCTGGACCGCAAGATCGCCGAGAAGCGCGTCTTCCCGGCCATCAACATCAACCGTTCGGGTACCCGTCGCGAAGAGCTGCTGACCGCCGACGACGAGCTGCAGCGCATGTGGATCCTGCGCAAGCTGCTGCACCCGATGGATGAAGTGGCTGCCATCGAGTTCCTGATCGACAAACTCAAGCAGACCAAGACCAACGACGAGTTCTTCTTGTCGATGAAGCGCAAGTAAACTGTTGCGCTGGGCAAGAGCCGGGGCGACCCGGCTTTTTGCTATCTGTACTTTGGCTATTCTGAGCAGCCGAGTTCGGCGCTACACTCTGCAGCCCGACCGCTACGGCAGCCAATACGAGGCTTTTGCATGCAGTATCGCGATTTGCGCGACTTTATCCGTGGCCTGGAACAGCGCGGCGAACTCAAGCGCATCCAGGTGCCGATCTCTCCAGTCCTGGAAATGACCGAAGTCTGCGACCGCACCCTGCGCGCCAAAGGCCCGGCCCTGCTGTTCGAAAAGCCTACCGGCTTCGACATCCCGGTGCTGGGCAACCTGTTCGGCACCCCGGAGCGGGTGGCCATGGGCATGGGCGCCGAGTCGGTCAGCGAGCTGCGTGAAATCGGCAAGCTGCTGGCCTTTCTCAAGGAGCCCGAGCCGCCGAAAGGCCTCAAGGACGCCTGGTCGAAGCTGCCGATCTTCAAGAAGGTCGTGTCCATGGCGCCGAAGGTGGTCAAGGACGCGGCATGCCACGAAGTGGTCATCGAAGGTGATGATGTCGACCTCGGCCTGCTGCCCGTGCAGCACTGCTGGCCGGGCGACGTTGCGCCGCTGATCACCTGGGGCCTGACCGTGACCCGCGGGCCGAACAAGGACCGCCAGAACCTCGGCATCTACCGTCAGCAGGTGATTGGCCGCAACAAGGTCATCATGCGCTGGTTGAGCCATCGCGGCGGCGCCCTGGACTATCGCGAATGGTGCGAGAAGCACCCGGGTCAGCCGTTCCCGGTGGCGGTGGCCCTGGGCGCGGACCCGGCGACCATCCTTGGTGCCGTGACCCCGGTGCCCGATACCCTCTCCGAGTACGCCTTCGCCGGCCTGTTGCGCGGCAACCGTACCGAGCTGGTCAAGTGCCGTGGCAACGACTTGCAGGTGCCAGCCACCGCTGAAATCATCCTCGAAGGCGTGATCCATCCGGGTGAAATGGCCCCGGAAGGCCCGTACGGCGACCACACCGGCTACTACAACGAAGTCGACAGCTTCCCGGTGTTCACTGTCGAGCGCATCACACACCGCAGCAAGCCGATCTATCACAGTACCTACACCGGCCGTCCGCCGGATGAGCCGGCGATCCTCGGTGTGGCGCTGAACGAAGTATTCGTGCCGATCCTGCAAAAGCAGTTCCCGGAAATCACCGACTTCTACCTGCCGCCGGAAGGCTGCTCGTATCGCATGGCGGTGGTGACCATGAAAAAGCAGTACCCAGGACACGCCAAGCGCGTGATGCTGGGTGTCTGGTCGTTTTTGCGACAGTTCATGTACACCAAGTTCGTTATCGTCACGGACGACGATATCAACGCGCGTGACTGGAACGACGTGATCTGGGCGATTACCACGCGCATGGACCCCAAGCGCGACACGGTAATGATCGACAACACCCCGATTGACTACCTGGACTTCGCTTCGCCGGTGTCCGGGTTGGGGTCGAAGATGGGCCTGGATGCGACGCACAAGTGGCCGGGTGAAACCACCCGCGAGTGGGGACGGGTCATCGTCAAGGACGAAGCCGTCACCCGGCGGATCGATGAGCTGTGGAACCAGTTGGGAATAGACTAAATGCAGGTAACCTTGCAGCCGTCCGGGGCCGTGTTGGCGCTCAAGCCCGGAGAAAGGATTCTGGATGCGGCGCGACGCCTGGGCTACGACTGCCCGCAAAGCTGTCGCAATGGCAACTGCCATGTCTGCGCCGCGCTGCTGGTCGAGGGCCGGGTGCGTCAGGATGGCGTCGAGCGTGATCACGGCGAGCTGTTCACCTGCATCGCCGAGCCACTGGAGGATTGCGTCTTGTTGTGGGATGGCGTGCTGGCCCTGGGCGAGCTGCCGGTACGGACCCTGGCCTGTCAGCTCAGTGAGTGTGTCGAAGTCGGCGGCGACGTCTGGCGCGTGCGCCTGCGGGCGCCTGCCGGCAAGCCACCGCGCTACCATGCCGGCCAGTACCTGATGATCGAGCGAGACAGCGGCGACAAGGCTGCCTTCTCGCTGGCCTCGGCGCCGCACAGTGGCCGCGACCTCGAGCTGCATGTACTGGCCCGCGAGAACAGTGCCCTAGAGCTGATCGCTCAGTTGCGGCGCAACGGCATGGCGCGGCTGCAGATGCCCTTTGGTGACACCCACCTGGCCGAATTGCCGGACGGCCCGCTGGTGCTGATCGCGGCCGGCACCGGCATGGCGCAGATGCACAGCCTGATCGAGCATTGCCGGGCCAGCGGCTTCAAGCACCCGGTGCACCTGTACTGGGGCGTGCGCCTACCGGACGACTTCTACCAGATCGAGCACTGGGCCGAGTGGGAGAGTCTGCCCAACCTGTTCCTGCACAAGGTGGTCAGCGACCTGTGCGGCTGGGAAGGGCGCTGCGGCCTGTTGCACGAGGCGGTATGCGAAGACATCAGTGACCTGGCCGGCGTGCATGTGTACGCCAGCGGTTCGCCAAACATGATCTACGCCACCCTCGACGCACTGGTCGACGCCGGCATGGACGCGCATCAAATGCGCGCCGATGTATTCGCTTATGCCCCGCGCAATTGATTGACGGAATAAGGCACGCTGCAACAGCGTGCCGGTTTAAATAACTGCCGGTGTCGCCAGCGGTGATAAGCCACTAATTATTGCCGGCAACGAAAATAACTTTCGCTACACTTGAAACAGTGCACCTGTTATCGCACCGGTGCGGCCTTTATCGCCGTCTCATGGCGTCTGGGGGCTTGTATTGCGGCGCTTATCTGCCGTACGGTAACTCTGTGCACAGTGCGTTGCTTTATAGTGCAATGCGTTGGTAATTCATGGGGAAGTGTGGCGGCAGCTATGTCGGCGATCGAAACGGTATCTTTGAATGTGGCCTATCCGCCGTTGCTTGATTTCGGCGAACAGTTAACTCGCGAGCAACTTGTGCATTCAGTTCAACACACCATGTCCCGGCACCAGGGTGGCCCGGTATGGTTGTTTGCCTACGGCTCATTGATCTGGCGCCCGGAGTGCAATGCCGCCGAACGGCGACGGGCACGGGTGCACGGCTATCATCGCGGGCTGTATTTGTGGTCCCACGAGCACCGCGGTACGCCGGAATGCCCCGGGCTGGTATTCGGTCTTGATCGTGGTGGTTCATGCAGCGGTTTTGCCTACCGCCTGCCGGACGACTGCCTGGAAGATTCGTTGCTGGCCTTGTGGCAACGAGAAATGCCTTACCCTGCGTACCGCCCGCACTGGCTCAATTGCCGGCTTGAGGACGGCAGTAAGGTCCAGGCCCTGGGGTTTGTGTTGGAGCGGCATTTGCCATGCTATGCCGGCAACCTGCCGGACACCTTGCTCAGCCAGATATTTGCCAATGCCAAGGGCCGTTACGGCAGCACCCGCGATTATGTCGAGCAGACCCTCAATGCCTTGCGCAGCCATGCCATGCCCGATCGCAACCTGGAGGCGCGTTTTCGGCGCTGCCATTCCAGGTAGGAGCGGGCTCAGATGTTCAGGCCATGGTCACCACCAGCTTGCCCACCGCCTTGCGCTGGCCCAGCATCTCGATGGCTGCACCTGCTTCAGCCAGCGGAAAGGTCTGCGATACCAGCGGCTTGAGCTTGCCTTCGGCGAACCAGGCAAACAGTTGCTGGAAGTTCGCCGCATTGTCGGCCGGCTGGCGCTGGGCAAAGGCGCCCCAGAACACCCCGAGCACCGCTGCACCTTTGAGTAGCGCCAGGTTCACTGGCAACTCGGGGATGCGCCCGCTGGCAAAACCGACCACCAGCAGCCGGCCATTCCAGGCAATGCCGCGCACCGCCTGGTCAAACAGATCGCCGCCAACCGGGTCGTAGATCACATCGGCGCCGTTGCCGCCGGTCAGGCGCTTGATTTCGTCCTTGAGGCTGGTTTCGCTGTAGTTGATCAGTTCGTCGGCGCCTGCCGCCTTGGCTACGGCAAGTTTCTCGGCGCTGCTGGCGGCGGCAATCACCCGCGCGCCCATGGCCTTGCCGATTTCCACCGCCGCCAGGCCAACCCCGCCCGAGGCGCCCAGCACCAGCAGGGTTTCCCCGGCCTTGAGCTGGCCACGCTGGCTCAGCGCATGCATCGAGGTGCCGTAGGTCATGCCGAAGGCCGCCGCCGTGGTGAAGTCCATCTGCGCCGGGATCGGCAATACGTTGTAGGCCGGCACCGCCACTTGTTCGGCAAAGCTGCCCCAGCCGGTCAGGGCCATGACCCGGTCGCCGACTTTCAGGTTGCCGGCTTTTTCACCCACCGCGCTGACCACGCCGGCGGCTTCGCCCCCGGGGGAGAACGGCAGCGGCGGCTGGAACTGGTACTTGCCTTCGATGATCAGGGTGTCGGGAAAGTTGACCCCGGCGGCCTGCACGTCGAGGAGGATCTCGTTCTTTTTCGGCACGGGGCTGGCGACTTCTTCCAGGACCAGGTTTTGCGCCGGGCCAAGGGCTTTGCACAACACTGCTTTCATCGGGACTATTCCTTTGCGCGTAGTGGCCGATAAGTGTAGGTGGGCGAGGTGCCGGGTCAACGAGCATGGCCCGCCCTGATAGGCCGGCATAAGCCCGGGCTTGGGTTTGACCGGTGCGCTGGGTATGCTGGCGCCAACTGTATGAGGAGCGAATTCGTGAAAGCGTGGATCTTGATGGTACTGGCGCTGATGCTGCCGATGGCGGCCATGGCCGAGGAAGCCAAGGAAGGGGAACCGAAGGTTTCCTACATTTCCCTGAGTCCGCCTTTTGTGGGCAACTACGCCCTTGATGGCGGGCCGAAGCTGCGCGTGTACAAGGCCGACGTGGCCCTGCGGGTCAACAGCGATGCCGCCGCCGCAGCGGTAAAGCATCATGAGCCGCTGATCCGCAACCAGCTGGTGGCGCTGTTCACCCAGCAGAACCTGGAGGCCATGAGTAACGTCGAGGCCAAGGAAAAACTGCGTCAGGAAGCCCTGAAGCAGGTCCAGCAGGTGCTCGAATCCGAAGAAGGCAAGCCGACCGTCGACGACCTGCTGTTCAACAACCTGATCGTCCAGTAATCACGAGGTCAGGCTGCGGCGAAAACGCGCCAGGGCAATGGCGAAGAAGGCCAGGCCAATGGCGGCGAGCGCCGCGATGTCTGGCCAGACCACTGCCAGCCCGGCGTCACGGAACAGGATTGCCGCGCTGAGGCTGACGAAGTGGGTCGAGGGCGAGCCCTGCATGACCCACTGCAGCCATTGCGGCATGCTGTCCAGCGGCGTGCTGCCGCCCGACAGCAACAGCATCGGGATGATCACCGGAATCGCCAGCAGGCCGAATTGCGGGGTTGAGCGCGCCAGGGTGGCGAGGAAGATCCCCAATGCGGTGCTGGCGAACAGGTACAGCGCCGTCACCGCCAGGAACAACCCCAGCGATCCCGCCAGCGGTACCCCCAGCGCGCCCTTGACGATCACCTCAAGCGACACCCAGGTGCACAGCACCACCACCAGGGCGTTGCTGGCGATCTTCGCCAGCATGATTTCCAGCGCGGTCAGCGGCAGCACCAGCAGGTGGTCGAGGGTGCCGTGCTCGCGCTCGCGCAGCAGTGCCGTGCCGGTGAGGATGATGGCCAGGATGGTGATGTTGTTGACGATCTGGATCACCGCCAGAAACCAGCCGCCCTCAAGGTTGGGGTTGAACAACGCCCGGGCACTGAGCTGCGCCGGGCTGCCGGCGGTAGCCGAGCCCTGCTTGGCATAGTCGAGCAGCTCGCGCTCGACGATCCTGCCGATGTAACCGGCGCCCATGAACGCCTGGCTCATGGCCGTGGCGTCGACGTTGACTTGCAGCTCGGGCGAGCGCCCGGCCAGCAGGTCGGTCTGGAAGTTCACCGGTACGTTGATCACGAAGGTGTAGCGGCCGCTGTCCAGGGCCTGGTCGAGCTGGTCGTAGGGCAACGGCACGGCGTGCTGGAATTCCGGTGGTTGCAGAGCCTCGGCGAGCTTGCGCGAGACCAGGCTGTGGTCTTCGTCGATGATCGCCACGCTGGCGTTGTGCACGCCGATCACCGAGCCTGCGGCCGGCATGTAGATCGCCACGCTGAAGGCGTACAGCAGGAACAACAGCAGCACGCTGTCGTGGCGCAGGCTGGTCAGCTCCTTGAGCCCCAGGCGCAGGGTATGTGCCAGACGATGCATCAGACCTCCTGCTTCTTCAGCATGGCCAGACTCAGGCCAGTGAAACCGACAAAGAAGCCCAGCAGCGCCAGGCACTGGGGCCAGAGTTCGCGTAGGTCCAGGGCTTTGGTAAAGGTGCCGACGGCGATATCGAGAAAGTAACCGGCCGGGAACAACTGGCCCATCAAGGCCGCCGCGCCATCGAGCGAGGAACGCGGCACGATCAGCCCGGAGAACTGGATGGTCGGCAGGCTGGTGATGATCATGGTGCCGAGGATCGCGGCGATCTGCGTGCGGGTGAACGCCGAGATCAGCAGGCCCAGGCTAGTGGTCGCCAGCAGGTAGAGCACGCCGCCGCAGGCCAGGGCCAGGGCGCTGCCCTTGAACGGCACGTCGAACAGCCAGCGGTTCATTGCTACCAGCAGCGCCAGGTTGACCAGGCTTACCGCCAGGTAGGGCGCCTGTTTGCCGAGCAGGAACTCCAGGCGGGTCAGGGGCGTGGCATAGAAGTTGGTGATCGAGCCCAGCTCTTTTTCGCGCACGATGCCCAGTGCGGTGAGCATTGCCGGAATGAACGCCAGGATCAGCGCCATGACCCCGGGGCCGATGGCGTTGACGCTGACCACGTCCTGGTTGTAGCGAAAGCGGGTTTCCAGGCGCACTGGAGTTTGTCCGGCCCGGGCCTTGCTGCTCAGCGCCGCCAGTTGTTCGAGGTTGCCCTGGTGCACGGCTTCGACATAGTTACGGCTGGTCTCGGCGCGAAATGGCATGCCGCCATCCAGCCAGGCTGCTACCACCGGCTGGCGACCGGCGTGCAGATCGCGACCAAAACCTGGTGGAATCTCCAAGGCCAGCTTGATTTCCGAGCGCTGCAGGCGTTTGTGTAACTGTGCGGCATCGCGAATCGGCGTCTGTTCGGCGAAGTAGCGCGAGCCGCGGAAGGCTTCAAGATAAGCGCGGCTTTGCGGGCTCTGGTCCTGGTCATAAACGGCGAAAGCGAGGTTTTCCACGTCCAGGGAGATGCCGTAGCCGAAGATCACCATCATGAACAGCGCGCCAAGCAGGGCGAACGCCAGGCGCACTTTGTCGCGCAGCAGTTCCTTGCCTTCGCGGGTGGCGACGGCGACCAGGCGCTTGAGGCTGAAGCCATGGCGCAGGGGTTGCGTTGCTGTATTGGCCGGGCTGTCGAACTGGTTTGGGGCCGTTGGCGCTTCGCTGGCGCCCTGGGCCTGTTCCAGGCAGGTGACGAAGGCATCTTCCAGGGTTTCACCGCCGAACTGCTGCTGCAGCGCCGCCGGGGTGTCGCAGGCCAGGACCTTGCCGGCATGCATCAGGGAGATCCGGTCGCAGCGCAGGGCTTCATTCATGAAATGAGTAGAGAGGAAGATCGTCACCCCCTGATCGCGCGACAGCTCGATCAGCAGGCGCCAGAAGTCGTCGCGCGCTGCCGGGTCCACACCTGAGGTCGGTTCGTCGAGGATCAGCACCTCCGGACGGTGCAGTACCGCTACTGCCAGCGACAGGCGCTGGCGCAAACCCAGGGGCAGGGCGCCGGACTGCTGGTCGGCGATGGCGCCCAGATCGAAACGCGCGATCAGCTCGGCGATGCGCGGGCCGCTGTCGGTCTTGGGCAGGTCGAACAGCCGCGCATGCAGTTCAAGGTTCTGCCGCACGCTGAGTTCGCCATACAGCGAGAAGCTTTGGGACATGAAGCCAACGCGCTTGCGCGTGGCCAGGTCCTTGGCGTTCACCGGGCGACCGAGCAGGGTGGCGCTGCCCTCGCTGGCCGGCATCAGCCCGGTGAGCACCTTCATGGTGGTGGTCTTGCCGCAGCCGTTGGAGCCGAGAAAACCGAAGATCTCGCCACGGCCGATGGCGAAACTGACCTTGTTCACGGCGGTGAAGTCACCAAAGCGCAAGGTCAGTTCATGGGCTTCGATAGCGATCTCGGCATCGCCGCTATCGCGCGGCGGGATCACCAGGGGCTGCTGGCTGCGCTGGCTGTCGCCCTGAAAGTGGGTAAAGGCGTCATCGAGCTTGTGGCTGGCGGTGGCTGCGGCCAGCTCTTCGCTCAAGCCTGCGGCAATCAGCCGGCCTCGATCGAGCATCAGACAGTGTTCGAACTGTTCGGCCTCTTCCATGTAGGCCGTGGCGACCAGCAGGGTCAGTTGCGGGCGTTCCTGGCGCACCTGCTCGACCAGCTCCCAGAAGCGCCGGCGCGACAGCGGATCGACACCGGTGGTGGGTTCGTCGAGGATCAGCAGGTCCGGTTCGTGGATCAGCGCACAGCACAGGCCGAGCTTCTGCTTCATGCCGCCCGACAACTTGCCCGCCGGGCGTTCGGCAAAGCGCAGCAGGTCGGTGGCCAGCAGCAGGTTGTGCATGCGCTGCTCGCACTCCGTGGCGCCAAGGCCGAACAGGGTGGCGAAGAAGCGGATGTTCTCGCTGATCGACAGCTCGGGGTAAAGGTTGCCGCCCAACCCCTGGGGCATGAAGGCGATACGCGGGTAGAGGCTGTTGCGATGGCGGCGCTGGCGGATCGAGCCGCCAAGCACCTGCAGTTCGCCGCTTTGCAGCTTCTTCACCCCGGCGATCAGCCCGAGCAGGCTCGACTTGCCGGCGCCGTCCGGGCCGATCAGGCCGCAGCGGGTGCCGGCCGGCAGGCTGAAGGCAATGTCCTGCAGGGCGTTCAGCCCGCCGTAGCGGTGGTTGATGCCCTCGGCGTGCAGCGCCAGCGCGCTCATTGCAGGTTGGCCGGCCAGTCCACATCAGCGGTGCGCACATAGCCTGCGCCCGGCATGCCGGGTTTGGCCTGAGGCATGGCGCTTGGTTCGGTCAGGCGCAGCTTGACCCGGAACACCAGCTTCTGGCGCTCGTCACGGGTTTCCACCTGTTTGGGGGTGAACTGCGCCTTGGCCGCGACGAAGGCGATCTTCGCCGGCAAGGCCCGGTCGGGCAGGGCGTCGAGAACGATGCGCGCCTGGTCGCCGACGGTCAGGCGGCCGGTCGTGGAGGCGGGCAGGTAAAGGTTCATGTACTGGTCGCTGGGGTCGATCAGCATCAGCACGCGGCCGCCGGCACCGAGCACTTCACCTGGCTCGGCCAGGCGCAGCTGGATCACGCCGTTGATGGGCGCGCGCAGGCTGCTGTCGTCGATTTCGCTGGTCAGCTGTGCCACCTGGGCTTCAGCGGCGCCGATGGCGGCCTTGATTGCCGCCAGTTGCGCGCGGGCGGCGACCACGGCGGAGTTGCTGGTGTCGTAGCGGGCCTGCTGCTGGTCGAGCAGCTGCTGGCTGGCATATTTGCGCTGGAAGATCTCGCGGACGCGCTTGAGCTCCTGGCTGGCCAGCAGTTGTTCGCTCTGGCGCAATTGCACCGTGGCCTGGGCGGCGGAGTAGTTTTCCCGGGCCCGTAGCACTTCGGCTTCGGCCTGGTTGCGCTGGGCTTCGAGGGTGCGGGTGTCGATGCGGGCGAGCAACTGGCCCTGCTTGACGGTATCGCCTTCGTCGACCAGCACCTCGGCCAGGCGCCCGGGGATCTTGCTGGCGATCTGCACTTCGGTGGCTTCGAGCCTGCCGTTGCCCATGCTCAGGCCTTCGGGCAGGCGGTCATGCAGGGACTTCCAGTAGCCCAAGCCACCCGCGGCCAGGAGCAGGGCGATCAAGGCACCGGCGAAGAATTTCGGGGCGTGTTGGCTCATCGACATGGTTGGGCAATCCTTGCTGCATTAACGTCAAATTGTGACGCCGCACCGGTCCTGGTGCGTTGATGTTCGTCAAATGAGCGGCCATCCTACCCTGTTTAACGCAGTGCGAGTACCGCTGCCCACTGTTCGGCGGTCACCGGCATCACTGAAAGGCGGCTGCCTTTCTGTACCAGCGCCAGTTCGGCAAGGGCGGTTTGCTGCTTGAGGTAGCCCAGTTGCAGGACCTTGTCGAAGGTTTCGACATGGGCGACATCGACAGCGCTCCAGGGGTTCTTGGCGTCGTTGGCCTTGGCGTCGAAGTAGTGGCTTTGCGGGTCGAGTGCAGTGGGGTCGGGATAGGCTGCGGCACTGATGCGGGCAATGCCGGCAATGCCCGGCTCCGGGCAGCTGGAGTGGTAGAAGAAGAACTGGTCACCGACTGCCATGGCCCGCAAGAAATTGCGCGCCTGGTAGTTGCGCACGCCATCCCAGCGCGCTTCGCCCAGCCGCGCGAGGTCCTTGATCGAGAGTTCGTCGGGCTCGGATTTCATCAGCCAGTAGGCCATGGGTGGTGCTCCAGACAATGTTTGAAATAACCTGTTTCAGGAAACCGACGGTCGGTTGGCGTCAACGTTTGCGTGTCGCCTCAGGTTGTCGGAGAATGCGCGCATTTTAAGCTTGACGCTGCTGCAACAACAAAAACGTTGCTGACAACGTGATCAGTTTGCCTGAGGGGGGCAATCGATGAATCGCAAACCGGATTTGCTCTGGATTCTGGTGTTTCTGTTCGGTTTGGGTGTTGTCACTACCGGTTATGCGCAAAGCCTTTGGGAACGCAAACTCGACGCCCCTTACGAAATGCCGGTCAATCCGCAACAGCGTTGATAGCCAGGTACCAGCCACGGTCCGAGACCGTCCCCTGCAGCGGCACATCCCAGCTGGCTTGCGCCAGTCGTTCGACCTTCTGGCATTCATGCGCCAGGCCCAGCAGCAAGGGTTTTTTCCAGGCCTTGCGGCGGGCATGATAGGCCAGGCTGCGGTCATAGAAACCGCCGCCCATGCCCAGCCGACCACCCACTTCATCAAAACCCACCAGCGGTAGCAGGATCAGGTCCAGCGCCCAGATCGGTCGTTGCCGGGCCAGGCTGATGTGCGGCTCGGGGATGCGAAAGCGGTTGCGCCGCAGCTTCTCGCCGGCTTCGATGCGCTGGAACACCATCTTGGTTTTTGGCCAGGCGTGCAGTACCGGCAGGTAGGTGCGTTTGCCACGGCGCTGGGCTTCACGCATCAGCAGGCGCGGGTCGATCTCGCAATCATTGGGCAGGTACAGGGCGATGTGCCGGGCCCGGCGAAACAACGGATGCTGCGCCAGCTGACGGTACAGGCCACGGGCTGCCTGGCGTTGTTCGGCCGGCGTCAGGGCACGGCGGGCATCGCGAAGCAGGCGGCGAAGTTGCGGGCGGGTCAGCGGCGCGGTGTCGGTCATGGCACGGGCGGTCCCAGAGAGGGCTGCCACCCGCCGGGTGACAGCTCGATTGCCCGCGCAGAAGGGCGGGCAAAGAATTCAGGCTCCCCGACGAACCGCTGTCGGTGTAGCCCTTGAACCCGAAAGTTCAAGGTGGAGATTGCAGGAGGCGTTAAGGCTTTCCGTCAAGCGGACATGCACACCGGCCCCACGTGCAACCCCCGTGGTTGTGCGTATCGGCTCAGGGACATGACCGACTGGCAAGCACTCCAGGGAGTGGCGCCAGTATACCGATACTCAACCCTTATTTGAATCTTGATCGTCGGCCAGTGCGCTATCGACGCGTTCAAGCAGGTCGCGCACCTGTTCACGGGTGGCGCCGCCCGCCGGCACATCCGGACGTTCCTGGTTGTGCAGCAGGTCGTGGGTAATGTTCAGCGCAGCCATCACGGCGATGCGGTCGGCACCGATGACTTTGCCGCTGCTGCGGATTTCGCGCATCTTGCCGTCCAGGTAGCGCGCGGCGCTGACCAAATTGCTGCGTTCTTCCGGCGGACAGATGATCGAATATTCTTTGTCGAGAATCTGAACAGTGACGCTATTGCTTGAGCTCATGAGTCTTGCTCCAGGGCCTTGAGTCGCAAAATCATCGATTCGACCTTACGCCGGGCGATTTCATTTTTTTCGATGAGGTGGGCGCGCTCTTCGCGCCAGGATTTTTCCTGAGCTAATAAGAGTGCGTTTTGCCGTTTTAGTTGCTCGACCCGCTCAATCAGCAGTTCGAATCGGCCCATCAGCGCTTGCAGATCGTTCTCTTGCATTGGTTGCCACTCGATTCGGTCGTGCGGGTGGTTGCCCGGTTTATGCCCTGGCCGGCCCGGAGTTGGCCGCGTCGATGGTCTTGGCGCGCCTGCCGGTGCTAGGATACAAGGTCTTCATTCTAGTCATTGCGCCGTCTGGCGCCTAGTTGCCCATGCCCAATATCAATTCGCCGTACACCGCCTTCGCCACCTTGCTCAGCAGCAACGGGCATCCTGTTTCCCCTGCCGAACTGCACGGGCTGTTGCTCGGGCGCAGCTGCGCCGGTGCCGGCTTCGATGCCGATGCATGGTTGGCCGATGCTGCGCAACTGCTGGAAAGCGAACCGGCAGACAACGTTCGTAACGCCTTGATCGGCCTGCAAGAAATGGTCAAGGGCGAACTGACCAGCGACGATATCACCGTGGTGCTGTTGCTGCCGGGTGATGATGAGCCGCTGACCGAGCGTGCCACCGCCCTGGGTCAATGGTGCCAGGGCTTCATTGCCGGTTTCGGTTTGAATGCCGGTGGCAAGGACCTGAGCACCGAGGCCAAGGAAGTGCTGCAGGACCTGGTCGCGATCTCTCAGGTCCAGGACGCCCTGGAAGAGTCCGAAGACGGCGAAAACGACTATATGGAAGTCATGGAATACCTGCGCGTCGCCCCGCTGCTGCTCTACACCGAGCTGAAGCAGCCGGTCGAGCCTGCGGCCAAACCTTCGTTGCACTGATCAACCACGGACTGCCACTGCCCATGAGCCACATCCCCAAGTCGGAATACGCCCGTCGACGCAAGGCGCTGATGGCGCAGATGGAACCCAACAGCATCGCCATCCTGCCCGCCGCCGCAGTTGCCATCCGCAACCGCGACGTCGAGCACGTGTACCGCCAGGACAGCGACTTCCAGTACCTCAGCGGCTTCCCCGAGCCCGAGGCGGTGATCGCCCTGATCCCCGGCCGCGAGCACGGCGAGTACGTATTGTTCTGCCGCGAGCGCAATCCCGAGCGCGAGCTCTGGGACGGCCTGCGCGCTGGCCAGGAAGGGGCGATCCGCGATTTTGGCGCCGATGATGCTTTCCCCATCACCGATATCGACGACATCCTCCCCGGCCTGATCGAAGGCCGCGACCGGGTGTATTCGGCCATGGGCAGCAACGCCGAGTTCGACCGCCACTTGATGGAGTGGATCAACGTCATCCGCTCCAAAGCGCGGCTGGGTGCGCAGCCGCCGAACGAATTCGTTGCCCTGGATCATCTGCTGCACGACATGCGCCTGTATAAATCGGCGGCGGAAGTGAAAGTAATGCGCGAGGCCGCGGCGATTTCCGCCCGTGCCCACGTGCGGGCCATGCAGGCCTGCCGCGCCGGTTTGCGCGAATACAGCCTGGAAGCCGAGCTCGACTACGAGTTCCGCAAGGGCGGGGCGAAGATGCCGGCCTACGGCTCGATCGTCGCCGCCGGGCGCAACAGCTGCATCCTGCATTACCAGGAGAACGACGCGCCGCTCAAGGACGGCGACTTGGTGCTGATCGACGCCGGTTGCGAGATTGACTGCTACGCCAGCGACATCACTCGCACTTTCCCGGTCAGCGGGCGCTTTTCGCCGGAGCAGAAGGCCATCTACGAGCTGGTGCTCAAGGCCCAGGAAGCGGCCTTTGCGGTCATCGCCCCGGGCAAGCACTGGAATCACGCCCATGAGGCCACGGTGCAAGTGATTACCGAAGGCCTGGTGGAACTGGGCCTGCTCAAGGGCCAGGTGCACGAACTGATTGAAAGCGAAGCCTATCGGGCTTTCTACATGCACCGCGCCGGGCACTGGCTGGGCATGGATGTGCATGATGTCGGCGAGTACAAGGTCGGCGGCCAGTGGCGAGTGCTCGAGCCGGGCATGGCCCTGACTGTTGAACCGGGCATTTACATTGGTGCCGATAACCAGAGTGTCGCGAAAAAATGGCGTGGCATCGGTGTGCGAATCGAGGATGACGTAGTGGTAACCAAGCAGGGCTGTGAAATCCTGACCTCCGGCGTACCCAAGACGGTTGCCGAAATCGAAGCCTTGATGGCTGCTGCGCGCAGTGCCGCAGCATGAGCCGGGTCAACCTTGCGATCATTGGCGGCGGCCTGGTTGGCGCCAGCCTGGCCCTGGCCCTGCAGGCCGGGGCCAAGGCGCGTGGCTGGAAGATCCTGCTGATCGAGCCGTTCGCTCCGGGTGACAGTTTCCAGCCGAGCTATGACGCCCGCTCTTCGGCGTTGTCTTTCGGTACCCGGCAAATCTACGAGCGTCTTGGCCTGTGGCAACAGATCAGCCGCCGCGCCGAGCCGATCCGCCAGATCCAGGTCTCCGACCGTGGCCGTTTTGGCGCCACCCGCCTGGACGCCCTGGAAGAAGGGGTACCGGCGCTCGGTTACGTGGTCGAGAACGCCTGGCTTGGCCAGTGCCTGTGGCAGGGCCTGGACGCTGAGGTGGTGAGCTGGCGCTGCCCGGCGGAGGTCACCGCCCTGCAGCCGCTGGAAGACGGTTACCGGCTGTCGCTCAACGACGACACCACGCTTGAATGCGACCTGGCGGTACTGGCCGATGGCGGCCGCTCCGGCCTGCGCGAGCAACTGGGTATTCATGTCAGCCAGCGGCCGTACAACCAGAGCGCCCTGATCGCCAACATCACCCCGAGCGAAGCCCATTGCGGCCAGGCTTTCGAGCGCTTTACCGACGAAGGGCCGATGGCCTTGCTGCCATTGCCGGAGAACCGCTGCGCGCTGGTCTGGACCCGTGCCGGTATGGACGCCAAGCGCCTGGCCGAGCTGGACGAACGCAGCTTCCTCAGCGAGCTGCAGGACGTGTTTGGCTACCGCCTCGGTGCGCTGCGCCAGGTCGGCGCCCGGCACTTGTATCCGTTGTCGCTGGTCGAGGCCCAGGAGCAGGTGCGCCCGCATCTGGTAGTCCTTGGCAACGCTGCGCACAGCCTGCACCCGATTGCCGGGCAGGGCTTCAACCTGTCGCTGCGCGATGTGCAGTCGCTGGCCGACGGCTTGCTGGCCAGCCCTGGAGTGCCGGGTGATTTCGCCACCCTGCAGGCCTACCGCGAGCGTCAGCGCCTGGACCAGGACCTGACCGTGGGCTTCTCCGACCGCGTCACCCGATTGTTCGGCAGCGCTCAACCCTTGGTCGCTACCGGCCGCAACCTGGGCCTGCTCGGCCTCGACCTGTTGCCTCCGGCCAAGCGCTGGTTCGCCCGCCAGGCCATGGGCCTGGGCACTCGCCCGGACCCACGGAGCTGAGCATGAGCGACCCGCGCAAACTGGCCCGGCGCGCGCGCAGGCTGCGCTGGCTGCTGAATATCTACCCGCCGTACCTGGGCGCGGGCATTCGCGTGCTCAGCGTCAGCCCCGACCTGCGCCACATCCGCGTGCGCATGGGCCTGCGCTGGTTCAACCGCAACTATGTCGGCACCCAGTTCGGCGGCAGCCTGTACTCGATGGTCGACCCGTTCTACATGCTGATGCTGATGGAGCTGCTCGGGCGTGAGTACATCGTCTGGGACAAGGCCGCCAGCATCGATTTCGTGTCGCCGGGCAAGGGCCCGGTGTTCGCCGACCTGCGCATCGACGATGCCCTGCTCGACGACATCCGCCAGCACACCGCCGGCGGCAAAAAGTACCTGCCACGACTTCAGGTCGATATCCGCGACGCCGCCGGTGAACTGGTGGCGCGGGTCGACAAAACCCTTTACGTGCGGCTCAAGCCGCAAGCGAGACAGGCTTAAGGCATGGAAATGCGCGCAGATCTGTTGATTGTCGGTGCCGGTATGGTCGGCAGCGCCCTGGCCCTGGCGTTGCAGCACAGCGGCCTGGAAATTCTCTTGCTCGACGGCAGCCCCTTGTCGATCAAACCCTTCGACCAGCAGTCGGCGTTTGAGCCGCGGGTCAGTGCCTTGTCGGCGGCCAGCCAGCGCATTCTCGAACGCCTGGGCGCCTGGCAGGGAGTCAGCGAGCGACGCCTGAGCCCCTACTCGGACATGCACGTGTGGGATGGCAGCGGCACCGGCCGGATCCACTTCTCGGCGGCCAGCGTGCACGCCGAAGTGCTTGGCCATATCGTCGAGAACCGGGTGGTGCAAGATGGCCTGCTGGAGCGTCTGCACGACAGCGAAATCGGCCTGCTGGCCAATGCCCGCCTGGAGCAGATGCGTCGCTCCGGCGACGACTGGCTGCTGACCCTGGCCGACGGCCGTACCCTGCGTGCGCCGCTGGTGATTGCTGCCGACGGCGCCAACTCGGCGGTACGCCGCCTGACCGGCTGCGAGACCCGCGAGTGGGATTATCTACACCACGCCCTCGTCACCAGCGTGCGTTGCGCCCGGCCGCATCAGGCGACCGCCTGGCAGCGTTTTACCGACGAGGGCCCACTGGCGTTCCTGCCGCTGTTGCGCGATGGCCAGCAGGACTGGTGCTCGATCGTCTGGTCGACCACCCCCGAGCAGGCTGAACACTTGATGGCCTTGAGCGACGAGGCGTTCTGCGCCGAGCTTGAGCGCGCCTTCGAAGGGCGCCTGGGCGGCGTCCTGCAGGCCGACCCACGGGTTTGCGTGCCGCTGCGCCAGCGTCACGCCAAGCGTTACGTGGCCGAAGGCCTGGCGCTGATCGGCGATGCCGCGCACACCATCCACCCGCTGGCCGGGCAGGGCGTC
Source organism: Pseudomonas sp. B21-032 (assembly GCF_024748965.1). Lineage (NCBI taxonomy): Bacteria > Pseudomonadati > Pseudomonadota > Gammaproteobacteria > Pseudomonadales > Pseudomonadaceae > Pseudomonas > Pseudomonas sp. B21-032. Next base: position 5,698,612 of record NZ_CP087180.1, on the reverse strand, counting down.
AACCTCGGTTTCCTTGATGCCGCGGTACTGGCCGAAGAGTTGCTGCATGCCTACGAGCGTGGCGAGCGCCTGGCTGATATTCGCGTGCTGAGCCGTTTCGAGCGCCGACGCATGCCGCACAACCTGGCCTTGATGGCGGCGATGGAAGGCTTCGAGCGCTTGTTCCAGGCCGATCCACTGCCGTTGCGCTGGTTGCGCAACAGCGGCCTGAAATGGATCGAGCAATTGCCGGAAGCCAAGGCCCTGTTCGTGCGCCAGGCCTTGGGCTTGAGCGGTGACCTGCCGGAACTGGCGCGGGCCTGAGGGCCCCGCAACATCTGGTAACTCCTCCCTTGTGAGTTCGGTTGAGAAGGCAAATGGGATTAACTACCATTTGCGCCTCTCATGAATTCCGAGGACTGCACCATGTTGCCACGCAAGCACGTAATGGCCGCCCTGGCTCTGACCCTGTTCGGCACGGCCGCCCAGGCGGCGGACGAGGTGGTGGTGTATTCCTCGCGCATCGACGAGCTGATCAAACCGGTATTCGATGCCTACACCAAAGAAACCGGGGTGAAGATCAAGTTCATCACCGACAAGGAAGCGCCGCTGATGCAGCGGATCAAGGCCGAGGGTGAGAACGCCACCGCCGACCTGCTGCTCACCGTCGACGCCGGCAACCTTTGGCAGGCCGAGCAGATGGGCATCCTGCAGCCGATCAAGTCGGACGTCATCGACAAGAACATCCCCGCCCAGTACCGCGCCTCGTCCCACGACTGGACCGGCCTGAGCCTGCGCGCACGGACCATCGCCTACTCCACCGAGCGGGTCAAACCCGAAGAGCTGAGCACCTACGAGGCCCTGGCCGACAAAAACTGGGAAGGTCGCCTGTGCCTGCGTACGGCGAAGAAGGTCTACAACCAGTCGCTGACCGCTACCCTGATCGAAACCCATGGCGAGCAAAAAACCGAAGAGATCATCAAGGGCTGGGTCAACAACCTGTCCACCGATGTATTCTCCGACGACACCGCCTTGCTCCAGGCGATCAACGCCGGCCAGTGCGACGTCGGCATCGTCAACACCTACTACTACGGCCGCCTGCACAAGGAAAACCCCAAGCTGGCAGTCAAGCTGTTCTGGCCCAACCAGGCTGACCGTGGCGTGCACGTCAACCTCTCGGGTATCGGCCTGACCAAATATGCGCCGCACCCTGAGGCGGCGAAGAAGCTGGTCGAATGGATGACCGGTGCCGAGGCGCAGAAAATCTTCGCCGGCGTGAACCAGGAGTTCCCGGCCAACCCGGCCGTGGCGCCATCTGAAGAAGTGGCTGCCTGGGGCACCTTCAAGGCCGACAGCATTGCTGTGGAAGTGGCCGGCAAACGCCAGGCCGAAGCCATCCGCCTGATGGATCGGGCTGGCTGGAACTAAGCGCCAGGCTTTATCCTTCCGGGGCCCTTATCGGCCCCCTGTGGGAGCGGGCTTGCCCCGCGATTGCAATGTGACTGACACAATGCAATCGCGGGGCAAGCCCGCTCCCACAGAGCCTGTGCTTCTACATAGAGATTTTTCCTTTTGGCCCACCCCGCCCAACGCCGCTGGTACCCCCTGGTCTTCATCATCGCCGCCCTGGTGCTGCTGCCGCTGAGCGTGCTGTTGTTGTCCTGGCAGTCGGTCGACCTGCAGATCTGGTCGCACCTGCTCGATACCCAGATGAGCCGCCTGCTGGGCAACACCCTGACGCTGATCCTCGGTGTCGGCATTGGTGTGACGGTGCTGGGCGTGAGCCTGGCCTGGCTCACCAGCCTGTGCGAGTTCCCCGGGCGGCGCTGGCTCGACTGGGCCTTGATGCTACCGTTCGCGATTCCGGCCTATGTGCTGGCGTTCGTGTTTGTCGGCCTGCTGGATTTCGCCGGGCCGGTGCAAAGCTTGTTGCGCGAATGGTTCGGGCCCTTGCGCCTGCCGCGGGTGCGTTCTACCGGCGGGGTCATCACCGTGCTGGTGTTGGTGTTCTACCCCTACGTCTACCTGCTGGCCCGTAACGCCTTCCTGGCCCAGGGCAAGGGCCTGATGGAAGCGGCGCGGGTTCTGGGTCTGTCGCCGCTGCAGGCATTCTGGCGGGTTGCCATGCCCATGGCGCGGCCGGCCATCGGTGCCGGGGTGGCCCTGGCATTGATGGAAACCCTGGCGGATTTTGGCGCGGTGTCAGTGTTCAACTTCGACACCTTCACTACCGCCATCTACAAGACCTGGTATGGCTTCTTCAGCCTCTCAAGCGCCGCGCAACTGGCCAGCCTGCTGTTGCTGGCGGTGATGCTGGTGCTGTACGGCGAGCGCCGGGCCCGTGGCGCCGTGCGCAGCAGCAACGAACGCCCGCGCGGCCAGGCCTTGTATCACTTGCGGGGCATCAAGGCCCTGGCCGCCAGCAGCTGGTGCCTGCTGGTCTTCGCCTGTGCCTTCGTGGTGCCGATGCTGCAGTTGCTGGTGTGGTTCTGGCAGCGCGGGCGTTTCGACCTTGATGAGCGCTATGCCGGGCTGATCCTGCATACCCTGTACCTGGGCGCCATGGCGGCACTGATTACTGTGTGTGTTGCCCTGATGCTGGCGTTTGCCCGGCGCCAGGCGCCGACCTCGACCATCCGCGCCGGCGTCGGTCTGGCCAACCTGGGCTATGCCTTGCCCGGCTCGGTGCTGGCGGTGTCGATCATGCTGGCCTTCAGTTACCTCGATAACCACTTGGTGGTGCCGCTGTCCGGCTGGCTCGGTGGTGCCGGCAAGCCGTTGCTGCTCGGCAGCCTGTCGGCCTTGTTGCTGGCGTATCTGGTGCGCTTTATCGCCGTGGCCTACGGCCCGCTGGAAAACAGCCTGGGACGGATTCGCCCGTCCTTGCCTGAAGCTTCGCGCAGCCTGGGGGTCAGTGGCCCGAGATTGTTTTTCAAGGTGTATCTACCCTTGCTGGTGCCCGGTGCCATGAGCGCGGCGCTGCTGGTATTCGTCGACGTGCTCAAGGAAATGCCGGCGACCTTGCTGATGCGCCCCTTTGGCTGGGATACCCTGGCGGTTCGGGTATTCGAGATGACCAGCGAAGGCGAATGGTCGCGGGCTTCGCTACCGGCGCTGACCCTGGTGCTGGTCGGCTTGCTGCCGGTCATCGGCCTGATTCGACGTTCGGCCCGCCACCCCGGTCAAACGCGCTAAGGGTGTAAGCCTGCTTGCTTGCAGCTACAATGCGCGGCATTCGCTGCGGCCGGTCCTACAGACCGGGTAGCTGCAACGCTGCCAGCCGCCGTAGCCTCGCCACGCCCGGAAGGAGAAACCCATGGGACAGCGTACGCCTCTTTATGACCTGCACTTGGCCCTCGGCGCCAAGATGGTCGATTTTGGCGGTTGGGATATGCCCCTGCATTACGGCTCGCAAGTCGAGGAACACCATCAGGTGCGCCAGGCCTGCGGGGTCTTCGATGTATCCCACATGACCGTGATCGATATCCGTGGCGCCCAGGCCGGTGCCTGGCTGCAACAGGTGCTGGCCAATGATGTCGCGCGCCTGAACGCCACCGGCAAGGCCCTGTACAGCACCATGCTCAACGAGCAGGGCGGGGTGATCGACGACATGATCGTCTACCGCTGTGAAGACGGTTACCGCCTGGTGGTCAACGCCTCGACCCGCGACAAGGACCTGGCCTGGCTGCAGGCGCGGATGATCGGCTTCGAGGTCGAGCTGAGCGAGCGCCCGGAACTGGCCATCCTTGCCATCCAGGGCCCGCAGGCGCGAGAAAAGGTCGCGGAGCTGGTAACCGCTGCCCGCGCTGCGCTGATCCGTGAACTCAAGCCCTTCGAAGGCCTGGCCGACGGTGACTGGTTCATCGCCCGCACCGGTTATACCGGTGAGGATGGCCTGGAAATCATTTTCCCGGCGGTACAGGCGCCGGCGTTCTTCAACGACCTGGTCGGCGCCGGCATCGCCCCTAGCGGCCTTGGCGCCCGCGATACCCTGCGCCTGGAAGCGGGCATGAACCTGTATGGCCAGGACATCGACGAAGCCCACACGCCGCTGACCTCGAACCTGGGCTGGAGCATCGCCTGGGAGCCGGCAGCGCGTGACTTCATCGGTCGCAAGGGCCTGCTGGAAGAAATCGAGCATGGCGTCGAGCAGAAACTGGTCGGCCTGGTGCTCGAAGAGCGCGGGGTTTTACGCGCCCATCAGGTGGTCCGTGTCGCCGGGATTGGCGAAGGGGAGATCACCAGTGGTAGTTTCTCTCCTACGCTGAGCAAATCCATTGCCCTGGCGCGGGTGCCGATGGCCACCGCCGATCGTGCCGAGGTGGAGATTCGCGGCAAGTGGTACCCGGTGCGGGTGGTCAAGCCGACCTTCGTGCGCCATGGCAAGATCCTGATCTGAACCCAATTCTGGCGGGCCAACCGCTGACCCAATCGAGGACAACAATTATGAGCAATATCCCCGCCGACCTGCGTTTTGCCGAAAGCCACGAATGGGCCCGGCTGGAAGCCGATGGCTCTGTGACTGTCGGGATCAGCGACCATGCCCAGGAAGCCCTGGGTGACGTGGTGTTCGTCGAGCTGGCGGAAGTGGGCAAGGTCTTTGCCGCCGGCGATGCGGCGGGCGTGGTCGAGTCGGTCAAGGCAGCTTCCGACATCTACGCACCGGTCAGCGGTGAAGTGATCGCAGTCAACGAGGCGCTGGCCGACAGCCCTGAGGAACTGAACAACGATCCGTACGCCAGCTGGATCTTCAAGCTCAAGCCAAGCGACAAGGCCGAGCTGGACAAATTGCTCGACGCCGCCGGTTACAAAGCCGCCATCGGCGAATAGTTTCACGCAGGCGGCAATCTCTTCCTAGACTCAATATGCCTCGAGCGCTCGAGGCTTGGTCGAGGAAGAGAGAGCCGCTATGTCCCAGTCGCCGTCCCTGAGCCAACTGCACGACCGCAATCCTTTTCTGCGTCGCCACCTGGGCCCCGATGCCTCGGAGCAGCAGGCCATGCTCGCTACCCTCGGGGTTGGCAGCCGCCGCGAGCTGATCGAACAGACCGTGCCGCCGGGCATCCGTTTGAACCGGCCACTGGAGCTGCCTGAGGCCCTCGATGAACAGGCTGCCCTGGGCAGGCTCAAGGGCTATGCCGAGCAGAACCAGGTGTGGACCAGCCTGATCGGCATGGGTTATCACGGCACCATCACGCCAACCGTCATTTTGCGTAACGTCCTCGAAAACCCGGGCTGGTACACCGCCTATACCCCGTATCAACCGGAAATCGCCCAGGGCCGCCTGGAAGCCTTGCTCAATTTCCAGCAAATGATCATCGACCTCACCGGCCTGGACCTCGCCAACGCCTCGTTGCTCGACGAAGCCACTGCCGCGGCAGAAGCCATGGCCCTGGCCAAGCGCGTGGCCAAGTCGAAAAGCAATGCCTTCTTCGCCGATGAACACTGCCACCCGCAAACCCTCTCGGTGCTGCAGACCCGCGCCGAGGGCTTCGGTTTCGAACTGATCGTCGACGCTGTGGATAACCTCGCCAAGTACAAGGTGTTCGGGGCCTTGCTGCAATTCCCCGATACCCACGGCGAAGTGCGTGACTTGCGGCCGCTGATTACCCAGCTGCATGCCCAGCAGGCGCTGGCCTGCGTCGCTGCCGATCTGCTCAGCCTGGTGATGCTGATGCCGCCGGGTGAGCAGGGCGCCGACGTGGTACTGGGCTCCTCTCAGCGCTTCGGCGTGCCCATGGGCTTTGGTGGCCCGCATGCGGCGTACTTTGCCTGCCGGGACGAATTCAAGCGGGCCATGCCTGGGCGCATCATCGGCGTGTCCAAGGATGCCCGCGGCAACACCGCGTTGCGCATGGCCCTGCAAACCCGCGAACAGCATATCCGCCGCGAGAAGGCCAACTCCAACATCTGCACCGCCCAGGTGCTGCTGGCCAACATCGCCGCCTTCTATGCGGTGTACCACGGCCCGGAGGGCCTGCAGCGCATCGCCCAGCGGGTGCATGCGTTGACCTTCGTGTTGGCGGCGGGTCTGGAGAGCAAGGGCATCAAGCGCCTCAACGAGCACTTCTTCGACACCCTGACCCTGGAAGTCGGCGGCAGTCAGACGGCCATTATCGAAAGCGCCGAGGTGGCGCAGATCAACCTGCGGATTCTGGGTCGCGGGCAACTGGGCGTGAGCCTCGACGAGACCTGTGACGAAACCACGGTGATGCGCCTGTTCGATATCTTCCTGGGCGCCGACCACGGCCTGGATATCGCCGCGCTGGATGCTCTGGCGCAGCCCGAGGGCATTCCGTCGGCATTGGTGCGACGCTCGGCTTTTCTCAGCCACCCGGTGTTCAACCTGCACCACAGTGAAACCGAGATGCTGCGCTACCTTAAGCAGCTGGAGAACAAGGACCTGGCGCTGAACCAGTCGATGATCCCGCTGGGCTCGTGCACCATGAAACTCAATGCCAGCAGCGAGATGATCCCGATCACCTGGCCGGGTTTTGCCTTGTTGCACCCCTTTGCCCCGGCCGCGCAGGTGCAGGGCTACAAGGCGATGATCGACGAGCTGGAAAGCTGGCTGTGCGCGATCACCGGCTTCGATGCCATCTGCATGCAACCCAACTCCGGCGCTCAGGGCGAGTACGCCGGGCTGATGGCAATTGCCAAGTACCACCGCAGCCGTCATCAACCGCAACGTGATATCTGCCTGATCCCGGCCTCGGCCCATGGCACCAACCCGGCCTCGGCGCAGATGGCCGGGATGCAGGTGGTGATCGTCGAGTGCGACCAGGCCGGCAACGTCGATCTGGCCGACCTCAAAGCCAAGGCGCAGGCGGCTGGCGACAAGCTGTCGTGCCTGATGGCGACCTACCCATCGACCCATGGTGTGTACGAGGAAGGCATCAGCGAGATCTGCGAGGTTATCCACACGCACGGCGGCCAGGTGTACATGGACGGTGCCAACCTCAATGCCCAGGTCGGCCTGGCGCGGCCAGCGGATATCGGCGCCGACGTCTCGCACATGAACCTGCACAAGACCTTCTGCATCCCCCACGGCGGTGGCGGCCCGGGCATGGGCCCGATCGGTGTGCGCGCACACCTGGCGCCGTTTGTCGCCAGCCACCCGGTCATCCCGCTGCCTGGCCCCGACCCGCAGAACACCGCAGTCAGCGCCGCGCCCTGGGGCAGCGCGAGCATTTTGCCGATCAGCTGGATGTACATCGCCATGATGGGCCCGCAACTGGCCGATGCCAGCGAGGTGGCGATCCTCTCGGCCAACTACCTGGCCGAGCAATTGGGCGGCGCCTTCCCGGTGCTTTATCGCGGGCGCAATGAACGGGTGGCCCATGAATGCATCCTCGATCTGCGCCCGCTCAAGGCCTTGACCGGCATCACCGAGGAGGATGTGGCCAAGCGCTTGATGGATTACGGTTTCCACGCGCCGACCATGTCGTTCCCGGTGCCGGGCACCCTGATGGTCGAGCCGACCGAGAGCGAGTCGAAGGCCGAGCTGGATCGCTTTGTCGAGGCGATGCTGAGCATTCGCGCCGAGATCCGTGAAGTGCAGGAGGGTAACTGGCCGGCCGAAGACAACCCGCTCAAGCATGCGCCGCATACGCTGGAGGATGTGCTAGGGGTGTGGGAGCGGCCCTACAGCATTGCCCAGGGCGTGGCGCCCAGTGCCCATGCGCGGCAGCACAAGTATTGGCCGGCAGTGAATCGCGTCGACAATGTGTATGGCGACAGGAACCTGTTTTGCGCCTGTGTGCCGGTGGATGACTATCGTTGAAGCGCTATTGGTGTGGGAGGGGATTTATCCGCTCCCACAGCGGTCGCGAGCTTACTCGCTGGCTAGCGCATTCTTGGCCAGGATCGCATTGGCCAGTTCCATGTCGCTGACTTGCAGCCCCGGGTTGTCGGCGCGCACTTTGTGCATCGCCGCTTCCAGGTACGGGCCGCGAATCGCGCCTTCGCTGGCGACGTAGCTGCCGGCATCATCCTGGGCCGCCATGACCAGTTTGTGGTCCTTGAAGGTCAGGTAGGTGGAACCGGTAGTGGCGCCGGACGAGATGACGTTGCGCCAGAAGGTATCGGCCATGGCAGAACCAACCGGCAGGGACAGCAGGGCGAGGGTTGCGACTGCGAATTTGAGGCGCATCGGGGGTGACTCCAACGTGAGGTGAACTGGGGCCTTTGATCGGCTTTGCGCAGATCTAGTTCCCTGCCCGGGTAAAAGCTTTGGCGCAGCCTCAGGCCGTGACGCGAAGCACTTCAGTCTGGCTTGTCTGCCCGGCCGCGACTTTGTCCAGGCCACTTTGCCTGAGGCTGTGCATCCCTTCCTTCAACGCCAGTTGGCGCAGGCCAGGCAGGTCGGCTTCACGGTTGATGAGTGACTTGAGCGCATCGCTGATGCCCAGCAACTCGAAGATCGCGCTACGGCCGTGATACCCGGTGTGCCGGCATTCCCGGCACCCCAGCGGCGCTCCCTTGCAGTGCCGGCACAGGGTACGCACCAGGCGCTGGGCCATGACCCCGATCAGGCTGGCCTTGAGCAGGTAGGGCGCAATGCCCAGCTCCAGCAGGCGGGTGATGGCGCTGCAGGCATCGTTTGTATGCAGGGTCGAGAGCACCAGGTGGCCGGTGAGGGCGGCCTGGATCGCCACCTGAGCGGTTTCCAGGTCGCGTATTTCGCCGATCATGATGACATCCGGGTCCTGGCGCAGCAGGGCGCGGGTACCGGCGGCAAAGTCGAGGTCGATGGCTGGTTGCACCTGCAACTGGTTGAAGGCCGGTTCTACCATCTCGATCGGGTCTTCGACGGTGCACAGGTTGATCTGCGGGGTAGCCAGGTGTTTGAGGCTGGCGTACAGGGTGCTGGTTTTGCCCGAGCCGGTAGGCCCGGTGACCAGGATAATGCCGTGGCGATGGTCGAGCATGGCCAGCCAGCGCTTGAGGTCGGCGCCGCCGAGGCCCAGTTGGGCAAAGTCCTGTTGCAGCAACTGTGGATCGAAAACACGCAGTACGAGCTTTTCACCGAATGTGGTCGGCAGGGTCGACAGCCGCAGCTCGACCTCTGCGCCGCCTGGCAGGCGGGTCTTGATCCGGCCGTCCTGGGGCCGGCGTTTTTCTGCGACATTCATGCGCCCCAGGCTTTTCAGGCGGCTGACCACCGCCAGAGTCACCGGCCCCGGAAACTGGTAGACCGGGTGCAGCACGCCGTCGATGCGAAAGCGCAGCTGGCCCTGGTCGCGCCGGGGCTCGAGGTGGATATCGCTGGCGCGCTGCTCGAAGGCGTACTGCAACAGCCAGTCGACGATGCTGACAATGTGCGCATCGTTGGCTTGTGCGTCAGCCCCGCGCGCGCCCAGCTCAAGCAACTGCTCAAGATTACCCGCAGCGATTGGCGTCGACTGCTGCTGACTGGCGCCGCTGACCGATTGCGCGACCTGGAAAAACGTCTGGCTGAGCTGACGGATCTGCACCGGGCTGGCCAGCACGCGCTTGATTGGCCGTTGCAGCACCTGCGCCAGGTCCGCTTCCCAGGCGCGTACATAAGGTTGTGCGCTGGCCACGGTGACGCCGCTGGCATCGGCGGCCACCGCGAGGATGCCGTGGCGCCGGGCGAAGCCTGCAGACATCAGGCCGGTGAGGCGGGCGGGGTCGATCTCCAGGGGATCGATACGCAGGTACGGCTGCCCGGCCTGCCTGGCCAGCCATTGGCACAGGCTATCGAGGTCCAGGTGCTGGCCGGGATTAAGCAGGTCGGCAAGCTGCTGGCTGGCGATCCACTCCAGCGGGTGCTGGTCGTGCTGCACCGGCGGGCAATTGCCGCGATCAGCCGGGCTGATGCGTTGCTCGGCCAGCAGCTCGTCCAGCAGGGTGTTCAGGTCAAGCCAGCGATCTTCGCTAAGGTTGTGCATGGCTGCGGGCTTCCTTGCCGCGCCACCGACAGTGGTGGCTTGAGCAAGGTTAGCGGCTGAGCCGGGGCTTCCCGCTGAACAAGGGTTACCAGGCTTTTCCGGCAGTGCTCAACTGCACTTCGCTTACGCAAATCAGGTTGCGCATTTTTTGCGCAATCAGCTCGGCGCGGTGCCAGCTAAGGCCGCTGATGCCAATCTCGACGTTGAGCAGGTCATCCTGCTGCTCGACATTCAAGCGATGTGGTACCAGAAATTGCAGGGCAAACAGGTTGAGCACCCGGCACAGGCTGTCGGGCTCGGCTTCGACCTGCAGTTGATAGCAGACATCGCTGTGGGCGTTGTTGGCGGCCCAGACATCGTGGCGCAAGGGCGTAAGGGGGCTGTCCAGCCGTTCGAGAGCGCTCATGGGTTTCTCCGCAAAAAGTGGAGAAATTTTTACATGCGGGCCGGGGCATTTCTTCTCTATGATCGTGCGATATTGCTCAATCTTGAATAGATCAATTCGCAGCTAATGACTTTGGAGAAATAATCATGCACAGCGAACTGGATGCTTATGACCGGCGCATCCTGGCCTTGCTGCAGGAAGATGCCTCGCTCTCCAGCGCGCAGATCGCCGAGCGCGTGGGCTTGTCGCAATCGCCTTGCTGGCGGCGCATACAACGCCTGAAAGAGGAGGGGGTGATTCGCGCCCAGGTGACCCTGCTCGACCGCAAGAAGATCGGCCTGAACACGCAGATTTTCGCCGAGGTCAAACTCAACGCCCACGGGCGCTCCAACTTCACCGAGTTTACCGAGGCGATCCGCGGTTTTCCGGAAGTGCTGGAGTGTTATGTGCTGATGGGCGCAGTGGATTTTCTGCTGCGCATTGTCACCCCGGACATCGAAGCCTACGAACGGTTCTTCTTCGAAAAGCTGTCGATGGTGCCGGGGATCCAGGAGGTCAACTCGACCGTGGCCTTGTCCGAAATCAAGTCCACGACGAGTTTGCCGGTATTGCCTTGAGCCTTACTTGCGCAGCAGGTGTTTCCAGCCGCGGCTCTGGAACACGGCCATGGCCTGGTGGACGCGGGCTTCGAGCACTTCGTCGCTGATCGGCAGGTTGGCCAGTTCCTGGAGCTTGTTCAGCTCGCCGAACAGGCGGTCCAGGTCCGGGCTTTCCAGCACCTGGCGGGCATGGTGCAGCCAGGCCAGCAGGCGCTCGATGCGCGGCAGCTGCTCGGCCAGGTCTTCCGGTTGGCGATGGTACAGCGGCAGGTTGAGGGCCTTGGCTTCTTCGGCCAGCAGCACGTTCAGCCAGTTGGCCAGTTGCGCGGCGCCCTGGCGGTCGCCGCGCTTGTTGCGCTCGACGGTCCAGGCGCGGGCCAGCAGCCAGCGCGAGGTCTCCAGGGAGAACTGGCCCCAGCGGGTTTCCAGCAGCTCCTCGGCGAACTGCTCGGGCGCTGCGCGGCGTACATCTTCGTCGTCGGCACCGGCGAGCACCAGCGGGCGCCAGTCTTCGAGCAGGGCGTCGAGGCTGTTGCGCAACTCGCGGGTGCTGGCGCGTGGGCCGGCCTGGCCGAGGCTGCTGGCCAGGGCACGCAGTTCCCAGAGGTTTTCGACCCAGTCTTGCAGCAGGCGCCAGTGACCGTTGAAACGGTACTGTTCGGCCAGGCGTTGGCTGCTGCCGAGCAGCTGCAAGGCCAACGCGGCGAAGGCGTCGTCGAGGGTCATTTCGGCGTTCAGTTCGGCGGCTGGCAGGCTCAGGGCGTAGCTGCCGGCGTCGAGCAGGCGGTAGCCGCGCTCGGCCTTGCTGATGTCGCAGGGCATCAGCGGCAGCTTGGCTGACAGCTCGGCGGCCAGTTCCAGCAGGGCTTCGGGGGCGCCTTCGCGCAGCTCGAGCTCCAGCTCGCAGATCTCTTCTTTTTGCTTGCCGGCGACCACGGTGCCGAGGTCCAGGGCGGCTTCGATTACCACTTTGGCCTTGCCGCGGCCCCAGGCGATTTCGGCGTACTCACGGGTGAAATCGGTGGTGAACAGCGCCTTGATGGTCTTTTTGTCGACATCGGCCAGTTGCTCTGGCCAGCACTCGGCGTCGAGTTTTTTCAGGTCGAGCTTGGCCTTGGGCAACTGCCATTCGAACTCGTTGCGCTGGGACAGGCCGGCGACGCTCTGGCCGCGGGTCTTGAGGGTCTGGATGACCACCTCGCCGTCGCGGCGCAGGCGCAGGGCGACCTTGGCGGCGGCCAGGTCGCGCTCCGGAGTGTCGAAGTACTGGTTGAGCAGTTCGCGGCTTTGCCACCCGGACTTGTTGCGCTTGTTCAGCAATGGGTGTTCACGCAGGGCGGCGAGGGTCTCGCGGCTGACCCGCAGTTTGATTTCGGTTTCTTTATGCATTGCTGGGTAATCCAGGCTCGAATGACAGGGAGCGTCTTGGGGGTGCAGTGTACAGGAGTCGGCTCGCGGCGGTTTATTCCCGGTGCCGGATGGCCCTATGATGAGCTTCGCCCAAGGAGAAAGCGCATGCCGTTGCCATCGCTCAAAGAGCAGTTCGCCGCCCTGATCGCCGCGCCATCGGTCAGTTGTACCCAGCCGTCGCTGGATCAGTCCAACCGTGCGGTGATCGACCTGCTGGCCGGCTGGCTGGGGGACCTGGGTTTTGCCTGTGACATTCAGCAGGTGACCCCGGGCAAGTACAACCTGCTGGCGAGCTACGGCAGCGGCCCGGGCGGCCTGGTGCTGGCCGGGCACAGCGATACCGTGCCGTATGATCCCGAGCTGTGGCAGACCGACCCGCTCAAGCTGACCGAGGTCGACGGCCGCTGGGTGGGCCTGGGCAGTTGCGACATGAAGGGCTTCTTCGCCCTGATCATCGAGGCCGTGCAGCCGCTGCTGACGCATGACTTCAAGCAGCCATTGTTGATTCTCGCCACCTGTGACGAAGAGAGCTCGATGGCCGGCGCCCGCGCCCTGGCCGAGGCCGGCCGGCCGCTGGGCCGTGCGGCGGTGATCGGCGAGCCGACCGGGCTCAAGCCGATCCGCCTGCACAAAGGGGTGATGATGGAGCGCATCGACATTCTTGGGCGCAGTGGCCATTCGTCCGATCCGAGCCTGGGCCATAGCGCACTGGAGGCCATGCACCAGGTGATGGGCGAGCTGATGAACCTGCGCCGGCAGTGGCAGCGTGAATACAGCAATGCCCAGTTCAGCGTGCCGCAACCGACGATGAACTTCGGCTGCATCCACGGCGGCGACAACCCCAACCGCATCTGCGGGCAGTGCGCCCTGGAGTTCGACCTGCGCCCGCTGCCGGGCATGGACCCTGAAGTACTGCGCAACGCCATCCGGCACAAACTGGCGCCGCTGGCCGAGCAGCATCAGGTGCGCATCGACTACGCGCCGCTGTTCCCCGAGGTACCGCCGTTCGAGCAGGCCGCCGATGCGGAACTGGTACGGGTCGCCGAACGTCTTACCGGCCATCGCGCCGAAGCGGTAGCCTTTGGCACCGAAGCGCCTTATCTTCAGCGCCTGGGTTGCGAGACCCTGGTACTGGGCCCCGGCGACATCGCCTGCGCCCACCAGCCGGGCGAATACCTTGAAATGTCACGCTTGCAGCCTACCGTGCGTCTATTGCGTGAGTTGATCGAACATTATTGCCTCAGCCCGGTAATTGCCCGCTGAGCTGAACCGTTTTGCAGAGGAGATTGCGCGTGACGCCAAGCCTGTTCCGACGATAACCCTTCGAGCGCTGTGTGCTTTCCCGTTCTTGTCCCTATTTTCTACAGGCTCTCCGGTTATGCCCGAATACGTCAATTGGCTGCGTCATGCTTCGCCTTACATCAACGCCCACCGCGACTGCACCTTTGTGGTCATGCTGCCCGGTGACGGCGTCGAGCACCCCAACTTCGGCAATATCGTTCACGACCTGGTGCTGTTGCACAGCCTTGGCGTGCGCCTGGTGCTGGTCCACGGCTCGCGCCCGCAGATCGAAAGCCGCCTGGCGGCCCGCGGCCTGACCCCGCACTACCACCGCGGCATGCGCATCACCGATGCGGCGACGCTTGAATGCGTGATCGATGCCGTCGGCCACTTGCGCATCGCCATCGAGGCGCGCCTGTCGATGGACATGGCCGCCTCGCCGATGCAGGGCTCACGCCTGCGCGTGGCTGCCGGCAACCTGGTTACCGCGCGGCCGATTGGCGTGGTCGAAGGCGTTGATTACCACCACACCGGCGAAGTGCGCCGGGTCGACCGCAAAGGTATCAATCGCCTGCTCGACGAGCGCTCTATCGTCCTGCTTTCGCCTTTGGGCTATTCGCCCACCGGCGAGATCTTCAACCTCGCCTGTGAAGACGTCGCCACTCGCGCCGCGATTGAACTGAATGCTGACAAGCTGCTGCTGTTCGGCGCCGAGCGCGGCCTGCTTGATGAACAGGGCCGGCTGGTGCGCGAACTGCGCCCCCAGCAAGTGCCGGCGCACCTGCAGCGCCTGGGCAGCGACTACCAGGGCGAGCTGCTTGATGCCGCCGCCGAAGCCTGCCGGGGCGGTGTGGCGCGCAGTCATATCGTCAGCTATGGCGAAGATGGCGCCTTGCTCACCGAGCTGTTCACCCGCGATGGTGGTGGCACCCTGGTGGCCCAGGAGCAGTTCGAGAAGGTACGCGAGGCGGCGATCGAGGATGTCGGCGGCTTGCTCGACCTGATCAGCCCGCTGGAGGAGCAGGGCATTCTCGTGCGCCGTTCGCGTGAGGTGCTGGAGCGTGAGATCGAGCAGTTCAGTGTGGTCGAGCGCGAGGGCATGATCATCGCCTGTGCGGCGCTGTACCCGATTGCCGATTCCGAAGCGGGCGAGCTGGCGTGCCTGGCGGTCAACCCGGAGTATCGCCACGGCGGTCGCGGTGACGAGTTGCTGGAACGGATCGAGACGCGGGCGCGGGAGATGGGGCTCAACACGCTGTTTGTGCTAACAACGCGGACAGCGCACTGGTTCCGCGAACGCGGCTTTGTGCCTAGCGGCGTCGAGCGGCTGCCGGCGGCGCGGGCATCGCTGTACAACTATCAGCGCAATTCGAAGATCTTCGAAAAAGCGCTGTAAAGCATCGCGGGTCAAGCCCGCTCCCACAGAAGATATTTGTGGGAGCGGCGGTGCGGCGACCCGACTTGACCCGCGATAAGGCCCTCAAGCATCAAACGGTATGCAGATACCAGTTGTACTCGAGGTCGGAGATGGAGTGTTCGAACTCCTCCAGCTCGCTCTCTTTACAGGCCACGAAGATATCGATGTATTTCGGATCGATGTACCTGGCCAGGATCTCGCTGTCGTCCAGCTCGCGCAGGGCATCACGCAGGTTGTTTGGCAGGCTCTGCTCGTTCTGCTCGTAGGAGTTGCCTTCAACCGGCTCGCCCGGGTCGACCTTGTTGGTCAGGCCATGGTGAACACCGGCCAGTACAGCGGCCATCAGTAGGTACGGGTTGGCGTCGGCACCGGCTACGCGGTGTTCGATGCGCACGGCGTCCGGGGTGCCGGTCGGTACGCGCAGAGCCACGGTACGGTTGTCCAGGCCCCAGCTTGGCGAATTCGGCACGTAGAACTGGGCACCAAAACGGCGGTACGAGTTGACGTTCGGGCACAGGAACGCCATCGACGCCGGTAGGGTCTCGAGCACACCGCCGATCGCGTGACGCAGTGCGGCGTTCTGCTCGGGATCCTCGCTGGTGAAGATGTTCTTGCCATCTTTGTCCAGCACCGAGATATGGACATGCAGACCATTACCCGCCTGGCCCGGGTAGGGCTTGGCCATGAAGGTGGTGTCCATTTCATGGTCGTAGGCAATGTTCTTGATCAGGCGCTTGAGCAGTACCGCGTAGTCGCAGGCCTTCATCGGGTCGGCAACGTGGTGCAGGTTGACTTCGAACTGTGCCGGGGCGCTTTCCTTGACGATGGCGTCAGCCGGAATGCCTTGTTCCTTGGCACCCTCGAGGATGTCCTGGAGGCAGTCGACGTATTCGTCGAGGTCGTCGATCAGGTAGACCTGGGTCGAGATCGGGCGTTTGCCGGAGATCGGCGAGCGCGGCGGTTGCGGGCGGCCGTTCACGTTCTCCTGGTCGATCAGGTAGAACTCAAGCTCGAATGCGGCGCAGATGGTCAGGCCCAGCTCGTCGAACTTGCTCACGACCTGGCGCAGGACTTCCCGCGGGTCAGCGAAGAACGGTTCGCCTTCGAGCTCGTGCATGGTCATCAGCAGTTGCGCGGTCGGGCGCTTTTGCCAGGGCTCGTTGGACAGGGTGTCCGGGATTGGATAGCAGATGCGGTCGGCATCGCCGATGTCCAGGCCAAGGCCGGTGCTTTCGACGGTCGAGCCGTTGATATCCAGGGCGAAGAGGGAGGCCGGCAGGTTGATGCCTTTCTCGTAAACCTTGTGGAGGCTGGTGCGCTCGATGCGCTTGCCGCGCACCACACCATTCATATCTGCAATCAGAAGGTCAACGTAGAGAACCTCAGGATGTTCCTTAAGGAACGCGTTCGCTTCGTTAAGCTGAACGGCACGCGGGGGTACCGACATGATGCAACACCTTTGTTGTTAAAAATATCAATCAATGGGGGCTTGCAGGTTCAGTCAATCGGAAAGCCTTGCTGAAGTCAAGCCAGCCCCATGATGCCCTAAAATGGCCCTCAAGCGGCATTTTTGCTGCAATTGGGGGCGCCGACAAGGGCTGCTTTCGTACGGTAACGGCGATCTTGAGCGGGCCGTGTTCTATTTTTTACGGGGGTGTTGTGTAAAAAAATGAACAAGGCTAAGCTCGGTGGCAACCCATAACACCAATAATACCGGGGGTTACATGTCACGCCTGCCGACAACCGGCATCATCGCCCGCCGTTCGCAGAACGGTTTGCACGCATTCCTCGCGGGTGGCTTGCGCCCTGCGCCAGCACCTTGCGCCCCGGCTGAAATAATTGACGGCCCAGGCGTCCTGCCTGCTGTCGACGCTACTTCGAATGACCTCTGCCATCACTATAGCGGGCTCGTCAGCCTTGCGGGAACTGCCCGTTGCGGCCTCCCTGCGCCTGACTTTTGCTTTAGCCCCGTGGGGCATCCAGAATGTCTGGGACGGCCCACTCCGGGTCACGTCCTGACGTCAGTCCAGACATTTACCTCCTGAGGTATTTATGAGTAGCAACCTCGACCAGCTCACCGATTGGTTGAAAGAACACAAGATCACCGAAGTCGAGTGCCTGATCAGCGACCTCACCGGTATCACCCGCGGCAAGATCTCGCCGACCAACAAGTTCATCGCCGAAAAAGGCATGCGCCTGCCCGAGAGCGTGTTGCTGCAGACCGTGACCGGCGACTATGTCGATGACGACATCTATTACGAACTGCTCGACCCGGCCGACATCGACATGATCTGCCGCCCCGACGAGAACGCGGTGTTTCTCGTGCCCTGGGCCATCGAGCCGACCGCCCAGGTGATCCACGACACCTACGACAAGCAGGGCAACCCGGTCGAGCTGTCGCCGCGCAACGTGCTCAAGAAGGTTTTGAAGCTCTACGCCGACAAGGGCTGGCAGCCGATCGTGGCGCCAGAGATGGAGTTCTACCTGACCAAGCGCTGCGAAGACCCGGACTTCCCCCTGCAGCCGCCGATTGGCCGCTCCGGGCGCCCGGAAACCGGTCGCCAGTCCTTCTCTATTGAAGCGGCCAACGAATTCGACCCGCTGTTCGAGGACGTCTACGACTGGTGCGAGCTGCAGAACCTGGACCTCGACACGCTGATCCACGAAGACGGCACGGCGCAGATGGAAATCAACTTCCGTCACGGGAATGCCTTGTCGCTGGCCGACCAGATCCTGGTGTTCAAGCGCACCATGCGCGAGGCTGCGCTCAAGCACAACGTCGCCGCCACCTTCATGGCCAAGCCGATGACCGGCGAGCCGGGCAGCGCCATGCACCTGCACCAGAGCATCATCGACGTGCACACCGGCAAGAACATCTTCTCGGACGAAGACGGGCGCATGAGCGAGCTGTTCCTCAACCACGTCGGCGGCCTGCAGAAGTTCATCCCGGTGGTGCTGCCGCTGTTCGCCCCCAACGTCAACTCGTTCCGTCGCTTCCTGCCCGACACCTCGGCGCCGGTGAACGTCGAGTGGGGCGAAGAGAACCGTACCGTCGGCCTGCGCGTACCGGATGCCGGCCCGCAGAACCGCCGGGTCGAGAACCGCCTGCCAGGCGCCGACGCCAACCCCTACCTGGCGATCGCCGCCAGCCTGCTGTGCGGTTTCATCGGCATGGTCGAAGGCATCAAGCCGAGCGCGCCGGTACAGGGTCGTGGTTACGAGCGGCGCAACCTGCGCCTGCCGCTGACCATCGAGGACGCCCTCGAGCGCATGGAAAACTGCAAGGCCCTGGAACCCTACCTGGGCAAGAAATTCATTACCGGCTACGTCGCCACCAAACGCGCCGAGCATGAAAACTTCAAACGCGTAATCAGCTCCTGGGAACGTGAGTTCCTGCTGTTTGCGGTCTGATCAACCCGGAGCCGCAGGACCGCGGCCGTCAACAAACGGAGAAGCACATGAGCGTCAACAACCCGCAAACCCGTGAGTGGCAAACCCTTAGCAGTGAGCATCACCTGGCACCTTTCAGTGACTATCAACAGCTGAAAGAGAAGGGGCCGCGGATCATCACCAAAGCCGAGGGCGTGCACCTGTGGGACAGCGAGGGCAACAAAATCCTCGATGGCATGGCGGGCCTGTGGTGCGTGGCGGTCGGTTATGGCCGTGAAGAGCTGGTTGAAGTGGCCGCCAAGCAGATGCGCGAGCTGCCGTACTACAACCTGTTCTTCCAGACTGCCCACCCACCGGCACTGGAGCTGGCCAAGGCGGTTACCGCCGTGGCGCCCAAGGGCATGACCCATGTGTTCTTCACCGGTTCCGGTTCTGAAGGCAACGACACCAACCTGCGCATGGTCCGCCATTACTGGGCGCTCAAGGGCAAGCCGCAGAAACAGGTGATCATTGGCCGTATCAATGGCTATCACGGCTCCACCGTGGCCGGCGCCGCCCTGGGCGGCATGAGCGGCATGCATGCCCAGGGTGGCACGCTGCCGGGCATCGAGCACATCCCGCAGCCATACTGGTTCGGTGAGGGCGGCGACATGACCCCGGACGAGTTCGGGGTCTGGGCTGCCGAGCAGCTGGAAAAGAAAATCCTCGAAGTCGGCGAAGACAAGGTCGCCGCCTTTATTGCCGAGCCGATCCAGGGCGCCGGCGGGGTGATCATTCCGCCAGAAACCTACTGGCCGAAGATCAAGGAGATCCTCGCCAAGTACGACATCCTGTTCATTGCCGACGAAGTGATCTGTGGCTTCGGTCGCACTGGCGAGTGGTTCGGTTCCGATTACTACGACCTCAAGCCCGACCTGATGACCATCGCCAAGGGCCTGACCTCCGGTTACATCCCCATGGGCGGTGTGATCGTGCGTGACGAAGTGGCCAAGGTGCTTAGCCAAGGCGGCGACTTCAACCACGGCTTCACCTACTCCGGCCACCCGGTGGCGGCGGCGGTAGGCCTGGAAAACCTGCGGATTCTGCGCGACGAGAAGATCATCGAGCGGGTTCAGGCCGAAACGGCACCGTATTTGCAGAAACGTCTGCGTGAGCTCAACGATCACCCGCTGGTGGGCGAAGTGCGTGGCCTGGGCATGCTCGGTGCCATCGAACTGGTCAAGGACAAGGCCACCCGTGCCCGTTACGAAGGCCAGGGTGCCGGCATGATCTGCCGCCAGTTCTGCTTCGACAACGGCCTGATCATGCGCGCCGTGGGCGACACCATGATCATTGCGCCGCCGCTGGTGATCAGCCACGCCGAGATCGACGAGCTGGTGGAAAAGGCGCGCAAATGCCTGGACCTGACGCTCGAAGCGCTGAAATAGCCAGGTGCTAGGCTAGCGTAATGGCATCAATGGGTTTCAAGGCGCCTCTGTTGTTGAAAGAGCGCCTTGTAACTTGCCAGACTAGCGGCTGTTTCAGTCGCTCGGAGCTTGCGCCGAATAAGCCGGCCGCTGAACAGATGGCTAAATAAAAAATTCTGGAGCATTACGCATGAAGAAATTGGGCAAGACGTTGTTGGCCGTGTCCCTGATGGGCGCCATGGCCAGTGCTGTTCAGGCGGATGACAAAGTACTGCACGTCTATAACTGGTCCGACTACATCGCACCAGACACCGTCGCCAAGTTCGAGAAACAGTCCGGTATCAAGGTCGTCTACGACGTCTTCGACAGCAACGAAACCCTCGAGGCCAAGTTGCTGGCAGGCAAGTCCGGTTACGACGTGGTGGTACCGTCGAACAACTTCCTGGCCAAGCAGATCAAGGCTGGCGTCTATCAGGAGCTGGACAAGTCCAAACTGCCAAACTGGAAGAACCTCGACGAAGACCTGCTCAAGGCCGTTGGCGATGCCAGCGACCCGGGCAACAAGCATGCGTTCCCGTACATGTGGGGCTCCATCGGCATCGGCTACAACCCGGAGAAGGTCAAGGCGGCGCTGGGCGTCGACAAGATCGATTCCTGGGACGTGGTGTTCAAGCCTGAAAACATCGCCAAGCTCAAGAGCTGCGGCGTGAGCTTCCTCGATGCCCCGACCGAAATGATCCCGGCGGCGCTGCATTACCTGGGCAAGCCGACCAACAGCACGAAAAAAGAAGACCTCAAAGCCGCCGAAGACCTGTTCCTCAGCGTGCGTCCTTCGATCGGCTACTTCCACTCCTCCAAGTACATCTCGGACCTGGCCAACGGCAACATCTGCGTGGCCGTAGGTTATTCGGGTGACCTGGAGCAGTCCAAGGCACGTGCCCACGAAGCCGGCGACAAGGTCAAGCTCGACTACATCATTCCGAAAGAAGGCGCCGGTACCTTCTACGACATGGTTGCCATCCCTAAAGATGCCGTCAACGTCGAAGCCGCCTACAAGTTCATGGATTTCCTGATGCAGCCGGAAATCATGGCCGAGATCACCAATGCCGTCCGTTTCCCGAACGGCAACAAGGCGGCCACCGCACTGGTGGACAAGGACATCTCGGGCGATCCGAGCATCTACCCACCGGCTGATGTGAAGAAGCAGCTGTACGCAATTGCTGACCCGGGTGCCAAGGCCCAGCGCGAAATCACGCGCAGCTGGACCAAGATCAAGTCGGGCAAGTAACAGCGGTTACCTCCCTGGGCGCGGTGTAAATCCCGCCCGGGGAGCATGAAAGCACAAATTTTTTTGCGGCATGAGTGCATCGAAGGTAAGTTGCGCGCCGGTTTGCTTATCCGGCAGGTATTTCTGCCGTTTGCCACGGGCACATTTGTGAGGACCTCCCACTTGTCTATTTCTGTATTTCGCAAGGCCATGTTGGCTGGAGCGGGTCTGACGCTGGCGATCAGCGTCCAAGCGGCGCCCACGGTGCACATTTATAACTGGTCCGACTACATCGGTCAGACCACCCTCGCGGACTTCGAAAAAGCCACTGGCATCAAGCCGGTGCAAGATGTCTTCGACTCCAACGAAACCCTGGAAGGCAAACTGCTGGCCGGTCGCACCGGCTATGACGTGGTGGTGCCGTCCAACCATTTCCTCGGCAAGCAGATCAAGGCAGGCGCGTTCCAGAAGCTCGACAAGGCGCTGCTGCCAAACTATGCGAACCTCGACCCGGCGCTGATGAAGCGCCTGGAAAAGAACGACCCGGGCAACCAGTACGCCGTCCCCTACCTGTGGGGCACCAATGGCATCGGCTATAACGTCGACAAGGTCAAGGCGGCGCTGGGTACCGACAAGATCGATTCCTGGGCCGTGCTGCTCGAGCCGGAGAACATCAAGAAGCTCTCCAAGTGCGGAGTCGCGTTCCTCGACTCGGCCGACGAGATGCTCCCGGCGGTGCTCAATTACATGGGGCGCGACCCCAACAGCACCAACCCCAAGGACTACGCCGACGCCGAGAAGAAGCTGCTGGCCGTGCGTCCCTACGTGACCTACTTCCACTCCTCCAAGTACATCTCCGACCTTGCCAACGGCGACATCTGCGTGGCTGCCGGTTTCTCCGGCGATGTATTCCAGGCCAAGTCCCGCGCCGAAGAAGCCGGCAAGGGCGTCAAGGTGGCCTATGCGATTCCCAAGGAAGGCGGCAACCTCTGGTTCGACATGCTGGCGATCCCCAAGGACTCCAAGAATGTCAAAGAGGCCCATGCCTTCATCAACTATTTGCTGCAGCCTGAGGTAATTGCCCAGGTCAGTGATTACGTCGGTTACGCCAACCCGAACCCCAAGGCTGGCGATCTGATGGACCAGAGCGTGCGAACCGACGCAGCGGTTTACCCACCGCAAGAAGTGCTGGACAAGTTGTACGTCAACTCCGAGCTGCCTCCCAAGGTGCAACGGTTGATGACCCGTAGCTGGACCAAGGTCAAGTCGGGCAAGTAAAAATCCAGGGTCCGTCACGGCAGGGGCGGACGCAAAAAATCTTGTTGGGAGTTTCACAAATGGCAGTTGCCTCCGGTGCCTATAAGAAAGCCCTCGAGGGCGACCAGCAACCTAAACAGGTGCTGGTCAAAATCGACCGGGTCACGAAAAAGTTCGACGAAACGGTCGCCGTGGACGATGTGTCCCTGGAAATCAAGAAGGGCGAGATCTTCGCCCTGCTCGGTGGTTCCGGTTCGGGCAAATCCACCTTGCTGCGCATGCTCGCCGGCTTCGAACGGCCCACCGAAGGGCGCATCTTCCTCGATGGCGTAGACATCACCGATATGCCGCCCTACGAGCGGCCGATCAACATGATGTTCCAGTCGTACGCATTGTTCCCGCACATGACCGTGGCGCAGAACATCGCCTTCGGCCTGCAGCAGGACCGCATGCCCAGGTCCGAGATCGACGCCCGCGTGGCCGAGATGCTCAAGCTGGTGCACATGACCCAGTACGCCAAGCGCAAGCCGCACCAGCTCTCCGGTGGCCAGCGTCAGCGTGTGGCCCTGGCCCGTTCGCTGGCCAAGCGGCCGAAACTGCTGCTGCTCGATGAGCCGATGGGCGCGCTGGACAAGAAGCTGCGCTCGCAGATGCAACTGGAGCTGGTGGAGATCATCGAGCGGGTCGGCGTGACCTGTGTGATGGTAACCCACGATCAGGAAGAGGCCATGACCATGGCCCAGCGCATCGCCATCATGCACCTGGGCTGGATTGCCCAGATCGGCAGCCCGATCGACATCTATGAAACCCCGACCAGCCGCCTGGTTTGCGAGTTCATCGGCAACGTCAACCTGTTCGAAGGCGAAGTGGTCGACGATGCCGAAGGCCACGCGGTGATCGCCAGCCCCGAGCTTGAGCGCAAGATCTACGTCGGCCACGGTGTCACCACTTCGGTGGAAGACAAGCGCATCACCTACGCCCTGCGCCCGGAAAAACTGCTGGTGACCACCGAGCAGCCGACCTGCGAGCACAACTGGTCGCGCGGCAAGGTCCACGACATCGCCTACCTGGGTGGCCATTCGGTGTTCTACGTCGAGCTGCCTGGCGGCAAGATTGTCCAGTCGTTCGTTGCCAACGCCGAGCGCCAGGGCACCCGGCCGACCTGGGACGACCAGGTCTACGTCTGGTGGGAGGATGACAGCGGCGTGGTACTGCGCTCATGAACGCCCGCAAGCTCAAGCGAGCCTTCAACCGAATAAAGCCCGAGGGGCGCCATGTGGTGATCGGCGTGCCGTTCATCTGGCTGTTCCTGTTCTTCATGCTGCCGTTCTTCATCGTTCTGAAGATCAGCTTCGCCGAAGCCGACGTGGCGATCCCGCCGTACACCGAGATCTACAGCTACGTCGAAGACAAGGTGCAGCTGGTGCTCAACCTGGCCAACTATGGCCTGTTGACCGAAGACGAACTGTACATCTCGGCGTACCTGGGGTCGTTGAAGATGGCCTTCGTCAGCACGCTGCTGTGCCTGCTGATCGGCTATCCGATGGCCTACGCCATCGCCAACGCCCGCAAGGAAACCCAGACGGTACTGTTGCTGCTGATCATGATGCCGACCTGGACCGCAATCCTGATCCGTGTCTATGCCTGGATGGGCATCCTCAGCAACAATGGCCTGCTCAACGCCCTGCTGCTGTGGCTGGGCTGGATCGATCAGCCGTTGCAGATCCTCAACACCAACCTTGCGGTGTATATCGGCGTGGTCTATTCGTACCTGCCGTTCATGATCCTGCCGCTCTACGCCAACCTGGTGAAGCATGACCAGAGCCTGCTTGAAGCCGCTTCGGACCTGGGTTCGAGCACCTTCAACAGCTTCTGGAAAATCACCGTGCCGCTGTCGAAGAACGGCATCATCGCCGGCTGCATGCTGGTGTTCATTCCGGTGGTGGGCGAGTTCGTCATTCCTGAGCTGCTTGGCGGCCCGGAAACCCTGATGATCGGTAAAGTGCTCTGGCAAGAGTTCTTCAACAACCGTGACTGGCCGGTGGCCTCTGCCCTGGCGGTAGTGATGCTGGCGATCCTGATCGTACCGATCCTGCTCTTCAACCGTAGTCAGGCCAAAGAGATGGAGGGCAGGGCATGAAGCGTTTCAGTTTCTCCAAATTGATGTTGGTCCTGGGCCTGCTGTTCATCTACCTGCCCATGCTGATCCTGGTGATCTACTCGTTCAACGCCTCCAAGCTGGTGACGGTGTGGGGCGGCTGGTCGGTGAAGTGGTACGTCGGCCTGCTCGACAACACCCAGTTGATGGGCTCGGTGATGCGCTCACTGGAGATCGCCTGCTACACCGCGATCGCCGCCGTGGCGCTGGGCACCCTGGCCGCCTTCGTGCTGACCCGGGTTACCCGCTTCAAGGGCCGCACGCTGTTCGGTGGCCTGGTTACCGCACCGTTGGTAATGCCCGAGGTGATCACCGGTCTGTCGCTGTTGCTGCTGTTCGTGGCCATGGCGCAGATGATCGGCTGGCCGCAGGAGCGTGGCATCGTCACCATCTGGATCGCCCACACCACCTTCTGCGCAGCCTATGTGGCGGTAGTGGTATCGGCGCGCCTGCGTGAGCTGGACCTGTCGATCGAAGAAGCGGCCATGGACCTCGGTGCCCGGCCGTGGAAGGTGTTCTTCCTGATCACCATCCCGATGATCGCACCGTCGCTGGCAGCGGGCGGGATGATGTCCTTTGCCCTGTCGCTGGACGACCTGGTACTGGCCAGCTTCGTCTCCGGCCCGGGTTCGACCACCCTGCCGATGGAAGTCTTCTCTGCCGTGCGTCTGGGCGTGAAGCCGGAAATCAACGCCGTGGCCAGCCTGATCCTGCTCAGCGTGTCGCTGGTGACCTTCATGGTCTGGTACTTCAGCCGTCAGGCCGAAGAGCGTCGCCGTCGGGCGATCCAGCAGGCTATCGAAGAAAGCGCTGCCGACTCGTGGAAACAACCGGACGTGCGTCGCGCGCCGGCGCCGGTTTCGGCGTGATCTGAAACCCTTCGCGGGGCAAGCCCGCTCCTACAAATGGGTAGGAGCGGGCTTGCCCCGCGATTGGTTTTCACTCCGGCCAGTGCCAGGCCGGCTCATCCAGCATCCCCTGACCGGCAACGCGGGTCTGCCCCAGCACCTTCTCCAGCACGATCGAATTGCAGCTCGCATCCTGTTCCAACGCGGCCACCAATCTTCGTGCATGCGACACCACCCACACCTGACACTGCTCCGAGGCACGAACGATCAAGCGCGCCAACGCTGGCAGCAAATCCGGGTGCAAGCTGGTTTCCGGCTCGTTCAGTACCATCATGGTCGGCGGCCTTGGCGTCAGCAGCGCGGCGACCAGCAGCAGGTAGCGCAAGGTACCGTCTGACAGTTCGGCGGCGCTCAGCGGCCGCAACAAGCCCTCTTGATGAAACAACACCCCGAACGCCCCACCCGGCACGGCATCGATCTCCAGGCGTGCGCCGGGGAAGGCATCGGCGATGGTTGCCTGCAAGGCCTGCGGGTCGCCGATCTCGATGATGGTCTGCAGCGCGGCGGCCAGGTCGCGGCCGTCGTGGTGCAGTACCGGCGTGCGCGTACCCAGTTGCCGGCGGCGGGCCGGGGCATCACGGTCGGTGCGAAAGTGATCGTAGAAGCGCCAGCCACGGATGCGCTCACGCAGCAGCAACACCTCCGGTGAGGAGCGCAGGTTGCCGACCTGGTCGAACAGGCTGTCGAAGCTCGGCGTGTGCTGCGCCTGCACCTCCCATTGGCGGCCTTCACGGACCTTGACCATCGGCCCCTGGCGGTCCACCAGCAGGCTGGCCGGGCGGTACAACGGACCTGCCCAGATGCTTTCGCGCTTGATCTGCGGGTCGAGGGCGAAAGATGACCTGCTTGGCTCCGGCAGGCCGAGACCGATGGCGTAGCCGAATTCTTCGTCGCCAAAGCCCAGGCGCAAGCGCCGTGCATGCTGGCGCGGGCCGCCCTGGATGGCGACTTCGCCGTTGCTCATGCGCCGGCTGATCTGCTCGGGGCCGGCCCAGAACGTCGACTCCAGCCCGCCCTCCACCGCCAGGGCGTTGACCACACCGCCTTGCGCCGTTTCGGCGAGCAGGCGCAGGGCCTTGTACAGGTTGGACTTGCCGCTGCCGTTGGGCCCGGTGATGACGTTAAGGCGTGCCAGTGGCAGCACCAGGTGATTGATCGAGCGGTAGTTGGCGACAGCCAGGGTGGTCAGCATGGCAGCGTCCATTCAGGTAAAGAGGGCAGTATCGCCGATTCCGCGTGGTGAACGAATTGTGTACACCGACAAGCGATCAAGGGAACCCTGATCTACGCTAACACTCGCATTCCTAAATAGATCTGGCACATGCAAGGAGCCTGCATGAGGGTGTTGCGTCCTTTATCGCTCGTCTGCCTGGGGGTGTCGCTGGTGCTGACGGGATGCGGGGAGAAAAAAGCCCCTGAAGCCGAACTGCCCAGGGTTGGTGTTCAACGTGTTCAGCCCAGTGATTTCGCAGCGTCCGTAACCCTGACCGGCGATGTTCAGGCGCGGGTGCAGACCGATCTTTCCTTTCGCGTGGGCGGCAAGATCATTGCCCGCAGCGTCGATGTCGGCGATCACATCAAGGCCAACCAGGTACTGGCCAGGCTTGACCCCAAGGACCTGCAAACCAACGTCGACTCGGCCAAGGCCGAGGTCTTCGCCGAGCAGGCGCGCGTGACCCAGACTGCCGCGGCCTTTGTTCGCCAGCAAAAACTGCTGCCCAAGGGCTACACCAGCCAGAGCGAATACGATTCGGCCGAAGCCGCCTTGCGCAGCAGCCAGAGCGCACTCAAGGCCGCCCAGGCGCAACTGGCCAACGCCCGAGAGCAGTTGAGCTACACCGCGCTGGTCGCCGAGGCGGACGGGGTGATCACCGAGCGCCAGGCCGAGGTCGGCCAGGTGGTTCAGGCCACGGTGCCGATCTTCAGCCTGGCCCGCGATGGTGAGCGCGATGCGGTGTTCAATGTCTACGAAGCCTTGCTGGTGGCCCCGGCCACCCGTGAGGCAATCAAGGTCAGCCTGGTGGATAACCCGAAAATCCAGGCTCAGGGTTACATCCGTGAGGTCACCCCGACGGTTTCGGCGCAAAGCGGCACGGTGCAGGTCAAGGTGGCATTGAATGATGTGCCGCCCGGCATGGACCTGGGCTCGCCAGTTACTGCCACCGGCAAAGTTCAGGGCAAGCCGAGCGTAGAGTTGCCCTGGTCAGCGCTGACCAAAGACCTGCATGAGCCGGCGGTGTGGCTGGTGGGCGAGGGTGACAAGGTGCGCTTGCAGAAGGTCAAGGTGATGCGCTACCTGACCGGCAAGGTGGTGGTGGGCGATGGCCTCAAAGGTGGGGAAACCGTTGTGGTAACGGGCGGGCAACTGTTAAATCCGGGCATGCAGGTGGAAATCGCGCCGCTCAAGGACAGCGGGGTGGCGCAATGAAAACAATCACGTTTGTCTTGGGCGGCGCACTGCTGCTCGTAGGTTGCGGCAAGCAAGCCAGTGCGCCAGAACCTGTGCGACCAGTGCTGTCGGTCATTGCCCAGCCACAGGTACAGGCCAATCTTGGACGTTTCGCTGGCAGCATCCAGGCCCGTTTTGAAAGCACCCTGGGCTTTCGTGTGGGGGGCCGGATTGCCCGGCGCTGGGTCGATGTCGGCAGTCAAGTGCAACCAGGCGATGTGCTTGCCAGCCTTGATCCCACCGACCAGCGCAACCAGTTGCGCGCCGCTGAGGGCGACCTGGCGAAGATCCAGGCGCAGTGGATCAACGCCCAGGCCAACGCCCGACGTCAGCAGCAGTTGTTTGATCGCGGCGTGGGTGCGCAAGCCCAGCTGGACATCGCGCAGACCGACCTGAAGACCACTGGAGCCTCCCTGAAGCAGGCGCGGGCGGCGGTTGACCAGGCCCGTGATCAACTGGGTTACAGCGAGCTGAAGGCCGACCATGGCGCCGTAGTCACCAATTGGCAGGCCGAGGCCGGGCAAACGGTGAGTGCCGGCCAGGCCGTGGTGACCCTGGCGCGACCGGATATCAAGGAAGCGGTGATCGACCTGCCGACCAGCCTGGCCGAGCAATTGAACACGCAGCTTCAGTTCCTGGTGGCCTCGCAACTGGACCCGGATATCAACACCACAGCGACCCTGCGTGAGCTGGAGCCGCAGGCCGATGCCACCACCCGCACCCGTCGCGCCCGCCTGACCTTGGTCGATACGCCGAATGCGTTCCGTCTCGGCACGGCTATCAGCGTCACCCTGACCTCGGCGGTTTCGCCACGCACCGAACTGCCGGCGTCGGCCTTGCTCGAAAGCGACGGCAAGACCCGGGTATGGGTGGTCGATCCGCAGCAAAAAACCGTCGCCACACGTGATGTGAAGCTGCTTGAGCGTACCCCTGGCAGCGTAGTGCTGGCCTCGGGCGTACAGCCTGGCGAGCGAGTAGTAACCGCCGGTGTAAACAGTCTCAAACCGGGCCAGAAGGTCATCGTCGACGAGGAAGACCCGCAATGAATGGAAGCTTCAACCTGTCGGAGTGGGCGCTGAAGCACCAATCCTTTGTCTGGTACCTGATGTTCGTCGGCTTGCTGATGGGCGTGTTTTCCTACATGAACCTGGGGCGTGAGGAAGACCCTTCGTTCACCATCAAGACCATGGTCATTCAGACCCGCTGGCCGGGTGCGACCCAGGATGAAACGCTGTACCAGGTCACCGACCGCATCGAAAAGAAGCTCGAAGAGCTGGACTCCCTCGACTATGTGAAAAGCTACACCCGCCCTGGCGAGTCGACCGTTTACGTCAACCTGCGCGACACCACCAAGGCGGCGGACATCCCGCAGATCTGGTATCAGGTGCGCAAGAAGATCCAGGATATTCGCGGCGAGTTTCCCCAAGGCATTCAGGGCCCGGGTTTCAACGATGAGTTCGGTGACGTGTTCGGTTCGATCTACGCCTTTACCGCCGATGGCCTGAGCATGCGCCAGCTGCGCGACTACGTCGAACAGGTGCGCGCCGAGATCCGTGAAGTGCCCAACCTGGGCAAGGTGGAAATGATCGGCACCCAGGACGAGGTGCTCTACCTGAACTTCTCGACCCGCAAGCTGGCGTCGTTCGGCATCGACCAGCGCCAGGTACTGCAGGCCCTGCAGAGCCAGAACGCAGTCACCCCGGCCGGGGTGATCGAGGCCGGTCCCGAGCGCATTTCGGTACGCACCACCGGCCAGTTCGCCTCGGAGAAAGACCTCGAGGCGGTCAACCTGCGCATCAACGACCGTTTTTTCCGCCTGGCGGATATCGCCGAGATCCAGCGAGGCTTTGTCGACCCACCCGCGCCGATGTTTCGCTACAACGGCCAGACCGCCATTGGCCTGGCCATCGGTATGAAGGCCGGCGGCAACATCCAGGTGTTCGGTGCCGACCTGCACAAGATGATGGACCGCGTGGTCTCCGAGTTGCCGGTTGGTGTTGGCGTGCATACGGTGTCTGACCAGGCGGTGGTGGTAGAGGAGGCCGTGGGCGGCTTTACCAGCGCCCTGTTCGAGGCGGTGGTGATCGTCCTGGTGGTCAGCTTCATCAGCCTCGGGGTACGCGCCGGTCTGGTGGTGGCCTGCTCGATTCCGCTGGTGCTGGCCATGGTCTTCATCTTCATGGAATACAGCGGCATCACCATGCAGCGGATCTCCCTGGGCGCGCTGATCATTGCCCTGGGCCTGTTGGTGGACGATGCGATGATCACCGTCGAGGTCATGGTCACGCGCCTGGAAATGGGCGAGAGCAAGGAGCAGGCAGCCACCTTCGCCTACACCTCGACCGCCTTTCCGATGCTTACCGGTACCCTGGTGACGGTCGCGGGCTTCGTGCCGATCGGCCTCAATGCCAGCTCGGCAGGGGAGTACACCTACACCCTGTTCGCGGTGATCGCGGCCGCCTTGCTGGTGTCCTGGGTGGTGGCCGTAGTATTTGCCCCGGTACTCGGCGTGCATATCCTCAGCACCAAGGTCAAACCGCACAGCGAAGAGCCGGGGCGTATCGGCAAGGCCTTTGGCAACAGCCTGCTGTGGTGCATGCGTCATCGCTGGCTGACCATCATCGGCACTGTGTTGTTGTTCGTGCTGGCGGTGTTCTGCATGCGATTCGTGCAGAACCAGTTCTTCCCGTCCTCGGACCGCCCGGAAATTCTCGTCGACCTCAACCTGCCGCAAAACGCCTCGATCGAGGAAACCCGCAAGGCGGTGGATCGCCTGGAAGCGACGCTCAAGGGCGACCCGGATATCGTGCGCTGGAGCACTTACATCGGCCAGGGCGCGATCCGTTTCTACCTGCCGCTGGACCAGCAACTGCAGAACCCGTACTACGCCCAGCTGGTGATTGTCAGCAAAGGCCTGGAGTCGCGCGAGGCATTGATGGCGCGCCTGCAAAAGCGCCTGCGTGAAGACTTCGTCGGCATTGGCAGCAACGTCCAGTCACTGGAAATGGGCCCGCCGGTCGGGCGGCCGATCCAGTACCGGGTCAGCGGCAAGGACATCGATGAAGTGCGCAAGCACGCCATTGCTCTGGCCTCGCTGCTCGACCAGAACGAGCACATCGGCGAGATGATTTACGACTGGAACGAGCCGGGCAAGGTGCTGCGGGTCGAGATCGCCCAAGACAAGGCGCGCCAGCTCGGGTTGTCGTCCGAAGACGTGGCCAATGTGATGAACAGCATCGTCAGCGGCGCGCCGGTGACCGAGGTCAACGACAACATCTACCTGATCGACGTCATCGCGCGCGCCGTAGACAGCGAGCGCGGCACGCCGCAGACCCTGCAAAACCTGCAGATCGTCACCCCCAACGGCACCTCTATCCCGCTGCTGGCCTTCGCCACCGTGCGCTATGAGCTGGAACAGCCGCTGGTATGGCGTCGCGACCGCAAACCGACCATCACCATCAAGGCCTCGGTGCGCGGCGAAATCCAGCCGACCGACCTGGTGGCCGAGCTCAAGCCGCAGATCGACGAATTCGCCAGCAAACTGCCGGTGGGTTACGCCGTGGCCACCGGCGGTACCGTGGAAGAAAGCGGCAAGGCCCAGGGCCCGATCGCCAAGGTGGTGCCGCTGATGCTGTTCATGATGGGCACCTTCCTGATGATTCAGCTGCACAGCGTGCAGAAGCTGTTTCTGGTCGCCAGTGTGGCGCCGCTGGGCTTGATCGGCGTGGTCCTGGCGCTGGTGCCGACCGGCACGCCGATGGGCTTTGTGGCGATCCTGGGGATTCTTGCGCTGATCGGCATCATCATCCGCAACTCGGTGATCCTGGTGACCCAGATCGACGAGTACGAAGCCCAGGGCTACTCGCCCTGGGATGCGGTGCTGGAAGCGACCAACCACAGGCGCCGGCCGATTTTGCTGACTGCGGCAGCGGCGAGCCTGGGCATGATCCCGATCGCCCGCGAAGTGTTCTGGGGGCCGATGGCCTACGCCATGATCGGCGGGATCATCGTCGCCACCTTGCTGACCCTGCTGTTTTTGCCGGCGCTGTACGTGGCCTGGTACAAGATCCGCGAGCCGCAGCGCCAGTGATTACGCCATCGCGGGTCCAGCCCGCTCCCACAGTTGCAACGGTGTATTCTGTGAGAGCGGGCTTGACCCGCGATAAACTCAGCGCTTGTTCAAACCCTTCGCCAACCGGTCCCCACCCAGCTGAATCAACGCCACCAGCACCACCAGCATGACGATCACCGTCAGCATGATCTGGCTGTCGAAGCGCTGGTAGCCATAGCGGTAGGCGATGTCGCCCAGGCCTCCGGCACCGATGGCGCCGGCCATGGCCGAGGAGTTGATCATGGTCACCAGGGTGATGGTAAAGCCGCCAACAATGCCCGGCAGGGCTTCGGGCAGCAGTACATGCCAGACGATATGCCAGCGCCGGCAGCCCATGGCCTGGGCCGCTTCGATCAGGCCGTGGTCGACCTCGCGCAGGCTGACTTCGGCAATGCGCGCAAAGAACGGTGTGGCGGCAATGGTCAGCGGTACCACTGCCGCCCAGACGCCGTAGGTGGTGCCGACGATCAAGCGGGTGAAGGGAATCAAGGCCACCATCAGGATCAGGAACGGAATCGAGCGGAACAGGTTGACGAAGGCGCCGAGCACCCGGTTCAGGGCAGGCGCTTCAAAGATCCCGCCCTTGCCACTGGTGACCAGGATCACCGCCAGCGGCACGCCGGCGAGCAGGGCGATCAGCGATGAGACGCCGACCATCAGCAGGGTGTCGAGCACGCCCTGGAGCAAGCGATCAAACCACATAACCCAATACCTCCACTTGTGCCGCCCATTGCCGGGCGCGCTCAATCACTTGCTCGTGGCGGTGCGGCGAGTTGGCCACCGACACAACAAGCTGCCCCAACGCGCGGCCCTGGATCGGTTCGATGCCGCCTTGCAGCAAGCTGATCCGACCGCCGAGCAAGGCGAATAATGAAGACAATTCCGGCGCCTGCTTGTCTTTGCCACTCACCCGCAAGCTCAACACCAGTGCTGCCTCAGGCCCCGCCGGTTGCGGCTGCAAGCGAGCCTGCAACGCAGCTGGCAGAGCCGGCTGCAAGGGCGCGAGCAGGGTCTTGCTGACCTCATGCTGCGGATCGCCGAACACCTGCCAGACAGCGCCTTGTTCAACGATGCGCCCACGCTCGAGCACCACCACCCGGTGGCAGATATCGCGGATCACCGCCATCTCGTGGGTGATCAACACGATGGTCAAACCCAGGCGCTGGTTGATATCGCGTAGCAGGCCGAGGATCGACTCGGTGGTTTCCGGGTCGAGTGCCGACGTAGCCTCGTCACACAGCAGGATCTCGGGGTCATGCACCAGCGCCCGGGCAATGCCGACGCGCTGCTTCTGCCCGCCGGACAACTGCGCCGGGTAGACGTGATGCTTCTCCTGCAGGCCGACCAGTTCCAGCAATTGGGCAACCTTGCGCTGGCGCTCGGCCTTGGGCACGCCGGCCACCTTGAGCGGCAGCTCGACGTTCTGCCAGACGGTCTTGGCCGACATCAGGTTGAAGTGCTGGAAGATCATGCCGATGCGCCGGCGCAGGCGCACCAGGCGGTCTTCGTCGTACTCGCCGATGTCTACCTGGTCGATCAGCACCCGGCCCTGGCTGGGTTGCTCCAGGCGGTTGATGGTGCGGATCAGCGACGACTTGCCGGCGCCGCTGCGGCCGATGATGCCGAAGATCTCACCGTGCTGGATGTTCAGGTCGATGCCGTCCAGCGCCGGGGCCTGTTGGCCAGGGTACGTCTTGCCGAGGCCAATGAAGCGTACATGGGCGTTGCCCAGCTCCGGGTGCAAGGCCCGTTGCCGGGCCTGTTGCAGGGGCGCGAAAGTGGCCTGCTGCTCCTGCGCCACGCGGGCGCTGATGGCGCTCATTTCAGCTCTCCCAGCCGGCTTGGTAGAGCTTGCCGTGGGCCTGGTCGAGGGCAGCACGCACCACCGGCGAGTGCTGGTAGATGTCGATGAACCTGGCCAGGCGCGGGTCGTCCTTGCTCTGCGGGCGGATGACGAACTGGATCACGTATTCCTTGTGGTCGAGGCCGTCGAACAGCAGCGCCGAAGTGGCGTCGAAGGTCTTGGCCAGGCGGATGTAGGCCGGGTAGCCCTGGACCAGGTCGGCGTCGTCGTAGGCACGCACCAGTTGTACTGCTTCAACCTGGAGGATCTTCAGCTTCTTCGGATTGGCGACAATGTCTTCTTCGGTGGCCTTGTAGCCGACGCCGGGCTTGAGGGTGATCAGGCCGGCCTTGGCCAGCAACTGCAAACCGCGGCCGCTGTTGATCGGGTCGTTGGCGATGGCCACGCTGGCGCCCTCGGGCAGCTCGGCGAAGCTCTTGTACTTTTTCGAATACAGGCCGACGTTGTTGATAATCCCCGGGGCGAAGGGCACCAGGTCGAAACCGGCAGCAGCCTTGGCGTTTTCCAGGAACGGGATGTGCTGGAAGTAGTTCACGTCGATGTCGCCGGCCGCCAGGCTGACATTCGGCGCGATCCAGTCGCTGAACTCGATCAGTTCGACGTCCAGGCCCTGTTTCTTGGCCTCGCTGACGGCGGCTTCAAGCGGGATCGAGAAGGCTGCGGTGGTGCCGACTTTCAGGGCATCGGCGGCCTGGGCGGCGCCGAACAGGCCGAGGCTCAAGGCCAGGGCTGCGACCGGGCGGGCAATAAAGGTCTTAAGCATGCTGTAGCGCTCCCGTCGGGGTCGTGGTGGTGTGGCGATAGCTGGCGCCAGGATGGTCTGCCGGCAGGTGAGGCTGGTCGCTGGCGAAGAGTTTTTCGCGCAGGCTGCCCTGTTCGTAGGCGGTCTTGTACGAGCCGCGGCGTTGCAACTCGGGGATGACCAGGTCGATGAAGTCGACATAGCTTTCCGGGGTGACCGTGCGCGCCAGGTTGAAACCGTCGAGGCCGGTTTCGGCGATCCAGCTTTCCAGCGCGTCGGCGACCTGGGTCGGCGAGCCGATCAGGGTGATGTAGCGCCCGCCCAGAGCGTGCTGTTCGAGCAGCTTGCGCCGGGTCCAGTCGTTGTTCTGCAGGTTCCTGGTGGCAGACTGGATGGCATTGCTTTTCACGTACTGGATCGGCTCGTCCAGTTCGTACTCGGAAAAATCGATAGCGGTGGAACTGGCAAAGTGCGCAACACCGGCCTCGGGGCTGGCATAGCGTAGGTACTCGGCGTGCTTGGCCTTGGCCTGTTCTTCGGTGCGGGCGACGATCACCGTCAGGCCCATGAACACCTTGATGGCTTGCGGGTCGCGCCCGGCTGCGACGGCGGCAGCGCGGACCTTGTCGACCTGGGCGCGGGTGGCGGCCTTGTTCTGGCCGCTGATGAACACGCATTCGGCATGGTTGCCGGCAAAGCCCAGGCCACGCTCGGAGCTGCCAGCCTGGAACAGCACCGGCGTACGCTGCGGCGACGGCTCGCAGAGGTGATAGCCCTCGACCCGGTAGAACTCGCCTTGATGCTTGACCTTGTGCACCTTGTCCGGCTGGGCGTAGATCCGCTGCTGCTGATCATTGAGCACCGCGCCGTCTTCCCAGCTGCCTTCCCAGAGCTTGTACAGCACCTGCAGGTACTCGTCGGCCTGGTCATAGCGGCGGTCGTGCTCGGGTTGCTGGTCCAGGCCCATGGCCTTGGCAGCGCTGTCGAGGTAGCCGGTGACGATGTTCCAGCCGACCCGGCCACGGCTCAGGTGGTCGAGGGTGGAAAGGCGCCGGGCAAACAGGTACGGCGGCTCGTAGGTGAGGTTGGCGGTCAGGCCGAAACCCAGGTTGCGGGTGACCGCGGCCATGGCCGAGACCAGCAGCAGCGGGTCGTTGACCGGTAGCTGGATCGACTCTTTGAGCGGTACATCGACCGACTGCTGGTAGACGTCGTAGACACCGACGATATCGGCGATGAACAGCCCGTCGAACAGCCCGCGCTCGA
Source organism: Pseudomonas sp. B21-032 (assembly GCF_024748965.1). Lineage (NCBI taxonomy): Bacteria > Pseudomonadati > Pseudomonadota > Gammaproteobacteria > Pseudomonadales > Pseudomonadaceae > Pseudomonas > Pseudomonas sp. B21-032. The sequence continues at coordinate 5,662,809 of NZ_CP087180.1, read as the reverse complement.
GCAACTGGGCAAGCTCGGTCCAGTATTCGAGGGTTTTGTACTGGCTCGAGTTGTCCCGCGGGTGGGTCCACAGGCCGTGGTTGATATGGCCAACGCAGTTCATGTTGAAGGCGTTGAGCAGGATCTTTTTCTTGGCCATCAGATGGTGCCCCGCAACGGTGGGTTTTCATCGTTGAGGTAGTAGTTGCCGATGGCGTGGTACTTCCAGCGCACCGGGTCGTGCAGGGTGTGCACCCGGGCGTTGCGCCAGTGCCGGTCGAGGCCATGCTCGGCCAGGGTGGCCTGGCTGCCCGACAGCTCGAACAGAGTGGTGCCGGCGGCGAGGGAAATCTCGGTGCTGATCGCCCGCGCTTCGGCCACGGCGATGGAGGCGGCGGCGACGGTTGCGGCATTGGGCTCGGCCTGGGCGCGGTCGAGGTATTCGCCGGCGCGTTCGAGCAGCGCTTCAGTGGCGTGCAAACGGATCGCCAGATGGCCGAAGGATTTCAGCGTCAGTGGATCTTCGCTGGCCTTATCGACCCCGGAGTCGACCCATGGCCGGCTGCGGGTGCGCACGAAGTGCAGGGCATCTTCGTAGGCGGCGCGGGCGATGCCGGTGTCGATGGCGGCGTGGAGGATCTGCGCCAGCGGGCCGACCGTGGTCGGGCGCTCGAAGGCGCTCTGGAACGGCAGCACGTCTTCGGCGCCAACCTGGACGTTATCGAACAGCACCGACCCGCTGCCGGTGGTGCGCTGGCCGAAGCCGCTCCAGTCGTCGATGACCTTCAGCCCGGTACTGTCTGCCGGGACGAAGGCCAGGCGCTGGATGCCGTCCTCATCGACAACCGAGGTGGGAATGCGCTGGGCATAGAGCGCACCGGTGGCGTAGAACTTGCGCCCGTTGATGCGGTAAGCATCGCCGTCGCGGCTAAGGGCGGTGGTGCGGTCGTGGGCGGTCTTGGTGCCCAGCTCGGCCAGGGCATTGCCAAAGCGCTGGCCGGCCACTACTTCGGCGTACAGGCGCTGCTGTTGCGCCGCGCTGCCGTTGACCCGCAGCACTTCCAGGGCATAGAAGTGGTTCTGCGGGATCTGCCCCAGCGAGGCGTCGGCCTGGGCGATGCGGGCGATGACCTTGGCCAGGGTGACGTTCGATACGCCAGCGCCACCAAAGGCCTTGGGCACGCTGATGCCCCACAGGCCGGAGCGCGAGAACAGTTCAAGTTCAGGGTGCGGCAGGCGTCGTTCGCGGTCGCGCAGGGCGCTGTCGCGGCGCAGCTGAATGGCGATTTCCTCGGCGACTTGCAATGCCTGGGCGTCAGTGTGGATGACCGCGACGTTGGCGTGCGGTTGTGGCAAAAGGCTCATAAACAGGGCTCCAGTGGTCTGGTCAAATCCAGGAGTGCCGGGCAGGCAAGGTACCGTTGAGGTGATAGGCGCCGACGGCGTGGTATTTCCAGCGCACCGGATCGTGCAGGGTGTGCACGCGGGCATTGCGCCAGTGCCGGTCGAGGTTGAACTCGGCTAGGGTGGCGCGGCTGCCGGAGAGCTCGAAGAGCTTCTCGCTGGCCAGCAGCGAAATCTCGGTGGTCAGCACCTTGGCTTCGGCCACGGCAATCGAAGCGCGAGCGGCCGCAGCGGCATCGACCGGCGCGGCGCTGACTTCGTCGAGCACCCGCGCAGCCTTGGAAAGCAGCGCCTGGGCGGCATGCAGTTCAAGCTGCAGGCGGCCGACGTCGGCGATTACATAGAGATCATCGCTGGCACGATCGACCTTGGCGTCGATCCATGGCCGGGCTTTGTCGCGAACGAAGGCGATGGTGTCGGCAATCGCCGCTTCGGCGATACCGGCATCGATGGCCGCCTGGATCAGCTGCGAAGCCGCGCCCTGGATGTTTGCTACTTCGCTCTGTTTCCAGGTGTCGATCACCAGCTCCGCATCGACCTGCACCTTGTCCAGCAGCACGGTGCCGCTGGCGGTGGTGCGCTGGCCGAAACCGGACCAGTCATCGACGATGCGCAGGCCCGGGGTGCCGCGGCGGACAAAGGCCATGGCCTGACGGCCGTCATCGTTCAACGCCTTGACCGCGACCCAATGGGCAAACAGGGCGCCGGTGGAATAGAACTTCTGGCCGCTGAGCACATAGTGATCGCCCTCACGGGTGATCCGTGCCTTGAGGTCCAGGGTGTGCTTGGTGCCGCGTTCCGGCCCGGCATTACCGATGCGCCAGCCATCGAGCACCGAGGTGAACAGCAGCTCTTTCTGCCGCTCTGTGGCGGTGCCTTTGAGCAGTTGCAGGATGCCGAACTGGTTTTGCGGGATCTGCCCCAGCGCCGGGTCGGCGGCGCTGATGATGCGAAAGACTTCCGCGATGGTGACAAACGACACCTGCGCGCCACCAAAGGCGCGCGGGATGCTGATGCTGCCCAGGCCGCTGCGGGTGAACTGTTCGATTTCTGCCCAGGGCAGCTTGCGCTGCTGGTCACGTTTGGCCGCTTGGGTGCGTGCTGCCTCAGCCAGTTCATGGGCTGCCTGCAGGGCTTGTTCGTCGTTGCTCAGCACCTTGGCCGGCAGCAACAGCGGGGCGCTGTCCAGATCGCTGTGGACTGTGGTTTCTGCCAGATTGGACATCAGTACCGCTCCTTGGCTGCACTCAATGCCCTGGCGTTACGCACTGGGGTGATTGTGTTCCTGACCATACCTACCTCACGAATTGAAAACGTCGGCGCGGGTTGCGACGACAAAATTGCGCTGGTCCGGTGGTCCGGTTCATATACCCTAATAGCGTATAAAAATTAAATAAACTAACTTTTAGGAATAAATATAGAAGTACTTGGCGGTCGCTGGACGAACGCCTGCCGGGGCTGGGCAGGCGCTGTAAGAGGGGCGGGGAAAGGTCGGGGAAAAACTCAGTAGCCGGTGTTCTGGGTACCGAGGAACTTGCTCAGGAACTGGCGCGTGCGGTCTTCCTTGGGGTGGGCGAACAGCGCTTTGGCTTCGCCCTGTTCAACGATAACGCCCTTGTCGAAGAAGATCACCCGGTTGGCCACGTCGCGGGCAAAGCTCATTTCATGGGTGACGATGATCATGGTGCGCTTTTCTTCGGCCAGGCCACGAATGGTCGCCAGCACTTCACCGACCAGCTCGGGGTCGAGCGCCGAGGTCGGCTCGTCGAAGAGGATCACTTCCGGCTCCATCGCCAGGGCCCGGGCAATCGCTACCCGCTGCTGCTGACCGCCGGAGAGCTTGCGCGGGTAGGCGGCTTCCTTGCCGGCCAGGCCGACCTTGGCCAGCAGCTTCATGCCCAGGGCCACGGCTTGTTCGTGCGGGGTCTTCTTGACCACCAGCGGGCCTTCGATGACGTTCTCCAGCGCCGTGCGATGGGGGAACAGGTTGAAGTTCTGGAAGACAAAACCGACTTCCTGACGCAACTGGCGGATCAGCCCGCTTTGCTGGCCCAGCGGGCGGTTGGCGTCGATTTCTACCTTGCCGACCTTGATGCGCCCGCTGCTCGGGGTTTCCAGCAGGTTCAGGCAACGCAGGAAGGTGGTCTTGCCCGAGCCGCTGGGGCCGATGATGGCGATCACCTCGCCGGCCTCGACCTTGAGGCTGATGTCATCGAGCACGGTCTGGCCGTTGAACTGCTTGCTCAGTCGTTGTACCTCGATCATGCCTCAGGACTCCTGGTCGTGCCGGTTGACCCGCGCTTCCAGGCGGTTCTGCAGGTGCGCGAGAACGCTGGCCAGCACCCAGTAGATCAGTGCGGCGGCAAGGTACATGGTGAAGATCTCGAAGGTGCGCGCAGTAATCAGCTGCGCCTGGCGGAACAGCTCCGGCACCTGGATGGTGGCGGCCAGGGCGGTGTCCTTGACCAGCGAGATGAAGCTGTTGCCCAGTGGCGGCAAGGCGGTGCGCGCCGCTTGCGGCATGATTGCCCGGCGCATGGCCTGGCCACGGGTCATGCCGATGCTGGCGGCAGCCTCCCACTGGCCGCGGTCGATGGAACTGATCGCGGCGCGGAGAATTTCACAGGCATAGGCGGCCATGTTCAGCGAGAAGCCGATCAACGCTGCCGGCAGCGGGTCGAGCTCGATGCCCAGTTGTGGCAGGCCGTAGTAGATCATGAACAGCTGCACCAGCAGCGGCGTGCCGCGAAAGAACGACACGTAGACTCGCGCCGTCCAGCTCAGCAGCTTGATCGACGACAGGCGCATCAGCGCCAGGCCAAAGCCCAGCAACAGGCCAAAGAACATCCCGCCGAGGCTGAGAATGACCGTAAAGTACGCGCCCTTGAGCAAAAAGGGCGCGGACTCCAGCGCCAGTTGCAAAGCTGCTTCCATTATTGGGTGACGTCAGCGTTGAAGTACTTTTCCGAAAGCTTTTTCAGTGTGCCGTCGGCGCGTAGCTTGTCGAGAGCTTTGTTCACTGCTGCCAGCAGTTCCGGCTCACCTTTGCGCAGGGCAATACCGGCTTCCTGGCGGGAGAAGGCGTCACCGGCGGCAGTGGTGTCCTTGGCTTTCTTGGCGTATTCCAGCGCCGCCAGACGGTCGATCAGGATGGCGTCGATCCGGCCGACGCGCAGGTCCTGGAACTTGGTCGGATCGTCTTCGTAGGTGCGCACGTCTGCGGTCGGCACGTTGGCTTTGACCCACTGTTCGTAGTTGGTGCCCAGGCCCACGCCGACTTTCTTGCCGCCCAGGTCGGCAGCGGACTTGATGTTCAGCTCGGCGGCCTTTTTCGTCAGCACCAGCGCCTGAATCCCGGAAACGGTGTAGGGCGCGGAGAAGTCATACTTCTTCTTGCGCTCATCGGAGATGGTCACCTGGTTCACCACCGCGTCCAGGCGCTTGGACTCCAGTGCCGCGAGGATGCCATCCCACTTGGTTGGCTGCAGCTTGACCTTGACCCCCAGCTCCTTGGCCAGGGCTTTGGAAAGCTCCACTTCGAAGCCGGCCAGCTTACCGTCGGCGTCGACGAAGCTGAACGGTGGATAAGTGCCTTCAAGGCCGATGTTGATCACGCCCTTGTTTTTGATCTGCTGCAGTTGCTCACCAGCGACAGCCTGGCCGAGCAGGCTGGCGCCGAGCAGCAAGCCGAGGCCTGCGGCGACTGCCTGTTTACCGAAAGCGGAAATCTTCATGGTTAGCCCCAATGTTGTTGTGAGTGTGGCGCTGACTATAGGGTGACGCTTTTAGTCTTAAAAATAATATAAATTCATTTTCTTATATTATTTTCAAATAAGTTAGTTAGCCGTTCCAGACCTCAGGGTAGGCGAATAATGCCGGGGCCCCACCGGTATGCAGAAAAATCAGCGGGCCGTCATCGAATCGCTGACGGGCAATACCATCAAGCAGCCCGGCCATGGCCTTGCCGGTGTATACCGGGTCAAGCAGCAAGCCTTCCTGGCTGGCCAGCAGGCGGATGGCGGCGAGGGTACCGGCATTCGGTTCGCCATAGCGCGGGGCGAAGTATTCATCCCACAATTCGATCTTGAACGTGGCCGGCAGGCGCAGGCCCAGCAGCTCGGCGGTGCGCTCGGCCAGGCCCTGGACTTTCGGCCGCTGGTCTTCGTCGCTGCGCGACACGGTCACGCCGATCACCGGCAGGTTCGGCAGTTTTTCTGCCAGGGCGATGGCCAGGCCGCTGTGGGTACCGGCACTACCGGAGGCCAGCAGCACCCCGGCGAACTGTTCGCCGCAATGTTCGATCTGCTCGGCCAGCTCCAGGCCTGCGCGTACATAACCCAGGGCACCGAGGGCGTTGGAGCCGCCAATCGGCACGATGTAGGGCTTGCGGCCACTGGCGTGCAGGCGCACGGCCAGGGCCTGCAGTTGTTCGTCGGCATTGTCGAGGTTATCGACCAGCTCGACCTTGGCGTCGAACAGCTCCAGCAACAGGCGGTTGCCGTTGTGCTGGTAGTTGGCTGAGTCGCTGGCGATCGGGTTTTCCAGCAAGGCTACGCAGGCCAGGCCCAGTTGCGCGGCCAGCGCCGCGGTCTGGCGCACATGGTTGGACTGGATGGCGCCTGCGGTGACCAGGGTGTCGGCGCCCTTGGCCAGGGCATCGGCGGCCAGGTATTCGAGCTTGCGCAGTTTGTTGCCGCCCAGCGCCAACGGCGTGCAGTCGTCGCGTTTGACGTAGATGTCGCGGCCGGCCCAGGCTGACAGCCGATGCAGTTTTTCCAGCGCGGTAGGGGCGCCAAGCAGGTCCAGACGATTGAAGCGGGCAAGCTGTCGGTCGATCATGGGGTCACGTCGGCTAGGTAAAATTCGACTATAGGCAGCCCGGGGCAGGTGGGCAACTCCCGGGCTTATGCCCCCTTTATTGCGTTCTGGAATAAAGGGTTATTTTTTCTGTCGCAGGAAATTGCCGTAAAGTAATCGGCACTTCGGCGGCACCACCATCCACCGACCGCCGCTGCAGCAGGAGAGGTAACCGTGAGCGACAACGCGCAAACAGGGCATTGGCAGTTGCAGACCATCGTCGGCCAGCTGCGTGCCGCCCGCGACCAGTGGCGCAGCAGTAACGGGCGCAGCAGCGGCGAGCAGGGCGGCCGCGAGCTGCCGTCACGCGAGGCCATGCGCCATATTCTCGAGCAGTTGTGTGGTGCCCTGTTCCCCATGCGCCTGGGCCCGGTCGACCTGCGTGAAGAGAGCGAAGACTTCTATGTTGGCCATACCCTCGATGCCGCGCTGACCGCCTTGCTCGCCCAGGCGCGCCTGGAGCTGCGCTACGTGGCGCGCCACGGCAAGCAGGCCACGGCCGAGATCGACGCCACGGCGCTGCGCCTGATCCAGGACTTTGCCGCCGCCCTGCCAAGCCTACGCAGCATCCTCGATACCGATGTGCTGGCCGCTTTTCATGGCGACCCGGCGGCGCGCAGCGTCGATGAAGTGCTGCTGTGCTACCCGGGCATCCTCGCGGTGATTCACCACCGCCTGGCCCACCATCTGTACCGCGCTGGCCTGCCATTGCTGGCGCGGATCAGCTCGGAGCTGGCGCATTCGGCCACCGGCATCGACATTCACCCGGGGGCGCAGATCGGCCCGAGCTTCTTCATCGACCACGGTACCGGCGTGGTGATCGGCGAAACGGCGATCATCGGCGAGCGGGTACGCATCTACCAGGCCGTGACCCTGGGCGCCAAGCGCTTCCCTGCGGACGAGGACGGGCAGTTGCAGAAGGGCCATCCGCGCCACCCGATTGTCGAGGACGACGTGGTGATTTATGCCGGCGCGACTATTCTGGGACGAATCACCATTGGCAAGGGTTCGACCATCGGCGGTAACGTCTGGCTGACCCGCAGCGTGGCGCCGGGCAGCAACCTGACCCAGGCCAATCTGCAGCATGATGACGGTACCCAGAAGTAGGCGATCCGAGGCTTGGCTTGCGGCAACGGGTCGCATCGCGACCCCCATCCATGTTTAACTTGAACGCTTGTTCAAGTTAAAACGGTGGTCCGCTGCCGGTGTTCAACAGGAGGAAACCCTTTGCTGAACCCGTTCAATCCAAGCTTCTCCCCCCTCGGCGAGGTGCACAACCAATGAGTGCACCCAGCTCCGAATCCAGCGGCAAGATCCGCATGAACCCGCCGGTTTTCTACTTCGCGGCGAGCTTTATCCTGATATTCGGCCTGGTGGTCATCAGCAACCCGCAAGCCGCTGGCGAGTGGCTGCTGGCGGCGCAGAACTGGGCGGCCAACACCGTTGGCTGGTACTACATGCTGGCGATGACCCTGTACCTGGTCTTCGTGGTGGTCACCGCCTTGTCTGGCTACGGCAAGATCAAGCTCGGTGCCGACCACGACGAGCCCGAGTTCAGCTACCTGTCCTGGGCCGGCATGCTGTTCGCCGCCGGCATCAGCATTACCCTGTTCTTCTTCTGCGTCTCCGAACCCCTGACCCACATGCTGCAGCCGCCGCAAGGCGAGGCCGGCACGGTCGAGGCCGGGCGCCAGGCCATGCAGTTGCTGTTCCTGCACTGGGGCCTGCATGGCTGGGGGGTGTTTGCCTTTGTCGGCATGGCCCTGGCCTATTTCGCCTACCGCCATAACCTGCCGCTGGCCCTGCGCTCGGCGCTGTATCCGTTGATCGGCAAGCGCATCAACGGTCCGATTGGTTATGCCGTCGACGGCTTCGGCATCATCGCCACGGTGTTCGGCCTGGGCGCCGACATGGGCTTTGGCGTGTTGCACCTGAACTCCGGCCTGGACTACCTGTTCGGCGTGCCGCACACCCAGTGGGTGCAGGTGATCCTCATCACCCTGATGATGGGCGCGGCGGTCGCGGTGGCGGTTGCCGGGGTCGAGAAGGGCGTGCGGGTGATGTCCGACATCAACATGTTCCTGGCCTGCGCGCTGCTGCTGTTCGTGCTGTTCGCCGGCCCTACCCAGCACCTGTTCAACACCTTGATCCAGAACCTCGGTGACTATCTTGGCGCCTTGCCGCGCAAGAGCTTTGACGTTTACGCCTACAACCAGGCCAATGAGTGGCTGGGCGGCTGGACGGTGTTCTACTGGGCCTGGTGGATTGCCTGGGCGCCGTTTGTCGGCCTGTTCATCGCGCGGATTTCCCGCGGCCGGACCATCCGCGAGTTCGTCTTCGGCGTGCTGCTGATTCCGCTGGGCTTCACCCTGGCGTGGATGTCGATCTTTGGTAACAGCGCGTTGTTCCAGGTGCTCGAGCACGGCATGACCGCGCTGGGCCAGTCGGCCCTCGACAACCCGTCGATGACCCTCTACCTGTTGCTGGAAACCTACCCGTGGAGCAAGGCGGTGATCGCCGTCACGGTGTTTATCAGCTTCGTGTTCTTCGTCACCTCGGCAGACTCCGGCACTGTGGTGCTCTCGACCCTCTCCGCCCGTGGCGGCAATGCCGATGAAGACGGGCCGAACTGGCTGCGGGTGTTCTGGGGCGCGATGACCGCACTGGTGACCAGCGGCTTGCTGTTCGCCGGCAGTATCGATTCGCTGAAATCGGCGGTGGTGCTTACCTCGCTGCCGTTCTCGGTGATCTTGTTGCTGATGATGTGGGGCCTGCACAAGGCGTTTTATCTGGAGTCGCAACGACAGATCGCCCAGTTGCATTCGCTGGCGCCGTTCGCCAATTCGCGGCGTGGCCGCGGTGGCTGGCGTCAGCGCCTGAGCCAGGCCGTGCACTTCCCGTCACGCGACGAGGTGTACCGCTTCATGGACGACGTGGTGCGCCCGGCGATTGCCGAGGTGACCGAGGTGTTTAGCGAGAAGGGCCTGCACGTCATCACCCAGGAAGACCCGAGCCACGACAACGTCAGCTTGAAGATCGGCCATGGCGAAGAGCAGCCGTTCATTTACCAGGTGCAGATGCGCGGTTACTTCACGCCGTCATTTGCCTTGGGCGGCCTGGGAACCCAGGAGCTGAAGAACCGTCGTTACTACCGCGCCGAGGTGCACCTGAGCGAGGGCAGCCAGGACTATGACCTGGTGGGCTACAGCAAGGAGCAGATCATCAACGACATTCTTGACCAGTACGAACGGCATATGCAGTTCTTGCATCTGGTGCGCTAAAAGCATCGCGGTCTTGCCCGCTCCCACAGTGTGGACTGCTGGGAGCGGGCAAGACCGCGATGGATCTTAAAACGGCGCATCCCCGAGAATCGTCGCCCGGTGCATTACCCGCCGCGCCGGCCGGTAATCATCCACCGCGTAATGCTGGGTCACGCGGTTATCCCAGAACGCCACGTCGTTTTCCTGCCAGCGCCAGCGAATGGTGAACTCCGGGCGGGTCGCGTGGGCGAACAGCAGCTTGAGAATCGCCTCGCTTTCAGCCTCGCTCAGTTCGTTGATGCGGGTGGTGAAGCCCTCATTGACGAACAGTGCCTTGCGCTTGCTCACCGGGTGGGTACGGATCACCGGGTGCGACAGCGGCGGGTTGTTACGCCGTGCCGTTTCCCAGCGCGCCAGGTCCTCAGGGGTGGTGCCGAAACGCTCCAGCGGGAACGACTTGGTGAAATCATGGGTGGCGGTGAGGCCAGCCAACAGCTGCTGCAGCGGTGCCGACAGCGCCTCGTAGGCAGCAATGCCACTGGCCCACAAGGTATCGCCACCGTAGGCCGGCAGTTGCTTGGCACTGAGCACCGCACCCAGTGCCGGGGTTGGCAGGAAGGTCACATCGGTGTGCCAAATGGCGTTGTCGCGCACGTCGGTGACGGCGGTGTCGAGCACCAGCACCTGCGGGGTTCCCGGCACATTGGGGTAGATCGGGTGGATATGCAGGTCGCCAAAGCGCGCGGCGAAATCGGCCTGCTGCTGCGGGTTGATCGGCTGGTCGCGAAAGAACAGTACCTGGTGCTTGAGCAGCGCCTGTTCGATGGCGTCGCGTTGTTCTTTGTTGATTTCGCGGCTGAGGTCGATGCCGCTGATCTGGGCGCCGAGCGCCGGGCTCAGCGGGGTAATGGTCAGGCTCATGGTTGTTCTCTGTTCGGTTTCAATGGCTCTGGCCGTGCCAGGGCACCAGCTTGCGCTGCAGGGCGCGCAGGCCCATTTCCAGGGCGAAGGCAATCAAGGCGATCACCAGAATGCCCAGCACCACCACGTCGGTGACCAAAAACTGCGCCGCCGACTGCACCATGAAACCCAGGCCGCTGGTGGCGGCGATCAGCTCGGCGGCCACCAGGGTTGACCAGCCAACCCCCAGGCCAATGCGCACGCCGGTAAGAATGTCGGGCAGGGCGCTGGGCAAAATCACGTGGCGAATCAGCTGCCAACGGGTGGCGCCCAGCGACTGCGCCGCGCGCAACTTGGTCGGGTCGACGGTGCGCACGCCAGTGGCGGTGGCAATGGCGATCGGGGCGAAGATCGCCAGGTAAATCAGCAGCACTTTCGACAGCTCGCCGATACCGCACCAGATCACGATCAGCGGCAGGTAGGCCAGGGGCGGAATCGGCCGGTAGAACTCGATCAGCGGGTCGAGAATGCCGCGGGCGATACGGTTATGGCCGATGGCGATGCCGATCGGGATCGCCGTGACAATTGCCGCGCCGAGGGCCAGGCCGATACGTTGCAGGCTGGCGCCCAGGTGCTGCCACAGGGTGGATTCCATGTAGCCCTGGGTCAGCAGCAACCAGGCCTTGCCCAGCACCGCTTCCGGCGAGGGCAAAAAAAGTGGCTCGATCCATTCGGCGGCGGTCACCGCCCACCACAGCAGCAACAGCGTGGCCAGGGTCAGGCCGCTGATCCAGCGGGTGCTCAGGCTGCGCCGGGGTTTGCTCGGCGCAGTGTGGCTGGCGGTGCGTTTGCTCGTTACCGGGACATCCAGGCTGCTCATGCGGACTCCTGCCGCGTTGCGGCACTGCGTTGGGAGAACACCCGGGCCAGCACGTGCTCGCGGGTTTCGATAAAGCGCGGGTCGGACTTGATCGAACGGGCCGACTCGCCGGCGCTGTAGCGCTGGCCAAAGTCCAGTTGCAGGCGTTCGACGATCTGCCCGGGGTTCGGCGCCAGCAACACCAGTTCGGTGGCGAGGAACACCGCCTCTTCAATGTCGTGGGTAATCAGGAATACCGGCTTGGCGGTACGCTGCCAGACCTGCAACAGCAACTCCTGCATCTGTTCACGGGTAAAGGCATCCAGCGCGCCGAACGGCTCGTCCATCAGCAGTACCCGCGGATCGGCCGCCAGCGCCCGGGCCAGGCCCACGCGCTGCTTCTGGCCACCGGACAATTGCCAGATGCGCCGGTTGCCGAAGTCCGCCAGGTCGACCAGGGCGAGCATTTCGCGGGCCTTTTTCTCGCGGCTGGCGCGTGGCACGCCGGCCAGTTCCAGGCCGAAGGCGACGTTGGCCAGCACGCCTTGCCAGGGCAGTAGAGCATCATCCTGGAACACCACGCCGCGCTCGGCGCCCGGACCTTGTACCGGCTCGCCGTCGAGGGTGATACGGCCACTGCTGGGCGCCACGAAACCGGCAATCAGGTTGAGCAACGAGGTCTTGCCGCTGCCCGAAGGGCCGAGGGCCACCAGCAATTGCTGCGGGCCCAGGCTCAGGTTGATATCGGCCAGCACCGGCTCGGCCGCGCCGGGGTACTGTGCGCTGATGCGCTCCAGTTGTAACAGGGCCATGGTCTGCTCCGAGTCTCAGTTGGCGATGAATTTGGCGCTGACGTAAGGCGCGTAGTCCGGCAGCACCGCTTCGACCTTGCCTTGCTCCTTGAGGAAGGTGGCGGTGTCGGTGATTGCCTGGGTGGTGGGTGCACCGAGTGCTGCGACCTGGTCGGCGGCCAGCGGGAACACGTTGCCTTGCAGCAGGCCAGGGATGTCAGCCGCCTTGGCGCCGGAGAGCTTGACCAGCTTGTCGACGTTACTCTGGTTTGCCAGCCACGCTTGCGGGTCCTTGCGGTAGTCGGCGTAGGCATCGAGGGTGACCTTGGCGAAGGCCTTGACGATCTCCGGGTGCTTGGCGGCGAAGTCCTTGCGCACGATCCAGGCATCGAAAGTCGGCGCGCCTTTTTCGGCCAGCTCAGCGGAGGTGATCAGCACCTTGCCGTTTTCCTTGGCCACGCCCAGGGCCGGGTCCCAGACGTAGGTGGCGTCGATGTCGCCGCGCTTCCAGGCGGCGATGATTGCCGGTGGCGCGAGGTTGAGGATCTGTACCTTGGCCGGGTCGATGTTCCATTGCTTGAGTGCGGCCAGCAGGCTGTAGTGACCGGTGGAGACGAACGGCACGGCAATCTTCTTGCCGATCAGGTCCTGTGGCGAGTTGATGCCGGCGCCGTCGCGGGCGACCAGGGCTTCGGCTGCGCCGATCTGGGTGGCGATCAGGAAGGTTTCCACCGGCAGTTTGCGGGTCGCAGCGGCGGCCAGCGGGCTGGAGCCGAGGTAGCCGATCTGTACGTCGCCGGAGGCCACGGCGGTGATCACGTCGGCGCCGCTGTCGAATTTGCGCCAGTCGATATCGGCCTTGCTGGTTTTCTCGTAGGTGCCGTCGACCTGGGCGACTTTCGCCGGGTCGACGGTGGTCTGGTAGGCCACCGTCAGGTCGGCCGCCTGGGCAAACCAGCTGGTGCCGGCCAGGGTCAGGGCGGCGAACAGGCGCAGGGGAGCATGCAGGGTCATGGTTAACTCCTTGTCAGGCGGGCGATTGTGTTGGTGTGGGATAAGACTAGATGATCTAAGAAAGTTAAAATAAATAACTTTTTAGCATTAGCTTAGGAGCCAATTGATTTAAGGCTTGCGAAAGGGGGGAGTCATCGCGGGGCAAGCCCGCTCCAGCCTATAGGCGCCATCGGCCTGGGCGACAAAAGTGACGCTGGTCAAGGTCAGGGCGCAGAGGAAACGCAATGATGGCCTGGCCATGAGGGCTACTTTGTCGAAGGGGAAGGATCGACGAAGCCAAGCGATCTAAAAAACAGCTTTGAAATATCCTTTAGGAATTAGCTTATGTGCCGATAACGGCAGCGAAGAAAAATCTTGGGTGATATTCCGTAATAATCTGAAAAATTACGAAATAAGTCTTTTTGGATTTATAGGATTGTCATTATCCTTCACCCCCACCGCTGGTGCATTAGACCAAAGTAGTGAAATGAATAGTTACGATTGACTTGACGGTCACCCTTTGGTGCTAATCGCCCATCGACGTCGAGCGGGACACAAAGATCCTGCCGTAAGCGACACACAAGAATTAGAACGTAGAGGAGCAAAACATGTACAAGTCCACCTTGGCACTTGCCGTGGCCGTTGGGGTTCTGGCCCAGCAGGCGGGTGCTGCCGGCTTCATCGAAGACAGCAAGGCAACACTGAAGCTGCGCAACTTCTATATCAACACCGACAACCGTAACCACGGTACCAACACCAGCACCAACTACCAGGAAGAATGGGGTCAGGGCTTCCAGGTCGATTACGCCTCGGGCTTCACCCAGGGCACCGTCGGCTTTGGTGTTGACGCTATTGCCCTGTTGGGCGTGCGTCTGGACTCGGGCAAGGGCCGTCATGGCAACCCGACCAGCGCCTCCTATGGCGGTTCGGTGTTCCCGACCGACAGCAACGGTCGTGCAGTCGACGAGTACTCCAGCCTGGGCCTGACCGCCAAGGCCAAGATTTCCCAGACCGAACTGCGCTACGGCACCCTGCTGCCGAAGCTGCCGGTCATCTCGTACAACGATGGTCGCCTGCTGCCGCAAACCTTCGAAGGTGGTCAGATCACCTCGAACGAGTTCAAGGACCTGACCCTGATCGGTGGTCAGATCGAGCACGTCAAAGGCCGTAACTCCAGCAACAACGAAGAAATGTCGATCGCTGGCGCCAACAACGCCCGTACCGGCAAGTTCAGCAACAAGTTCCTTTACGCCGGTGCCGACTACAAGGTCACCAAGGACCTGCTGCTGCAGTACTACTATGGCAACCTGGAAGACTTCTACAAACAGCACTTCCTGGGTGCGGTACACAACTGGGCAATCGGCCCGGGCGTGCTGAAGTCCGACTTCCGTTACTTCCACAGCACTGACGACGGCGCCAACAGCAACGATCCGGCCTACTTCACCAGCGGCTGGTACGGCAACGGCACCAAGGGCAAGGTTGATAACGATCTGTACAGCGCCCTGTTCCTCTACACCGTCCAGGGTCACACCTTCGGTGGCGGTTACCAGGTCTCCAGCGGTGACAGCGACTTCCCTTGGCTGAACCAGGGTGACGGCTCGTCCAACTACACCATCACCGACTCGCAGATCCAGAAGTTCGGCCGTGCCGGTGAGCGTACCTGGCAGGCTCGCTACTCCTACGATTTCGCCAAGGTCGGCCTGGCGGGCGCTACTGCCGGCGTCACCTACCTCAAAGGCGATAACATCGATTCGGCAATCGGTGACCGTACCGAGTGGGAACGTGATATCACCGTGGCCTATGTGGTACCGGAAGGCACCCTCAAGGGCCTGGGCATCATGTGGAAAAACGCCACCTGGCGCAGCGACATTGCCAACACCAAGGACCAGGACGAAAACCGTCTGATCCTCAGCTACTCCATCCCGCTGCTGTAAGGCGAGAAAAGCGCGCCCGCCCGGCCCTGTGCCGCGCGGGCGTTGTTTTGCCTGTTTTTTGATATTTCTGTTAGTTCTAAATAAATCAATATTTATTCTTTTTAATTTCAGCAGGAAGCAGGCACAGTGAAGCCATAACGAACCCAGCCAAGGAGCCGCACCATGAGCCTCAGACTCGGCGATATCGCCCCCGACTTCGAACAGGATTCCAGCGCCGGCAAGATCCGCTTCCACGAATGGCTGGGCGACAGCTGGGGCGTGCTGTTCTCCCACCCGGCCGACTTTACTCCGGTGTGCACCACCGAACTGGGTTTCACCGCCAAGCTCAAAGAGCAGTTCGCCGAGCGCGGGGTCAAGGCCATTGCCCTGTCGGTGGACCCGGTCGATTCGCACCACCGCTGGATCGAAGACATCAACGAAACCCAGAACACTGTCGTCAACTTCCCGATCCTGGCTGATGCCGATCGCAAGGTTTCCGACCTCTACGACCTGATTCATCCCAATGCCAGCGACACCCTGACGGTGCGTTCCCTGTTCGTCATCGACCCGAACAAGAAGATCCGTCTGACCATCACCTATCCGGCCAGCACCGGGCGCAACTTTCACGAGATCTTGCGGGTAATCGATTCGCTGCAACTGACCGACAACCACAAGGTTGCCACCCCGGCCAATTGGCAGGACGGTGACGAAGTGGTGATCGTGCCATCGCTCAAGGATGAAGACGAAATCAAGCGCCGCTTTCCCAAGGGTTACCGCGCGGTCAAGCCATACCTGCGCCTGACCCCGCAACCCAATCGTTGATCTTTAGCCATAGCAGGGAACTCGGGCCGTTTACGGCCCTTTTTTTATTCCCCTGGAGGCCGGTAGGAGCGGGCTTGCCCCGCGATGCTCCTATAGTTCCGTAAAGAATAAACAAATGAAAAAATATGATTTATAGATATATGTATCGAGCTGTTAAGGTCACTCCACTCCAGCGAGAACTGCAACTCGCGGCCCTCTAGAACACGATCAAGGATGCGCTCCAATGCTGGTTGTTTCTCTCGGTGGTAGTCCCAGTCTGCGTTCGCGCTCCGGCGTCCTGCTTGAGCGCAGCCGCCAGTGGCTGCAGGGCCAGGGCGTGGAAGTGGTGACATTCCAGGTGCGCGACTTTCCCGCCGAAGACCTGCTGCATGCACGCTTCGACAGCCCCAGGGTGCAGCATTTTCTGCAGTTGGTAGAGCAGGCCGACGGCTTGGTGGTTGCCTCTCCGGTGTACAAGGCTTCGTTTGCCGGTGCGCTGAAAACCCTGCTCGACCTGCTGCCCGAACGCGCCCTGAACCACAAGGTGGTGCTGCCGATCGCAACCGGCGGCAGCATCGCCCACATGCTCGCCGTGGACTACGCGCTCAAGCCGGTACTGTCTGCGCTCAAGGCCCAGGAAACCCTGCAAGGCATCTTCGCCGACGACAGCCAGATCGCCTACGGCGAAGGCAGTGCCGCCGCGCAACTGGCGCCGGCGCTGGAGCAGCGCCTGCACGAATCGCTCGAACTGTTCCACAGCGCCCTGGCGCGTCGACCCAAACCGGTCGCCCCGGGCGTGTTGAATGAACGTCTGCTCAGTGCTCGCTGGAGCATCTGAGGCTTACCACCCGTTACCTGTAATTCCCACCTTACTCGCCCGCCAACGGGCAAGCAGGTGCAGCCTGAACCCCAACAGCAAAGGAGAGCGCTATGCGCACTGTCATTTTGCGTCGTGGTCTGGTCGCTCTGTTTGCTGCGGCTGTGTCCTTCGGCGCCATTACTCAAGCCCAGGCTGAAAGCCTGCGTATCGGTTACCAGAAGTACGGCACCCTGGTGCTGCTCAAAGCCAAGGGCACGCTGGAAAAACGCCTTGCCGCCCAGGGCGTGCAGGTGCAATGGACTGAATTCCCCGGTGGCCCGCAACTGCTCGAAGGCCTGAATGTCGGCTCGATCGACTTCGGCGTTACCGGCGAAACCCCGCCGGTGTTCGCCCAGGCCGCTGGCGCCGACCTGCTGTATGTCGCCTACGAGCCGCCGGCGCCGCACAGTGAAGCGATCCTGGTGCCCAAGGGCTCGCCGATCCAGTCGGTGAAGGAACTCAAGGGCAAGAAAGTTGCGCTGAACAAAGGCTCCAACGTCCACTACCTGCTGGTCCGCGCCCTGGAAGACGCCGGCCTCAAGTACAGCGACATCCAGCCGGTGTTCCTGCCGCCCGCCGATGCCCGCGCCGCCTTCGAGCGCGGCAGCGTCGATGCCTGGGTGATCTGGGACCCGTACCAGGCGGCGGCCGAGCAGCAGCTGCAGGCGCGCACCCTGCGCGATGGCCAGGGCATCGTCGACAACCACCAGTTCTACCTGGCGACCAAGCCTTATGCGCAAAAGCACCCTGAAGTGATCAGCACGCTGGTCGATGAAGTGCGCGCGGTGGGCGAGTGGTCCAAGGCCAACCCGCAAGAAGTCACTGACCAGGTCGCGCCGCTGCTCGGCCTGCCGGCCGACATCACCCTGACCTCGGTCAAGCGCCAGGGCTACGGCGCTGCCTTCCTGACCCCGCAAGTGATCGCTGCCCAGCAGAAGATCGCCGACACCTTCAAGACGCTCAAGCTGATTCCCAAGCCCTTGAGCATCAAGGATGTGATCTGGACCCCACCGGCCAAGGTCGCCAGCGCCCCTTGACGATTTGCCCGCGCCGGGGCGCCGCCCCGGTCTGCGCCACCCCTAGGAGACAACTCCAATGAGCCTCAACGTATTCTGGTTTCTTCCCACCCATGGCGACGGCCATTACCTTGGCACCGCCGAGGGCGCGCGCGCCGTCGATCACGGCTACCTGCAGCAGATTGCCCAGGCCGCCGACCGCCTCGGTTTTGGCGGCGTGTTGATTCCGACCGGGCGTTCCTGCGAGGACTCCTGGCTGGTTGCCGCGTCGCTGATCCCGGTAACCCAGCGCCTGAAGTTCCTGGTCGCGCTGCGCCCGGGGATCATCTCGCCGACCGTAGCGGCGCGTCAGGCGGCAACCCTGGATCGTCTTTCCGGTGGCCGTGCCTTGTTCAACCTGGTCACTGGCGGCGATCCGGAAGAGCTGTCCGGTGACGGCCTGTTCCTCAGCCATGAAGAGCGCTACCAGGCCTCGGTGGAATTTACCCGCATCTGGCGCCGGGTGCTGGAAGGCGAAACCGTCGACTACGACGGCCAGCACATCCAGGTCAAAGGCGCCAAGCTGCTCTATCCGCCGATCCAGCAGCCGCGTCCGCCGCTGTACTTTGGCGGCTCTTCAGAAGCGGCCCAGGACCTGGCAGCCGAGCAGGTCGAGCTGTACCTGACCTGGGGCGAGCCGCCTGCGGCGGTGGCCGAGAAGATCGAGCAAGTGCGCGCCAAGGCCGCCAAGCAAGGCCGCACGGTGCGCTTCGGCATCCGCCTGCACGTGATCGTGCGCGAAACCAACGCCGAAGCCTGGCAGGCCGCCGAGCGGCTGATCTCGCACCTGGACGACGACACCATCGCCCGCGCCCAGGCCTCGCTGGCACGCTTCGATTCGGTCGGCCAGCAACGCATGGCCGCGCTGCATGGCGGCAACCGCGACAACCTCGAAGTCAGCCCCAACCTCTGGGCCGGTGTCGGCCTGGTGCGCGGCGGTGCCGGCACGGCGCTGGTCGGCGACGGCCCGACTGTGGCCGAGCGGGTCAAGGAATACGCAGCATTGGGCATCGATACCTTCATCTTCTCCGGTTATCCACACCTGGAAGAGTCGTACCGGGTCGCCGAGCTGCTGTTCCCGCACCTGGACGTGGAGCGCCCGCAACTGCCGCAAAGCGGTGGCTACGTGAGCCCGTTCGGCGAGATGGTCGCCAACGACATCCTGCCTAAATCCTCGGCGCAGCGCTGAGGGCCGGGCCATGAGTCGTAAATCCACTCCCTGGCAGCAACGCCTGGCGCCCTGGGCGTTGCCGCTGCTGTTGTTGGCGGTCTGGCAACTGGCAGTCAGCGTCGGCTGGCTGTCGACGCGGATTTTGCCGGCGCCCAGCGCGGTATTAAGCGCTGGCGTCGAGCTGGTACGCAGCGGCGAGATCTGGACCCATCTGGCAATCAGTGGCTGGCGCGCCGCCGTCGGTTTTGTGATTGGCGGTGCCATCGGCCTGGCGCTGGGCTTTATCACCGGCCTGTCGAAATGGGGCGAACGCCTGCTCGACAGTTCGGTGCAGATGATCCGCAACGTACCTCACCTGGCGCTGATTCCGCTGGTGATCCTGTGGTTCGGCATCGACGAGTCGGCAAAGATTTTTCTGGTGGCCCTGGGCACTTTGTTCCCGATCTACCTGAACACCTACCACGGCATCCGCAACGTCGACCCGGCGCTGGTGGAAATGGCCCGCAGCTATGGTTTGTCCGGCTTCGAGCTGTTTCGCCAGGTGATTCTGCCCGGTGCCTTGCCGTCGATCCTGGTCGGCGTGCGCTTTGCCCTGGGCTTTATGTGGCTGACCCTGATCGTTGCCGAAACCATTTCGGCTAACGCTGGCATCGGCTACCTGGCAATGAACGCCCGCGAGTTCCTGCAGACCGATGTGGTGGTCCTGGCGATCGTTCTCTATGCCGTGCTCGGCAAGCTTGCCGATCTGGCCGCACGCGGCCTCGAGCGGGTCTGGCTGCGCTGGCATCCGGCCTATCAAGCGAGCAGGGGAGAGGGCGCATGACCATCCTCAAGGATCCACCACCACGGCTGCTGCGCGGGATTCCGCTGGCGGCGCAGAACCTGCAGAAGACCTTCGGCCAGCGCCAGGTACTGCGTGATATCGACCTGCACATTCCGGCCGGGCAGTTCGTCGCCATTGTCGGGCGCAGTGGCTGCGGCAAGAGCACCTTGCTGCGCTTGCTCGCCGGCCTCGACCAACCCAGTGGCGGCGAGTTGCTGGCAGGTTCCGCGCCGCTGCGCGAAGCCCAGGAAGACACCCGCCTGATGTTCCAGGAAGCGCGCCTGCTGCCGTGGAAGAAGGTTATCGACAACGTTGGCCTGGGCCTCTCGGGCAATTGGCGGCCACGGGCGCTGGAAGCGCTGGCAGCGGTCGGCCTGGCCGAGCGTGCCAATGAATGGCCGGCGGCCTTGTCGGGTGGCCAGAAGCAGCGCGTGGCCCTGGCCCGGGCACTGATTCACCAGCCACGCCTGTTGCTGCTCGATGAGCCGCTGGGGGCACTGGATGCCCTGACCCGGATCGAGATGCAGCAGTTGATCGAACGGCTGTGGCGCCAGCACGGCTTCACCGTGTTGCTGGTTACCCACGACGTCAGCGAGGCGGTGGCGGTAGCCGACCGGGTGATTCTCATCGAAGACGGCGAGGTGGGCCTGGACCTTATCGTCGACCTGCCACGCCCGCGGGTACGCGGCTCACACCGCCTGGCTGCACTGGAAACCGAAGTTCTCAACCGGGTTCTGTCGATTCCGGGCACACCGCCCGAGCCGGAACCTGTCGCACCTTTGCCGACGCAATTGCGTTGGGCTCTCTGACCTGTAAGGAACCAAGCAGATGACTATCAAAGCGATCAACGTACGCAACCAGTTCAAAGGCACCGTCAAAGAAATCCTCGAAGGCCCGGTATTGTCGGAAATCGATGTGCAGACCGCCTCGGGTATCGTCACCTCGGTGATCACCACCCGTTCGGTGCGTGAGCTGGAATTGACTATTGGCAGCGAGGTGATTGCCTTTGTGAAGTCGACCGAAGTGTCGATCGCCAAGCTCTGAAAATCGCGGGTCAAGCCCGCTCCCTCTAGGAGCGGGCTTGACCCGCGATGAGGCCGTCAGCGTTTAGGCAGAAAGGGCGGTAGGTACAAGCCCAGATACGCATCAAACACCCGCATCCCTTCCTCGGCCATGCGCGGCGTAATCTGCCCATGCAACTGCACCGAACGGGCATACACCCGGTCACCCAGTTCCATGGCCAGGGCAAACACATCGACATCTTCCGGTAACACCGGCAACTGGAAATGCGCGGCAAACAGCCTGTGCATCAGGTCGCCCAGCTCGATGTCGTGCTGGCGGTCAGCCTGGGTCACTTCGCTCAGGCCATGCTGGGCGAGAATCAATTGCCGGGCCGCGGCGTCTTCGTTGTAGATCACCAGCATGCGCTGCTCGACCAGGCGCGACAGGTCGTGCCAGGTGTTCAGCGCCGCTGAATCAATCGGTGCTTCAAGGCAGGCGCGAAAGGCGCCGTGCACGTCGGCGGTGAGTGCTTCAAGCAACGCCGGGACACTGGCGAAGAAGTGATACACCGACGACGGCGGAATCTGCGCGCGCTCGGCCACGCTGTAAATCGACAGGCTGGCCACCCCTTCGCTGGCCAGCAGCGTGCGCGCCGCCTCGAGGATCGAATCGATCCTCGCCTGGCTGCGGGCCCGGGGTTTGCGCGGGGTAACGGTGCGGGTCATGTCAGTTGCTGATCGCCAGGATGCTCGCCTGGTAAGCGCTGACGAACAGGTCGAAATCAGCCTTGTCCTCTTCACGCTCAAGCTTGGCCTGGGCTTCCAGGGACTGGCGCGCTGCGCTTTCGAAACCTTGCTGCTGCTCGGCTGAAAGGGCTTGGGCGCGGAAGAACTCGGCATGCACCTGGCTTTGGCGCAAGGCGAAGCGGCTGAAGCTTTCCTTGTGCTCGGTCATGCTCGCCAGCACCTGCGCCGATGGCGTCAGGGCAGGGTCGCTGACCTTGGCTTTCTGCGCCTGCAGGGCCTTGGCGTGTTCGTCGCCGCCCTGGCTGCGGTCAAGCAGTTCGGCCAGGGGCGCGATGCGTTCGAGCAATTCATCGGCCCACTGCTTGAGTTCGACCGGCTGGCCGTCACGCTGCAGTTGCAGGCCCGGGCGGCGACCTTCCTTGACCACGCTGAGGAAGTTGCCGGTGCAGTTACCGCATTCCTGGTTGCCCAGCAGCGGGCTGTCTTCCAGGGCGCAGAACAGCAGGAAGGCGTCGAGGAAACGCGCTTGCGGCAGGTCGATACCGGTGGGCAGGAACGGGTTGATGTCCAGGCAGCGCACTTCGACGTACTGGATGCCACGGGCCATCAGCGCCTGGATCGGCCGCTCGCCGCTGTAGGTGACGCGCTTGGGGCGAATGTTGGAGTAGTACTCGTTTTCGATCTGCAGGATGTTGGTGTTCAGCTGAACCCACTCGCCATCCTTGTGCGTACCGATCTCGACATAGGGCGCGTACGGCGTGGCCACCGCCTTGCGCAGGCTGTCGGTGTAGCTGGCGAGGTTGTTGTAGCACGGCGTCAGGCCGGCTTGGGCGTTGCTCTGGTAACCCAGGTCGCTCATGCGCAGGCTGGTGGCGTAGGGCAGGTACAGGGTGTCGGCGTCGAACTGCTCAAGCTGGTGCGGGCGGCCACGCAAGAAGCCGGCATCCAGGGCCGGCGAGGCGCCGAACAGGTACATCAGCAGCCAGCTGTAGCGACGGAAGTTGCGGATCAGGGCGATGTAGGCCGACGACTGATAGTCGCGATCATCCACCGTGCTGTGTTCCGCTTCGCGCAGCAGCGGCCAGAGGTTCTCTGGCAGCGAGAAATTGTAGTGAATCCCGGCGATGCACTGCATGGTGCGGCCGTAGCGCAGGGCCAGGCCCTTGCGGTAGACGTACTTGAGCTGACCGATGTTGGAGGTGCCGTACCAGGCGATCGGAATGTCTTCCTCGGCCGGCAGCGGGCAGGGCATCGACGGGCTCCAGAGGAACTCGTTGCCAAGCTTGGTGTAAGCGAAGCGGTGGATGTTCTCCAGGCTTTCGAGGGTCTGCGCCGGGTCCGCCAGGGCTGGGGTGATGAACTCCAGCAGCGACTCCGAGTAGTCCGTGGTGATCTGCTCGTGGGTCAACGCCGCGCCCAGGGCTTCGGGGTGCGGAGTCTGGGCCAGACGACCTTCCTCGGTCACACGCAGGCATTCACGCTCGATGCCGTGCAGGCACTGCTTGAGCAGGGAGAGGTTGTCGCCTTGGCCGAGCAGGCTCAGGCGGCGGTTGAGAAGTTCGCTCAAGATGGATTCCTTCACGCGTCAGTCGCCCCAATATGGGGGTAGAGATGACGGTCTACAAGGGTGGACAGAGGAACTGGCGTTGTCGCCTGGTTTTGGCCGGCTTTCGGCAGCGCCTGCGCTCTGCCGAAAGTACCGCAGTTTGGCCATTTGCGGCTAGAGGACGACGAAAGTCCCCTGCGCTTTTGCCACCAGTTTGTCGCCCTGGAGTACATCGGCATCGACCACCAGCGTGCGCCGCCCGGCATGCAGCACCCGGGCGATGCACAGCACGTCACCTTCGCTGACCGCGCGCAGGTAGTTGATCTTGCATTCGAGGGTCACGCTCTGCTGGTCGAAACCATGGGAACTGGAGCAGGCCAGGCCCATGGTGGTGTCGACCAGGCTGAAGATTGCCCCGCCATGCAGGTTACCGCCGCGGTTGCGCAGGTGCGGCTCCAGGGCCATGGCCACCTCGGCAACGCCGTTTTCCAGGCGTTGCAGACGGCAGCCGAGCAACTGGCTGAAGGCGCTGAAGACGACGTCGTCGGGAACCGTCATCACTTCTTCTTCAGCTGCTTGGCGTTGGCGAACAGCGAGGCCATGGCGTTGTTGGCCGGTGCCGGGGTTTCCTTGGCGCGGGCCGGGGCACTCTGCTGGCGCGGGGCCGAGCCCGGACGGCTGCCACGGGCACCGTCGATCTTCTCGCCCGGGGTGTCGCTCATGCGCATCGACAGGCCGACGCGTTTGCGCGGGATGTCGACTTCCATGACCTTGACCTTGACCACGTCGCCGGCCTTGACCGCTTCACGCGGGTCCTTGATGAACTTCTCCGACAGCGCCGAGATATGCACCAGGCCATCCTGGTGCACGCCGATGTCGACGAAGGCACCGAAGTTGGTGACGTTGGTCACCACGCCTTCGAGGATCATCCCCAGTTGCAGGTCCTTGAGGTCTTCGACGCCTTCCTGGAACTCGGCGGTCTTGAACTCCGGGCGTGGGTCGCGGCCGGGTTTGTCCAGTTCCTGGAGGATGTCGGTGACCGTCGGCAGGCCGAAGGTTTCGTCGGTGAACTTCTTTGGGTCCAGGCGCTTGAGGAAGTCGCTGTCGCCGATCAGCGAACGGATGTCACGGTCGGTCTCGGCGGCAATGCGTTGCACCAGCGGGTAGGCTTCCGGGTGCACCGCCGAGGCGTCCAGCGGGTTGTCGCCGTTCATGACGCGCAGAAAGCCTGCGGCCTGTTCGAAGGTTTTTTCGCCCAGGCGGCTGACTTTCTTCAGCGCGGCGCGGGTCTTGAAGGCGCCGTTGGCGTCGCGGTGGGCGACGATGTTCTGTGCCAGGGTGCTGTTGAGGCCGGAGATGCGCGCCAGTAGCGCCACCGACGCGGTGTTGACGTCGACGCCGACGGCGTTCACGCAGTCCTCGACCACCGCATCCAGGCCACGGGCCAGCTTCAACTGCGAAACATCGTGCTGGTACTGGCCGACACCGATGGATTTCGGCTCGATCTTCACCAGTTCCGCCAGCGGGTCCTGCAGGCGGCGGGCGATCGACACAGCGCCACGGATCGACACGTCGAGGTCCGGGAACTCCTTGGCCGCCAGCTCCGAGGCCGAGTACACCGAAGCACCGGCTTCGGAGACCATGACCTTGGTCATTTTCAGCGCTGGATATTTTTTGATCAGTTCGGCGGCGAGCTTGTCGGTTTCGCGGCTGGCGGTGCCGTTACCGATAGCGATCAGCTCGACCGAGTGCTTGGCGCACAGCGCGGCGAGCACGGCGATGGTCTGGTCCCACTGGTTTTTTGGTACGTGCGGGTAGACGGTGGCGGTGTCCAGCAGCTTGCCGGTGGCATCAACCACGGCGACCTTGCAACCGGTGCGCAGGCCCGGGTCCAGGCCCAGGGTGGCGCGCGGGCCGGCCGGCGCGGCCAGCAGCAGGTCGTGCAGGTTATGGGCGAAGACGTTGATCGCCTCGCCTTCGGCGTTGTCGCGCAGCTCGCCGAACAGGTCGGTTTCAAGGTGGCTGTAGAGCTTGACCTTCCAAGTCCAGCGCACCACTTCGGCCAGCCATTTGTCGGCAGGACGGTTCTGATTTTGCAGGCCGAAACGCTCGGCGATCATCATTTCGCACGGGTGCAGGGTGCCCGGCAGTTCTTCGCCGACTTTCAGCGAAGCGGACAGCACGCCTTCGTTGCGGCCGCGGAAAATCGCCAGGGCGCGGTGCGACGGTACGCTCTTGAGCACTTCGTCGTGCTCGAAGTAGTCACGGAACTTCGCCCCTTCCTCTTCCTTGCCGGCCACCAGGCGGGCGCTGAGCACCGCTTCCTGCTTGAGAAAGCTGCGCAGCTTGTCGAGCAGGCTGGCGTCTTCAGCAAAGCGCTCCATGAGGATGTACTTGGCGCCTTCGAGGGCGGCTTTGACATCGGCCACGCCTTTTTCGGCGTCGACAAAACGCGCGGCTTCGGTTTCAGGGCTCAGTTGCGGGTCGCTCAGCAGGCCGTCGGCCAGCTCGCCGAGGCCGGCTTCCAGGGCGATCTGGCCCTTGGTGCGGCGCTTTTGCTTGTACGGCAGGTACAAGTCTTCGAGGCGGGTCTTGGTGTCGGCCAGTTTGATTTCACGGGCCAGTTCCGGGGTCAGCTTGCCTTGCTCTTCGATGCTGGCAAGGATGCTGACACGCCGTTCGTCCAGCTCGCGCAGGTAGCGCAGGCGCTCCTCCAGGTGGCGCAGCTGGGTGTCATCCAGGCTACCGGTGACTTCTTTCCGGTAACGGGCGATAAAAGGCACGGTCGAACCTTCATCAAGTAGAGCCACGGCCGCTTCGACCTGTTGTGGGCGGACACCGAGTTCCTCGGCGATGCGGCTGTTGATGCTGTCCATAAAACCACCTGACAAATTGTGAATACAAAGGCCGCGGGCGGGCGCTGTAGAGCGCTTGTGGTCAATGCGGCGCTGGCTGAAAGCGGCGCATTATACCCAGCGCGTCCGGCTTGCGGTGATAGCAGCAGGCCAGTTGTCGGCCCGGCAATACTGGCACCCGGGGAAAAATCTGCTAACAATGCACACGGCACGGCCATTGATGGCTAAGCCATAATGCGTGCCGAGATTAGAGGAGCTACCCATGAGCAGCACTGCACAAACCGCCGAAGGCGACAAAATTCTCATCGTCGACGATGACCCGGGCCTGAGCAGCCTGCTGGAACGGTTCTTCACCAGCAAGGGTTATCGCGCCCGTGCAGTACCCAATACCGAACAGATGGACCGCCTGCTGGCCCGC
The DNA here is from genome assembly GCF_024748965.1 of Pseudomonas sp. B21-032. Lineage (NCBI taxonomy): Bacteria > Pseudomonadati > Pseudomonadota > Gammaproteobacteria > Pseudomonadales > Pseudomonadaceae > Pseudomonas > Pseudomonas sp. B21-032. Next base: position 5,636,577 of record NZ_CP087180.1, on the reverse strand, counting down.
GAGGTTTTCAACCTGGTGGTGCTCGACCTGATGCTGCCCGGCGAAGACGGCCTGACCGCCTGCCGCCGCCTGCGCGCCGCCAACAACCAGATCCCGATCATCATGCTCACCGCCAAGGGCGACGAGCTGAGCCGCATCAAGGGCCTGGAGCTGGGTGCCGACGACTACCTGGCCAAGCCGTTCAACCCCGACGAACTGATGGCCCGGGTCAAGGCCGTGCTGCGCCGCCAGGCCCCGGCAGTACCGGGTGCACCGGGCAGCGAGGACGAAACCGTCACCTTCGGCGACTACGAGCTGTCGCTGGCCACCCGCGAACTCAAGCGCGGCGAAGAAGTGCACATGCTCACCACCGGTGAGTTCGCCGTGCTCAAGGCGCTGGTGATGCACGCTCGCGAGCCGCTGACCCGCGACAAGCTGATGAACCTGGCCCGTGGCCGCGAGTGGGACGCCCTCGAGCGCTCCATCGACGTGCAGATCTCGCGCCTGCGCCGGATGATCGAACCCGACCCGTCCAAGCCGCGTTACATCCAGACCGTCTGGGGCGTTGGTTATGTGTTTGTGCCGGATGGTAATGCCAGCAAGTGATGTTTCGTTTGCAGGAGTAGCTCACCGCCAGCAGGGCAGGCCTTCGGGATTGCCCTGTTTTTGCCTGTGCAGCGCTTTGCAAAGCCTGCGAGCCCCGCTCGTTCCCGCATAGTGTGTAGCCGTTGTCGATGAAAACGCCCCTGTGGTTCCCGCAAAGCTTCTTCGCCCGCACCCTCTGGCTGGTGCTGATCGTCGTGCTGTTCTCCAAGGCCCTGACCCTGGTGTACCTGCTGATGAACGAGGACGTGCTGGTCGACCGCCAATACAGCCATGGCGTGGCCCTGACCCTGCGCGCCTACTGGGCTGCCGATGAGTCCGATCGCGACAAGATCGCCGAGGCGGCGGGGCTGATCCGGGTGGTTGGCTCCGGGGTGCCCGAGGGTGAGCAGCACTGGCCGTACAGCGAAATCTACCAGCGCCAGATGCAGGCCGAACTTGGCGCCGACACCGAGGTGCGCCTGCGTGTACATGCGCCGCCGGCCTTGTGGGTACGGGCGCCGAGCCTGGGCGATGGCTGGCTGAAGGTGCCGCTGTATCCGCATCCGCTGCGTGGGCAGAAGATCTGGAGCGTGCTTGGCTGGTTCCTGGCCATCGGCCTGTTGTCGACCGCCTCGGCGTGGATTTTCGTGCGCCAGCTCAACCAGCCGCTCAAGCGTCTGGTGTTCGCCGCCCGGCAATTGGGCCAGGGGCGCAGTGTGCGCTTGCCGATCAGCGATACGCCGAGTGAAATGACCGAGGTGTACCGTGCCTTCAACCAGATGGCCGAGGATGTCGAGCAGGCCGGGCGCGAACGTGAACTGATGCTCGCCGGGGTCTCCCATGACCTGCGCACACCGCTGACGCGCCTGCGCCTGTCGTTGTCGTTGCTGGCCAACGAAAGCGACCTGACCGACGACATGGTCCGCGATATCGAAGACATGGACGCGATTCTCGACCAGTTTTTGGCGTTCATCCGCGATGGTCGCGATGAGCCGGTCGAAGAGGTCGATTTCAGTGAACTGGTGCGTGAGGTGGTGGCGCCGTTCAACCAGCCCGAGGAACAGGTGCGCCTGTGCCTGGAGCCGATCCCGCCGTTCCCGCTGCGCCGGGTGTCGCTCAAGCGCTTGCTCAACAACCTGATCGGCAATGCCCTGTACCACGCCGGCAAGGGCGTTGAAGTGGCGGCCTATGTGTCTGGCGAGAATGGCGCGCCCTACGTGGTACTGAGCGTGCTCGACCGCGGCGCCGGGATCGACCCGGGCGAGCTGGAGGGCATCTTCAACCCGTTCATCCGCGGCGACCGTGCCCGCAGCGGCAAGGGCACCGGGCTGGGCCTGGCGATCGTCAAGCGGATCGCCGCCCAGCACGGTGGCAACGTGCAGTTGCGCAACCGTTCAGGCGGCGGCCTGGAGGCGCGGGTGCGGCTGCCGCTGGGGCTGATGCTGCCGCGCGACGCTGTTTAGCCTTTGCCCTTGGTGCGGGTCAGGTTCGGCCCGCCATTCTTCTCCAGGTGTTCGATGATCATCCCGGCGACGTTCTTGCCGGTGGTGACTTCGATGCCTTCCAGGCCAGGCGAGGAGTTGACCTCCATCACCAGCGGGCCGTGATTGGAGCGTAGGATATCCACACCGGCCACGCTCAGGCCCATGACCTTGGCGGCGCGGATGGCAGTCATGCGCTCTTCCGGGGTGATCTTGATCAGGCTGGCGCTGCCGCCGCGGTGCAGGTTGGAGCGAAACTCACCGGGCTTGGCCTGGCGCTTCATCGAGGCGATGACCTTGTCGCCGACCACGAAACAGCGGATATCGGCGCCTCCGGCTTCCTTGATGTATTCCTGGACCATGATGTTCTGCTTCAGGCCCATGAAGGCTTCGATCACCGACTCGGCCGCCTTGGTGGTTTCGCACAACACCACGCCGATGCCCTGGGTGCCTTCGAGCACCTTGATCACCAGCGGCGCGCCATTGACCATCTGGATCAGGTCGGGGATGTCGTCCGGCGAGTGGGCAAAACCGGTGACCGGCAGGCCGATACCCCGGCGCGACAACAGCTGCAGCGAGCGCAGCTTGTCCCGCGAGCGGGCGATGGCCACCGATTCGTTGAGCGGGAACACTCCCATCATTTCGAACTGGCGCAGCACCGCGCAGCCGTAGAAGGTCACCGAAGCGCCGATTCGTGGGATCACCGCGTCGAAGTTTTCCAGCGGCTTGCCGCGGTAGTGGATCTGCGGCTTATGGCTGGCAATGTTCATATAGGCGCGCAGGGTGTCGATCACAACCACCTCATGGCCTCGTTCGGTACCGGCTTCGACCAGGCGACGAGTGGAATACAGACGCGGGTTTCGCGACAGCACGGCGATCTTCATGCAACACCTGTGGAGGGAGTGATAGTGGCCGGGAATGCCGGCTTGTCCTGAACGTACTTGAGCCCCGGGTTGACCACCAACTGGCCATGGATCAGGGCTTTGGAACCGAGCAACAGGCGATAGCGCATGGCCTTGCGGCAGGCCAGGGTGAATTCCACCTCCCACACCCGGTCACCCAGCGCCAGGGGCGTGCGGATCACGTAGCGGGTCTGGGCCTGGCCGTTGGAGCTCTTGATGGTTTTCATCGTCACCAGCGGCGCCTCGCAGCGCCGGTGACGCAGTTGTACCACCGAACCCAGATGGGCGTTGAAACGCACCCACTGTTCGCCATCGCGCTCGAAGGGTTCGACTTCGGTGGCGTGCAGGCTCGAGGTGCTGGCGCCGGTGTCGATCTTGGCCCGCAGGCCGGCCAGGCCGAGGTCCGGCAGGGCCACCCACTCGCGCAGGCCGATCACGGTCAAATGGTCAAATGTCTTCAAAATGCTCAACCAGCGTAGTAAGTCGTCAGGCACCAGGGCGGGCATGAACGACAGGTCGGTGAACTGTAAGCACGCCGCGTGTTTTTTGCATCCGCCAGATACGGTAGTACAGTTCCCTTTACGAAAATAAGTGGGGAAATGTCATGGCACAAAAGCCGGAAGAGGATGACAAGGTCCGTCTGGATAAATGGCTATGGGCGGCGCGCTTCTACAAGACCCGGGCGCTGGCCAAGGCGGCCATCGAAAGCGGCAAGGTGCATTGCCGGGGCGAGCGCTGCAAGCCGGGCAAGGAGCCGCGGTTGGGCGATGAGTTCGTCCTGCGTACCGGCTTTGACGAGCGTACGGTGGTGGTCAAGGCGCTGTCGGTAGTGCGTCGCGGCGCGCCTGACGCTCAGGCGCTATACGAGGAAACCGCGCAGAGCATCGCCCGCCGGGAACAGGCTGCGGCGATGCGCAAGGCCGGTGCCCTGGGGGTCAGCACTGATGGCCGGCCCACCAAGAAACAGCGGCGCCAGCTGCATCAGTTGCATGACAGCGCCGGTTAAGCGCGCGGGTTGACCACATTCAGGCGCCCGAGCAGTGGCAGCCGCGCCATGAGCTCGAACAGCGGTGCGCTCAGGCGCATCAGGGCAGCGCTGGCCTTGGCGGCAAACGGGGTATAGCAGCTCCAGCCCAAGGCCAGTACCGCCATCAGTACGCCACCGATGTAGTCGTCCTGGCCCCAGTGCGCGCCGGCCACCAGGCGCGGCAACATGAACAGCAGCGCCAGGGCCCAGACCAGCAATTGCTGTAGCAGCTTGCGGCTGAACAGGCTCATGAACATCGCCCAGATCAGCAGCACCGAGGCGTGATCGCCAGGGAAGCTCTGGCTGGAGCGGTCCTTGAGTTCCCAGCGTGCTTCAAGTTGCGGGTAGAAATCGCTGAGGTGAATGGCATCGCTGAACACCATCGACGGGCTGTTGTGCTGCCAGCCCATGGCGTTCATCCATTTCGAGAACAGCGCGCGGATCACCAGCAGCAGGACCAGGGTAGCGAAGAAGCCGAAGAAGGCCTGGCGCACCTGGCTGGCCTTGAATACCCAGTCGCCACGGATCAGCAGGCTGAGGAGGATCAGGCCGACGACAATATCGAACGGGCGCAGGCTGCCGACGGTCCAGATGTAACGCCAGACGCTATTGTCGGCCAGTGGCCGGTTGAGCAGGTGAAACAGCCATTCGTCGAAAGTCAGGCAGATGATCTGGCCAACAGGCCACAACCAGAAACACAGTAGAGCAACGGGCAAAACCGTGCAGAGAATCAAGGGACCCCAAGCCCACCTTGCTTGGAACAGTGAAGAATTGTCCATAAACTACCTCTTTGCTGCGAACCACGAGTGCACCATTCTGGTGCTCTAGACTGGGCTTTATAGGCCCTTGAAATTATTTTGTCATCATTCAGAAAGCCAAAGCCCATGTCCGATTTGCCAGATACCGACTACACACAACGCTTCCTTTTCGACGACCGCGACGTTCGCGGTGAAATGGTCGGGCTGGAGCGCAGCTACGCCGAAGTGCTGGCCAAGCACCCTTATCCGCAGCCTGTGGCACAGTTGCTCGGCGAGCTGATGGCGGCAGCCGCGCTGCTGGTCGGTACGCTGAAGTTCGATGGCCTGCTGATCCTCCAGGCGCAGTCGAGCGGGCCGGTGCCCCTGCTGGCTATCGAGTGCACCAGCGAGCACGAAATTCGCGGCCTGGCCCGTTATGCGGCCGAGCAGATCAAGGATGATGCAACCCTCGCCGACCTGATGCCTGGCGGCCACCTGGTGCTGACCATCATTCCGGTCAACGGCCAGCGCTACCAGGGCACGGTGGAACTGGACGGCAAGGATCTGTCGGAATGCTTCACCAACTATTTCGTCATGTCCCAGCAGGTCAATACCTGCATCACCCTGGCCGCCGACGGCATTCGTGCCCGTGGTCTGCTGGTGCAGCAACTGCCGGCCGACCGCCAGAAGGACATCGAAGAACGCGAGGAAAGCTGGAACCACGTCAAGGCGCTGGCCAATACCCTGAAGGCCGAGGAACTGCTGGGCCTGGACAACGAGACTGTGCTGCATCGGCTGTATCACGAGGATGCCGTGCGCCTGTTCGATATCCAGCCGCTGCATTTTCGCTGCAGCTGCTCCCGTGAGCGCTCCGGCAATGCCCTGGTGAGCCTGGGCAAGCATGACGCGCTGGAGCTGATCAACGAGCATGGCGGCCAGATCGAAGTCGATTGCCAGTTCTGCAATCAGCGCTACCAATTTGATGCCGCCGATATCGAGCAATTGTTCGCCGGTGGCGGTGTAGACACACCGTCAGATACTCGTCACTAAAACGTTTCACCACAGGTAAATCTCCTGTCTAACGCCGGAAACACGCCGTTCTGACAGGAGGGCCCTACTTTTTTTGGGCGTTTCTGGCATAATCCGGCCACTTTTTTCGCTGTAGTAGTTTTCAAAGCTCTACTACAAAACGTTTGGAGCACTCGGCCGCAGGCCGGATGGGGAATCTCATGACGCAAGCCAACAACACCGTCTACACCGACCTGAGCGTCGATGAGCTGGTAAAAGAAGCGCTGAACCGCGGTGAAGGCGAGCTGGCCGATACTGGCGCGCTGGTCGTGAAAACCGGTCACCGTACCGGTCGTTCGCCGGTGGATCGTTTCATCGTCGAAGAGCCGTCCACTCAGGACGCCATCGCCTGGGGCCCGATCAACCGCAAGTTCCCGGCCGACAAGTTCGATGCCCTGTGGGACCGCGTCGAGGCGTTCAACAACGCCCAGGATCACTTCGTTTCCTACGTTCACGTAGGCGCGGCTGCCGATCACTACCTGCCAGTGAAGATGACCACCCAGACTGCCTGGCAGAACCTGTTCGGTCGTTGCCTGTTCATCAATCCTGAACAGTACAACCCTGCTGGCCGTGACCAGTGGCAAGTGCTCAACGTTGCCAACTTCGAGTGCGTGCCTGAGCGTGACGGCACCAACTCCGATGGTTGCGTGATCCTCAACTTCGCCCAGAAGAAAGTCCTGATCGCCGGCATGCGTTACGCCGGTGAAATGAAAAAGGCCATGTTCTCGGTACAGAACTTCCTGCTGCCGGCTGCCGACGTGCTGCCAATGCACTGCGCCGCCAACATCGGCGAAGAGGGCGACGTGACCCTGTTCTTCGGTCTGTCGGGCACCGGCAAGACCACCCTGTCGGCTGACGAAAGCCGCTACCTGATCGGCGACGACGAGCACGGTTGGGGCGAAGGCGTTGTCTTCAACATCGAAGGTGGCTGCTACGCCAAGTGCATCGACTTGTCCGAGAAGAACGAGCCGGTCATCTGGAAAGCCATCAAGCACGGCGCAGTACTGGAAAACGTCGTCATCGACGATGCCAAGCACGCCGACTACACCGATGTCAGCCTGACCCAGAACAGCCGCGCCGCCTACCCGCTGGAACACGTTGCCAAGCGTTCCGAGAAAAACCTCGGTGGCGAGCCTAACGCGGTCATCTTCCTGACCTGCGACCTGACCGGCGTGCTGCCGCCAGTGTCGATCCTCAACGAAGAACAAGCGGCCTACCACTTCCTGTCCGGCTACACCGCTCTGGTGGGCTCGACCGAAATGGGTTCGGGCAGCGGCATCAAGTCGACCTTCTCCACCTGCTTCGGCGCGCCGTTCTTCCCGCGTCCGGCTGGCGAATACGCAGAGCTGCTGATCAAGCGTATCCGCGGTTTCGGCTCCAAGGTCTACCTGGTCAACACCGGCTGGACCGGCGGTGGCTACGGTGTGGGCAAGCGCTTCAACATCCCGACCACCCGCGCGGTGATCGCAGCGATCCAGAGCGGCGCCCTGATCGGCAGCGAAACCGAGCACCTGGACACCATCAACCTCGACGTGCCACTGGCCGTACCGGGCGTTGAAACCAACCTGCTCAACCCACGCAACACCTGGGCTGACCAGGCTGCTTACGATGAAGCTGCAAAAGCCCTGGCTGGCTTGTTCATCGAAAACTTCAAGAAGTTCGAAGTGTCCGACGCCATCAAGGCTGCTGGCCCACAGCTGTAAGCTGAAGCCTGCGTAAACAAAAAGCCGCCCTCAGGGGCGGCTTTTTGTTTTCCGGCTGTTCAATCATGGCCATTGTTGCCTGGCATGCAGCACCCGGATGATCTCGACGCAGTCTTCCATCACGCGATAGATCATTAAGTAGTTGGGACGAACCACGATTTCATGCGTACCGGGAAATCTTCCCGCTTTGTACATCGTCGGTGAGTATTGCGCTTTCCGGGCTTTGCTTTCAAAAGCCTCGTCCAGCGCGATTGCCGCTTCCGGGTTGTCGGCTGCAATGTGGTCCATGATCAGTTCGCGGTCGCTCAGTGCCATGGCTCGCCACACCAGTCTCATCAATGCGAACGAGCTTTCAGCGCTGCGCGGCGCTCGGCGAACAAGCGGCGAGCTTCATCATCCTCGATTGACGGAGTAGTGTCCTGCAGGCTGGCTTCGACTTGTGCGCTGAACCAGGTTTCGTAGGCCGCCGCTTCATGTGCTGTTTTAAGGGCCTGGGCACGATCAGGTCTTTGATAGGTCTGGAGTGTCTCGGGGTCGTAGCTGGAAGTGTCGACCTTGAAGTAGTCAATGCCTAGCGCCTGGAGATAGCTCACCAGCGTCTCGAGTTTTTTGAACAACCGGACATTGCCACTGCGTTGTGCAGTGAGTATGTGCTCCTGGTCCCTGGCGGAGACTTGAACAGCCCAGCCCCCCGCTTGCGCGACTACATGCGTGGTGTTGATGCAGCCAATCTCGACCATCTTGCTGAGTTTGGCATGGTCCATGTTATGAGTTGGCATGGGTGAATGTCTCTGCTTCATAAGGTCGATCCATGCTATGCAATCTATAGTTGATTGCAACTATAGGGCTTCTGAAGTGTTTGTGGGAAGCTTCGCACTCTTCCACAAGTGTCTCAGGTCCCTCATGTCCGAACTCCCACAACGCCAAGCCTTCCGCCATCTGCACCCGATCCTCAGCCGCTGGCAGGACAGCGACCTCAATGGCCATATCGCCGGTGCCACGGTCTATGCCTACTTCGACACAGCGATCCAGGCCTACCTGCTGCAACAGGCCGGGCTGGACCTGCAGGACGGCGAGGTCGCCGGTTTCGTGGTCAGTTCGGCGGCGGATTTTTTCGCCTTGCCGGCCTTCCCTGACACCCTTGAAGTCGGCCTGCGGGTGGCACGCCTGGCGGGCAGTTCGGTGGAATACCAGCTGGCGTTGTTCCGGGTCGAGGACGGGCAGCCTTGCGCGGCCGGCAAGCTGGTGCAGGTGTTCGTCGAGCGCGAGTCAGGGCGGCCGGCGCAGTTGCCGGCCACGCTGCAGGCGGCACTGGAGCGCTTGCAAGGCTGAGACCGCTCAATCGTTGAGGCGGATGATGCCTTCGCGTACGGCAAACAGCACCAGGCCGGGTACATCGTGAATCTGCAGGCGATGCATGATCTGCGAGCGGTGCGCCTCGATAGTCTTCACGCTCAGGCCGAGGCCGTCGGCAATCGAGCGGGTCGACTCGCCGCGGGCAATCAAGCGCAGGATTTCCAGCTGGCGCGCAGTCAACTGCATCGTGGTGCTGCCGCTGGGACGCTTGCGGCTGTGCTTCACCGCCTGGCCAATGACCATCGGCAGCACCGCTGACGACAGGTACTGGCCGCCGTTTTTCAGCGCCTGCAGGGCTTGCTCCAGCTCCAGTACGGTGGCGCTCTTGAGCAGAAACCCGTGAGCACCCAGCTGCAGGCAACGCATGACGAAGTCCAGCTCCGAGCGCGACGAGAGCATCAATACATGGCTTGAGGGCACGCGCAAAAACAGCTCACGCAGGATCTGCTCGCTGTCGAGGGTGTCGGCGGTCATGTCCAGCAGGATGATGTCGGGCTTGAGCTTCTCGGCCAGGGCGACAGCGGTCATGCCGTCGCCTGCGTCACCGACTACGGCGTATTGTTTTTTTTGTTCGAGCAGCGCTCGCAGGCCCGCTCGAAAGAGCGGCGAGTCATCGGCAAGTAGTATTCGGCAAAGCATGGGTTCGAGCCTGTTTCGCAAAAGAAGAGGGGCGGCAGGTTTGCTCGGTCCGGATGAGCGCTGCCGCGCGGTGGCGCGATCAGTATCGGGGGCCTGCCGCAGGTCCCGACAGCGCCGGCCATCATAGGCGTTCGAACACCGAGGGCAGGATCGGCCGCAAGGGCAGGTCGAGGCCGTGGATGCTCTCGCTATGCCCGATCAGCAGCAGGCCACCCGGGCGCAGGCAGGCCAGCAGGCGATGAACCACGCGCTGCTTCTCATCCTGACTGAAATAGGTCAGCAAATTGCGCAGAAAAATCACATCGAACAGGCCCAGGTCGGTGGGCAGCGACTGGATCAGGTTGATCGGGCGAAACCGCAGGCGCTCGCGCAGGGACGCCACCATGCGCATGCGCCCGGCCATTTCGCCGACGCCGCACAAGCAGTAGCGTTGCAGCCAGCCTTCGGGAAAGTAACGGGCCTGGGCGACGTCATAGATGCCTTCGCCTGCCTGCTCGAGCAGGTTGCGGCTGACGTCGCTGGCCAGCACGCTCCAGTCGTCGTTCACGGCGTGTTCGCTGGCGACCATGGCCAGGCTGTAGGCTTCTTCGCCAGAGGCGCAGGCAGCGCTCCAGAGCCTTAACGGGCGGGGCATGTCGCGCAGCCACTGGGCGAGGAATTCGAAATGGCGATGTTCGCGGAAGAAGTAGCTGTCGCGGGCAACCAGCAGGTCGAGCACCCGCTGTTGTTCCTGCTGCTGGTCAGGCTGTTCGACCAGATGCAGGTACTGTTCGAAGGAGGCCAGTTGCAGGTGCCGCAGGCGCTTTCCCAGGCGCGCTGCCACGGCGGCGCGGCGGTCGGCGGCGAGGAACACGCCGGTGCGCTGGCTGACCAGGGTGCGAAAGCGCAGGAACTGGGCTTCGCTCAGTAACGGAGGGCGGCTGCCGGCAGGCATCTCACACCCCTCGTGCACAGGGCAATCGGGCCGTCTTTGCGTGATAGCTGCGCATTCCCTGCGTCCATTGGCTGATTGGGAACGGCCGATGATAGCTACTGGCTATAACCGCCAGAATCGGGGTTGCCCCTAGGTCACAGGTGGCTGGCAAGCAGAAGGGAATTCAGGGCCTGCCGGGACTGGCCGGAAGATCGGCCTGCAGGGCTTGATCGGTAACGCGCGGGGTGATGCAGCGATCCCTGCCCATGGGGGCAGGGACTAGGAGTTTGGCTTAAGCCCGACAGGCTTCAGCGGTGACGCCAGTGCTTTTTGTGCTTGCGGTGGCCGTAGTGGTGGCCACGGTCGTAGTAACGACGGTCGTCGTAGCCGCGACGGTAGCGACGGTCATCGCGCTCGTCTTCATCGGCCTTGTTGCCCATGTAGTTACCCAGCGCGCCGCCGGCACCACCGCCTGCGGCCGCACCGATATAGCTACCGGTGGTGCCGCCCATGCTGCGGCCGACCACGTTGCCGCCGGCTGCGCCCAGGGCACCACCGATTGCGGCTTCACCGCGCTGGCGCTTGTCGGCACCGACCGCACTGCCGGCTGCGCCGCCCAGGCCCGCACCGATTGCACCGCCGGTGCTGCCGCCGATCGACTGACCGACCACCGAGCCCAGTACCCCACCCAATGCGCCGCCAATACCGGCTTCGGTGGTGCCACCTGCCGAGGCAACGCCGCTGAGCAGGCCAAGAGACAACAACAGAATCGAGGAGTACTTCATCAAGAAAGCCTCATAGGGATGACGAGGCGATCCTGAGGCTGGGGAGGGGGGCTGGCAAACGAAATCCGACGAGTAACACGAGTTGTACACAATTTTCTAAGTTACTGTTTTCACTGTGAAACTTTATCGTTTTTCGCGTGTCTGAGCTTACTTGGAACGCGGCCCTGACAGTGATGTCAGGGCCTTTTTTGTGCCTGTTTGCCGCCGATTCTGTCAGAGGATCCGGGCGTTGTCGCTGGCAGGTTGCAACTGGATCGCGACGAACTTGGAGGTCGGCGTGTGGCTGCCATCGCCCACGCTCTCCAGCGGCACCAGCGGGTTGACCTCCGGATAGTAGGCCGCCGCCTGGCCGGCCGGAATATCGAAGGCCAGCAGGGTGAAGCCCTTGACCCGCCGCTCGCGACCATCGCTCCACAACGAGACGATATCGGCCTTGTCCCCGGGGTGGAAGCCCAGGCGGACGATGTCGGCTTCATTGGCGAACAGCACGTTGCGCTGGCCCTTGACCCCACGGTAGCGGTCATCCAGGCCATAGATGGTGGTGTTGTACTGATCGTGCGAGCGCATCGACTGCATGATCAGGTCCGGCACCTGGCCGCTGGCGCGCACACGCTCGTGCAGCAGGTCGTCCGGCAGGGCGTTGGCCTTGAAGTTGGCCCGGCCGCTGGCGGTCTTCCATTGCCGCTGGCCGGCGCTGTTACCCAGGTAGAAGCCGCCCGGGTGTTGCAGGCGCTGGTTGAAGTTGTCAAAGCCGGGGATGGTCTGGTCGATCAGGTCGCGGATGCGCCCGTAATCGGCGATCAGCCAGTTCCAGTCCACAGGCTTGGCACCGAGGGTGGCGTTGGCAATCCCGGCGATCACTGCAGGCTCTGAGCGCATTTGCCGCGACAGTGGCTGCAACTGGCCATTGGAGGCGTGGACCATGCTGAACGAGTCTTCCACCGTTACTGCCTGCGGGCCTTGGCCCTGCAGGTCGATATCGGTCCGGCCCAGGCACGGCAGAATCAGCGCCTGCTTGCCATGCAGCAGGTGGCTGCGGTTGAGCTTGGTGCTGATCTGCACGGTCAGCGCGCAGTTGCGCAGGGCCTGGGCGGTGCGTTCGGTGTCCGGGGTGGCTTGGGCGAAGTTGCCGCCCAGGGCAATAAACACCTTGGCCTGGCCGTCGGCCATGGCGCGGATCGCCTCGACGGTGTTGTGGCCATTGTGGCGCGGTACCTTGAAGCCGAAGCGGCGCTCCAGGGCGTCGAGCAGGGCCACCGGCGGCCGTTCGTTGATGCCCATGGTGCGGTCGCCTTGCACGTTGCTGTGGCCACGCACCGGGCACAGGCCGGCACCGGGAACGCCGAGGTTACCGCGCAGCAGCATCAGGTTGGCGATTTCCTGGATGGTCGCCACCGAATGGCGATGCTGGGTGATGCCCATGGCCCAGCACATGATGACCTTCTTGGCCCTGCAGTACATGCGCGCGGCTTGCTCGATCTCGGCCAGGGTCAGGCCCGATTGCGCGGTGATCTGCTCCCAGGAGGTGGCGTCGACCGCGGCCAGGTAGCCCAGTACGTCCTGGGTATGCTGGTTGAGAAAGTCGTGATCGAAGATCGCCGGGGCATTGTTGGCCTGGGCTTCACGCTCCCACTGCAATAGGAACTTGGCCATGCCGCGCAGCACCGCCATGTCGCCGCCCAGGGCTGGGCGGAAGTAGGCGGTGTTGGTCGGGCGGTCGCCGTTGGTGAGCATTTCCAGCGGGTGCTGCGGGTGCTGGAAACGTTCCAGGCCGCGTTCTTTCAGCGGGTTGACGCAGACCACCTGGGCGCCGCGCTTGACCGCCTCGCGCAGCGGTTCGAGCATGCGCGGGTGGTTGGTGCCGGGGTTCTGGCCCCAGACGAAGATCGCGTCGGCATGTTCGAAATCGTCGAAAGTCACCGTGCCTTTACCGACCCCGACACTCTGCCCAAGTGCCACGCCGCTGGCCTCGTGGCACATGTTCGAGCAGTCGGGGAAGTTGTTGGTGCCGTAGGCGCGCACAAACAGCTGGTACAGGTAGGCCGCCTCGTTGCTGGCCCGGCCAGAGGTATAGAACTCGGCCTGGTCCGGGCTTTCGAGCTGTAGCAGGTGTTCGGCGATCAGGGCGAAGGCGCCATCCCAGTCGATTGGTTGGTAGCGGTCGGTGCTGGCGTCGTAGACCATCGGTTCGGTCAGCCGGCCCTGGTATTCGAGCCAGTAGTCGCTCTGGGCCAGCAGCGAAGTGACGCTGTGGCGGGCGAAGAACGCGGCATCGACGCGGCGCTTGGTCGCTTCCCAGTTCACCGCCTTGGCGCCGTTTTCGCAGAACTTGACCATGCCGCTTTCCGGCGAGTCGCCCCAGGCGCAGCCAGGGCAGTCGAAGCCGCCGTTCTGGTTGGTCTTGAGCAGCGCGCGGATGTTCTTCAGGGCATTGTCGCTGCCGATCCAGGCCTGGGCCACGCTGCGCAGCGCGCCCCAGCCGCCAGCGGCGCCGTGGTAGGGTTTATAGCGGGGCACAGGCTTGTGGTCGGCTTGGTGATGCAGGCTCACGTTCGGTTCTCCCGCACGGGGCTGAACACCCGTGGTGCGCTGTGTTTGGGCAGGTGAATAAGGTTGAGGTTGTGCCGCCGTGCCCACTGCAGGGCCAGGCCGGTAGGCGAGGACAGGCTGACCAGGGTCTGGATGCCGGCTCGCAGCACCTTCTGGATCAACTCCAGGCTGCAGCGGCTGGTGACGATCGCCAGGCCGCCGTCGAGGCTGATGTGCTGGCGCACCAGGGCACCGATCAACTTGTCGAGGGCGTTGTGCCGGCCGATGTCTTCGCGGCCCAGGAGGATCTCGCCCTGGTTGTTCATGAACAGTGCCGCATGCACCGCGCCGCAGTGCTGGCCCAGGGGCTGGAAGGCATCCATGCGCTGGCGCAGGCCGGCCAGCCATTGCGCGGGTGGCAGCGGAGCACCGGGCAGCACGGCAAGGTCGGGCAGCGCCTGCTCCACCGCCTCAACACCGCACAGGCCACAGCCACTGGTGCCGGCCAGTTGCCGGCGCTGGGTCTTGAGGTTCCAGAAGGCGCGGTTGGCAATCTCGACTTCGGCATGCACGGCAGAACCGTTGCCGGTGAACTTGACGTCGTAGATCTCGTTGGCCGAAGCGATGATGCCGCTGCCGATGCTGAAACCGACGATAAAGTCTTCAAGGTCCGTGGGGCTGACCAGCATCACGGCCTGGCTGATGCCGTTATAGGCGATCGCCAGCGCGACTTCCTCGGCCAGTGCGGTATGGGCCTGGCTGTCGTCGTCAAGGTGGCAGTAGTCGTAGGTGTTGCTGGCCGCGGGCGCAGTCACAAGCGGGGTGGACGCCGCACAGGCCGGGGGTTTAGTGCTCATCAGCAGAGGTACCGGCGGCTGTTCAGCTTTAAGCCTAGGCTTGCGCTCGGGTATCGTCTAATCGCTAATGCTGATGCTTTGATAGACGGCGTCGATCAAGCCTCGCCGCGCAGCGCTTGATATTCGCCCAGGCACACCTCGGCCAGGGCCGAGCGCGGCGCCGTGCGACGCATGATCAGGCCCAATGGTGCCAGGGTGCAGGCCTGTTCGATCGGTTGCAGGCGCAGCCGTTCGGTGAGCACTTCCAGCCCTGCCGCCAACGGCATGATCGCGCAGCACAGGCCGCCGCTGACGGCCTGGGCCAACTGATGGACGGCATCGGTCTGCAGCAACAGCTGCGGGGTCAGGCCGCGGCTGTGGAAGTTATGGTCGATCGACTGGCGAAAATGCATGCCGGCGGTGAGCAAGCCCAGCGGCAGTTCGGTCAGCTGTTGCCAGCTTAGGGGCTGCTCGTCGAAGCGGAAATGATCTGGATCATATAAAAGCCCCATGCGCGTCTCGCCCAGCGGCAGCGCCTGGAAGCGTTCGTGGTCGAGCCGGTCGAGGTATGACACGCCCAGGTCCAGCTGGTTGCTGGTCAGCTGTTCGAGGATCTGCTCGGAGCTCAGGGCGCTGAGTTCGAAGCGCAGTTCCGGGTGCTGCTGGTGCATGCGCCGTAACAATGGCAAGGGGTCGAAGCTCGACAACGGCACCACGCCCAGGCGCAGGGTACCGACCAGGTGGCCACGGCAGGCGGCCGCTTCGGCGTTCAGGCCATCGTAGGCGGCGATCACCGAGCGCGCCCAGGCCAGCACCCGCTCGCCCTGAGCGGTGAAACCCTCGAAGCGCTGGCCACGGTTGACCAGGGCCAGGTCCAGCTCTTGCTCCAGGTTGCGCAAGCGCATCGACAGGGTTGGCTGGGTCACGTGGCAGCGGGCGGCGGCCTGGCCGAAGTGGCGGGTTTCATCCAGGGCGATGAGGAATTTGAGTTGTTTGATGTCCATCGTCGCTCCACGGCGCAAAGCAGGCGAAGCATTCTAACCTGTCCTAAACTCCAGGCTCCGAGATTCATCACCAAGGAGAGCGGTATGAGCATTTTCAGTTTCATCAAAGAAGCCGGCGAGAAAATCGTCGACCTGCTGACGCCGGGTAATGCCAATGCCGGCGAGCAGTTGCAGAAGCACGTGGAGGCGGTTGGACTCGGTAACCCCAACGTCAAGGCTACCGTCGATGGCGACAAGGTCACGGTGACCGGCGAAGTGTCCAGTCAGGAAGAAAAAGAGAAAATTCTCCTGGCGCTGGGCAACATTGCCGGTGTGGCGTCGGTAGATGATCAAATTACTGTCACCGGCCCGGTTGTTGCGGCTGCTCGCTTCGTCGTCGTGAAGAAGGGCGACACCCTCAGCGCCATTTCCCTGGCCGTGTACGGCAATGCCAACCAGTACAACAAGATTTTCGAAGCCAACAAACCGATGCTCAAGCACCCGGACAAGATCTACCCGGGCCAAACCCTGCGCATCCCCGAGTAATCACAACCCTTCGAGCAACGCCCGGTAGTCGTCCACCGCGGCGAACTCTTCGGTATCCCGCGGCCCTTTGCGGCTATCGGGCTGGCGCACCGCAAGCAGGTGCGCCACGCCGAAGTCGCGGGCGCTGCGCAGGATCGACAAGGTGTCGTCGATAAACAGGCTGCGTTGCGGGCTGAAGCCGATATCGGCCTGCAGGGCGCTCCAGAACTGCGGGTTCTCCTTGGGGTAGCCGTAGTCATGGGAGCTGATCAGGCGCTCGAAGTAAGGCGCCAGCTCCACCCGCTCCAGTTTCAGCGACAGCGAATCGCGATGGGCGTTGGTGATCAGGATCACCCGCTTGCCGGCCTGTTTGATCGCCTGCAAAAAGGTGTCGGCATCCGGGCGCAGGGCGATCAGGTGGGCGGTCTCACGCTTCAGCTCGCGCACCGGGAGGTTCAGCTCGCGGCTCCAGAAGTCCAGGCAGTACCAGTTCAGCGAGCCGGCGTGCTGCTCGAACAGCGGCTGCAGCTCGAGCTCGGCCATGGCCCGGCTGATGCCGTGCAGTTCGGCGTAGCGCTGGGGCAGCTGCTCGAGCCAGAAATGGTTGTCGAAGTGCAGGTCGAGCAGGGTGCCGTCCATGTCCAGCAGGACGGTATCGATGGTGGACCAGGCTAAAACGGGCATATGAAATTCTCGAACAGTCATTAGGCAGCGGCCGGGCAAGCCACGGTATAGTAACCCGTTCACGCCAAGGAGCCGCCCCATGCGCCAGAAACCCACCGTCCTCTCTCGCGAGATTGTCGCCAGCAGTCGCCTGTTTCGCGTCGAAGCCGTGCAATTGCGCTTTGCCAACGGCGCCGAGCGCACCTATGAGCGCCTGGTCGGGCGCGGCAACGGTTATGGCGCGGTGATGATCGTGGCGATGCTCGACGCCGAGCACGCGGTGCTGGTGGAGGAGTACTGCGGCGGCACCGACGAGTACGAGCTGTCGTTGCCCAAGGGCTTGATCGAGCCGGGCGAAGACGTGCTGGCGGCGGCCGACCGAGAGCTCAAGGAAGAAGCAGGTTTCGGTGCCCGGCAACTGGAGCACCTGACCGAGCTTTCGCTGTCACCGGGTTACATGAGCCAGAAGATCCAGGTGGTGCTGGCCACCGACCTCTACGAGGAACGCCTGGAAGGCGATGAGCCCGAGCCGATGCGTGTCGACAAGATCAACCTGCGCGAGCTCTCGGCCCTGGCCCAGCATCCGCAGTTTTCCGAAGGCCGGGCCCTGGCGGCGCTGTATCTGGTGCGCGACTTGCTGAGCCAGCGTGGGGTGTTCCCGCTATGAACGATATTGAACTGATGCAGCACGTGGTGGAGCTGGCTCGCCAGGCGGGCAAGGCCATTTTGCCGTTCTGGCGCGCCGATGTGGCGGTGACGGCCAAGGCCGACGAATCGCCGGTCACCGCCGCCGACCTGGCTGCCCATGACGTCATTGCCGAGGGTTTGCGCGCCCTGGCGCCGCAGATCCCGGTGTTGTCGGAAGAGGACTGCGATATTCCCCTGGGCGAACGGCAAGGCTGGCAGCGCTGGTGGCTGGTCGATCCGCTGGATGGCACCAAGGAATTCATTGCCGGCACTGAAGAATTCACCGTCAACATCGCTCTCATCGAGCAAGGCCAGGTGGTGTTTGGCGTGGTGGCGATTCCCACCAACGGGCGTTGCTATTACGGCGGCAAGGGCTTCGGGGCCTGGCTGGCGGAAGCGGGCGGCGTGCCTAAGGCCATCAGCGTGCGCAACGCGCCGACTGCGGGTGAGCGATTTACCGTGGTTGCCAGCCGCCGGCACTCCAGCCCGCAACAGGAAGCCTTGCTGGCCGGCCTGAGCCAGTCGGTAGGGGAGCTGGAGCTGGCCAATATCGGCAGTTCGCTGAAGTTCTGCTTATTGGCTGAGGGCGTTGCCGATTGCTACCCGCGCCTGGCACCGACCTCGCAGTGGGACACCGCAGCAGCCCAGGGCGTGCTCGAAGGCGCCGGCGGCGAAGTGCTTGGCCTCGATGGCCAGGCCTTCGTCTACCCTGCGCGCGAGTCCTTGCTCAACCCGTTCTTCCTGGCCTTGCCGGCGGCCGCGCCGTGGCGCGACAAGCTGCTGCAGCAAGCCCTAGCGGTGTAGCACGTACTGGCCGCTGAACTGCACGGCAGCCTCGCTGCTGCCGGCATTGCTGACCTGGGTGTGCAGGTTCAGGCGCGCCCGGCCCCGGCGCTGATAGGTGGTAATGAATCGCTCCCAGACCTTTTGCTCCGGCGCCGCGCAGGTGGCGATGGCCGCGCCGGTGACTGGCAGCGGATAACTGATCTGGCCTTCCTGGATGACGATATGCCCGTCATCGACCCCCGCTTCGCGCAACCTCAGGTGCAGCCAGCCCCAACCGACCAGCACCGCCGCGCAGTACAGGCTGCCGCCGAACATGGTGCTCTTGTGGTTGACGTTGGCCTCCAGCGGTAGCTGCAGGCGCAGGCAATGTTGCTGCCAGTCGAGTACCTGCAGGCCCATTTGCCGGGTCAGCGGGATGTCGCTGTGCAATACCGATTCCAGGTAGTGGCTGTCCGTGCTCATGGACGGTTGTCCTCCAGGTCATCGCTGTGATGGTTGTCGCCAAAGCTCAGGCCGTGTTTACGCAGCTTGTCGTGCAGGGTCTTGCGCGGGATGCCGAGGGCCTCGGCCAGGCTGCGTAGCGAACTGTGCGAGCGCGCCAGTTCCGCGGCGATCAGCGAGCGTTCGAACTGCTCGACCTGTTCGCTGAGGTTGCCGCTGCCGATGCTGGCCACGGGACCGTCGGCCGCAGGCGGCAGGTCACCGTCCAGGGCCAGTTCCAGGCCCAGGGCGAAGCGCTCGGCAGCGTTTTGCAGCTCACGGACGTTGCCCGGCCATTCATGGCGCAGCAGCAACGCCCGTTGCGTCGGTTGCAATGCCGGCACTGGCAGGCCGTGGCGCTCGCCGGCGGCGTGGGCAAAGTGTTGGAACAGCACCAGGATGTCTTCGCCGCGCTCGCGCAGCGGCGGAATGCGCAGTGGTGCGACGTTCAGGCGGTAATACAGGTCGGCGCGAAAGCGCCCCTGGTCAGCGGCCTGGCGCAGGTCTTCCTTGGTTGCGGCAATGATGCGGATATCCAGCGGGATCAACTGGTTGCCGCCCAGGCGCTCGACTACACGCTCCTGCAGCAGGCGCAGCAGCTTGACCTGGACATCCAGGCTCATGCTTTCGATTTCATCGAGGAACAACGTGCCGCCGTTGGCGAATTCGAATTTGCCGATGCGACGCTTCTGCGCGCCGGTGAAAGCCCCTGGCTCGTGGCCGAACAGCTCGCTCTCGACCACCGATTCGGCCAGGGCGCCGGCGTTGATGGCCACGAACGGGCCGTCGCGGCGGCTCGACAGGTCGTGCAGGGCGCGGGCCACCACCTCTTTGCCGGCGCCGGTTTCGCCAAGGATCAGCACATCGGCGCGGGTGCCGGCCAATGCGCCAATTTGCTCGCGCAGGCGCAGCATCGGCGCCGAGTGACCGACCAGGCGCGTGCTCAACTCCTGGCGATCGCTCAGGGCCAGGCGCAGGCTGCGGTTGTCCAGCACCAGGCGGCGCAGGGCCAGGGCGCGGCGCACACTGTCGAGCAGGGCATCGCTGGCGAAGGGTTTCTCCAGAAAGTCGTAGGCGCCGGCACGCATGGCCTGCACCGCCAGCGGCACGTCGCCGTGGCCGGTGATCAGCAGCACCGGCAGCTCCGGGTCCTGGGCGTGCAGTTGCTGCAGCAACTCGAGGCCGTCGATGCCAGGCATGCGGATATCGCTGACCACCACGCCCGGCCAGTCGCGCTCGATGCGCCCGGCCAGGCCCTGGGCGTCGCTCAGGGGCAGGATCTTCAGCCCGGCGAGGTCGAGGGTCTGGCTCAGCGCCTGGCGCAGGTGCGGGTCGTCGTCGACCAGGATCACCTGCGTGCGGCTGTCGATGAGCGGCTCGGTCGTCATGCCGATGGGTCCTCCGAAGTGGGTAGGGTGGCGCCGGGCTTGGCGATGCGCAGTTGCAGGGTAAGCAGGGCGCCGCCTTCCGGGTGGTTGCCGAGCAGCAGCTCGCCGCCCAGCGCCCGCATCAAGGTATCGCAGATTGCCAGGCCCAGGCCAAGGCCCTGGGTGCGCGTCTTGGTGGTGAAAAACGGCTCGCGGGCGCGGGCCAGGGCCTGGCTGCTGAAGCCCGGACCGTTGTCGCGTATGTACAGGTAGACGTTGCCATCGCGCTGTTCGGCACTGAGCCAGAGTTTGCGCGGGTTGGCTTTTTCGGTCAGCGCGTCGAGGGCGTTGGCCAGCAGGTTGCCGAGCACCTGGCGCAAGCGGGTTTCGCCGGCCTGGACCCACAGGGTTGCCTCTGGCAGGTCGCGCACCAGTTCCACGGCCATTGCCCGCCGACGCTTGGCCAGCAGCGCCAGTGCATCGTCCAGCGCCGGCTGCAGGGCCACGCTTTCCGGGGCGTGGCGGTCGCGGCGGGCGAAGGCGCGCAGATGGGCGATGATCGAGGCCATGCGCCCGGTCAGTTCGCTGATCAGCTTAAGGTTGCTGCGGGCATCGTCGGTACGCTGGTGATCGAGGAGAATCTCGGCGTTCTCGGCGTAGCTGCGGATCGCCGCCAGCGGCTGGTTGAGTTCGTGGCTGATGCTTGCCGACATGGTACCCAGTACCGACAACTTGCCGGCCTGCACCAGCTCGTCCTGGGCGCGCACCAGTTCTTGCTGGGCCTGTTCGCGCTCCAGCACTTCTTCCTTGAGGCGGCTGTTGAGGCCTTCGAGGTCGGCAGTGCGCTCGATCACGCGCTTTTCCAGCTCCTGGCGGCCGTGGGCTTCAAAGTCGATGCGGTCCATGTAGTGGCGGCGCCGCTGCATGATCAGGCCGAGCAGCAGCATCAGCACCAGCAAGGTGGCGCCGCCGATGGCCACCACCGTGCGTACCGAGCGGTCGATCAGCGTGCGCGGGGCGAGGATGCTGACCTGCCAGCCGGTCTCGTCGATGGCCTGGGTCTGGGTCAGCCAGGCCTTGGGGTCGAGGGTCAGCGGCTTGGGTGACTGGGTCGGGTAGGGCTGGATGGCAACGATGGCTTCGCGCTCGGCGTCGCTCAATGGCCGGGTGGCACGGAAGCGCCAGTCGGGGCGCGAGGTCAGGATCACCACGCCATTGTGGTCGGTCAGCAGCAGCTGCTCCGGGGTCTTGCCCCAGAGGGTTTCGGTATGGTCCAGATCGACCTTGACCACCAGCGCGCCGATCACCTGATCGCGGTCGCGTACCGCGGCGGCAAAGAAGTAACCACGCTTGGCCGAGGTAGTGCCCTGGCCGAAGAAACGCCCCAGGCGCCCGGCAATGGCTTCGCTGAAATAGGGGCGGAAGGCAAAGTTGCGACCAATGAAGCTGTCGTGCTTGTCCCAGTTGGAGGCTGCCAGGGTGTTGCCGTTGGCATCCATCAGGTACATGACTTCGGCGCCGGTCTGGGTGGCGATGTCCTTGAGCAGGCGGTTGGCGTTGGTCAGGGTTTCCAGGCGCAGCGGGTCGGCCAGCACTGCGCGCAGGGCCGGCAGGTCGCCGAGGATCTGCGGCAGGGTTTCGTAACGGTGCAGGGTGCCGAGCAGGTTGGCGACGTAGAGGTCGAGGGTCTGGCGGTTCTGTCCGGCCAGTTCGTCCTGGTAGTAGCGCTCGGCGAGGTGCTGCAACGGCCACAGCAAGGGTGCCAGGCACACGGCAAGGATGGCCAGGCTGCGCCAGCGAGGGCGGCGGGGTACGGGTGGGGTTATGTTCATCGCAACTGCGCCAGAATGATCTGGCGCATTATGCGCTACTTCAGGCAGTCGATCAGCGCCTGCTGCCAGTGCGGCTGGCTGACGTGCCACTCGCGTTGCAGGCGGCTGCAATCGAGGCGCGAGTTTAGCGGGCGGCGCGCCGGGGTCGGATAGTCGCAGGAGGCGATTGGCAACAGCTCGGCGCAGGGCAAGCCCTGGGCCTTGAGTTGCTCGCCAATGGCCTGGGCAAAACCGAACCACGAGGTCTCCCCTTGCGCGGTCAGGTGATAGACACCCCAGGCACCGGCCTGGCCAGCCTGCCAGCGTTCGATCAGGGCACGGGTGCTGTGGGCGATGGTGCCCGCCCAGGTCGGCGCGCCGATCTGGTCGGCGACGATGCGCAGCTCGGGTTTTTCCTGCAGCAGGCGCTGCATGGTCAGCAGGAAGTTGCGTCCGTGGCGTGAGTACACCCAGCTGGTACGCAGGATCAGATGCTGGCCACCTACCGCGGCAATCGCCTGTTCGCCGGCCAGCTTGCTGCGTCCGTAGACGCCGAGCGGGTTGGGCTCGTCGTCCTCCGTGTAAGGGGTGGCCTTGCTGCCATCGAACACGTAGTCGGTGGAGTAGTGGATCAGCGGAATGCCAAGCTTCGCGGCTTCTTCGGCAAAAATGCCGGGAGCCTGGGCGTTGATCGCAAAGGCCAGCTCCGGCTCGCTTTCGGCCTGATCCACCGCAGTGTGGGCCGCGGCGTTGATGATCAGGTCGGGCTTGAGCTGCTGCACCTGGCCACGGATGGCTTCGGGGTACGCCAGGTCGAGCTGGTCACTGCCCAGCACCTGCAACTGCGCCAGGTCGCCCAGTTGCTGTTGCAGCGCCTGGGAAACCTGGCCGTTGCGGCCGGCGATAAGGATGCGCGGTTGGCTGTGCTTCACGGGAACAGGTCTGCCTCATGCAGGAACTTGCCGACCTGGTCCTTGGCTGAAAGCACCGGTGCGCTTTCAAGTTCCCAGTCGATCGCCAGGTCCGGGTCATCCCAGCGGATGCAGCGCTCGGCAGACGGCACATAGTAGTCAGTGGTCTTGTAGAGAAACTCGGCGAAGTCGCTCAGCACCAGAAAACCATGGGCAAAGCCCTTGGGAATCCACAACTGGCGATTGTTCTGGGCCGAAAGCCTGACACTGACCCAGCGGCCAAAGGTCGGTGAGTGGCGGCGGATATCGACGGCCACATCCAGCACTTCGCCTGCAGTTACCCGCACAAGCTTGTCCTGGGTATGTTCAACCTGGTAATGCAAACCGCGCAGCACATTTTTTTGTGAGCCGGAATGATTGTCCTGAACAAAGTGGGCATCGATGCCTGTTGCTTCCTGGAACGAGCGCTCATTGAAGCTCTCGAAGAAAAAGCCTCGTTCATCACCGAAGACCTTCGGCTCGATCACAAGAACATCAGGCAGCGCGCTGGCTGTTACTTTCATTAACGTTTCCCTACGAGACCGAACAGGTACTGACCGTAGCCGGTCTTGCCGAACATCTTGCCTCGCTCCAGCAGATGCGCTTCATCGATCCAGCCCTGCTGGTACGCGATTTCTTCAAGGCAGGCGACCTTCAGGCCCTGACGGTGTTCGATGGTCTGCACGTATTGCGATGCTTCCAGGAGACTGTCGTGGGTGCCGGTGTCCAGCCAGGCGAAACCGCGCCCGAGCAACTGGACATTGAGGTCGCCGCGCTTGAGATAGGCGTTGTTGATGTCGGTGATTTCCAGCTCGCCGCGTGGCGAAGGTTTGACCGCCTTGGCGATCTCGACCACGTCGTTATCGTAGAAATACAGGCCTGTCACTGCGTAACTGGACTTGGGTTGTGCCGGTTTCTCTTCGATGGAAAGGGCGCGGCCTTCATCGTCGAATTCGACGACGCCGAAACGCTCCGGGTCCTTGACCCAGTAGCCGAACACGGTGGCACCGGCACCCTGCTGGGCTGCCTTGCGCAGCTGCGGAGTGAAGCCCTGACCGTGGAAAATGTTGTCGCCCAGGATCAGGCACACCGAATCATCACCAATGAATTCTTCGCCGATCAGGAAAGCCTGCGCCAGGCCGTCCGGAGAGGGCTGCTCGGCATAGCTCATTTCGATACCGAACTGGCTGCCATCACCCAGCAGTTGCTTGTAGTGCGGAAGATCCTGCGGGGTGGAGATCAGCAGGATTTCGCGAATACCGGCCAGCATCAGTACCGAGATCGGGTAGTAGATCATCGGTTTGTCGTAGATCGGCAGCAGTTGCTTGGAAACACCCAGGGTGATGGGGTGCAGGCGGGTGCCGGAGCCGCCCGCCAGGACGATACCTTTGGTCATGCAATCAGATCCTTGAATTCGCTGGCGCCCAGGCGCTGGCCTTGATAACTGCCGTCTTGTACCCGCTGGCACCATTGCAGGTTGTCCAGGTACCACTGTACGGTCTTGCGCAGGCCGGTTTCGAAGGTTTCTTCGGGAACCCAGCCCAGTTCACGCTCGATCTTGCTGGCATCGATCGCGTAGCGCTGGTCATGGCCCGGGCGATCCTGAACGTAGGTGATCAGGTCGGCGTAGTTGGCAATGCCAGCCGGACGTTGTGGCGCCAGCTCTTCGAGCAGGGCACAGATGCCGCGTACGACGTCGATGTTCTTCTGCTCGTTGTGGCCGCCAATGTTGTAGGTCTCGCCAACTTCGCCTTCGGTTACCACCTTGAGCAGGGCGCGGGCATGGTCTTCGACGAACAGCCAGTCACGCACCTGCAGGCCGTTGCCATACACAGGCAACGGCTTGCCTGCCAGGGCATTGAGGATCACCAGCGGAATGAGTTTTTCCGGGAAGTGGAATGGGCCGTAGTTGTTCGAGCAGTTGGTGATCAGTACCGGCAGGCCATAGGTGCGCTGCCAGGCGCGGACCAGGTGGTCGGACGCAGCCTTGCTGGCGGAGTAGGGCGAGCTTGGTGCGTAAGGCGTGGTTTCGGTGAACAGGTCATCGACGCCATGCAGGTCGCCATACACTTCGTCGGTGGAAATGTGATGGAAACGGAACGCCGTGCGCTCATCGGCCGGCAGGCTCAGCCAGTAGGCGCGAGTTGCCTCGAGCAGGCTGTAGGTGCCGACGATATTGGTCTGGATGAAGTCCGAAGGGCCGTCAATCGAGCGGTCGACATGCGACTCTGCCGCCAGGTGCATGATCGCATGTGGCTTGAAGCGCTCAAGCACAGCGCTAACGGTGGCCTGATCGACGATATCCGCCTGGACGAACTCATAGCGGGTGTCGGTCGCGATACTGGTCAGCGATTCCAGATTGCCTGCATAGGTCAGTTTGTCGAGGTTGAGCACTTCGTGCTCGGTATTGGTGATCAGGTGACGCACCAGCGCCGAGCCGATAAAGCCGGCCCCGCCGGTGATAAGAATTCGCATGTCGGACTGCCTTTCTTCCGTAACTGACATTGAACTTAGGGTGCACAGCTTGTGGCCGGGTGCAGGCAGGCGCAAGCAAAAAGCGCCGAACAGTCCTTCTTACCCGGGCTGCTCGATGAAACTGAGCAAATGTTGCGCAATTTTAGCCGTTATTCTTGCCAACCGGCACAAGCAGTGGCGATATAGGCAACAAAAAAATGAGGTCCCCTGCCCATGTCGCTCAGTACCCTGATCCATCGCTCCAGCCAGCCATGCCCTGAAGTCAGTGAACAGCAGGCCGCAACCCTGTTGCAGGAACACTATGGCCTGAGCGGCTCATTGCAGGCATTGGGCAGCCAGCAAGACCTGAATTTTCTTATCGATTCGGACCATGGGCGCTACGTGCTGAAGGTTTGCCATGGCGCCTATGCCGAGCAGGAACTGCAAGCCCAGCATGCCGCCCTCGGCTTCCTGCGCGATCAGGGGCTGCCAGTGCCTGCGGTGCAGGCTGCCCGATCCGGTGAGCAACTGTTGACGGTGACTGTCGACGGCCAACCGCTACGCGTGCGCTTGCTCGACTATATAGAAGGCCAGTCACTGACCCGCATCAAGCACATGGAGCCGCGCCTGGTAGCTGAGCTCGGCCGCCTGTGCGCGCGGGTCGACCAAGCTCTGGCCAGTTTCACCCACCCGGGCCTTGAGCGCACATTGCAGTGGGATCCGCGCCATGCCCAGGCGTTGATCGATCACCTGTTGCCGATACTGGATAACAACCCGCAGCAAGCCAGGGTAAAAGCCGCCGCAGATCAGGCCTGGGAACATCTGCAGCCGTTGATCAACGATCTGCCATCGCAAGCCGTGCACCTGGACATCACCGATGACAACGCCGTATGGGCGCGCGATGAGCAACGCCAGTGGCAACTGCAGGGGGTCATCGATTTCGGCGACCTGATGCACACCTGGCGCATTGCCGACCTCTCGGTCACCTGCGCGGCCTTGCTGCACCACGCCGAAGGCGATCCCCTGCGCATCTTGCCGGCGATAGAGGCTTATCATGCGCTCAACCCGCTGAGCGCCGCCGAACTCAACGCCTTGTGGCCATTGGTGGTGGCCCGCGCTGCGGTGCTGGTGCTAAGCAGCGAGCAACAACTGAGCGTCGACCCCGGCAACAGCTATAGCCGGGACAATCTGGCTCACGAGTGGGAAATTTTCGACGTCGCTACCAGCGTGCCGTTCGAACTGATGCAGGCGGCGATTATGCAGTCGAGCGGGCATGAGCTGCCTGCGCTGGCGCTGGAAGGCTCGGCGCCACTCCTGCCGAACTCGGTGGCTGCCCAGGTGATTGGTGTGGACCTGGGCGTGCTAAGCGAGCATTACCAGGCCGGCAACTGGCAGCAAGCCGGCATTGATCAGCGCGTGCTGGCGCAGCAGGCCAGTGCTTCAGGCGCTGCCAGCAGCCTGTATGGGCAGTACCGCCTGTCGCAGACCCACATCGACAATCCCGCGGAACCTGCGACGTTCGCCCTGCATGTCGAACTGCATCTGCCTTGCGCCACGGTGCTCCAGGCTCCTTGGGCCGGGACCTGGCACCAATATGGCGAAGACAGCGGCTGCCTTGAGGGCAGTGAATGCAGCCTGTGGTTGCACGGGCTGGATCAGACGCCGGCCGACGGGCAGGCATTGGCCATCGGACAGTCTCTGGGCGCCACTGGCGCAGTGTTGACGGTCCAGTTATGCCGGGTGGCCGGCTTGTATCCACCAGCTTTTGTCGTGCCTTCGCGGGCCCAGGCCTGGCAGGCATTGTGCCCCTCGCCGCAAGCCATCCTCGGCTTTGCCTGCGACGCCGAACCGCTGGTCGATGCCCAGGCTTTGCTGGCTCGGCGCGATGCCAGTTTCGCCCGCTCGCAAAAACACTATTACCAGCAGCCGCCGCATATCGAGCGCGGCTGGCGCAACTACTTGTTCGACATGCAGGGGCGGGCCTACCTGGACATGCTCAACAACGTTGCGGTGCTCGGCCACGGGCACCCGCGCATGGTCGCCGAGTCGGCGCGGCAATGGTCGTTGCTCAATACCAACTCGCGTTTTCATTATGCCGCCATCGCCGAATTCTCCGAGCGCTTGCTGGCCCTGGCACCGAGCGGCATGGACCGGGTATTTCTGGTCAACAGCGGCACCGAGGCCAACGATCTGGCGATCCGCCTGGCCTGGGCCTACAGCGGTGGGCGTGACCTGCTGAGCGTACTTGAGGCCTATCACGGCTGGTCGGTGGCCACCGATGCGATTTCCACCTCCATCGCCGACAACCCCCAGGCCTTGAGCACCCGGCCGGACTGGGTTCACCCGGTGATTGCGCCCAACACCTATCGCGGCGCCTACCGGGGCGCCGAGAGCGCCGCCGACTATCTGCGCGACGTCGATGCCAAGCTCGATGCGCTGGCTGCCGAGCAGCGGCAACTGGCCGGGTTCATCTGCGAGCCGGTGTACGGCAATGCCGGCGGCATCTCGTTGCCTGCGGGTTACCTGCAGCAAGCCTATGCCAAGGTGCGGGCGGCGGGCGGGGTATGCATCGCCGACGAAGTGCAGGTCGGCTATGGCCGGCTGGGCACCTGGTTTTGGGGTTTTGAAGAGCAGGGCGTGGTGCCGGACATCATCACCATGGCCAAGGGCATGGGCAACGGCCAGCCACTGGGCGCGGTCATCACCCGCCGCGAGATTGCCGAGGCGCTGGAAGCCGAGGGCTATTTCTTCTCCTCCGCCGGCGGCAGCCCGGTCAGTTGCCGAATCGGCATGGCCGTGCTTGATGTCATGGAAGAAGAAGGGCTATGGGACAACGCCCGGGAAGTCGGCGGCTACTTCAAGTCACGGCTGCAACAATTGGTCGATAAACATCCGCTGGCGGGTGCCGTACACGGCTCCGGCTTCTACCTGGGGCTGGAACTGGTGCGTGACCGCCAGAGCCTGGAGCCGGCCAGTGCCGAGACTACCCTGCTGTGCAACCGCCTGCGTGACCTGGGTATCTTCATGCAGCCTACGGGCGATTACCTCAACATCCTCAAGATCAAGCCGCCGATGTGCACCACCCGCGCGAGCGTGGACTTCTTCGTCGACAGCATCGACCGGGTACTGTCGGAAGACCTGTAACCCTTGAGCTAAAGCCGGTTAATCCGATTGTTATCGAATTAACCGGCTTTTTTACGCCTGGTATTTTCCATTTTCCACTTTTAAAGCCGATATTTATCGGATATAAATGCCTCCATTATCACCAGGGTGGCCTGGCCTTGTTGGCCCGAGCACCTGCCGAGGAGGAATGCATGAGCCGCACTGTCACTGTTGCCGCCACCCAGATGGCCTGCTCCTGGGACCGCCAGGGCAACCTGGAAACCGCCGAACGGCTGGTCCGCGAGGCGGCCGCCAAGGGCGCACAGATCATCCTGATTCAGGAACTGTTCGAAACCCCGTACTTCTGTCAGAAGCCCAATCCGGACTACCTGCAACTGGCCACAGCGGTTGAAACCAACGCCGCCCTCGGTCATTTCCAGAAGCTCGCCAAAGAGCTGCAGGTGGTGCTGCCGATCAGCTTCTACGAGCTGGCCGGGCGTGCGCGTTTCAACAGCATCGCGATCATCGATGCCGACGGCAGCAACCTCGGTGTGTACCGCAAGACCCACATTCCGGATGGCCCCGGCTACCACGAAAAGTACTACTTCAACCCGGGCGACACCGGCTTCAAGGTCTGGCAGACCCGCTACGCGAAAATCGGCGTCGGCATCTGCTGGGACCAGTGGTTCCCCGAGTGCGCACGCAGCATGGCCCTGCTCGGCGCCGAGGTGCTGTTCTACCCGACCGCCATCGGTAGCGAGCCGCACGACCAGAGCATCTGCTCGCGCGACCACTGGCAGCGTGTGCAGCAAGGTCATGCCGGTGCCAACCTGATGCCGCTGGTGGCCAGTAACCGTATCGGCCGCGAACAACAGGACGGCTACGACATCACCTTCTACGGCTCCTCCTTCATCGCCGACCAGTACGGCGAGAAGGTCCAGGCGCTGAACGAGACCGAGGAGGGTGTGCTGGTGCATACTTTCGACCTCGATAAACTTGAGCACACCCGCAGTGCCTGGGGTACTTTCCGCGACCGTCGTCCGAATCTGTACGGCCCGCTGAAGACCCTCGACGGCGCGCTGCAATCCTGAAAGTTCAGCAAGGATCCTCTATGAAAACGCTTACCAGTACCCCGCGCGCCGACGGCTTCCACATGCCTTCCGAATGGGCGCCACAAACCCAGGTCTGGATGGTCTGGCCCGAGCGCCCGGACAACTGGCGCCTGGGTGGCAAGCCGGTACAGGCTGCCCACGTGACCCTGGCCAAGGCCATCGCCCGTTTCGAGCCGGTGACCGTTGCCGTCTCGGCCGCGCAGTACGACAACGCCCGGGCGCGCCTGGACCTGCCGAACATCCGCGTGGTGGAAATCAGCAACGACGACGCCTGGGTGCGTGATACCGGCCCGACCTTCGTCATCAACGACAGCGGTGAAGTACGCGGCGTCGACTGGGGTTTCAATGCCTGGGGCGGCTTCGAGGGTGGCCTGTACGCGCCGTGGAACCGCGACGAGCAACTGGCCAGCAAGGTGCTGGAGATGGAGCGCTGCCAGCGCTACCACACCGAAGGCTTCGTGCTCGAAGGCGGCTCGATCCATGTCGACGGTGAAGGCACCCTGATCACCACTGAAGAATGCCTG
The DNA here is from genome assembly GCF_024748965.1 of Pseudomonas sp. B21-032. NCBI lineage: Bacteria > Pseudomonadati > Pseudomonadota > Gammaproteobacteria > Pseudomonadales > Pseudomonadaceae > Pseudomonas > Pseudomonas sp. B21-032. The sequence continues at coordinate 5,606,593 of NZ_CP087180.1, read as the reverse complement.
CTCAACCACAACCGCAACCCGCACCTGAACCGCGAGCAGATCGAAGCCATCCTGCGTGACCACCTGGCCGTGGACAGCATCATCTGGCTGCCCGATGGTCTGTACAACGACGAAACCGACGGCCACGTCGACAACTTCTGTTGTTACGTCCGCCCAGGAGAAGTGTTACTGGCCTGGACCGATGATCCGCAAGACCCCAACTATGCACGCTGCCATAGCGCACTTGAGGTGCTGGAAAACAGCCGTGACGCCAAAGGTCGCGCCTTCACCGTGCACAAGATGCCGATTCCGGGGCCGCTGTTCGCCACTGAAGAAGAGTGCGCCGGGGTCGATCCGGTGGCCGGCAGCCAGGAGCGCAACCCGTCGGTGCGCCTGGCTGGCTCCTACGTCAACTTCCTGATCGTCAACGGCGGCATCATCGCCCCGAGCTTCGACGACCCGGCAGATGCCGAGGCTAGAGCGATTCTGGCGCGGGTGTTCCCTGACCATGAAGTGGTCATGATCCCCGGGCGCGAGATGCTCCTGGGCGGCGGCAACATCCATTGCCTGACACAGCAACAACCGGCGCCAGCCAAAGGCTGAAGTGCACTAAGAAAACAGCCCGTCGATTGACGGGCTTTTTTATGCGTGGACGACGACCGGCATAGTCTTCTGGCACACCTCTTGTATTTGTTTTGCATTGTATTTCAAACAGATAGACCAGCATGGTTCTGTCACAAAGTTTGAGTAGGTTAGCCGCTCACGGCCCCAGGGAGTACGTGTCGAAATGAATGCAGCAAGTGAGCCGGCTTCGCCCCCATCAGCGGTGAATCAAGAGTCCCTCCAGCGCGTGGCGCAATGGTTGAAACACCATGGAGCAAACCGGGTCAGGAAGGCCGATCAGCGTCGCTCGTTACTGGCGCGTTATCCGGCAGGCCTGCTGAGCGAGGCAGAGCTGGAAGCGCTGCTGGGTGATGGCAGCCGCTAGAGGGTTCGGCAACAACAATGAAAAGGGCGGCATTGCCTGAACATTGCCGCCCTTTTTTTATTGCCTGGTGTTTAGAAGCTGTAGGTGCCGGTCACGATCAGGCTGCGCGGGTCGCCAAACTGGATCTGCGCGGCGCTGGTGGCCGAGCTGTAGTAGGTTTTGTCGGTAATGTTGTTGAGCGCCGCGCGCAGGTCCCAGTCCTTGGTACGAAAGCCTGCCAGCGCGTCCCAACGGCCATAGCCGGGCAGCACGGCGGTGTTCTGGTTGTCGGCATAGCGCTCGCCGACCAGGGTCAGGCCGGTTTCGCCGTACCAGCCCATTTCCGGTTTCCAGGTAACGAACAGGCTGGCGTTGCGCTTGGCAACGTTGCTCACGCGGTTGCCTTCCTGGCCGTTGTTGTCCTCGACGATGGTTGCATCCTGGATACCGATACCGCCGCGTACGTACCAGTTGCCAACGATGTTGCCGGTGGCGGTCAGCTCGACGCCGCGTGAGCGCTGCAGGCCGCTGAGCAAGGTGATGCCCGGGTTGTTCGGGTCGCTGGTGCGGCGGTTGTAGAGCTCCAGCTCATAAACCGCCAGGGTGGTGCTCAGGCGTTCGTCGAACCAGTCGCTCTTGACCCCGACTTCTTTCTGCCGGGTCTGTTCCGGGCTGGTTTCGTTGGTATTGCCGGCCGCACCCGGGGTAATGCCGATCAGGCCGCCGCCGACTGGCGAGAAGGTCTTGCTCCAGGAGGCATAGAAGGAGTGTTCCTTCCACGGCGAATAGACCACGCCCAGACGCGGGCTGGTGCTGTTGCTGTCCTGCTTCTCGGAGATACCGCGGACCTTGTTGGTGGTTTGCACTTCGAACTGGTCGAAACGCACCCCGGCCAGCACTTGCCACTGATCATTCAGGCGCAGTTGGTCCTGAAGGTACAGGCCGCGGCTGTCGACCACGGTGTGGTTGTTGCTGGAGACCACCATGGTGCCGTTGTGCTGCAGGTTACGGTTGGGGTTGTTCAGGTCCAGGCCCGGCACCGGGCGAGCGCCTGCGCCGGAAGTCGCTGCAGTGTATAGGATCGGATCGCGGCGCTGGTTACCGAACTCAAGGCCGGTGAGCAGGGTGTGCTGCAAGCCGAAGGTGTCGAAATTGCCTTCCAGTTCCAGGTTGTTGAACAGGTTGCGGGTGTTCAGGTCCTGCTGCCAGCGCTGGCGGGTAACCTGGTTGGTGGTGGCGTTGTAGCCGGTCAGGTAAGTGTTGTCGAAATCGCTGTTGAGCTTGAACAGGCCCAGGGTGTGGCGCACTTGCCAGGTGTCGTTGAGCTGGTAGTTCAGGCGCGAGCGCAGCGATTGCGCCTTGTCGTCGATGAAGTCGCGCTGGGTATCGCCGTAGGTGGTGTCGCGACCAACGTCGGCCGGGCGGCCGTTGACGCTGGGGATGCCGCGATCGGGGGTACGGTTGTAGCGGCTGTACTCGTATTGCACCAGCCAGTTCAGCTGCGGGGTCAGCTGCCAGCTCATCGAGGGCGCGAACAGCTGGCGGCTGCCGTCGATGCCGTCGCGGAAACTGTTGTTGTCCTGGTTGCCCATGTTCAGGCGCAGGCTGATGTTGTCGCTCGGGTCGGCGCTGAGGTCGGCATACAGGCTGCGCAGGTCCTCGCTGCCGCCCTGGGCCTCGATGCTGGAACGGCGGCCGGCTTCCGGCATCTTGCTCACCCGGTTGACGATCCCGCCCTGGCTGCCACGGCCATAGAGCACCGCGGCAGGGCCCTTGAGCACCTCGACCCGCTCGATATTGTGCAGGTCGCGCACGTATTGGCTGTCGTCGCGGATACCGTCGAGGTAGAAGTCGTTGCTGGCATCGAAGCCGCGGATGCGCACGCTGTCAAAGCGCGTGTCGGCGCCGCTGCTGACGTTGGGGATGCCGCTCAGGGCTTTGCCAAGGTCGTTGCTGCCGTAATCCAGCACGTTGCTGGTCTTCACCGAATCGATAGCCTGCGGCACGTAGCGGGCGGGCGTGGCGGTACGGGTTGCGGTGCTGACTTCACGTACCCGTGGGTCATCGCGTTCACGGTCAGACTCGGCGGTAACCGAGACTTCGGGCAACGTGGTGGTGGCAGCAGTGACCAGCCCTGAGCTGAAAAACAGCGACAGGCCCAGGGTCAGGGGAGAGAGGCGGCAAGGGGCAAGCATGACGGACATCCGGGCATTTATTAGAGTGAGAAATTTTGCGCGAATGATAATGCTTGCCATTTACTAACGTTAATTGTTTCTGGGTCTATCGACGAGCTGTTTGTTTCAAAATATTTCTGTCTATCAGCCTTTTGTTTTAGCGGTGAATTTGTACTGTTTTTCGCAACAAAGCTGTAACCCGTGCAGCGTTTTTCGCAACCTTCATCCGGCCTAACCTGACGTCATCATTTTTTCAGGAGGCGCTCATGCCGGTACAAACCACCCTTCACTATGTGTTCGATCCGCTGTGCGGCTGGTGCTACGGCGCTGAGCCGTTGATCAATGCGGCCAGCGGGCTGATGCCGGTTGTGCTGCACGGTGGCGGGATGATGGCCGGAGCCAATCGCCAGAAGGTCTCGGCGCAGTTGCGCGACTTCGTCATGCCCCATGACCGGCGTATTGCCGAGTACACCGGGCAGCCCTTCGGCCAGGACTACTTCGAGGGCCTGTTGCGTGACAACGACGCCGTCTTCGATTCACAGCCACCCATAGCGGCGATCCTGGCAGCAGAGCAGCTCGCCGGGCGTGGCCTGGAGTTGCTGGCGCGCTTGCAGCGTGCGCACTACGTGGAAGGCCGGCGGATTGCCGATGATGGCGTGCTCAAGGCCATCGCCGCCGAGATGGGCCTGCCTGCACCCGCCTTTGCCAGTGCATTGCGCGATGTGGATACCCAGAGCCATATGCGCACCAGTCGTGCGTTCATGGCCAGCGTCGGTGGCCAGGGCTATCCAACCCTGGTGCTGGAACGCGAAGGGCGGCTGCAGGTCATCGACATCGGTCCTTTCCTCGGCAAGCCTGAGGCCTTCGTGCATTGGCTGGACAGGGAGTTCTATCTGAGCGCGGAGAAAGATGCCGCAAACGCGGCGTTCTGTGCCGCGGATGGCTGCGATCTGTAAGCAGAAACACTTACTTTTCACGAATTTTTGACATGCTGATCCGCACACGGATAGGATTCGGTCAACGCCTGTAGGCCCATCGGCCAAGAGTCCAGAAAAAAAGGCCCGCTGCGAACACTCGCAGGCGGGCTTTTTATTTTCAGACCCGTGAGCGTCAACCCACGCAGGGGGCGTGGTTTTTGGCGTTTGGTCGCAGAGCGTCTTTGACTAAGTAATAAGGAAAATAAAATGTTGAAAACCAGGATCAGTCTGGTCGCGCTGGGGCTTATGGCCGCGACTCAGGCTATGGCCAATGACCAGGCCGAGGCCAAGGGCTTCGTAGAAGACAGCAAAGCCAGCGTTCTGCTGCGCAATGCCTTCATCAATCGTGACAAGAAGCACCATACCAACGACCAGAGCGAGTGGGGCCAGGCCTTCATCGGCAAGTTCTCCTCCGGCTACACCCAGGGCACCGTTGGTGTCGGTGTCGACGCCTTCGGCCTGTACGCAGTGCGTCTGGACGGTGGTAAAGGCCGCAACGGCGGTGGCGGTATCGACTTCTTCAAGCCGGCGGACGGCGACTCGCCGACCAACCAGCAGAACTCCCCGCACAACCTGGCCCGTGGTGGCGCAGCAATCAAGTTCCGCATCTCCAACACTGTACTGAAGTACGGTGACCAGATGCCTGAGCTGCCAGTGCTGCAGTACGACGACGGTCGCCTGCTGCCAGAAAGCTACACCGGTACCCTGATCACCTCCAAGGAGATCAAGGGCCTGGAACTGAACGCCGGTCGTTTCACCCAGGAAGCCCGTAAAAGTGCTGAAGGCCGTGACAGCGGTGGCCTGAAGTCGATCAACGTATTCGGCGGCAGCTACAAGTTCAGCGAAAACCTCTCGGCTTCGCTGTACACCTCCGACGTCGAAGACGTGCTGAAGAAGCACTACCTGGGCGTGAACTACGTTCACCCGATCGCCGACGACCAGTCGCTGACCCTGGACTTCAACGGCTACAAGTCGGACATCGACAAGAAGTACGTCGCTGCCGCCGACCTGACCGGTGACTCCAACACCATCTGGAGCCTGGCGGCTACCTACGCCTTCGGCCCGCACTCGATTACCATCGCCCACCAGCGCAGCACTGGCGACACCGGTTATCAGTACGGCTTCTACCAGAACGCCGGTGGCGTGGGTGACGGTGGTTCGACCATCTACCTGGCCAACTCCTACTGGTCCGACTTCAACGCTGAAGACGAGCGTTCCTGGCAGCTGGGCTACGGCCTGGACTTCGGCGCCTTTGGCGTACCGGGCCTGACCTACAAAGTGGCCTACGTGCGTGGTGACAACATCAACACCCACGGCTTCGGCGAAGGTAAAGAGCGCGAAATCTTCAACCAGTTCAAGTACGTGGTTCAGGAAGGCCCGGCCAAGGACCTGTCCGTCAAACTGCGTAGCTCGTTCCTGCGTACCTCCGAAAGCGTTCGTCAGAACGGCTACAACGACGACGGCAACGAAGTTCGCGTGTTCGTCGAGTACCCGATCAGCATCCTCTGATAGCTGTCTGGTGTCTCCAGCAACCCCGGCCTAGGCCGGGGTTGTTTGTTTTCGCCGCACAGCAGGTTTGATCGCCTGCATCTCGCCGCTCTCCGGCTCGAAGCTGTCGCTGCGGGCCATGCGCCACATCCGTGCATAGAATTCACTGTCGATCGAGCCGCTGAGCAACTCACCGGGCTTGAGGAACACATGCAACTGCGAAAACAGGCGGATCTCGCTGGCGCTGATGCGCCGCACCAGGTGCTTGGGCTTGAGCTCGGCCGGGTGATCCAGGCCAGCAGCAGCCAGCATTTCGGCCAGGGCATGCAGGGTGTTGCGATGGAAGCTGAAGACTCTGTCGGCCTTTTCCGGCACCACCAGGGCGCGTTGGCGTAACGGATCCTGGGTCGCCACGCCGGTCGGGCATTTGTTGGTGTGGCAGCTTTGCGACTGGATGCAGCCGATGGCGAACATGAAGCCGCGGGCCGAGTTGACCCAGTCGGCGCCAATGGCCAGCACGCTGGCGATGTCGAAGGCGCTGACGATCTTGCCGCCGGCACCAATGCGAATCTTGTCGCGCAGGTTCAGGCCCACCAGGGTGTTGTGCACGAACATCAGTCCTTCGCGCATCGGCACGCCGATGTTGTCGCTGAACTCCCGTGGCGCGGCGCCGGTGCCGCCTTCCTTGCCGTCGACGACAATGAAGTCCGGGACAATGCCGGTAGCCAGCATGGCCTTGGCGATGCCCATGAATTCCCACGGGTGGCCAAGGCAGAACTTGAAGCCCACTGGTTTACCGCCCGACAGCTCGCGCAACTGGCCAATGAACTGCAGCAGTTGCACGGGGCTACGGAAGGCGCTGTGCGCCGCCGGTGAGATGCAGTCCTGGCCCATCAGCACGCCACGGGTGGCGGCGATTTCGGCGCTGACCTTGTGCCCAGGCAGGATCCCGCCGTGGCCGGGTTTGGCGCCCTGGCTGAGCTTGACCTCGATCATTTTCACCTGTGGGTCGCCGGCCTGTTCGGCGAAACGCTGCGGATCGAAACGACCCTCCGGGGTGCGGCAGCCAAAATAGCCGCTGCCGATTTCCCAGATCAGGTCGCCACCGTGCTCGCGGTGATGGGGGCTGATGCTGCCTTCGCCGGTGTCATGGGCGAAGCGGCCACGTTTTGCGCCCTTGTTCAGCGCGGCAATGGCATTTGCACTGAGTGCCCCAAAGCTCATCGCCGAGATATTGAAGATCGACGCCGAGTAAGGCTGGCGGCACTGCGGGCCGCCGATGTTGATGCGAAATGAGGCAGGGTCGGGGGTTTCGACTGGCAGCATGGAATGGCTGATGAACTCGAAGCCTGGCCGGTAGACATCGTTGAGCGTACCAAAGGCCTTCTCGGCGCTCTCGTTCTTGGCCCGTGCATACACCAGCGAGCGCTGGGCCCGGGAGAACGGCAGCTTGTCATCGTCGCCTTCCAGCAAGTACTGGCGGATCTCCGGGCGGATGGTTTCGATCAGGTAGCGAATGTTGCCCAGGATCGGGTAGTTGCGCCGCACCGCGTGGTGGCTCTGGCGCAGGTCATTGAGGCCGACCAGGCTGAGCAGGACGCTGATGAGGGTGAACGGCCACAACCAGGAATGGGCAGAAACAAACGGCAGGCTGGCAAAACTGAAAACGAGACAGCCGACAAGGCAGGCGTAGCGGCTGGGAAGCGAAGCTTTCATGGATCTTCCGCTGATATGAGAGATCCTTCCTAGGATAGGCAAAGCGTCCGGCCAGAAAACCAGTGGTTTCGGTAAAACACTTTTATCCCGGGCGTGCTTGCCAGAGGGCCGTGCTCATGCGCAGGGTGTGGTTGCCCGGGCAAGTATTTGCAGAAACGCCTCGGCTGCCCGCGAGCGCCGCTGGCGGTGGCTGATGGCGAGCAGGTCGATGCTGGCGTCTGCTTCGTTCAGGGGCCGGTAGCACACGCCGCGCTGGTTCAGGGCACGGGTGCAGGCAGGCACCAGGGCAATGCCCTGGCCGGCGGCTACCAGGGCAATGATCGAAGTGATCTGCCGTCCGCGCGGGCCCCGCAGCAAGGGCAATTGGCAATGCTGGAACAAGCGCTCGATGGCATCGTTGAGCCCGGTGCCTTGCTCGTCGGTGTACAGCACCACAGGATGCGCTTGCAGCTGGGTGAGGCTGATGGTGTCGAGTGCCGCCAGCGGATCGTTCGTGGCCAGTGCCACCAGCAGCGGCTCCTGGTCGAGTGGCTGGACGTGCAGCTCCGTGAACTCCTGGGGTGGCAACAGCCGACTGAGGCCGATTTCCAGGGTGCCTTCGACGATGTTGCGCCATTGCGCGCTGGAGGCTTCTTCAACCAGGGTCAGGCGAACCTGCGGGTAGGCGTGGGAAAACTGCTGGATTGCCTGGGTGAAGTGGTCACTCAAGGCCACCGAGCTGGCATAGCCGATGCTCAACTGCCCGGCTGTGCCGGCGGCCAGCTTGGCGGCGAAGCTTTCGCTGCGTGTCAGTTGCTCCAGTACCCCGCGGGCGTAAGGCAGGAACTGCTGGCCTTCGCCGGTCAGGCTGACTGCACGGCTGCTGCGCTCGAACAGGCGAAAACCCAGCTGGCTTTCCAGGGCCGAGATCTGCCGGGTCAGTGCCGGTTGCGCCAGGTGCAGGCGCTGCGCGGCGCGGCCGAAATGCAGGTCGTCGGCGACGGCAATGAAATAGCGCAGCTTTCGCACATCGAGCATGTTGCACCTTGAGGTATCAATCGGTCGGAAATCGGTATTGGCCAGTGCCAATGACCGCACCTTATAAACAATACTCGTCACTGTAACGAGTTTTCCCATGCAATCGCGCCTGTCTGCCGCACGAATCGCGATGTTCCTCTGCGGATGCGCCGCGTTTCTGCCGCTCTACGCTACCCAGGGCATCCTCGCCGAGCTGGCGCAGAGCTTCGCCGTGGATGCGCGGCACGTCAGCTGGAGCATCACCGCCACGACCCTGGCCGTGGCCCTGGTCGCGCCCTTCGTCGGCGTGCTGACCCGGCGCTGGAGCCAGAAGACCGTGCTGGTGGCGGCAACCCTGTTGCTCAGCGTGCCGGGCTTGATGCTGGCAGGGGCCAGTGACCTGAACAGCCTGCTGTTCTGGCGCTTTGTCCAGGGCATGCTGATCCCGGTGATCTTCGCCACCAGCGTGGCTTACGTCGGCGAGCGCTGGCAGGGGGCGAAAGTCACCGAAGTTACCAGCCTGTACGTCTCCGGGACCATTCTCGGCGGTTTCGCCGGGCGTTTTCTGACCGGGGTCATGACACAGTACCTGGGCTGGCGCGAAGCGTTCATCCTGCTGGCGTTGCTGACCGTGCTGATCGGCCTGAGCATTCACCGGCTGCTGCCCAGCGGCGCGCGCCTGATCGAAATCACCATCGCCAACAGTCGTATCAGCATGCTGCGCAACCGACCGTTGCTGGCGGCCTATCTGGTTGGTTTCTGTGTGCTGTTTTCGCAGATCGCCACCTTCACCTATGTCGGCCTGCACCTGCTGGCCGCGCCGTTCAACCTTGGCGTTGCCGCGCTGGGTTCGGTTTATGCGGTGTTTTTGCTGGCGCTGGTGGTCACGCCGATTGCCGGCAAGCTGGCCAGCGCCAGGCCGCCGGCGCACTTGGTGGTATTCGCCGGGGTACTGGGGCTGCTGGGCTCGATGCTGACCTTGCTCAGCAGCCTGTGGTGGATCGTGCTGGGGCTGGCGCTCAGTTCCACCGGCGTGTTCCTGGCCCAGGCGGCGGCCAATGCCTTTGTTACGTCCACTGCCAGGCACAACAAGGCCGGCGCGGTGGGCTGCTATCTGACGTTCTATTACCTGGGCGGCAGCGTCGGTGCGCTGTTGCCGGCGCTGCTGTGGCAGCGCTGGGGCTGGTCAGGCTGTGTGCCGCTGATCATGGCCGCGCAGTTGCTGGTGATGCTGATCGCCTGGTTCGGCTGGCAGCCCACCGATTCCACCGACAAGAACGCGTTCAAAGAAACCGCTGACCCCTCCATTACAAGGACGTAAATACGCCAATGAACACCGTGATAGCCCTGCACAGCAAGCTGCTTTCGATCGTCGAGCCGGTCCTCAATGACATGCCGGCCAGCACCCTCAAGCACGCGTTGTTCGAAGCCTTCTGGGCGGTAGAAGAAGAGCTGATGGAGATTGAAAAGGCCTTTGCCCTGTTGACTGAGCGCAAGCATTCACCGGCAGTGCTGCGCAAGTTCTTCGCCAGCTGGTCGAAAACCAACAACTCCGCGGCCAGTGTCTCGGGCCTTGCCAACCGCCTGACCCTGCTGGCCCGTTCCGACGCCGGCTCCATGGCTGCCGACCAGCTGTATCGGGCCTGCGGCAGCCTGCAGCGGATCACCGATGAAGACCTCGGGGCCCTGGGCAATACCCTGCACGCCGATTTGTTCTACAACATGGCGACGCCCCTCTGCGGTGATGATCAGTGGATGCTCAAGGCCAACTGCCTGCCTTCGGCCCAGTCCTTCAAGGACTGGACCGATCGCCAGCGCCTGCGCGAGCGCGACCTGCTGCAAGGCCTGCTGACCACCCTGGTGCATGAGGTTTATACCCACGGCGAGGTCGAGTTCATCCATCCGTTGTTCAAGCAGTGGTTCGTCCGTGACATGGGCATACCGGCAGAGCGCGCGCGGGCAACGGTGGCCTGGGTCACCGTGCACACTGGCGGCACCGAGAGCAATCACTTTGCCCACGCGGTGGCGGCGGTCGAGCAGTTTGTCGAAGCCATGCAGATCAATATCGACCAGGCGGCGGCGCGAGAGATTTTCGAGCACTACCTGCGGTTGAAGGCTGGCGTGATGAAGGAATGCGCCGAGCTGTTGCACTGACCGCTGGATAGGCCGCGCGCAGGCACAGTTCGCTGCCGGCTGAACCCAACTCCGGCAGTTTTATAACGGTCGTGGAGTAAGGCCATGCTACAAGGCAGCTCCACTTCGCCGAGTGACGTCCGAGCATGTCCGCCATCCGTACCGAACAAGCTGCCCCAGGCTTTGGCCTGCTGTGCCTGGCCAGCTACCTGCTGTCGTTGTCCTATGGCTCGACCTTCCTGTTGTCGCTGTTGGTCAGCAGCCGTGGCGGCAACGAGCAGGATGCCGGGCAGATCATTTCAGTTGCCATGCTTAGCACCATCGTCGCCGTACTTGGCAGTGGCCATCTGGCCGACCGCTTGGGTTCGGCACGAGCCATCGCCCTGTCGGCGCTGAGCCTGGTGGCGGCTTGCCTGGGCTTCGCCCTGGTGCCTGGCACCGGCGCGGGCTTGATGCTCTGCGGCCTGATGCTGGGCCTGGGTTGGGGGGCTTTTTACACCCTGGGCCCGATCCTGGTGGCCGAGCGGGTCGAAGCCCAGCGGCGTACTCACTGCTTCGCTTTGCTCTCGGGCAGCATGATGAGCGGCATCGGTTCCGGGCCGCTGGCGGGCAAGCTGGCAGCGCTGTTGCAACTGCCGGTGCAGACGGCGTTCTACACCGCCGCGGGTGCCGCAGTCGCGGGCCTGCTGATCTTCAACCATCTAGCCCGCCAGCCACGGCACGCCACTCAGCCGGTTGGCATCAGCCGCCGCGCTGGCGCAACCGTACTGGCCTCGCCCGCCCGCTGGCCGATTCTCATGGTCGGCCTGGGCGGCGCGATCTTCGGTGGTCTGGGCAGCTTCCAGACCTCTTATGCCGCCGGGCGCGGCCTGGATTACTCGCTGTTCTTCATCGGCTTCATGAGCGCAGCCATCAGTTGCCGTTTGCTGATCGCCGGCTGGGTGGTCAAGCGTGATGCCTACCGTGCCTCGTGCCTGCTCTCGGGCTTTATCGTGCTTGCCGTGCTGGCGCTGGGCTGGTGGGTACAGGGCAACCTTGGCTATCTGCTGGCCGCAGCACTGCTGGGGGTTGGATACGGTCTGAACTATTCGGTAATCAACGGCCTGGCCGCCAACCAGGCACCGCCCGGGCATACCCCGCAGGCCTTGCTGCTATTTAGCCTGGCGTACTTTCTCGGGGTGTTCGGCTTTCCCTGGCTGGCCGGGCAGCTGATCGTCAGTGGCGGCACCGAGGCGATGATGCTGTGTCTGCTGCTGGTGGCGTTGCTCAACTGGGCGGTCAGCCTTGGCCGCCTGTTCGGGCGCAGGCGCGCCCGTAGCGTTGCGCAGGCGTTACTGGTCCGGGGCGATGGCAAACATTAACTGGTCGGCTTCCAGGTAAACGATCGCCTCGCGGCCGATGACATCCACCGGGCGAGCGGCAACTGCCTCATGCTCGGGGACGATCTTCTCCAGGCGCTTGGTCACAAGGTCAACCCTCCAGATGCAGGCGAAGCCGCCGTTGTTATCGAAGTACAGGACCGGCCGGGTCGGGCTCCAGGTTGGGTTGACCAGGCTCCAGCCGCCGGCATCCTTGTCCATCACCCGGTCGTAGGGGTTGCTGTCGCCGGTAAGGTGCGGGTAATAGATCAGCAGGCCGGAGTTATCGTGATTGAGGTCGCCGCTGATCTGCGCCTTGGCGAAACGCTTGCTGTTGGACTCGGCCGCGTACAGTTGCGTTGAAGGCTGCGGCGTGGCCTTGGAACCCAGTGTGTAGGCCATGCTTTGCTGCGCCTCGCCGCTCATTTTCTGCCGGTAGTAGAACACCCCGTCAATGATCCCGGCATAGCGCCGGCCCTGATCGTTGGCGGTGATACTGTTCCAGCCATCAAAGCGCACATTGCGCGCGAACGGGTGCAGGCCAGGGCGTGCGTCGGAGTATTCGTAGAGGGTGCCGATCGGGCGGCTGTCATAGATATTGCCGGGGTTGCTGCCTTCGTCATCCTGCTTTTCGGCAACGAACAGCACCACGTTCAGCACGCCATCGAGGGTGGCAACGTCCACCAGATAGGCAAAACTGTCTTCGCTCATGTCGGCAACGGTGGCCAGGGGAAAGCGCTGCCACGGCTCATCCTCGACCTGGGTATAACGCTGGTCGCGGGGCAGGGGCTGCAGGCTTTTGGGATCAACCTGGGAGAGTGCCGGTACTGGCGTCAGCAGTTTGATCTGCTGGTCGTAGGCGACTTCCAGGCAGGCGGCAGTCTCGCAGCGGTTACGGACCTCGCGCAGCCAGAAGTTTTCCAGCTCGCGGAAGATCTTGCGGTCCTTGAGCGGCTTGTAGCGCTCGTTGAGCGTGTCGTCCTTGGCCGACAGCGACGGTGTGGTGCAGATCGCGGTTTCCAGCAGGGTGCTGGCCTTGCTGCAGTCAAAGCCTGCGGCAAGGGTCGCGGGGCTGTGCAGGCAGGCAGCGAACAGGGCAGCAGGAAGCAAGCGCGCGGCGGCTTTCATCGGACATCCATGTGAGGTTGAGCAGGGTGCGGATGATACGTCAGCAAGGGCCATTGCGGAATCTGCCGCAGCAATGTGCCTGGGGTTCATTGGCCGCTGAGTTGTGCGCTCAGGTAGCAATGCAGCTGCTCTGCAATGATCTCTGCGTGTGCAGATTTGACGATCAGGTTAAAAAAATAATATTGCTCGAACAGAGGCTCGATATCGATCTGAGGCACAAGGTAGAACGCAACATAACTTGTGTAGATCGCTTTCACTGCTTCGGAAATTTCTTCGAGGTCCCCTGACAGATTGGTAATGTCGTAGAAAACATTCTTGTACGTTTCATTGATGTCGCTGATCTCTATGTAGGGCGCCTGCTGCCGCTCGCACTGTTCCCAGTGGCTCTTCTGATTTTTGCTGTTTCGATGGGTGTAGTTCATCTTCAGTCCTTTATCTTGAAGTCAGTGACGTGGGTCATTTTCCCTTTAGGATCGAGCTTGGCCATGTAGTGGACGTTGACCCCGTTTACTTTACGCTCCATTTTTGACCAGCCCTTGCCTTTGAAGTGAGGGTCTCCGATCTGGTCGGGCTTGATGATCTCTATCCCGTTTTCCGGATGTTTCTTGACATGATCCAGAGCGAACTCTTCGTTGCGGTTCCGGGGTCTGGTGCGCCCCGTTGATTTGCTTTTTACCCGTCGGGGTTTTCGGAAGCTGCATTTCTTCTTCCAACCCAGCGGGTCGATCCAGCCGAGCGGATTCGGTGCGTACTGATAAAGGTTGATGCCCCCCAGCAGGCCGATGGGATCGGGTGTGGTGAAGCGTCCGATATCAGGATCATAGAAGCGAAACGTGTTGTAGTGCAGTCCGCTTTCCCGATCCAGGTACTGCCCTTGGAACCTGAGATTCTGCTCTTCGAGGTAATATCCTTCGCGGGTTTCCTGCAGGGTGTTGCCCCATACCAGATAGCGCGCCTGCCAGAGAACGTCACCCTTGAATTCGGTCAATTGCTCTGGCAAGCCGTTAAGGTCGTTGTGGTAGTAGCGCACGTGTTGTTGTGCGCCAGCGCCGTCGACCCGCGCCAGAGGCTCATGGCTGTCCTGATCATAGAGATAGAGACTGGTTCGGCCATGCTGCTGCTCCAGCAATAGGCGCAGTCCATCCCAGGTAAAACGGGTCTTTTCCAGCAGATTGCCAGCATCGTCGTGCTGGCTTTTTTCGACGCGTCGACCCAATGGGTCATAACGCATGTTCAGCACCCGTTCTCGGCCGCCGATATGGCTGCGGACCTGGATCAAGCGGTGTTCTGCGTCGTAGCTGAACCGTTGCACGCCGTGGCGGCTGCTACGTTTTTCGATCATCCGACCAAAGGCGTCGTAGCGATACCGCTTGTCTTGGTAAGAAAGCAAACGATTATGGCGGACAAGGCCCTTTCCGAGCTCTGAACCGTCGAGCAGATTAGCCGCGGCATCATAGGCAAAGACTTCGCTCTGGCCCTGACCTGTGTTCTGGCTGGCCATGATGCGAGCGCTGGCATCGTAATGCAGCAGTTGCTGGTGCTGGCCTGCAAGATCCTGATTGAAACGACCGATCAAATTGTCGGCAGGGTCGAAGTCAAAGCGTTGTTGAACGGGCGCTGGTAGCTGTGGCGGCTGCTGGAGTGAACGACGCAGCCGGGAGCGCAGGCGGCCGCTACGGTCGTACTCGCTGCGGGTGCAGAGCTGTCCCTGGGAGCGAAACACTTCTCGATGCAGGCGGTCGCGCTCGAAGTCACAGATCACCTGGCCATCGAGATTGAGCTGGTGCAGATGGCCACTGCCATAGTAAAGACGATTTAGCCAGCGGCCGTCGCCCAGTCGGGTCTGGGTCAAGTTGCCAAGTTCATCGTAGTAGTGCTGCAGTAAGCCGGCCTGACTGCAGTCCTCAACAAGCTGTCCGAGTTCGTCATAGCCGAATTCCAATTGTTCGCTGTTGCCGCTGGTATCGGTGAAACAGATGGCGATCAGGTGATCAAGTGCGTCGTAGCTGTACTCGGTTAATCCATCGTCAGTGCGTTTTTGGATTACCCGGCCGGCTGCATCCAGTTGGTAGTGGTGACAGATCGGTTTGAGTGTCGGCTCGTTGTCATCGGGCGCCGGGACATAGGTCTGAGCCGTAACGTTGTTCAGCGCATCATAGTGATAACAGCGGGTGCTTGAATCCAGATACTCTTGCTGGGTCAAGCGATCTCCTTGATCCCAGGCGAAGCGATAACGCTCACCATTTTCGTTGGTCAGCGTGAGCAAACGGCCGTAGGCGTCATAGCCGTACTGAACTTTGCGCCCGTGCGGATCGATGCGCAGGTGCAGCTGACCGCGACGGGTATAGAGGAACTGGGTGGTGTGCCCGGCCGGGTCGGTATGGGTACTGAGCTGACCGTTGCAGTGATACTGGTAAAGGTCGCTGCGCCCATCCGGTAACCGTCGCAGTTGCAAGCGGCCTCGTGCGTCGTATTCATATTCGGTACGTTCGCCGAGGGCGTCGGTGACAGATTGTAGATGGCCACGACGGTCATAGTTCATACGGGTGGGATAGCCCGAACAGTCAACCTGCTCACTGAGCAGGCCGTAATCATTCCAGCGCAAGTGTTGGCGCTTGCCTGTAGCGTCGATCACCTCTACCACTTGGCCTCGTTCGTCGTAGCGATAGCGAGTTATGTTGCCTTGTGGGTCGGTTTCACTGCTGCAGTTGCCGCGCTGATCGTAGCTATAGCTTCGCCGATTGCCTGCGTAGTCGGTCTCTACTCGGGGTAGAGACCAATGCTCCAGCCATAGGGTTGACTCGCTGCGCCCGAGTGGGTCGATGCTTTCGCACAGGTTGCCGGACTCATCGTACAGGTATTGCCATTGCCCACCTTGCGGGTCGGTGGCAGCGAGCAACTGGCGCTCGTCGTTCCACTCGAAGCACCAGGTGTGGCCGAGGGCGTCGGTGTATTGGGTGATCTGGTACTGCGGGTTCCAGTGGCGGCTGCTGACCCGTTGCAGGCTGTCGGTGATCCGGGTGATGCCGGCCTCGATGTCGTAGTCGAAACGATACTCGTCGCCATCATCGGTCCAGTGCCGAGCGACGCGCCAGTCGTCGGCAGCGCGAGTCCATTCGTAGAAGCAGCGCAGGCCGCTGGGCAACTGGTGCTCGACCATGCGTCGGCCCTGGTCGTAGCTGAAGCTGCGTTGCAACTGGCCATTGGCGTCGCGCACCTGGGCCAGGTCGCCGTTGTCGTCATAACCATAACTGACCAGCAGTTCGGATGCGCCGTCGCTATACAGGCGCTCGAGAGAACTGATCCGCCCTGGCCATTGAGTGCTGTAATGCAGTTGTACCTGGATCAAGTCGAAGGTATCGCGCAGCCCGGTCAAACGACCACTGGCGTCGTAATCAAGATAGATGCGGTTATCGTTGCGGTCACCCAATTGCGCCAGGCGCAGGTGCAGTGGGTCGTTCGGAGTCGGCTGGAACAGGCGATACAATCCGTCGGTACGCTCGATCAGCAGTTCACCGTTGTGCTCGCGGCGTACACTCAGGCCTTCACCTGCGCTGAAGACGGCATCGCCCCGGGGTATGTGGCCCATGTCGATAATACGCGCCTGATCGTCGGTAAACAGCACTCGCTCGCCGCCTTGCGGGTGTAGTTCGATCCTGACAAATACCTCGTAATCGACGCTCCAGCCCGCACCGAAAAGGCCATCGTGGCGGGTGTCACGGCTGCTGTAGAAGCGCTGCCACTCCAGCGGGATCAAGCCGGGCAAGCTGAAGTCCAGATCATCGTCGTCAGCAAGAACCTTGGCCCCGGTGGGGCTATGGACCGGATGCGCAGAGCCGGCTACAGCGGATGTCAACGCACCTGCTACCTGCTCGGTCAGGTAGGTAGCAACGCCACCAATTACCATACAGCCCAGTTCGCTGTAGAACTTGCCGCCACGCCCGCGCAGCAGCATCAAAGCGGTTATCGCCAGGCCGATGCCCGGGGTCTTGCCACTGCGAATCTCGCGGACCACGATCGAGCCGCCGCCAATGCGCACGTTACTGGAGATCAGCCCGGCGTCGACGATCACCGCCTCGCAGGTGCTGCGATCGCCGCTGCGGCAAGCCGGATGGCCGTTGATGGTGACCTTGCTCGAACCTTCGGCCAGGTACTGCGGCGGCATTGGCGGGTGCTTGCTGCAGAGGATCTTGTCGTCGTCGGCAGGCTCGGTGTTTGGTGCGGGGCTGGCGACCGTGGGCCGCCACATCTGCGAGAAAAAGCCCTTGGCCATGTCGAGGAAGCTTTCTTCTTCCTCTTCGGCAGGTGGCTGGGCGGCATCACTGCCAGCGGGCGCCGCCGCGGCGACGATGACGCCAGCAGCGCGGGCGGCCGGTTTGCCATTGGTGTGGGTGTTCTTCGAGCCGGTGAGGATGTTGGCCTGCACCGAGGGCGGGAACAGAAAATTGCCGATACCCTCGCATAAACTGCTTAAACCCTTGTCGGCCCCGGTCTTGCTCATGGCCACGCCGACCACGATACCGACCACCGCGCCGAGCACGAAACAGCCCAGGCCGCCGGTAACCACGGTCAGCCCCAGCGCTGCGGTCACCGCCGCGGTGGCCAACATGCCGATGGCGACGTTGGCGGCCACTTCCAGCACACCGCCGACGATGTCGGCCATCATCGAGGTGTGCATCAGCGCATCGCCCTGGCGGGCGGCCCAAAGAGCGTCAGACATGCAAGGTGCTCATCAGGCCAGGGTGTCGAAGTTCAGTGATTGCTTGATCGCTGCCCAGTGCGCAGCCTCGGCATCACCCAGCGGTTGGGCTTTGACGTAACTCAGGGCGAACATCTTGCGCGTGCCGGGCAGTACCAGGGCCAGTTGGTACTGGAAGACCTTTTCGTTGCCCTTGCTGAACTGGCTGCGCAGCTCGATGCCTTCCACTGTCTGCTCGGCGCCCAGGCACACGGCCTGGCCCGGCTGGAAGCGCAGGTCCTTGACCTGTTGTTGCAGGCGCTCGAGCTGGCCGTCGAAGTTGCTTTGCAGGGTTTCGCCGTCGGCCAGCAAGCTGCGGCTGATGATCAGCGAGGTGCCGAGCTTGGCAAAGCGCAGGATGTTGATGCTGGTGTCCTGCACTTCGGCATCGGGCAGGGCGAGCTGGAATTCGTTGAGGCGATAAGTCATGACGCGAGAATCTCTTTATTGGCTGGCTTTGGGCTTGGGGAAGATCGCTTCCACGGCACCGTCGATGGTGCCTTTGACGCCTTGCCCGTCCGCAGTGGCGCCGGGGGCGCCGCCGATGTTCAGGTCCAGGGTGCCGCCGGTGTTGAACTGGGCATTGCCTTCGGCGTTGAAGTTGAACTGCACGCCGGTGAGGTTGATCTGGCCGCTGGCGTTGAGTTCGAGCACGCTCTTGCCGCACACCAGGCGCAGGTTTTCGCCAACCTCGATCAGGTAGCTGCGGCTGATGCTGTCGGTCTTGGTCGAGCCCACCAGCAAAATGTCATCGCGCTTTACTGCGCGAATACGGTCTTCGCCGATGGTTGCCACTTCACTGAAGTCCACCACCTTGTTGCGGTTGTGGCCCACCCAGTGGCTCTCGTCGTTCTCGACTTCGATGTCCTGGTTGCGCTCGGCGTGGATGTACAGCTGCTCGGCGCCCTTCTTGTCCTCCATGCGGATTTCGTTGAAGTTCGCCGGCGTGCCGCCTTTGCTCGAGCGGCTTTTCATCCCGCTCTGGGTCGCATTGGCCGGCAGGTCGTAGGGCACCGTCTGCTCGGCGTTGTAGACCCGGCCGGTGATGATCGGCCGGTCGGGGTCGCCTTCAAGAAAGCTGACGATCACTTCCTGACCGATCCGCGGGATCTGCATCGAACCCCAGTTCTTGCCGGCCCAGGCCTGGGACACGCGAATCCAGCACGAGCTGTTCTCGTTGGACTGGTCATGGCGGTCCCAGTAGAAGTGCACCTTGACCCGGCCATACTGGTCGGTCCAGATCTCTTCCCCGGCCGGGCCAACCACGATGGCGGTCTGCGGGCCCTTGACCTGCGGGCGCAGGGTGCTGGCCAGGGGGCGGAAGCTCTGCTGCGCATCGATGCAGCTGAGGTTGCTTTCGAACTGTGCATTGCCGCCGCCGGCGCCGGTTTCCAGGCGCTCCTGGACGATGTAATAGCGGGCACCGACGATCAGGTATTCGCGATTCTGGTCCTGGCGGCTGAAGCCGCTCATGCTGAACAGGTTGCCTGCCGCCAGGCCGCGGGCATTGCCGCGCAGTTCGATGCGTTCATGCAGGCTTTGCAGCGCTTCGATACGGGTACGGGCGTAATGCTCGCCGTCCTCACTCTGCACATAGGTGCCGGGGTAGTCGTACAGCGGGTAGTCGCCGGCGCTGTGCGGGCGCGGCATTAGCGAGCGCACGTCGATGCGCGCGCTGGGGCGCTGGAAGTCGTAGTCGTTAAGCTCCAGCGAGCCGGACTGCACCTCCTGGGCCAGGTGCCAGTCGTTGAGGTGGTCACGCTCGCGGTGCTGACCATCAGGCGGAAAGTACGGCACCGACTCGTAGCCCGGCACCACCTGGTGGGCACCATAGGCATCGGCCAGCACCAGCACGTGGCGGTCCTTCTCGTGGCGGAAGTAGTAGTAGATGCCTTCCTGTTCCATCAAGCGGCTGACGAAGTCGAAGCTGGTCTCGCGGTACTGCACGCAGTACTCCCACTCGCGATAGGGGCGGCTCAAGCTGTCTTCGAAGTCGGAAAAACCCAGGTCGCGAAACACCTGCTTGATGATCTGCGGGATGCTCTGGTTCTGGAAGATGCGGCAATCGGAGGTCTTGCTCAGCAGCCACAGCCAAGGCCGCAGGGTTACGCGGTAACTGGCGAACTGGCCGCGGTCGATGCTCTGGCTGCAGCGCGAAACAATGCCGTGAAAATACCGCGAGCGGCCCAGGTCCAGTTGCAGGCTGAGGCTCATGGGCTTGCCGAGCAACTGGTTGAGGTCGATGGCCGAGTTGTCCGAGGTCAGTTGCAACTCGTAGTCGAACAGCCGCCCCAGCTCTTCGCCGCCGCCCATTTCCGCCAGGATCAGCGCATCCGGGCCCAGCGGGCTGTTGATCTGCGCCAGTCGGGTGAATTGCTTGAATAGCATCGCTTATCTCGTCAAACGCGCCATCACGGCGCGTCGCTGAAGTGGTAGTGCAGGTCGTTGTCGCGGCGGCTGATGCGCACCCCGGCCAGGGCCTTGCCTTCGAGCATGCGGGAGAGGAACTCGCGGCTCATGTCCGGCAGCAGGCTGTTGGTCAGGATCGCGTCGATCATCCGCCCGCCGCTCTCGGTCTCGCTGCAGCGCGAAACGATCAAGTCGACCACTTCGTCGTCGTAGTCGAAGGCCACCTTGTGGGTGCCTTGCACGCGCTTGCGGATGCGTTCGAGCTGCAGGCGGGTGATGGCCTTGAGCATCTCGTCGCTGAGCGGGTAGTAGGGGATGGTCACCAGGCGGCCGAGCAGCGCCGGCGGGAAGATTTCCAGCAGCGGTTGGCGCAGGGCGCTGGCGATGGCCTCGGGTTCAGGGGTGTTCTGCGGGTCTTTGCAGACCCGGGAAATCAGCTCGGTACCGGCGTTGGTGGTGAGCAGGATCAAGGTGTTCTTGAAGTCGATCACCCGGCCTTCGCCGTCTTCCATCACACCCTTGTCGAACACCTGGAAGAAAATTTCGTGCACGTCCGGGTGGGCTTTTTCCACCTCGTCGAGCAGCACCACGCTGTAGGGCTTGCGCCGCACCGCTTCGGTCAGCACGCCGCCTTCGCCATAACCGACATAG
This sequence comes from Pseudomonas sp. B21-032, assembly GCF_024748965.1. Taxonomy (NCBI): domain Bacteria; kingdom Pseudomonadati; phylum Pseudomonadota; class Gammaproteobacteria; order Pseudomonadales; family Pseudomonadaceae; genus Pseudomonas; species Pseudomonas sp. B21-032. The sequence goes on along the minus strand of NZ_CP087180.1, from coordinate 5,585,879 downwards.
CCGGGCGGGGCGCCCTTGAGGGTCGAGACGGTATGGGCTTCCTGGAACTCGCTCATGTTGATGGTGATGACGTTCTGCTCACCGCCGTACATGGCTTCGGCCAGGGCCAGGGCGGTTTCGGTCTTGCCTACCCCGGAGGTGCCGGCGAGCATGAACACGCCGATTGGTTTGTTGGGGTTGTCGAGGCCAGCGCGGGAGGTCTGGATACGCTTGGCGATCATCTGCAGGGCATGGTCCTGGCCAATGATGCGCTTGGCCAGGTGCTGGTCGAGCTTGAGCACGGTCTCGAGCTCGTTGCGGGCCATGCGTCCGACCGGGATGCCGGTCCAGTCGGCAACCACCGAGGCCACCGCCTGATAGTCGACGGTTGGCAGGATCAGTGGGGTTTCACCTTGCAGGGCGCTCAGGCGCTGCTGCAGCTCGATGAGTTTTTCGCGCAGCTCATGGCTCTGTTCGCTGCCGGTGTCGCGGTCGACCACCCCAACGTTTTCGCGCAGCTGCGCGCGGGTGGCCAGCAGCTCGTCGACCAGGGCCTTCTCTTCGGCCCAGCGACTTTCCAGTTCGGCCAGGCGCTCGCGCTCGGTGGCCAGCAAGGTTTCAGACTGTTGCTGGCGATTGCCGATGGCGATACCGATGGCCTGCTCGCGGGCGATGATCTGCAGCTCGGTTTGCAGTGCCTCGATGCGTCGACGGCTGTCGTCGACCTCGGCCGGTACCGCATGCAGGCTGATGGCGACGCGGGCGCAGGCGGTGTCGAGCAGGCTGACGGACTTGTCTGGCAACTGGCGCGCCGGGATGTAGCGGTGGGAGAGCTTGACCGAGGCTTCCAGGGCTTCATCGAGAATCTGCACCTGATGGTGCTGCTCCATGGTCGAGGCCACGCCGCGCATCATCAGCAGTGCCTTGTCTTCGCTCGGCTCGGCGACTTGCACCACCTGAAAACGCCGGGTCAGGGCCGGGTCTTTCTCGATGTGCTTCTTGTACTCGGCCCAGGTGGTGGCGGCCACGGTGCGCAAGCTGCCACGGGCCAGCGCGGGCTTGAGCAGGTTGGCAGCATCGCCGGTGCCGGCGGCACCACCGGCACCGACCAGGGTGTGGGCTTCGTCGATGAACAGGATGATCGGTTTGGGCGAGGCCTGCACGTCCTCGATGACCTGGCGCAGGCGCTGTTCGAACTCGCCTTTCATGCTCGCCCCGGCCTGTAGCAGGCCGACATCCAGGCTGCGCAATTCGACGTCCTTGAGCGATGGCGGAACATCGCCGGCAACGATGCGCAGGGCAAAGCCTTCAACCACCGCGGTTTTGCCCACCCCGGCTTCACCGGTGAGGATCGGGTTGTTCTGCCGGCGACGCATGAGGATATCCACCAGTTGGCGAATCTCTTCGTCGCGACCAACGATCGGGTCGAGCTTGCCACTGCGCGCCTGCTCGGTGAGGTCGACGGTAAAGCGCTTGAGCGCTTCCTGCTTGCCCAGAGCGCTGGGAGCCATGGCGCCGCTGGCTTCGCCCGGCACGGCGCCGGCATTGAAACCGTCGCTGGCGCCCAGGGCGTTTTCCGGCGAGTCGCCGACGTACTCGTCAAAGCGCTCGCTGAGGGCTTCGACCTTGATCTTGGCAAACTCCGACGACAGGCCGAGCAGGGCATTGCGCAGGCTCGGAGTCTTGAGGATGCCGAGCACCAGGTAACCGGTGCGCACCTGGCTTTCGCCGAACATCAGGCTGCCATACACCCAGCCACGCTCCACCGCCTCTTCGACGTGGGACGACAGGTCGGTGATCGAGGTCGAGCCGCGCGGCAGGCGGTCCAGGGCCTCGGTCAGTTCGCGGGCCAGGCGTGCTGGCTCCAGGTTGAACTGGCGAATGATGCGGTGCAGGTCCGAGTCCTGCAGTTGCAGCAACTGATGAAACCAGTGGGCCAGCTCCACATAGGGGTTGCCCCGCAGTTTGCAGAACACCGTGGCGGCCTCGATGGCCTTGTAAGCGACGCTGTTGAGCTTGCCGAACAGCGCGGCGCGGCTGATTTCACCCATGTTCCGGACTCCTTGTGGATTGCGATGCGCGCGTCTCGGCGTAGTACCGAGCCAATGTCAGGTCGCTGGCATCGTGTTGCGGGCGGCCGAGCCAGGTATCGAAACCCAGGCGTCGGCCAGTGTTGAGTTGCAGGGCGGGTATTTCGTCCTGCTGCAGAATCAGTTGCAGGTCCCAGTCCAGCTCGTGCCCCTGGTGCTCGGCGACCCAGGCCACCAGCTCGGCGAAGGCACTGCCATCGGGCAATAGCGACAGGTATTGCTCCAGGCTCAGCGGCCCCAGGCAGATGCGGAACTTGTGCTGGCGGTCCCAGACATGGCTGCCCAGGCACACATCCATGCCCAGCTGATTGGCGCTCGCGCCCAGGCGGCTGCGTTCAGGCAGTTGCAGCCACTGGCCAACGTATTCCTCGATGCTTACCGGCACGCCGAAGTAGGCCCCGAGAATACCGCGCAGGCCATCCGGATAGCGGGTCTGGGCGGCGAGGTGGCCGCTGTAGTGCAACTTGGCGGTATCCGGCAACGGGCCCTGATTACGCAGCGCCGGGGTGCCGCGCCCGCTCAGGGCGGCCAGGCGGGCGGCCCAGTAGTCGTCATCGGGCCGGTCATGGCTGACCGTCGGCCGCGCTTCGGCCCAGGCCCGGTAGAACAGGCTCAACAGACGGTGATGAAAGACATCGAGAAAGCGCTTGCTGGTGCTGTCGGCATTGTTGCGCTGGCGCTCGCGCATGTACTCGGTCAGGTGCAGCGGCAAGGGGCCGTTGGGGCCGCCGAGGCCAAAGAAGAACTGCTCCAGGCGCGCCGGGCCCTGATCACTGGCAGGCGTCAGCGCCGCCAGGGTGGCCGGCGCAAACGCACAGTCGAGCTGCTGGCCAAGGCGCACCGGATCATCGGCCAGGCGCAGCGAATGGCCGAAGCGTGGCAGCTGCGGCGACTCGCATTGCAGCCGGCGCAGGGCCTGGAAGAAATCGTAGTTCCAGGGTTCGGCCTGCATTTCGCTGAGGATGTTCACAGGGTCGGACGGCGTCCGGGCTTGGCTTTCCATCGCATGATCTCGCCGCGTTCGGTGGTACGGAGCACCGTCTCGGTAAAGCTGTTGATCGACACGTAACGTGCCAGGAAGCGCTCGAAAACCGCACCGAGCAGGAACACGCCAGTGCCGCGAAAGGCGTTTTCGTCGAATTCCAGGGTGATCTCCAGGCCACGGCCAAAGACGATCGGCCCCGGCATCGGCAGGCGTCGCGTGCAGGCCTTGCTGCTGACCTCGCGCAGGCCGTCGATCTGCAGCTGCAGGGCGGCGTCGTGGCTGTCGCCGTACAGGCGCAGCAACTCGCGCAGGGCGGCGGCGCCCTGGCCTTGCTCGGTCAGCGACAGGTAGTTCAGCGACAACTGGCTGATCAGACGCCAGGCCTTGTTGTCATGGGCATGGCTGGCCCGTGGCCGGCTTGGCCCGGCCAGGCAGCGAATGGCGGCCACCGGCGCGCTGTCGGCCAGGGTGAAATCACTGCGGCCATCGCCGACGTTCATGAACAGCGCCAGGTCGCGATTGGTGCACAGGGCACTGACCCCCAGTTGGCGCAGGTCGTGGCGGTAAGGCGCCTGTTGGCCATCGACCAGGCTGATGAAGGTTTCGCTGCCCATGTAGGTCGAGCGGGTACCGTTGCGGCGCTGCTCGCTGGAAAGCATGCGCGGCTCGCGGCGGACGATGTAATAGGCCTGGTCACGGCCGTAGCGCGACGGGTCGCGTACGGCATAGAAGGGCAGGAAAGCCTGGTCGGGGCCGGTGCCGTGGCCGGTAACGCTGCTCAACGAGTGGATCTCGAAATCCATTGGCCGGGTGCGGTCGGCAATCACATGATGTTCGTTGACCCGGTCATTCAGGTGGATGCGGTCGACCCGGCGCGGGAACAGGTTGATCGCCGGTGTGCAGAAGGGCACGAACTGCTCGGTGCCGACGCTGCCTTCCAGGCTCTGGTCGTAGCGCTCGAACAGCACGATCAGCTCCAGCTCCTGACCATCGCAACGCTTTACTGCGCGACCCAGTTCGGCAAATTCTACGAACAGAAAACGCTGCGGCAGGGCGAAGTACTCCTGCAGCAGGCGGTAACCCTGGAATGCCTGCGGCACCACCGGTAACGCCGCCTCGCGGTCATCGAAGCCGCAAGGGCGCAGGGCTGAGGTCGGGATGCGCTCGACCCAGTCGCTGCCAGGCTGGCGCGCGAACACCGCACAGGCGTTGCCCAGCAGCTGCTCGTACAGGCGAAACGGCAGTTCGTCGGCGCCGTTCAGGTACAGCGGCAGGCTGCTGAGGTCGAGGGCGTTGAACGGCAGGTCGGCGCCGGTACGCAAGGTAATGCGCAAGCCGGCGCGGGCTTTCGGTTCGCTGGCGGCCAGGCGCCCGAGGCGGGCTGCCGGGTTGCCGAAGTATTCCGCCTGGGCGACTTGCAGCGGCCACAGGGTAACGGGATGGGCACTACGAAACTCGCAAGGCGTTTGCGAATCGCGACCAAGGGTGGCGCGCAGCACGCTGCCACGCGGCAGGGTGAAGCCGGCACTGAGCGAACCTTCATCTGGATCGGCCTGCATCTGCACCACCGTCATCGACGGCGTCGGCGCCAGGTAGTGCGGGTAGGCGATCTCCAGCAGGTTGTGGGTGAAGGTCGGGTACTCGGCATCGAGCTTGAGTTGCACCCGTGCGGTCAGGTAGGCAAAACCTTCAAGCAGGCGCTCGACATAGGGGTCGGCGCAGTCGATACCGGACAGGGTCAGGCGCCCGGCGATCTTCGGGTATTCCCGGGAAAATTCTGCCGCGCTTTCGCGGATGTGTTGCAGTTCCTGGTTGTACAGCTCGAGCAGGCGCGGGTTCATGGACGTCTCCGGCGCTCGGCGGGGGCCACCCGGACATGTCCGGATTCCAGGTCAAGGTCGGTGCGCAGCAGCAACGGCAGTGCCGCCGGCTGGGCCCACAGGTCGCCTTCGATCTCGAAACTCAGGGCGTTGTTGTTCATCTCCCCCGGTGCGACCTGGGCGCGCACCCGCAGGCTGCTGCGCAGGATGCGTGGTTCGAAGGTGGCGATGGCCTGGTAAATGATGCTCTCCAGTGCGCTGATATCAATGTTCGAGGCGCTGTTACCGGCCAGTGCCGGCAGGCCGTAGTTGACCACCGAAGTGCCGGCCGGGGTGTTGAGGGTGGCGGCCGCATCGAGCAGTGAAGTGGTGTTGAGCAGCCAGGTGAGGTCGCGTAGTACCGAGGCCTTGAGCTGGCTCAGCGAAAGCACGCGCTTGTCGTTGGCTTCTTGCAGGTTGCCGGGCTCGTCGTCGGTCAGACGATCGAGCAGCGAAGGCTGCAGACGGTCACGTGCAGCGATTTCGGCTACCAAGGGGCGGCTCCGGTGGTGATATGCGTGAGTGCGTTATCCCTATCGCGGGGCAAGCCCGCTCCTACAGGGTGGGAGCGGGTTTGCCCCGCGAAGAGGGCGAAACGCATCAGATCTTGACGTTCTGGCGCACGTTCCAGCCGTACTTGACCGGGCCGCCGTCTTTGGTGCCGTCAGCTTTCTGCGGCTGGTAATCGACCGTGACTTTGCCGAAGTTCAGGGTGACGTTTTCGGTCAGGCGGTCATCGCCGCCCGAGCCACCGGTGCTCAGCGAGCTGATCAGCACTTCTTCGAGGTTGATGATCAGGTACTCGACCTGGCTCTCGCCACCGGCCTTGCGCACGGTCAGCTTGACCTTGTCGATGTGCTTGCCGCTGGAGCAGTGCATCATCAGGTTGGGGCTGGATTTGTCGACGTACTTGGTCAGCGACAGGTCCTGGATGTTGACCTTGCCGGCGCCGCCGCCACCACCCATGTGCATGTTGCCGGACTGGGCCATGCCCCAGCTCCAGTTCAGCACATCGATTTCGTCCTTGTGGGCCTTGTCCATGGACTCGCCCTTGATGTCGCCAATCTTGATGAAAATATCAACTGCCATGTTGTCTCCAGAGTGTGGCATCTACCACATTATTTTTTCAGTGCACGCCCCGCAGCACGGGGCGTTCTAGCGAGCCTGGGCTCAGGCGCCCTTGGCCGACGGCAACTTCGATACCAGGCGCAGCGACACGGTCAGCCCTTCGAGCTGGTAGTGCGGGCGCAGGTAGAAACGCGAGTTGTAGTAACCCGGGTTGCCTTCGACTTCTTCGACCACCACTTCGGCAGCTGCCAGTGGGTGCTGGGCCTTGGTGGTTTCGGTGGAGTGGGCCGGATCGCCATCGACGTAGTTGAGGATCCAGTCCTGCAGCCAGCGCTGCATCTCGTCCTTCTCTTTGAACGAGCCGATCTTGTCGCGCACGATGCACTTCAGGTAGTGAGCGAAGCGGCAGGTGGCGAACAGGTACGGCAGGCGCGCGGCCAGGTTGGCGTTGGCGGTGGCGTCCGGGTCGTCGTACTCGGCAGGCTTTTGCAGCGACTGGGCGCCAATGAAGGCGGCGAAGTCGGTGTTCTTCTTGTGCAACAGCGGCATGAAACCGTTCTTCGCCAGTTCCGCTTCACGGCGGTCGGAGATGGCGATTTCAGTCGGGCACTTCATGTCCACGCCACCGTCATCGGTAGGGAAGGTGTGCGCCGGCAGGTTCTGCACTTCGCCACCGGACTCGACGCCGCGAATCCGCGAGCACCAGCCGTAGTACTTGAACGAGCGGTTGATGTTCACCGCCATCGCGTAGGCGGCGTTGGCCCAGGTGTACTTGGCGCTGTCGGCGCCGTCGGTGTCTTCTTCGAAGGCGAAGGCTTCTACCGGGTCGGTCTTGGCGCCATACGGCAGGCGCGCCAGGAAGCGCGGCATGGTCAGGCCAATGTAGCGCGAATCTTCCGATTCACGCAGCGAGCGCCAGCCGGCGTACTCGGGGGTGGTGAAGATTTTGGTCAGGTCGCGCGGGTTCGACAGCTCCTGCCACGAGCCCATGCCCATCACGGTCGGCGAGGCCGCAGCGATGAACGGCGAGTGCATGGCGGCACACACCTTGGACAGCTCGCCGAGCAGCTCGACGTCCGGTGGCGACTGGTCGAAGTAGTAGTCGCCGACCAGGCAACCATACGGCTCGCCGCCGAACTGGCCGTACTCTTCTTCGTACATCTTCTTGAACAGCGGGCTCTGGTCCCAGGCCGTGCCCTTGAATTTCTTCAGGGTCTTGTGCAGGTCGGGCTTGGAGATGTTGAGCACGCGGATTTTCAGCTGCTCGTCGCTCTCGGTGTTGTTGACCAGGTAGTGCAGGCCCCGCCAGGCGCTTTCCAGCTTCTGGAACTCGGGGTGGTGGATCACCTGGTTGACCTGGGCGGTGAGCTTGGCGTCGATGGCGGCAATGATCGATTCGATCGACTTGATCGCGTCATTGGACACCAGGTCGGTTTGCGCCAGGGCCTGTTCGGCCAGGGTGCGCACCGCAGTTTCGACGGCCTCACGGGCGCGCTCGGTCTTGGGTTTGAATTCTTGCAGCAGCAGCGAAGCGAACTCGCTGGCTTGCTCGGTGGCCGCTGGCTGGGCCTGGGTATCACGCATCGGATCGGTCATGAGGCTTTGTCCTGATTAAGCGTTCGGCTCGGCATCCTGGGGCTTTGGCGCGCTGGCCAAGGCCTGGAGCAGGGCCGGATCCTTGATGGCTTTCATGATGATTTCTTCGGCGCCAGTCTTGCCGTCCATGTAGGTCAGCAGGTTGGCCAGCTGGGTCCGCGCTTCGAGCAGCTGGTTCAGCGAATCGACCTTGCGCGCCACGGCGGCAGGGCTGAAGTCGTCCATGCTCTCGAAGGTGATATCCAGGCTCAGGTTGCCTTCGCCGGTCAGCTCGTTGGGTACGTGGAACGCCACCCGTGGCTGCATGGCCTTGAGGCGCGAGTCGAAGTTGTCGACGTCGATTTCCAGGAACTTGCGCTCGGCGACCGGGGCCAGCGGCTCGGCAGGCTTGCCCGCGAGGTCGGCCATGACGCCCATGACGAAAGGCAGCTGGACCTTCTTCTCGGCGCCGTAGAGCTCGACGTCATACTCGATCTGCACCCGCGGCGCGCGATTGCGCGCAATGAATTTCTGAGAACTGGGGTTCGCCACGTTGTTCCTCCTGGTCGCAGGTGCGACGGTATTGGCGTCATCGATCGTTGCCGGTAACGGTGTTGCGTATGTGCGTTGGGTCAGGCCCGCAGGCCTCAGTCAGCTTCGGGTCCGCGCAGGGTTTCGAACTGCGACAGCCCATCGGGGATCAAGTCGCGGACGATCGCGGCAAAATCGGCGTTGACCAGATTTTTCGCGCGGTTGAGCAGCACCGGCAGCGGGCTCGAGGGCTCGTGGCGGGCGTAGTACTTGAGAATTCGGTCAAGGCTGCGCAGCACTTCATCGCGGCTGGCGATATCGGCCGAAGCGCGAGCGACGGCGGGCGCGGGGGCGGCCTCGGCAACCGGCGTCGAGCTGTCGGCAGCGCTGCTGGTTTCGCTGGCGTCGTTGGCGGCCTGCTCGCTGGCCGGCGCATGTTCGGCAAGAATCTGCGCGGCCTGGCGCAGCGGCTGCTTGAGCGCGCTCAGGTCAACTCCGCTGGCCGATCCGACCTGCTCGTTGACGTATTGCTCGATTGCCTCGGCGGCCTCGCGGGCTTGCTGTAGCGCCTCGCGGGTGGCCTGCAGTTGCTCGCCATCGCTGTCGCGCAGGGCGCCGCCGAGTTCGTCGGCGTTGAGCGTCTCGCTGGCAAAGTGCTGCAAACCGCTGGCGTGCAGGGCTGCGCGCAGGCTGACCGGGCCGAAGGCGCGGGAGCGGGTCAGCAGGCTTTCGCGCAGCAGGGCGATGTTGGTCTCGCAGACCAGACCGGCGAGGGCGTTGATACGCACTGTCGGGTCGTTGTCGTCATCGGCGTCGAGCTGCGGATGGACCTGCGGCCAGTACTGGCGCAACAGCTCGTTGATCAGTTGCAGAGTGTTGGCCAGGCCGGCAATGCCGTGCAGGGCGAGGGCACTTTGCAAGAGGAAATGAGTGACGCGAAGGTCTTTGCTGCGTTGCAGCAGGGCGGTGCAGGACTGTTCGATCTGCCGCCACTGCGGAGCTTCGGCAGGCTGGATGGCATCGCCCATGACACGCTCGGGCCGGCCTTGGGCATCACGCTCCAATTGCAGGAAGTCCGGGTCGTATTCAAGGTCGTCGCCGCAAGGAAAGTTTTCCGAAACGGCAGCGAGCAAATGCGCTGAGTTCACCAGATATCGATCTCCGTATCGTCCCGTGGTGGGGGTGGCTAATGTGTGCTAGTTGGTTTTGTGACATAGCGCACATAATTTGCTGAGTTGTCCTTAGTTGATATCAAAGTGATATCACGCCTGTTCAGCAAGTTGCGCATTTTTGGTTTATTTCCAATTGGCTGTCAAGGTAAGCTAGCGGCCCATCGTGACCTGCATACTGGGCCGTACAGGTTTATTGACTTGTTGGTCAGGGTAGCGGTGGATGTCATTTGAAACTGATGAACATCAGCGAAAAGTGAACGAAATTCGGACATTCAGTAGACTTTTTCAGGGATTGGAAGCGAATCGTGGCAAGTGTGGCAGGCCTCCAGCGGGCCCACAGGCGATTCGGGATGTTGCTAAGGAGGCGTGATGTCGCTGAGTCTTACTATTACCAGTTATCACAAGATTACCCCTGGCCAATGTCCTGAAAAGTTCATCGAGTCAGGTGCCATCAGTATTGGTCGCGGCCCCGACAATGATTGGGTGCTGCCCGATCCGGAGCGTCTGGTTTCTTCGCAACATTGTGTAATTCAATATAAAGACGGCCGTTATTACCTGACCGATAACAGCACTAACGGTGTCGAATTAATTCACGCCGGTATTCGCTTGCGTCGTGGTAACAGTGAGCCGTTGATGGATGGCGAAGTCATCCGTATCGGCGAGTACGAGATTCAGGCGCGGATCGATTCAAGCTTCAAAATGGCGGATGGCAACCCGTACGGTGCTGATGCCTCCAACAGCTTCGAAGCCCTGATGGCCAATCAGAACGGCAGCACTCCGGTTGCCCCAAGCCCTGCCACGCCTGCGTTGATTCAGGGCGCATCAAGCAATGCCACCTTGCCGGACCTGTTCGATTTTCTTGCACCGGCGAGCATTGCGCCGGTGACCCTGCCCGATCATGTGCCTGCCCAGCAGCATGATTTTCGCCCGCCAACGCCCGTAGCGTCGACGCCTGAGCCGGTACCGGCAAGCCCTGGTGTGATTCCCGAAGACTGGGACCTGTTCGCCGAACCTGTGCCGGCGGCGCCCGCGCCTGTCGTTGTAGCTGTCGAACCAGCCATGCCCGCACCCATGCCCGCGCCTGTCGAGGCCTCGGCGCAGGCTGGCGACTCCAGTGTGCTGGCCCAGGCGTTCCTGCGCGGTGCGGGGCTTGAACATCTGCGTATCGACAGCGCCCAGGTCGAGGCGCAGATGGAAGCCCTTGGCCGCAGTTATCGCTTGATGGTCGAGGGCCTGATCGATGTGTTGCGTGCGCGCAGCAGCCTCAAGGGCGAGTTCCGCATGCAGCAGACGATGATCCGCCCGGCAGAAAACAACCCGCTCAAGTTCGCGCCCAATGCCGATGAAGCGCTGCTGTTGCTGCTGCGCCATGGCAACCACGCGTTCATGGCGCCGGACCAGGCGGTACGCGACAGTTTCGACGACTTGCGCGCGCATCAGCTGGCAGTGATGGCCGGTGTTGAAGCGGCCATCAAGCACCTGCTCGGGCGCTTCGAGCCGGCGCAGCTGGAATCGCGGCTCGGCGAACCGGCAGGGCTGTCGAAGCTGTTCGCAGGTTCGCGCCAGGCGCAGTACTGGCAGCAGTTCACCGAGCTGTACAGCAAGATTTCCCGGGAAGCCGAAGACGACTTCCAGGACCTGTTCGGGCGCGAATTCAGTCGCGCCTACGAGGAGCACGGCGCGCGTCTGCAGCGCTCCTGAAACAAACGGAAAGTGCCACGTCATTGAGGACGCAGGATGATTCGAACAATGCTGATGGCAGCGGTAACCACACTGCTGCTCAGTGGTTGTAGCAAGGATGAAGTCGCAGCACCGGTCCAGCCCGAGGTGGCGGGGCCTACCAGCGTCACCTTGTATTTCAGTGCCGCCGCCGGGCTCAACCCGGGTGCCAACGGCCAGGCCGCGCCTGTGCGCGTGCGCATTCTCGAACTGAAGAACAGCGCAGGTTTCAGCCGCGCCGATTATTTTGCCCTGGCCGAACGCGGCCCGGCGACCCTGGGCGCCGACCTGCTCGATCAGGACGAAGTGCTGGTGCAGCCCGGTGAGCAAGTGCGCATCGACCGGCCGTTGAACCCGCTGACGCGCCAGATCGGCCTGGTGGTCGGCTACCGCGAAATCGACCAGGCGCAATGGCGCAGCCTGCTGCCAGTGCCGCCGCTGGACTACCAGATCAGCCTCGATGTTCGCGCTGTGCGCAGCGCTGCCCATACCTCCCCAACCAGCACCGCCCAATAGGCGATCGGAGAAGCCATGTCCTGGAACAATCGTGTGGTCTGGTCGGAAGGCATGTTCCTCGGAACCCAGCACTTTCAGCAGCATGACCGTTATCTCGAGAACCTTATCGATGCCCGCAGCCGGCCGCTGTCAGCGGGCGCCTGGGGCTTCTCCGAGCTGCTGGTCGACCAGGGCCTGCTGGCCCAGGGCAAGCTGGCCATCGTTTCTGCCCGCGGGCTGCTGCCCGATGGCACGCCGTTCAACATCCCCCACGATGACCTGGCGCCCAGCCCGCTGAACATCGACGACAACCTGCGTGATGGCCTGGTGTACCTGGCCTTGCCGCTCAAGCGCGCCGGTGCCCGCGATACCGTGGACGAAGGCGAAGCACCGGGTGGTGCGCGCTATGTCAGCCGGGTGGCCGAAGTGCGTGACGACAACGCACCATTCGAGAACCGCGCCCCGGTCGCCCTTGGCTCCCGTGCGCTGCGCCTGATCACCGCCGAAGAAGGCCTGAGCGACTATGCCGCGCTGGGCCTGGTACGTATCAAGGAAAAACGCGCCGACCGCGCCCTGGTGCTGGATGACAGCTATATCGCGCCGGTGCTGGATGTATCGGCGAGCAAAAGCCTGTCGGCATTTCGCAGCGAACTGCTGGGCCTTTTGCATCAACGCGGTGAAGCACTGGCCGGGCGGGTGGTGGCCTCCGGTGCCGGTGGTGCTTCGGAGATCGCCGACTTCATGCTCCTGCAACTGGTCAATCGCGCGCAACCGCTGGTCGAGCACCTGAGCCAGTTGAGCCCGTTGCACCCGGAGCGGCTGTACAGCGAGCTGGTCAGCCTGGCCGGTGAGTTTGCCACCTTCTGTGCCAGCAACCGCCGCCCGGGTGAGTTCCCGGTGTACCAGCATGACGACCTGGCGGCGAGCTTCGCCCCGGTCATGCAGGCGCTGCGCGAAGCCCTGTCGATGCTGATCGACAGCAAGGCCACGCCGATCCCGATTGTCGAGAAGGCCTATGGCATTCATGTCGCCATGCTTGCCGACCGCAGCCTGCTCGACAATGCCAGTTTCATTCTCGTGGTGCGTGCCGACGTACCGAGCGAAACCCTGCGCGGGCGCTTCGCCCAGCAAAGCAAGATCGGCGCGGTCGAGCACATCCGTGACCTGGTCAACCTGCAGCTGCCGGGCATCGGTCTGTTGCCGCTGCCGGTGGCACCACGGCAGATCCCGTTCCATGCCGGCTCCACCTACTACGAGCTCGATCGCGGCAGCGAGCACTGGCAGCAACTGCAGAACGCCGGCGGCTTTGCCTTCTACGTCGCAGGCGAGTTCCCGGGGCTGAACCTGGCCTTCTGGGCCATCCGAGGATAAGCCGCAATGCAGCCTAACGACCCGTCGGCGCCACCGGCCAACGACCGCACCCAGTTCATGCCGCGCCCCGGTGGCCGCGGCCCGCAGGCCGGTACGCCGGAGCCTGTGGCGGCGCCGTCGATGCCAGCGCAGCCGCTAGCCGCTGGCCAGGCGCTGGGCCTCAACCCGCTGGAAAGCGCCGCCGGGCCATTGTTGGCCTTGCTGACCCGCTTGCGCAGCACCATCGCCCATCCGGCCCCGGCCAGCCTGCGTGCGCAGTTGCTGGCTTATCTGCGTCAGTTCGAAGAGCGCGCCGAAGCCGCCGGTGTGGCCCGTAACGAAGTCATGCTAGCCCGTTACGCGCTGTGCACTGCGCTCGATGAAGCGGTGCTCAGCACGCCGTGGGGCAGCAGCAGTGACTGGGGCAAGCAGAGCCTGCTGATCACTGTGCACAACGAAGCCTGGGGGGGCGAGAAGGTCTTCCAGCTGCTCGAGCACTGCCTGCAGAGCCCGCGCGAACGCCTGTACCTGCTGGAGTTGCTGTACCTGTGCATGTGCCTGGGCTTCGAGGGCCGTTACCGGGTTATCAACGGTGGCCGCGCCCAGCTCGAAGCCTTGCGCGAACGCACTGCTGCCGCTATCCGCAGCGCCCGGGGCGAGTTCGAGCGCGAACTGTCGCCGCACTGGCGCGGGGTCAGCGTCAGCCGAGATCGGCTGTCGCAGTTCATCCCGCCCTGGGTGGGCCTGGCCATTGCCCTGGCGTTGCTTGTGGCTCTGCTGTTTGCCCTGCGCATGATGCTCGCCGCCGACGCGGAGCCTGTGTTCAAGAACATTCATGCCCTGGGCGAAATCCCGGTGCAGGCCATCGACCGTCCGGTGACCCAGCCCAAGCCGGTGGAGCGTCCACGCCTGGCGGGTTTTCTGGCCAGCGATATCAAGGCCGGGCGGGTCAGCGTCGAAGACGCCGTCGACCGTTCGGTGGTGACCATCCGTGGCGACGAATTGTTCGCCTCGGCCAGCACCAGCATCAACGACAGCCTGCAGCCACTGATGCTGCGCATTGCTGACGCCATTGGCCAGGTCAAGGGCCAGGTGCGCATCACCGGCCACAGCGACAACCGGCCGATCGCGACCTTGCGCTTCCCGTCCAACTGGGCGCTGTCCCAGGCCCGCGCCGAGCAGGTGCTGCAGATCCTGGCCGCCAAGACCGGCCAGCCCGCGCGCTTTACCGCGCAGGGCCTGAGCGACACCGAACCACTGGCAGCGAACAACACGGCCGAAGGCCGGGCAAAGAACCGCCGGGTTGAAATCACTGTATTGGCGGAGGGGGTCGAGTGAAGGCGTTTTTCGGATTTGTCATTCGCTGGGTCATTCCGCTGCTGGGCCTGATCGCCCTGAGTCTGATCATCTGGTTCATCGGCCCGCTGTGGGACATGCTGATCCCGGCAGGGCGGCGCTGGGCGCTGATTGCCCTGCTGTTTGCAGTGTGGCTCGGCTATCGCCTGTGGCGCTTCATCGAGGCCCGCCGCCAGGCGGCAGAAGTCATGCGCAGCCTGGCTGCAGAAACAGCGCCTGACCCTGCCAGCGTGGCCACCGCCGAAGAACTGGCAACCCTGCGCCAGCGCATGGACGAGGCCCTGGCCCTGCTGAAAAAGGCGCGCCTGGGTGGCGATGAGCGGCGCAACCTGTACGAGCTGCCGTGGTACGTGATCATCGGCCCGCCGGGCTCGGGCAAGACCACGGCGCTGGTCAATTCCGGCCTGCACTTTCCGCTGGCGGCGCAGCTTGGCGCCGGGGCGATTCGCGGCGTCGGCGGCACGCGCAACTGCGACTGGTGGTTTACCGACCAGGCGGTGTTGCTCGACACCGCTGGCCGCTATACCACCCAGGACAGCCACGCCCAGGTCGACAAGGCGGCCTGGCTGGGCTTTCTCGATCTGCTGAAAAAGCAGCGCGCGCGCCGGCCGATCGATGGCGCTTTCATTGCCATCAGCCTGTCCGACCTGTTGCTGGGCAGCGACGCCGAACGTGCTGCCCATGCTGCGGCCATCCGCTCGCGTATTCAGGAGTTGTACAGCCAGCTGGGCGTGCGTTTTCCGATTTACCTGATGCTGACCAAGCTCGACCTGGTGCCGGGTTTCATGGAGTTCTTCGACACCCTGAGCAAGGAAGAGCGCGCTCAAGTGTGGGGTATGACCTTTGCTCTGGACGACGACAAGTCGGTCGAAGGGCCGCTGGCGCAGTTCCACAGCGAGTTCGCCGGCCTTGAGCAACGCCTCAACGAGCGCCTGGTCGAGCGCCTGCAGCAGGAGCGCGACCCGGCGCGGCGCGATCTGGTTTACGGCTTTGTCCAGCAGTTCGCTGCCTTGCGCTCCAACCTGCAGGGCTTTCTCGACGGCGTGTTCAAGCCCAATGCCTATGAAGAACGCGCCCTGTTGCGCGGCGTGTACTTCACCAGCGGTACCCAGGAAGGCAGCCCGATCGATCGCCTGATCGGCGCCATGGCCCAGAGCATGGGCCTGGACCGTCACCATCTGGCACGCCAGAGCGGCACCGGGCGCAGCTACTTCATTGAAAAACTGTTCAGCGCCGTGGCGTTTGCCGAGCGCGGGCTGGTCGGGGTCAACCCGCAAGTCGAGCGCCGGCGCAAATGGCTGGCCCGTGCTGCACTCGCCGCCAGCGTTGCCCTGGTAGTGCTGGTCGGCAGCGTATGGGCGCTGAGCTATCGCGCAAACCAGGCTTACATCGCCCAGGTCGAGCGTAAGCTCGCGCCGCTGGGGCCAGTCCTGCAAACCTTGAGCCCGGCCCAGCGCGATGTACTGGCGGTACTGCCGTTACTCAATGCCGTGCGCCATCTGGCCGAAGATCCGCCCAGTTGGGCCGAGGGGTTGGGGCTGTACCAGGGCGACATGCTCGAAGCCGAGTCGGCCAGCGTCTACCGCAAGTTGCTGATTGCCGTGTTCGCCCCGCGCCTGGTCACCCGTATCGAAGAGCAACTGCACAGCGGTGGTGGTTCGGACTTTCTCTACGAAGGCCTCAAGGCCTACCTGATGCTGGCTGACGGCGAGCATTACGACCCGGACTTCATCAAGGCCTGGGTCAGCCTCGACTGGGAGCAGAGTCTGCCTCGCGACCTGGCCCCGGAGCAGCGTGCGGCATTGGGCGAGCATCTGCAGGCGCTGTTTGAAAAGCGTCCGCCGAATGCGCGCCTGGATGCCAACCTGATCGAAGACCTGCGTCGCCAATTGCAGCAGTTGCCGGTGGCCCAGCGCGTCTATGACCGGGTCAAACGCCAGCAGTTGCCCAACGGCGTCAGCGATTTTCGCCTGAGCGAAGCGGCTGGCCGCGACGCCGCGCTGGTGTTCAGCCGCAAGAGCGGCAAGCCTTTGGGTGAACCCTTGAGCGGGCTGTTTACCCTTGATGGCTATCGCAAGGCGTTTCTTGCCACCAGCCTGCAACACAGCAATACCCTGGCTGAAGAGCGTTGGGTGCTGGGCCGCGAGCAAGCCGATGAAGGTGATGTGACTAGCCTGGCCGCCGACGTGCGCCGTTTGTATTTCGCCGACTACATCCGCCACTGGGACGCGCTGCTGGCCGATATCGACTTTGTGCCGATCACCAGCGTGGCCCAGGCCGCCGATGTTCTGCGGGTGATTTCCGGGCCGACCTCGCCGCTGAAAAAGCTGCTGAGCGCCGTGGCCAAGGAAACCAACCTGCAACAGCAGGACCCGCTTGCCGCGGCCCAGGCCAAAGCCAGCGAGGCAGGTGTCGACCAGCTCAAGCAGCGCCTGGGTAACTTGCTGGGCCAGGATGCTCCGGCCGATAGCCGCCAGGCGCAGCAAGACCAGGACCCGGTCACCGCGCACTTTGCCGACCTCGCCAGCCTGGTCAGCAAGGGCGAGGGCGAGCCAGCGGCCATCGACGGCCTGCTCACCGACATGAACGCCTTGTACGTGCAGGTCAGTGCCATGGTCGGTGCCAGTGGCGACGCCCTGCTCGGCGAGGCCAAGAACCAGGCAACGGCCGCCGCCAACCGCGTCAGCCTCACCGCGCAGCGCCAGCCGCCGATGGTTCAGGGCCTGGTCAAGTCGGTGGTCAACTCGACCACCAACACCATGATGGGCGGCGTGCGCAATCAACTGAACGCCGCCTGGACCAGCGAAGTGGTCAACGTTTATCGCCAGTCGCTGAGCGGTCGTTATCCGCTGGCAGCGGGCAGCTCGCGGGATGCCACGCTGGACGATTTCGGCCAGTTCTTCGGCGTCGGCGGGGTGATGGACAGCTACTTTCGCAAGTACCTGCAGCCGTATGTCGATACCTCGGCCAACCCTTGGCGCTGGCAGCCGGGCGCGGCGCAGAAGCTCGGCATTGGCTCTGGCGTGTTGCACACCTTTCAGCGTTCGGCGGCGATTCGCGATGCGTTCTTCCGCTCGGGCGGCATGCAGCCGACCGTGCGCTTCGAGCTCAAGCCGGTGGCCATGGACGCCTCGGTCACCCAGTTCTTGCTCGACCTCGATGGCCAGCAGATCAGCTATGACCACGGCCCGAGCCGCCCGGTTGCGATGCAGTGGCCAAACCCCAACAGCATCGGCGTGGTGCGCCTGTCGATCATGCCGCCATCGGCCAGCGGTCGCTCCGGGCTGACCCTGGAAGGGCCGTGGGCCTGGTTCCGCTTGCTCGATCAATCCGACCTGGTGGCCGGCAACGGCCCGGATCGCTTCAGCCTGCGCCTGCGCGTCGATGGCGCCAGCGTGTCGTACGAGCTGCGCGCCAACAGCGCCTTCAACCCGTTCAAGAGCCGCGTGCTCAGCGGCTTCAGCCTGCCGGAGCGGTTGTGATGGCGGGCGTCGGCTTCTACGGCAAGCTGGCCAGCCGCGGCGACTTTGTCAGTCGCGGTTTGCCGCAGAGTTTTATCCAGCCCTGGGACCAGTGGCTGGCGGCCGGGCTTGTGGCCAGCCAGCAGCAACTGGCCGAGCGCTGGTTGCCGGCCTATCTGGTCAGCCCCTTGTGGCGCTTCGCCCTGGCCCCGGGAGTATGCGGGCCCGACGCTGTAGTGGGGGTGTTGATGCCCAGCATTGACCGGGTAGGGCGCTATTTCCCTCTTATCCTGGCCCAGGTTTTGGCGTCGGATGAGTCGCTGGCGGCAGTGGTGAGTGGCCCGGATAACTGGTTCGAGCAGTGTGAAGCCCAGTTACTGGCAACCCTCGAGCCGCAAGCCGCTTTTGAGGCGTTCGATGCAGCAGTGCAGGGCATTGATGCTCCTCGTAGTGCTGTTGTTTCAAGCCCGGTTGTGGGCGGCTTGCAACGCTTTGCAGCGGTGACCCCGCAGGCGCGCCAGGCAGCCTTGGCCGAAAGCGCCTGCGCCGGCATGAGCCTGTGGTGGGGGCGCGGCTCAGAGCATATCGAGGCGGGAATGCTGCGCTGTGCGGGCCTGCCGCACAGCGAGGATTTCGCCAGTTTTCTTTTGGGTAGTGAGGCGGCGCGCTAGATGACGGCTTTGCATTACACCGCAGCCAGCTACAGCCATGTCGGCCTGGTGCGCAGCATCAATGAAGACGCTTGCCTGGACCTTGCCAGCGAAGGCCTGTGGGCAGTTGCCGATGGCATGGGCGGGCATGCGGCGGGCGACTACGTCAGTTGCCTGATCGTCGATACTTTGCGCCAGTTGCCGACCACGGCGTCCCTCAATGACTTCGCCCAAGTGCTGCGCCAGCGGCTGTCGGCGGTCAACGCGGCAGTGCGCGAAGAAAGCGCCCGGCGTGGCGTGGCGATGATGGGCAGCACCCTGGTGCTGCTGGCGGTACGCGCTGACCAGGGTATCTGCCTGTGGGCCGGGGACAGCCGCCTGTATCGCCTGCGCGACGGGCGCCTGGAAGGTATCTCGCGCGATCACAGCTACGTGCAGGAACTGCAGGACAGCGGCCTGCTCAGCGAGGCCGAAGCGCGGGTGCACCCGCGGGCCAACATCGTTACCCGGGCAATTGGCGTCGAGCCCGAGCTCGAACTTGAGGCCGTGCACCTGCAGGTCCTCCCTGGCGATACCTATCTGCTGTGCAGCGATGGTCTGAACAAGACCGCCGAAGACCATGAAATTCGCGAAGTGCTGGGCCACAGCGACCCCTACCAGGTGGTCCGCAGCCTGGTGCACCTCGGCCTGACCCGGGGCGCCCCCGATAACATTACCGCCGTCGTCATCAAGGCCGGTTGAAGACCAAGCACATGGACAAAGTGATCCCCGGATACGACATCGACGGCGAGATTGGCGAAGGCGCCATGGCCACCGTCTACCTCGCCACCCAGCGCTCGCTGGAGCGCAAGGTGGCCTTGAAGGTCATGGCCGCGGCGCTGGCTGCCGACCCGACCTTCTGCGAGCGCTTCCTGCGTGAAGGCCGCACCCTGGCGCGCTTGTCGCACCCGCACACGGTGACCATCCACGACATCGGCAATGTCGGCGAGCTGTACTACATGGCCATGGAGTACCTGCCCAACGGTACGCTCAAGGAGCGTATCGCCGCCGGGGTCACGCCGGAGCAGGGCCTGCTGTACATCCGCCAGATCGCTTCGGCGCTGGGTTATGCCCATGCCCAGGGCCTGGTGCACCGGGATGTGAAACCGGCCAACATTCTTTTTCGCGCTGACGGCACAGCGGTGCTGTCGGACTTCGGCATCGCCAAGTCGCTGGATGACCGCACCCAGTTCACCCAGGCCGGGTTTGCCGTCGGCACCCCCAGTTACATGAGCCCGGAGCAGGCGCGCGGCCAGGAAATCGACGGCCGCGCCGACCTCTATGCCCTGGGCGTGGTGTTTTACGAGATGCTGGTTGGCAAGCTGCCCTACAGCGGCAACGACGCGCTGTCGACGGCCTTGGCGCATTTGACCGAGCCGTTGCCGGAGCTGCCGATCGAGCACGGCCGCTATCAGGACATTCTCCGTGGCCTGCTGGCCAAGGACCCGGCCGAGCGCTTTGCCGATGCCGAGACCTTGCTGGCGGCGCTCGACCGGTTACCCGCGCAAGACACTGAAAGCACCCTGATCCAGCCGCTGCCGATTGCAGCGCCGGTGGCACCCGTAGCCGTAGAGCCAGCACCGCCGGCGCCGAAACCAGAACCGGTCACCAAGGCCTCGCCACCTGCAGCTGCGCGCAAGCGCCCGACACCGGCCTTGCTCGCCATCGCCGTTGCTGCCGCGCTGGGCCTGGGCGGGATTGGCTACTGGGCCATCAGTGGCGACGAACAGGTAGTGGAGGCGCAGCCGGTACAAGCCCGCGAGCCAGTAGCGCCGACCGTTGCGACTGCGAGCAACGACAGTGACCGACCATTGCTGATGGCCGGCAAGCGAACTCTGTTCCAGCGCGTGCTGAGCCGGCCGGGCGCGCAGGTCGTCAAGCAGCCGGGCGCCACGCCCAGTGATACCTTGCCGGCCTTTACCGTGCTCTATGTCTACCAGCGCCAGGACGTCAACGGCAGCCCTTGGCTTGAGGTCGGCACCGCCAGTGACGGTCGCCGCGACGGCTGGTTGCCGGCCTCCCAGGTCAGCGACTGGAAGCAGAGCCTGGTATTGAAGTTCACCGAACGCTCGGGGCGTGCGCCGGTGATGTTCCTGCGCCAGGCCGATGAGCTTGAGCGTTTGCTTGGCGACACTTCGGCCGCCCGTGCCGAGCTGCTCAAGGCGCAGAACAACCCCGACGAAGTGCCGCAAGTGATGGCCCTGGAACCCAGCGCCAGCGCCGTGCCCCAAGAGCAGTTCTACCTGATGCCGATCTTCGAGGCGCGCGAGAGCTTCGACGAAAACGGCCAGCCGCTGCAGTTGCTCAATGTCGCCTCCATCGACCCGGGCAACAGCGCACCCGCCGGCGAAGCGAAAGCCGCCGGCATGGCCACCTCAGGCGACGCCTTCCGTACCGCCGTGGTGCTGGTGGTGGATACCTCGGTATCGATGCAGCCTTATATCGATCAGGTCCGCCAGGTGGTGCACGAGCTGCACGGACAGATTTCGCGCCGTGGCGAGCTGGACAACGTCAGCTTCGGCCTGGTCGGCTTTCGCAACAACACCACGCGCACGCCTGCCCTGGAGTACCTGACCAAGACCCTGGTAACACTCGATGAAGGCCGCGATCCCGAGCGTTTTTTGAAGCTGGCCGAGCAGGTGAAAGCCACCAACGTCTCCAGCCATTCGTTCAACGAAGACGCTTTTGCCGGGATCATGCAGGCGGTCGACGGCATGGACTGGTCCGGCTACGGCGGGCGCCTGATCCTGCTGGTCAGTGACGCCGGCTCCCTGCGCAAGAACGACCGCTACAGCAGCACCCAGATGAACGAAGCCGAAGTGCGCCAGGCGGCCTTGAGCAAGCAGATCAAGATCTACGCCCTGCACCTGCGCACCGAGGCCGGCAAGAAGAACCACGCCTACGCCGAGCAGCAGTATCGGGTGCTTACGGCCGATGCCAACCCGCAGATCGGCGACCTGTATGTATCGGTACCCGGTGGCGATGTGCACAAGTTTGGCGAGCGGGTGCGCGAGATCGGTTCGACCTTCGCCGATCTGGTCCACCAGGTGCGCAGCAACACCGCGCAACCGGCGCCGCTGCTGGCGGCTTCGCCGAGCATCGCCGACAAATCCGCCGCCATCGGCTATGCCATGCACATGGATTTTCTTGGCCGCAAGAGCGCCAGCCAGGCCCCGCAACTGGTCAGCGCCTGGACCTCAGATCGCGACCTGACCAACCCGGCGCTGCCGACCCTGCAGGTCTGCGTGATGCTCACCAAGCTGCAACTCAACGACCTTCAGCAGTCACTGAAGCTGATCGTCGATGCCGCGCGCAAGACCCGCACTTCGCCCAAGGATTTCTTCCAGGAAATCGCCAGCGCCAGTGCCTACATGAGCCGCGACCCGGCCGCCCTGCGCAAAGGCGCCAACCTCGCCGAAGGCGGTGTGCTGGGCGAATACCTGGAGGGCCTGCCGTACCGCAGCAAGTCCCTGAGCATGACCCAGGACCTGTGGTTGTCGCTCAGCGTTGGCGAACAGGAAGACTTCATCGACGAGCTCGATTCGAAGATCCGCCTGTACGAAACCTTCCACAACGACATGGCCAACTGGGTGCGCTTCGGCAATGCCGAGCCCGGTGACGCCTTGTACCGTGTGCCGTTGTCGACGCTGCCATGATGATCAACCTGCACGCGCTGCGCAAAACCCGCGGCCTCGGCAACCAGCGCTACAGCCTGGAGATCGAGCGCCTGGAACTGCGTGCCGGTCAGCAGCTGGCGCTGGTCGGCCCCAGTGGCTGCGGCAAGAGCACCTTGCTCGACCTGCTGGCCTTGGTGCTGCAGCCCGATCAGGCCGAGCGCTTTGTGTTCAGCACCGACTCGCACACCTACGACGTTCAGCAGCTGTGGCGTGAACAACGCCAGGAGCACCTGGCGCACCTGCGCCGCCGGCATCTGGGCTATGTGCTGCAAGCGGGCGGCTTGCTCGGCTTTCTCGATGTGCGCAGCAACATCGCCCTGCCGCGCCAGGTGCTTGGCCTGGGCAATGACGGCAGCGTGCAGCGCCTGGCCGAACAACTGGAGATTGACGATCAGCTGGACAAGCAGCCAGGCGCCTTGTCGGTCGGCCAGCGCCAGCGGGTCAGCTGTGCCCGTGCCCTGGCGCACAACCCTGATTTGCTCCTGGCCGATGAGCCGACCGCGGCCCTGGACCCGCTCAATGCCCAACGGGTAATGCAACTGCTGCTGCGCCAGGCGCAAGCACGGCAGGTGACCTGCCTGGTCGCCACCCACGACGAGGCACTGGCCCGTGATGCCGGCTTGCAGGTGTTGCGCATGGTCTGCCGCCGCGATGCCGACGGTGGTGTCACCGCCACGTTGGAGGGCCAGCCGTAATGCGCCCGATGCTGATCGCAAGCCTGGCCTGGCGCGACTATCGCAACGACGCGCGCCTGTCCGTTTGCAGCGTGCTGGCCCTGGTGGCGGTGATTGCGCCGTTGCTGGTGCTGTTCGGTCTGAAATTCGGCCTGGTCAGCAGCCTTACCGAGCGTTTGCAGCGCGACCCTGCCGTGCGGGAAGTCATCCCCTTGGGTGGCGGTCGTTTCAGTGCCGACTTCGTCGCTGAACTGGCGGCGCGTAACGACGTCGCCTTCGCTTTGCCGCGCACCCGGCAGATTGCCGCGACCGCCGACCTGGTGCTGGCTGCGCGCAAGGTCGTGGTCAATGTCGAGATGATCCCCACTGCGCTTAACGATCCGTTGCTGCAAGGGCTGGCCGTCCCCGGTGCGGTCGACCAGATCGTCCTCAGCCGTACGGCGGCAGAAAAGCTTGGCGCGAAGGCGGGTGATCAGCTTGATGCTTCGTTCAGCCGCCAGCTTGCCGGGCAGATCCAGGCCCAGCGCACCACCTTGAAGGTCGTGGCTGTGCTGCCGCTGGAAGCCTTCGAGCGCGATGCCTTGTTTGCGCCGCTGGCGCTGCTGGAAGCCGCCGAAGACTACCGTGATGGTCGCGCCGTGCCCGCTTTCGGCTGGGAAGGTGAGCGCCATACCGGTGAGGTACAACGGGTTTATCCGGCCTTCCGGCTGTACGCGCGCAACCTCACCGATGTCGAGCCGCTGCGGCGCTTTTTTGCCGATCGCCAGTTGCTGGTCTCGACCCAGGCCCCAGCGATTGCCCAGGTGCAGTCGCTGAGTCGCAACCTGACCCTGGTGTTCTGGATCATTGCCGCGCTGGCCGTAGCGGGCGCGTTTGCGGCGATTTGCGCCGGCGCCCTGGCGGCGGTCGAGCGCAAGCGCCGCGAGCTGTCGGTGTTGCGCCTGCTCGGTTTCAGCACCGCTGCCTTGCTTGCATTTGTCGTGCTGCAGGCGTTGTACAGCGGGGTGTTTGCCGCTGTCATCGGCGCGGCGCTGTACGCCCTGGCCGAAAGCGGCCTCAACCAGTTGTTCATGCAGATGCCTGGCGAGTACGCCAGCCATCTGCTCCCGTCGCATTACCTCGTTGCCTTGCTCGCTGTGCTGCTGGCCAGCGCGGCCGCTGCCGCCCTGGGGGGCTGGCGCGTGGCACGAATAGACGCTTGTGAAGGAATTCGAGATGTTTGACCGCCGCTTACCCGCCCTAGCGCTGATCGTCGCCGCCCTGAGCCTGGTGTCCTGCGCCCAGGCCGAGGACGACAGCAAGCCTGCCAGCAATAAACTGGACAACCCCAAGCCACTGGCCGACGACATCAGCCTGCCGCTGCCGTGCGACGGCGAGATGGTCTTCCGCCACGTCTACGTGCTGGCCCAGGGCAGCCTGGACGACCGTGAGGTGAACCTTGGCTACCCCTTCAGCGAAGGCGAAGCGGGCTACAAGCAGTCGTTCATTTCCGGCTATCGCCGTGACTTTATCAACGGCCAGTTCAGCCTCCAGGACCTGTCTGCCGAGTGGAAAAAACGCATTAGCCCGAGTCTGCCGCAGACCGACGCCGGCAGCCCGCTGAAGCCGATGATGTACTTCATCGGCAAGTACGAAGTCACCGCCCGCCAGTACGCTCAGGTGATGGCCCAGGCCCAGTCGCTGGCCAGCGGCGAACCGGCGCCGGCCTGTGAAGCACCGAGTGGCATGGCCGGGCGTTTGCCCAAGGTCAAACTGTCGCGCTTTGAGGCCGAGCGTTTTTCCGCGGTGTACAGCGCCTGGTTGATGAAGAACCATCGTGACCTGCTGCCGGTCAGTGGCCGTGGCAACAAGGCCGAAGACGGCGGTGTAGGCTTTGTGCGCCTGCCCACCGAAGTGGAGTGGGAGTTCGCTGCCCGTGGCGGCTCCGCCGTCAGCCGCCAGGAGCTGGAAGGGCGGCTGTTCCCGCGCCGCCTCGAGGGCAGCGAAAGCGACGGCCCGCTGGCCGACTGGGCGGTGTTCAACCAGGTCGCCGGCGGCACCGGCCAGGCCGCGCGCCTGACCCCGATCGGCACCAAGCTGCCCAACCCGCTGGGTATGTTCGACGTACTCGGCAACGCCGCAGAGATGGTCCAGGAATCGTTCCAGCTGGTGCACGCCGGGCGGCGCCAGGGCGCTTATGGCGGGTTTGTGGTCAAGGGCGGTAACTACCTTGAAGGCGAGGGCACGCTGTTTACCGGCATGCGCCGCGAGTACCCGCTGTTCGGCGCCGATGGTACCGAGCAAAGCAACGAGACCACAGGTTTTCGTGTCGCCATCGGCGCGCTGTCGGCGCCGCGTTCGCGTTATGAGGAACTGTTCGAACAATGGCAGAAAGAGGGCCGCCTGGCCGCGCTGACCGACGCCATCGACGACGCCCAGGACCCGACCAAGCGCCTGGACAGCATCATCGCCGCCAGCGTCGACCCGCGCCTGCAAGCCGAGCTTGGCCTGGTCAACGAAGAGCTCAAGCGCAACGTCTCGCTGATCGCCCAGCAGCGCGAAGAAGCCGCCGGCAACCTGATCCAGTCGGCGGCGCTGGTGGCCGAAACCATCAATAACTACAACATCCGCCTGACCAACCTGCAGAAAACCCAGCAGCAGGCCAAGGCTTCCGGTGACGAGACCAGCGCCAAGCTGTTTGCCGCTGCCATCAACAACGGCCGCAGCGCCCTCGACGGCGCCGTGGCGATCTACATCGACAACCTTGCCACCGGCACGCGCTACACCGACGCGGTGATCCAGGCGCAGTTCCAGCGGGTCAAGGAAGAGCTCAATCGCAAGCCGGTGCTGGGTAAGAGCCTGCTCAGCCGCGCGACCCTGTTCGTCCGTCATGTCGGGGACTATCGCCAGCAACGGCGCGCCGACCCGGCGACGATTTTGAAAGAACTGCTCGCATCAGCCGCCCCGCAACCTTGAGCGGCTGTCGAGCGAGCATCGTAGTGACCGGGGCGACATGAGGTTGTCCCGGGCGTGTTTAAACAAAGAGAGAACCTGACCATGCTTTCAACTCGCAAGCCCTTCTTCACTGCTTCCAACGGCCGGGCCGCGCTGCTGCTGGCGGCCGGTTTCAGCACCGTCCTGCTGACTGGCTGCGCCAGCTCGCCGGCGTCCAAGGTCGGTGCGACGACCAAGGTCGAGTACTACCCGAGCTGCTACGAGCCGGTGCAGCACCTGCGCGCCACCGATTCGGACATGACCAAGTCGGTCGCCACCGGTGCCCTGATCGGAGCCGTCGGCGGCGCGCTGACCGGCGCCCTGACCGGCAACTCCGACAACCGTGGCCGCAATGCTGCCATCGGTGCTGCCGGTGGTGCTCTGGTCGGCGGTGCAGCCGGTTACTACACCGAGCGCCAGAAGCAGATCAGCGACGACAACCAGCGCATCGGCTCCTACGCCACCGACATCAACAAAAGCGCGGCCGACATGGACCGCAGCACCGCTTACGCCAAAGCCTCCCAGGCGTGCTACCAGCGTGAGTTCGCCAACCTGATGGATGGCCGCAAGAGCAACAAGATCAGCGATGGCGAAGGCCGCAAGCGCCTGGCGGAAATCATCGCCGGCCTGCAAGAGTCGAACAACCTGATCACCGCGGTCAACGGCCGTCTGGGTGAGAACCTCAACAACTACACCCAGGCTTACGAGCAAGACCTCAAGCAGGTCGGCGTACCGCGTAACGACGTGGTGATCGTTGCCGAAGCCCAGGCGCCGGTGCTGGCCACCGGTAACGCCAAGAAGACCAATACCGGCAAGACCAAGACCCCGCCACCGGCGAAGAAAAAGCTGCCAGAGGTACCGAAGGAAGCCGTCGCCACCGAGAAGACCCTGCAGGACGCCAACGCCAAGAAGGCTGAAAGCCAGAAGGTTGCCAGCGCCGGCCAGAGCCAGGTCAACAACATGTGCAAGAACCCGGACATGGGTGACTGGGCACCGGTGCCTTGCCCTAACGTGTAAGGCTTGAGCCACAGCGTCGCCCGGCTCGGTGCCATAAGGCCGGGCGACCTGTGCGCCGTTTCAAGGAAGACCGTTCATGAGTGAGTTACTCAACCGACTGGATAACAATCCGTCGCAATTTTTCGCAAGGCAGCGCATCGAAAGCAGCATCAACCTGCCGAAACTCTTTGCCGCCATCGATGCCGATCCGGGCATTGTCGGTGCTGGGGTGGTGTATATCGATGCGGATTACAACGTGGTGACGCTGCGTGAGTTTCAGCCGATATGCAGTGTGCTACCCAAGCGGGTGATTTTGCGTGAGGCGAAGAAGTATCTGGCGCCTGCGCAGTTCATCGAAGAGCTCAAGACCAGTCCGCGTGAGTCGCGAGTGGTTAAAGAAGCACTGAACGCAACGCTTTCCTGTACCGGGGCAGTTCTGGGATGGATCGTAGTGTTTAGCGGCACAGTTGCGGTGCCGTTCACTGCCGGCACCAGCCTGGTGCTCACTACAATGGGCGCCGCAGCTGCAGCGGCCAGTACCACCCAGTGTATTTTCGGCGGGTACAGAACTTTCAACGAAGTGGTGAACCCTGCGGATAACGATGAGCTGGACTCTTACGAGTGGTACCAGAACATGTCGTCAGCGCTGGATGCTGTGTCGTTGATGGGGGTAGGGGCCTCTGGGCTTACGACCTTCAAGTATCTGCAAGTGCGCAAAGCGGCTACCGGAAGCAGTTGGTCTGAGCTTTCCAGAAAACTGAGCCGTCAGCAGCGCAAAGCGCTGACCGATGAATTGCTTTCGCTCAAGCATCCTTCGCTGACAGCCAAGCAACTACGGCTCAAACAGAGTACTGGTCAACTTCCCAAGCGCCACACACCGACCGAGTTCAAGCATGCAACCCGAACTCTGATCAAAGACTCCCTGGGTGCGGGTGCCGGGTTTGTGGGCAGCAGCAGGGTGCAGACGATCGCAGTAGGGCTGTATGAGGAGTTCAAGCCATGAAGCAGCCACCGAGCTTGAAAGTGTTTCTGGCAAAGTACTTTCCAGCCTTCATCGTTGCCTTCTTCATGGTGTGCTTCTCGGCTTCCTGTACCGTGGCGCTTGCCTCCAATACCTATTTCAAAGGTATTGAAGATCGAGTGTTCAAAACCTCGATGGTTCTGCTGGCGCTTTCTGTGGTGGTCTTTGTGAGCCATTTTCTGATGGTACGGGGTCGTGCTTGGGCGGTCTGGGTCGTTGTCGGTGTGTTCGTGGCTTGCCTGGTGACCGTGCTGCCCAGCTACGGATACCGGCCACATATGTTTGTCTATAGCACCGGCCTGCTATTCCCGCTCATCGGCTTATTAATTCTGAACAGCAAACTGCACAGGGAAATGCGTGCCTATCTGGTGGAGATGCGAAAGGAGCGTGTCAAGCAACGGGACGAAGCTCGGGCAATCAAGGAACGTCGTTGAAGGGGAAATCCCGAATGCTCCACCTCCATGTCCCTTTCTGGGCTCTATCTGCTTAACAGCCAACGCCAGTGAAAAATGCGCAGTCGTCTGGTGGCGATGCGCAAATCACGTAACAAATTGCTCAAAGCCATGCATGCCGGCAATCGGCAAAACCATTGACCCTGGTTAATATTTGCACAATCACCACCCCCTAAACTGAGGACTCTGCACCCTCAAAGGGGGACATGGCATGACCATTATCGTCACCGGCGCCGCCGGTTTTATCGGTAGCAACCTGGTTCAGGCCCTCAACCAACGCGGCGAAACCGAGATCATCGCGGTCGATGACTTGAGCGATGGCGACAAGTTTCGCAACCTGGCTGACAGCGAAATCGCCGACTACCTGGACAAGGACGACTTTCTTCAGCGCTTTGGCCGCGGCCAGTTTGGCAAGGTGCGCGCCGTGCTGCACCAAGGCGCTTGCTCGAGCACCGTCGAAGGCGATGGGCGCTTGATGATGGACAACAACTACCGCTACAGCCGCGACCTGCTCGACGCCGCTCAAGGCCTGCAGGTGCCGCTGCTGTATGCCTCGTCGGCGGCGGTGTATGGCGCCGGGCGCGACTTCCGCGAACAGCGCGAGTGCGAGCGGCCATTGAACGTATATGGCTACTCGAAATTCCTCTTCGACCAGCGCGTGCGCCGGCAGCTGCCCCAGGCGCGCAGCCAGATCGTCGGCCTGCGTTACTTCAACGTCTACGGCCCCCACGAGCAGCACAAGGGCGCCATGGCCTCGGTGGCCCTGCACTGCTTCAACCAGTACCAGGCCAACGGCAAGGTCAGCCTGTTCGGCAGCTATGGCGACTACCCGAGCGGCGGCCACCTGCGCGATTTCGTGGCGGTCGAGGATGTGGTCAAGGTCAACCTGTTCTTCCTCGACCGGCCGCAGCTGAGCGGCCTCTTCAACGTCGGCAGCGGCCGCGCCCAGCCTTTCAATGACGTGGCCTTGGCAGTGATCAACCGCCTGCGCGAGCAGCAGGACCAGCCGCCGCTGTCGCTGGAGATGGCCCTGCTGGAGGGCATTCTGGAATACAGCGAATTCCCCGAGCACTTGCGCGGCAAGTACCAGTGCTACACCTGCGCCGACCTTGAGCGCTTGCGCAGCGTTGGCTATGAGCAGCCAACGCTGACGGTGGAGCAGGGTGTGGCACGTTACTGCGACTGGTTGCAGCGCGCGCCCTAGTCAGTGCTGGCGCAAGGTCTTCAGATCGCCCTTGCCCGAGGTCTCGCGCAGGTACTCCTGCAGTGAGTCATCCAGCGCGTTGAGCCAGCGAGTATGGTGCGGCACGGCAGCGGTACCGGTGATCACCGAGCGGTAGGACTTGTCGCGGTAACCCATGATGTCTTGTTTTTTGTCCGACTTCCATTTGAGGAAAATCCGGTTCACCGCGTCGATATCGAAGCTTGGGTAATCGGTCTGCTCGATCAGGTGCTTGATATAGCGGCCCTGGAACTCGTACATCGAGGCGGTCGACTCCAGCGCCAGTTCCTCGGCGCGCCACTGTGCGCTGTCGGCAGCCATTGCCGCCGGCTGCGGCAGCTTGATGCGCCCGAGCATGTAGTCGCGGGCAAACCAGGCCTGGGCGTCGAACAGGTTGAAGCTGTACCAGAGGTCTTGCATGCCGAGGTAGATCAGCTGCGGGTTGTGTTCCCAGACAACCCCTTGGTACAGCCCGGCAGGCCACAGGCGGTTGCTGGTCTTGAGCGTCAGCTCGTCGGGCAGGAACGGGAAGTGATGCTGGTAGCCGGTGCAGAGGATGATCGCATCCACGCGCTTGCTCGAACCGTCGGCAAAGAACGCCATCTCGCCCTCGACCCGCAGCAACTGCGGGCGCTCTTCCCAGCCTTTGGGCCATTTGTAGCCCATGGGCTGGGTGCGGTAGGCACTGGTGATCGAGCGCGCACCGTACTTGAAGCATTGCGAGCCGATGTCTTCGGCCGAATAGCTGCTGCCGACAATCAGCACATCCTTGCCCTTGAACTCCACCGCCTCACGAAAATCGTGAGCGTGAAGGATGCGCCCGGAGAAGCGCTCGAAGCCGTCGAATTCCGGCACATGCGGGGTAGAAAAATGCCCGCTGGCGACCACGACGAAATCGAACACCTGCTCGATGCCCTGGCCGGTGCCGTAGTCATAGGCACTGACGGTAAAGGTGCGGCTGGCCTGATCAAAGCGTACCGCTTTGACGGCGGTATTGAAGCGAATGTAATCACGCACACCGGCCTTTTTTACCCGGCCCTGGATGTAATCCCAGAGCACCTCGCGCGGTGGATAAGACGAAATCGGCCGCCCGAAATGTTCATCAAAGCTGTAGTCGGCGAACTCCAGGCATTCCTTCGGCCCGTTCGACCACAGGTAGCGGTACATACTGCCGTGCACCGGCTCGCCATGCTCGTCCAGGCCGGTGCGCCAGGTGTAGTTCCACATCCCGCCCCAGTCGGCCTGCTTCTCGAAACACACCACCTCGGGCATCTCGGCACCCTGGGCATGAGCGGATTGAAAGGCACGCAACTGCGCCAGGCCGGACGGGCCTGCGCCGATAATGGCAACACGAATAGTCATAAGATTTCCTGACAGAAAACACTGAAAAAAATGCAAAGCGACTCCAGCCCTGAACGGCAGAACCGAGGGCGAGAGGAAGCGGAAACTTCAGGTGTCAGCTGGCAGGCGGAGGGACAGGGCGCTTGCGCTTGTGCGCGAGCAAGACGTCGCGAGGTGGAATCGACAAGGTGTGGAACAGCGTTGAGAGGGGGGAGCTGGTCAGCGAAGGGCTAGCGACAGCGTTGGGCCCGTAAGGCTTGCCGAACAGCGCGGCAAACGGGCCTGAAGGGCGAAAGATACGTGTGGTCTCGTACATGGCGGGCTGATTCTGCCTCTTTTTGGTTATGGATGCCTTTTTAGCTATAACGGATGGGGGAGAGGATTACAAGGTGGAGGCTTGGCAGAATCTCATACTCGACTGCTGACGGACTTGCGCTTCACCTTCGCGCAGTGGTTTTGCTTTGCATTGCAAGGCGCAGTGCACGTCGGATGTCTGCATTAATATCATCGCTATCTTCCAGGCCAACAGAGATTCGCACCAAGCCGTCCGGCACGCCTATTTTTTCCAGGTCGGTGCTGCCCTCCCTGCTAAAACTACCGTAGTGATAACATAAGGACTCAATATTGCCGAAGGTTGTACCTATTCGGATAAGCTGCAGATGACGAACAAAGCTTGTAGCCGTTTCTCGCGATGGAAAAACAATGGCGATAAGGCCTGTATGCAATGACGGAGAAATGCCGTTGGTTTGCGCACTTTTAGTCGACCAGACTGCACGCCACTCCAGCTTCGGGAACTCCTCACGCAGCATGGCGATCACCGCATGTGCATTATCGGTATGTTTTTTTAATCGCAGTGGCAGTGTCCTTAGTCCTCGTATAGTGAGCCAGGCCGAGAACGGATCTACGATGAGCCCTGCACTGTCCCTGTGATACTTCAATGCCTTGAACAGGTCCGGTTCATTGGTACTGACCATGCCGCCCATCACATCGCCGTGGCCGTTGATGTGTTTGGTGATGGAATATAATGTTACTGCAGCTCCCAAGGAAAGTGGCTTTTGGCAGGCAGGTGTAAGAAAGGTGTTATCAACAACAAGAAGAATGCCACGCTTGTTGCAAAGCTCTGCCAAGTCAGGAATGTTGATATCTAAAAATGCTGGGTTGGTGGGGCTTCGATAAAGATCATTTTCGTGTTGGCTTGGATCGCGCGCTCAAATGCCGCTGCCGGGTATTCGTCGATAAGCGACATTTCAATCCCGCGATGGTTTACTTCATAATTAAGCTGCTCAATGATTTCGTAAAATACACTGTGGGGTACGATGACATGATCGCCTGCGCTCAACAGGGCGCGAAAAGCAAGCAGGCAGGCGGTCATCCCGCTATTGACCGCGAGGCTATAGGAGCAGTGTTCAATGGCACGAAATTTCGCTTCTAAAACTGAAACGGTAGGATTTGCATAACGTTGGTAGGCAAAGTTTTCCTGCTTTGCATTACCTAGCATCTCTCTGCCTTCTTCAATTGAATTCAGGAGTGTTGCAGAGTTACAAATGAGCGCTGGAACTGGAAACTGACCCAGTCCATTCTCATGTTGCCCTAAATGGATCGCCTGGGTAGCGATACCTAAAGAAGGAGAAAGAAAATAGTCACGGCATGGTAATTCGCGTGGGCTCTTTTTTTCTGCTGGGCTCATGAAAGGCCTGGTTCCGAAAGATAATGAGAGACGCTTTGACGGCAATGGTTACGTCAGCCGGGCGTATGGCGAGATTTAAAGCTCGTTTGACAATGACCAGGTCATCATGGCCACGACGGCTTTGCTGTTTACTCGTATCGATAGCAGGGCACAACTTTTCCGCCCAGTGAGACAATCGAAAATCTTTCCATTTTTGGCATGACCGCACAGGCCAGGCTAACCTGGTTGGGGCTGGAATGTAGTTCTTTTAGCCAAACGGGATGATTGGCTTTAAAACACTCATTTTTTAAATGGGACAAGTGTAGCGCCAGTGGCATTTTTTCCGGGTCTTGAGGCATCGGGTAAGGTACTGTTTTGGCACGCTGGGTGGCCCCAAACGCCATGCGCAAGCAGCGCAGCAACTTTGGGTTTTTGCCCAGGTTGTTTTTTGAACGGGTCCACTCTTGTGTGACGTGCTGCACGCCTTCAGCAACTTTGTATTGCTGCACCAGCTCCTTGATCGCACGTGCTGCGGCATGGCTCGGGTAAAGTGAACAGCCGCCACCAACGACATGAATATCTGCGATCGTCTTCTCCGGGCAGTAGGCAATAAAAACGGGATAGTCTATTTGACTAGAAGCGTCAAATACCTCGATTGAAGCACCTATGGCAGTTTCTGCATCACGCAAGGTGTTTAACAGATGCTCTGGCATTGAATTGTCAATAATCTTTCTTATCGGCTCTTTTGAATCATAAAAGAAATGTTGTGCAATAAAGCGCCCAATGCCATGGCGCTCTATGACTTCGCTCGCGGCATGAATTGCCGCTTCCGTAAATCCCACACCCGCCGCCACACCGGTACCGCAGGAGTATCGGCGCGCAGCGCTATAGTCGGTATCATCGCCGGGAAGCGACTCGTTGGCATACTGATGGTTAATCAGAAATGACGGATAGAGTAACTCAACGCCTGCGGAGGCTTCATGCGCCTCGAAGGAAAGTACAGCCATCTGTGATGCGCCGGCGTGGCGAAGCATTTGCATCGGCAGTATGTTTTGCAAGGACGGTTGAGAAACAACCGAATCAAAACAATGCAGTGCGCTATGCTTTCGTAGCTGAAAGGGGCCCATGTAATGCTCATAAGCCTCGAACTTCGCACCCACACGAGCCTCTGCTTCATAGCCTTTGCCACAACCGACACATTCTATGCCGCTACTGTCATAGGGGAGGTGAAGGGTGGCAACAGTGCTGGACAGCGGGCTACCGTAACGGCGTAGGGTTAAATGAATTCCTTCGCTGGAAAAGTGCTGATCGATTGCGCTTTCTGCATCGTCCAGTGATAACGTACGCTCTGGGGCAATTGTTTTCATAGGCAGGAAGTTTCCATATAAGCCAAAAAATGAGGCGAAAAAATCGCCTCATTTATTTTCGTTACTCAGCCAGTATGGAGAGCTCTTCCGGGGTGAAATCTTCTTCTGCTATGACAGACTCTACTTCGTCGTCAGTGGGTTGGTCGACTTTGAATTCGTTGATATACATGCAGCACCACATACCCATGGGAATATCCTTTTATTATTTGATTTAAGTGTGCACTTTTTAACAGGTGCAATGAGAGATTAGTTCGTATGGCTTTGGCTGCACATAGGAAAAATCCCGATTCTATGAGTGATTATGTTTTTTTGAGGGTGCTATTTATTTCTGTACTGCTCAGAAATAAGACTCTGGCTTGGGGCATCGGCGTTGACACCGGATCGGGCCAAATTCTTAGAGGGTAGGTGCAGTGGCGAATGTGACAAACTGGGTCGATCAGCGGAGGTGATCAAGCGCACAGCGGTTGCGATTCAGACGCCGCCTTCGGCAGCTCATTGCGGGCAAGCCTGCTCCCAACCGGCGGGTGTGCCCACGCAAACAAAAAAGGCCCACCTTGCGGTGAGCCTTTTTTTACTGTGTATGGTGCCGGCACCAGGAATCGAACCCGGGACCTACTGATTACAAGTCAGTTGCTCTACCATCTGAGCTATACCGGCACAGGGGCGTCATTATAGCGATCAGTTTGCGTCTGTAAACCACTTCTGCAACATTCCTCGCGATACCCGGTTTCAGCGGGCATCGCGGGGTGTTTTGTTACCAGCCGCGGTGCATTGTGGTGGCGCTGGGTTCGGCTTTGGTGGGGTCGAATATCAGCGGTTTGTAGCGGCAATCATGCTTTTTACAGTGCTCTCGGCAGCCGTGCTTTTTCTTGCAGCTGTAGGCCGGGCCGGTGTAGCCCTTGTCGCCGTATATCTGCATCTGCGGGATTTCCCAGCCAGACATCGGGGTGTAGTCGCCGCTGGTGCAGCCGCTCAGGTAGAGCGCGCACGCCAGCAGGAGGAAGGATCTGATAATGGCCACAGGCAATTCCGTTTGGTCGAAGTGTCAGTGTTTGTGTGTGTCGAGGTAGTGCTGGATGGCGTGGCGGTCTCTGCTGAAGTCCGGCCCGGGGAAGCTCTGGTTGCCGTACATCTGCATGGGCGGCACTTGCCAGTCGGACCGGGGTGGCGGGACTTGCCAGTCGGACATGAAGGCGCAGCCGCTGAGGTAAAACGCGCACGCAAGCAGGGCGATGGATCTGATGATATCCACAGTCAATTCCGTTTATTCGAGGCGTCAGTCTTTGTTGAGGATGCGCTGGATGGTGCCGCCGCAAGATTGGTAGCAGCTGTCGTAGTCGCTGCCGCACGAGTAGCTGGAGCCGCTGTTGAACGGGTAGCTGGGGTAGTAGCAGCTTTTGCGCGCTTCTTTTTTGCTCTTGCCGGCCTGGCACAGCTGGTAGTTTCTGTAGTTGGCCTGGTACAGGGCGTGGTCGCTGTTTTCCTGCAGGCGCGCCATCTGTTTGCAGTGGTTGCGTTCCATCGAGCAGGAGTTGATGCAGTTCATGCCCGCCATGCTGGGCGGTGGGGAGTATCTATAGGTATAGCTGGGGCCGCAGCCGCCGAGCAGGCCGACGGCCAGCACTAGCGCAGCGCGCCATTTGAGTGAATTGCTCACGAGTTGCCAGTTCCTTGTTCATTCCTCGCTGAACTCCAGCAGGTCACCTGGCTGGCAGTTCAACGCGCGACAGAGCTTCTCGAGGGTTTCCATCTTGAAACCCTTGATCTTGCCGTTTTTCAGCAACGACAGGTTCGCCTCCGTAATACCGATAATCTCGGCCAGATCCTTGGAGCGGATCTTGTTCTTGGCCATGACTACATCGAGTCGAATAATTATCGGCATAGGGGCAAGCTAGACATAACAGTTGTGTTCATCGCTGATGGTTTTGGCGTCACGCATGAGGAGTGAGAAGGCGCAGAGGAAAATGCCTTTCATGATCTCGTAAACCGCCTGGGATGATACACCGATCGATACGCTGAAGCTTCTCTCGCCTTTGGGCAGGTCGATGGAGAACGCCAGGCCCTGCAAGGTGCCGATCATCGGCCAGACCATCGGCAAGCCGATGCACAGCAAGCCCACCCACCAGAGCATCTTGATGTTTTGCGTCGTCCAGGTTTCACCCCGGGACAGGCGCAGGAAGAACAAGCCGGTCAGGTACAAGGCAAAGGCCGAGAGGCTGGCGGGGATCAGTTCCAGGCCGATCACCAGGCCCAGGGCCAGGTGCGAAGGCTGGTAATCCGGGGCCAGCAGCAGCGGCATGTTTTCACCGAAGCTTTGCAGGTAGGCGCCTTGCACCTGGGCTTTTTCGAACACCCACAATAGTACGTTGCCGCCGAACTCGACGATCCCTGTACCCCAGGCGAGTACCGCGGCGAATGCACCGATCACTCGCAGACGCGATCTCGCGTAAGCCACTGTCTTACTGTTCATGGTTTCCCTCCGTGCTAGTTGAGCGGGGTGCATTATTTGTGAAAAATTATCGTATTACAATAATTAATTGTGATTTTGCCGAGGGTGCGGCGTTTTGACACGAGGGTGAGGTGGGATCTTACGGGGGATCGCGGGGCAAGCCCGCTCCTACAGGGTGGGAGCGGGCTTGCCCCGCGATGCCTTTATCAGGTCGGGTAATATAATTTACGAACCTTTCTGCAACCTTTAAGGGCTTTCACCTAAATACGGACTGAAAGACGCGAAAATTAATTAGTCATTTTCTATCGATTTGACTTTAACGATGCCTTGAGCTAATTTGTTGTTCATTATGTTGAACACTAAAGCGTTTCCGCTCTTCACCTCCCGCCTGGTTTCCCGTGAACGTCACTGGACCGGCGACCTCTAGCGCCTCCCCCGACAAACAGCCTTTTTCTTCTCTTTGTCTGTAGCCGTCAGCGCGATTTCGCTCGGTTTGTGTCGCCCGTGGGAGGGCATCATGCGTTCCTGGATCTATCTGTTTATCGCCATCACCGCCGAGGTGATCGGCACCGCGTCGATGAAATTCGCCGCCAGTCATTTCCCCATTCTTGGTCACGGGTTGATGTACCTGATGATCGGCCTGTCGTACTTTTTCCTGGCACTGGCGGTAAAACGCGTACCGGTGGGCGTGGCCTACGCCTTGTGGGAAGGCATCGGCATCGTGTTGATCACCCTGATCAGCGTCACCTGGCTGGGCGAGAGCCTGGGCCTGCTCAAGGCCGCCGGCCTGGGCGTGATGATCGCCGGTATCCTGCTGATCAAGTCGGGTACCCGCGCCGCACCTGCCCCGCGCAATATGGAGGCCCTGCCATGCTGAGCATGAACTGGATTCCCTTCGCCTGGCTGGGCCTGGCGATCGTGCTGGAAGTGATCGCCAACCTGTTGCTCAAGTATTCCGACGGTTTCAAAAAGCGCGGCCTGGGCATTGCTTCGATTCTCTGCGTGCTGGCCGCCTTTACCGCACTGGCTCAGGCTGTGCGAGATATCGAACTGTCGCTGGCTTACGCCATCTGGGGTGGCTTCGGCATCCTCGCCACCGTGGCCATGGGTTGGGCACTGTTCGGTCAGCGCCTGGTAGGCCGCGGCTGGTTGGGCCTGGCGCTGTTGCTGGTGGGCATGAGCCTGCTGAAACTGGCCTGATTCAACCTGCTTAGCGCTATTCGCGCGAAGGCTTATGCACAAGCCGCATGCCAAACAGGTGCGCATTGCATCGGAGCAACGCCCGCCGTTGGTCTTTGCGCAAATGGCTGTTTTTGCTGACGATTAATCAGTGAACAAAAAATGACCAGCCTGTGAAAGCGCTTGGATCCACGAATTTGCTGGGGTTCGGCGCAAGGTTGCGCACAGATTTATCCACAGGCTGAGCGCCGTTATCGGCGTTCGGCCAACAGCAGCAGGTTGCGCGGGGTGAGAGGCTGCTCACAAAACACCCCGAGCTGTACCTGGTAGGACTGTTCCTCCAGGAACAGTGCGCGATCCAGCACCAGCCATAATTCCAGCGGGCGGCGGAACAGATTGCGCAGCAATTCCAGGTTGCGCACCTGGGCCAGGCGCTGCCAGCCGGCCGCTTCCAATGCTGGCCAATCAGGCTCGGCACCTGGCTGCAATTCCTTGAGTTCGGCAAGGCCCCAGCAGTAGTCGGCGAACGGCTTGTGCAGCCAGCTGACCGGCAGCGAAGGCGTCGGCAGGTACTCATCTACCCCACGCAACTGCCGTTGCCACAGATCAAAACCCAGGCGCCTGGCCATGGACTCGTCACGCTGGCGGCGTACCCGCGCACCTGCGGTAACGGTTTCGCTGAGCGGCAAGCCAAGATCATCAATCGACAACTGCAGGCCAGATGCCTTGGCGGCTGTGGATAACGGCTGGTACTGCGGCGCCTGGATGCGGTTGTAGCAGCACGGCGCGATGGCCAGTTGGCGGCAACCCTTGAGGCTTGCCAGTTGCATCAGGCGTACATGCAGGTCGCCACAGGCGTGCAGGGCCACTGCGGTATGCTCGGCGCTCAATTGCTGGGCGGCGCTATCGGCCAGTACATCCTGCAGGCGGTGCTCGGCGGGCAGTTGGTGATGCTGGCTGAGGGCGCTGCCGGCTTCGACCAGCGCCGGGTCGTATTCCAGGCAGGTCAGTTGCTGACTATGAGGCTGCAGCAAGCGCCGGCCCAGATGACCTTTGCCGGCGCACCAGTCCAGCCAGTGCCGTGGGCTGTGGATAAAACCCAGGTGGCTGGCGAAGGCTTCGATCTGCTGCCATTTGCGCCCCGGCACGTCGACATTCAGGCGAGGGCCAGCAGCGGGCAGGGCAACGGTGGATAACTCGCCGATGGCAGACAGCGCTGCCGCCCGGCGTGCCAGCTGGGGAAAAGGCGCCGGTGCAGCGAGTTGCTCGGGGTGATTGTGCGCCGCTTCCGCCTCGCTCAACGAGCGCTGGCGCAACCAGTCGGCCAGGGCGCGGTATTCGGTTTCCCACGGCAGTTGCAACTGGGTGAAAGGCCGTGGCCGCCACAGCGCCTGATGCTCGCGCAGAAAGTCGTCGAGCGCCTGGAAGCGGCTGAGCAGTTGGTCGGCGCAGAGGGGGAGGGCAGTGGTCATGAGCGGATACGAAAACGGGGCTGAGATCAGCCCCGTTATACAGGTTTATCGACCCTGGCAGGCGTCGACGCGCAGCCAGCGTTCCAGCTGCTTGAAGGCTTGCACCAGCAAGAAGGAGATCAGCAGGTAGAACAGGCCCGCCGCGAAGAAGATCTCCACCGGCAGGTAGGTCCGGGCGATGATCGTCCGTGCCATGCCGGTCAGTTCCAGCAGGGTAACGGTACTCGCCAGGGCACTGGCCTTGAGCATCAGGATCACTTCGTTGCTGTAGGCCGGCAGGCCGATGCGGGCGGCACGCGGCAGCATGATGTAGAGCATTGCCTTGGCCCGGGACATGCCCAGGGCCCGCGCCGCTTCGATCTCGCCACGGGGGATGGCCTGCAGCGCGCCACGCAGGATTTCTGCGATGTAGGCGGCAGTGTGCAGGGTCATGGTCAGCACCGTGCACCAGAACGGATCGCGCAGGTACGGCCACAAGGCGCTGTTGCGCACGGCATCGAACTGGGCCAGCCCGTAATACACCAAAAACAGCTGCACCAGCAGCGGCGTACCGCGGAAGAAGAAAATGTAGCCGTAAGGCAGGGCCCGTACGTACCAGAGCCGCGAAGAGCGGGCGATACCCAGTGGAATGGCGAGGATCAGCCCGGCGATGACCGCGATGGCGACCAGCTCGAGCGTCAGCGTGGCGCCCTGGGCCAGGCGTGGCAGCCACTTGATGATGACTTCCCAGTTCATTGGTTGGCCCTCGCGAAGCCGCGACCGGCGCGTTTTTCCATGAAGTGCATGCCGGTCATGGCCAGGACGGTAAGGCCCAGGTAAATGATGGCGGCGACCATGTAGAAGGTGAAGGGTTGCTTGCTCACGGTCACGGCGATTTGCGAATGACGCATGATTTCTTCCAGGCCGATTACCGAGACCAGCGCGGTGTCTTTCATCAGGATCATGAACAGATTGCCCAGCCCCGGCAGGGCGATGCGCCACATTTGCGGCAGCACCAGCCTGGAGAAGATCCGCCCCTTGGACAGGCCCAGCGCCAGGCCGGCTTCACGGTGGCCCTTGGGGATCGCCAGCAGCGCACCACGGAACACTTCCGTGGCATAGGCGCCGAAGCACAGGCCCAGGGCAATCACGCCTGCGGCAAAGGCATTGAGCTCAAGGCCGGGAATATTCAGAAGCTCGCCCAGCCGGTTCATCAGGCTGACGGTGCCAAAGTAGATCAACAGCACCCAGAGCAGCTCGGGCACGCCGCGAACCAGTGTGGAGTAGAAACCACCCAGCCATTGCAGGGGTTTGTAGGGTGAGGTCTTGGCCAGGGCGCCAAGCAGTCCCAGTACCAGCCCCAGGAGCAGGGCCGACAATGCGAGTTTGACGGTCATCAGCGTCCCGGCCATCAGGGCCGGACCGAATCCGTAAAGATCAATATTCATGGGCAGGTTTGTTCAAGGGACCGGCATTGCCTGCAGGGCAATGCCGGTCGGGGCGAATCAATAGATGCTGAACGGGAAGTATTTGTTGTTGATCTTCTCGTAGGTGCCGTCGGCAACGATTTCTTTCAGGGCGGCGTTGAGCTTGTTGCGCAGTTCGTTGTCACCTTTGCGTACAGCGATACCAACCTTGTCGCTTTCGTTCACCGGATCGCCTTTGAACTCGTAGTTTTTACCGGCTTCGGACTTGAGCCAGTCGTAGTTGGCGTATTTGTCAGCCAGCAGGGCATCGACGCGGCCCGAGGTCAGGTCCAGGTAGGCGTTTTCCTGGGTGTCGTACAGGCTGACCTTGAACTTGTTGTCCATGCCGCCGTTATCGTCCAGCCAGATAGCTGCCTGGGTAGCGCGCTGAGTGCCGAGGGTCTTGCCTTCGAGCGACTTGGGATCAGTCTTGAAGTCGACGTTTTTCGGGGCGATGAACTGCTGCTTGTTCGAGTAGTACGGGTCGGTGAAGTCCACCGCCTGCTTGCGCTCGTCGGTGATCGACAGCGAGGAGATGATGAAGTCGGACTTCTTCGCGTTCAGGGCGGGAATGATGCCGTCCCAGTCAGAAACCACCACTTCACACTCGACCTTCATCTTGGCGCACAGGGCGTCGCCGATGTCTTTGTCGAAACCGACGACCTGGCCACTGGCGTCCTTGTTGTTGAACGGCGGGTAGGCCGCCTCGATGCCCATCTTCAGTTTCTCGGCAGCCATGGCATTGGCCGAGAACACCAGCGTGGCGGCAGCGGCCAGGAGGAATTTCTTATAGGTCTGCATGCGTGTTGCTCCGTTAGCGGTTGCTGGACATGAATTGTTTACAACGCGCCGAGGTCGGGTTTTCGAAAACCTGCTGCGGCGTTCCTTGCTCTTCGACCAGCCCCTGGTGCAGGAAGACGACTTCGCT
This sequence comes from Pseudomonas sp. B21-032, assembly GCF_024748965.1. NCBI lineage: Bacteria > Pseudomonadati > Pseudomonadota > Gammaproteobacteria > Pseudomonadales > Pseudomonadaceae > Pseudomonas > Pseudomonas sp. B21-032. The sequence goes on along the minus strand of NZ_CP087180.1, from coordinate 5,544,688 downwards.
GGACACCTGGCGGGCAAAGCCCATTTCGTGGGTAACCAGTAGCATGGTACGGCCTTCTTCGGCGAGGGCACGGATAACGTTGAGCACTTCCTGGACCATTTCCGGGTCCAGGGCCGAGGTCGGCTCGTCGAACAGGATAACCTTGGGCTTCATTGCCAGGGTGCGGGCAATGGCCGCACGCTGTTGCTGGCCACCGGACAGCTCGGCCGGGTAGCTGTGACGCTTGTTGTGGATGCCAACCTTGTTCAGCAGCGCTTCGGCATGCTCGATGGCCTCGGCCTTGCTCTGGCCGAGCACCCGGCGCGGCGCCTCGATGATGTTGTCGAGGATGCTCATGTGCGGCCACAGGTTGAAATTCTGGAAGACAAAGCCGATCTCGCTGCGCAGGCGATTGATCTGTTTGTTGTCGGCGGCCACCAGTTCACCGTTTTTTGCCGCCTTGAGCCTGAGCTCTTCGCCAGCCACCAGGATCTGGCCCTGGTGCGGGTTTTCCAGCAGGTTGATGCAGCGCAGCAGAGTGGACTTGCCGGAGCCGGAGGATCCCAGGATCGAGATCACGTCGCCATCACGCGCGGTCAGCGAAATTCCCTTGAGGATTTCCTGGTCGCCGTAGCGTTTGTGCAGGTTGCGGATTTCCAGCGCGGGCGTGGCCTCAGCCATGTGCGGTCCTCATGTGTTCTGGTGCGCTCCTGCTGTTAGCGGCCTTCCTGGCGAGGCGCCAAGCTAGCATAGCGGTCCGAAGACAGCCAATAACGTCGGGAGAGGCAATCGGTTGGTGGGAGGGCGGGTGTCGCATCGCTGCAGTGGACTGTCGCGCAGATGTCCGCCTACCCTCGTTTCCAGGGCCGGAGCCTTGATGAAAAAAGGCGCGATGGTGCCAGTTTTGGCCGTTTCTGGGAAGTCGTTTCTGACCTTGTGCACAGGTTCAGGCCTTTATCTACGGCTTTGGTTGTACCTTTGGGTTGTACCTTTTTGGTCGTAGGAAGTGCATGAGGTGTTACCGGTGACGAAGTGTGGTGCACCCGGGGCATTTGTAAGTGGGTATTTCAGTAATTGGTCTATTCCGCCGGTTTTTCAGGGTCTTTCGGTCAAGTCTTGGCCGAAAGACCTGTAAGCCTTGTTAAACGGGGCTGTGAGAATTTTCGAACGAACGGTCATCAGCCTGGCGCGGTAATTGCGTTATCGATCGGCAACAGGATGTAGCACTCTTTTTGAAGAGCGCGACTCGAGTAGCAGGATCAAAACGCCATTTCTCGCAAAGGTAGTTTTATGAGCGGTACGCACAATTCCAATGACCTCGCTCAGGGGCTCAAGCAGCGGCATGTGACCATGCTGTCGATTGCCGGTGTCATCGGCGCCGGGCTGTTCGTCGGCTCCGGCCACGCCATCGCCGAAGCCGGCCCTGCGGTCTTGCTGGCCTATGCCGCGGCCGGGACCCTGGTGGTGCTGGTGATGCGCATGCTGGCCGAAATGGCCGTTGCCTCGCCGGATACCGGTTCGTTTTCGACGTATGCCGACAAAGCCATCGGCCACTGGGCCGGCTTTACTATCGGCTGGCTGTACTGGTGGTTCTGGGTTCTGGTGATTCCGCTGGAGGCCAACGCCGCCGCAACCATTCTGCATGCCTGGTTCCCCGATATCGGCATCTGGGTGTTTACCCTGGTGATCACCTTGCTGCTGACCGCGACCAACCTGTTCAGTGTGAAGAACTACGGTGAATTCGAGTTCTGGTTCGCGTTGCTCAAGGTAGTGGCGATCATTGGCTTCATCATCCTTGGTGTGGCTGCGATCTTCGGCCTGCTGCCCAACAGCCAGGTCAGCGGCGTCAGCCACCTGTTCGACACCCAGGGCTTCATGCCCAACGGCATGGGCGCGGTGCTGGCGGCGATGCTGACCACCATGTTCTCGTTCATGGGTACTGAAATCGTCACCATCGCTGCCGCCGAGTCGAAAGACCCGGGCAAGCAGATCACCAAGGCCACCAACTCGGTGATCTGGCGGATCTTCCTGTTCTACCTGGTGTCGATCTTCGTGGTCGTGGCCCTGGTGCCGTGGACCAACAGTGACCTGGCCGAAGTCGGTTCGTACCAGACCGTGCTCAACCTGATGGGCATCCCCAACGCCAAGCTGATCGTCGACATCGTCGTGCTGATCGCCGTGACCAGCTGCCTGAACTCGGCGCTGTACACCTCCTCGCGCATGCTCTTCTCCCTGAGCAAGCGTGGCGATGCGCCGGCCATGGCCCAGCGCACCACCTCCAGCGGTACCCCATACGTGGCAGTGGTGCTGTCGACTGCAGCGGCGTTCCTCACCGTGATCGCCAACTACCTGGCACCTGCTCAGGTGTTCGAGTTCCTGCTGGCCAGTTCCGGCGCCATTGCCTTGCTGGTGTACCTGGTGATCGCCGTGTCGCAACTGCGCATGCGTCGTCAGCGTATGCAGCGCGGCGAGAAGATCGCCTTCAAGATGTGGCTGTTCCCGGGCCTGACCTGGGCGACCATTGCCTTCATCGTCGGCATCCTGACGGTGATGCTGATCCGTCCGGACCATCGTATTGAAATCGTCGCGACCGGCTTGTTGTCGATTGCCGTGGTCGCCGCCGGGCTGCTGGTGGCGCGCAAGCGCAAGGCCGAGGCGGCCGGGCGGGCGGTGCTGAACAACTGATGTGATGCGGATGCAATGACAAAGGCCGCGATCTGTGAGGATCGCGGCCTTTTTGTTTTGACCGTAGCGGGCTCATCGCGGCTCATGCGGTGGGCTTTACCAGTGCTCAGGTCGCTCACTGCGCTGATGCAGAAATCGCAATACCTGGACCCGTCCGTCGAGCAAGCGGTACGGGGCAATAAAGGCGATGTGGGCGAGCACCAGCTCGCGCACATCCGGCACTGGCGAGGGGCGGCCTGCACCTGGGAAGTGTTCGAGAATTTCCAGGCTGCTCAATATGCCCTGAACCATTGCAAAGGCCGTTTTGCTGCCTGCCTTGAGCTGATAGTGCTCGAAAATCGATTCCAGGTCGCTTTCAGCCTTCGCCGTCAGTGCAGTCATCTTCGCGTTTCACCCACTTTGCCTTGACCTCAGAGAGGTCGGTCAGGTTGCCAGTGTCGGCATCGCTGATGCCGGCAGCAATCGCCTGCACGTGCCATGACTCGGCTTCGACATAGCGCAGCAAAGCGCGCTTGAGGTGATATTGGCGATCTCGATCGGTGGCGGCTGCCAGTTGATCGAGCTTTTCGGCGAGGGATGCTTCGACGCGAAACGACAGAACCGGGGAAGCCATGTCTACGCTCCTGACTTTGTATACGTTGTAAACGGTCAACAAAGGTTAGGTGGCGTCGAGGCGATGGTCAATCGGCCAGGGACCTGTGGTCGATGTAGGATTTTTCTTTGAGGGGATCTGGCCCCCGAGGAATCAGGAGCCAGGCAAGCTGTCAGCCAAACTTCTTCTGCTGCTTGGCCACCGCCTCGGACGCGCTGATGTAGGCTTCCTGGAACTCGTCGCTCTCGAGCCAGGCCATGGTTGTGGCTTCGTCGGCGCCGTCCAGCCACTTGCGGTAGGCAGTGAAGACCATGACGATGTAGTCGGTGGCGTGTTCTTCCTTGTGGCCCTTGAGCACCAGGGTCAGCAGCGGGTCGACCAGGAACACCGAAATCAGCGCGACCAGGCCGGTTTCCTGGGCTTGCTTCATTTTTTCGAACAGGGCGGTATAGCTGCCCGATTCCATGGCCTTGTTGAAGACCTGCTCGACGCTGGCGCTGGAGCTTTCGCCCGAGCTCTTGACCGCCTGGCCGCTACGCACCATGCGGTTTTCGCGGGCCTTGTTGGCGGCGCGCTTGGCGCGTTTCTGTTGTTTGCTGCTGGAGGCCATCGGTGAACCCTTGTGCTGAGCCGGATAAATTCTGCGTATTGAATCGCAGTTGGCCGGGAAACCCAAGTGCCGCCGACGGCCTGGAGCAAGCTCAGGCTGGTTGCGCCAGCTCGCCGCGGTCTTCCTCTTCGAGCACGCGCGCGGCGCGGTCCACCAGCAGCGGGTCAGGCTGGTGGGCGACACTCAAATCCTTGCCGGGGTAGTCCAGCGAGTGCAGGAAGTGGCGGATGCAGTTGATCCGCGCGCGTTTTTTGTCGTCGGATTTGATTACCGTCCACGGTGCATCGGCGGTGTCGGTGTGGAAGAACATTGCCTCCTTGGCAGCGGTGTATTCGTCCCACTTGTCCAGCGACTTGATGTCGATCGGCGACAGCTTCCAGTGCTTGAGCGGGTCGTCACGGCGGGAGATGAAGCGGCGCAGCTGCTCTTCGCGGTTCACCGAGAACCAGTACTTGAACAGCAGGATGCCGCTGTTGCACAGCATGCGTTCGAGCTCCGGCGCCTGGCGCATGAACTCCAGGTATTGCAGCGGCGAGCAAAAATCCATGACCCGCTCGACCCCGGCGCGGTTGTACCAGGAGCGGTCGAAGAAGACCATTTCACCGGCCGTGGGCAGGTGCTGGACGTAGCGCTGGAAGTACCACTGGCCCTTCTCCTGCTCGGAAGGCTTCTCCAGGGCGACAATCCGCGCACCACGCGGGTTGAGGTGCTCCATGAAGCGCTTGATGGTGCCACCCTTGCCGGCGGCGTCGCGGCCTTCGAACAGCACGACGATGCGCTGACCGGTTTCCTTGACCCAGCTTTGCACCTTGAGCAGTTCGATCTGCAGTTCGTGCTTGGCCTTTTCGTACTCGGCGCGGCGCATGCGGTTGCTGTACGGGTAGCTGGCCGGCAGCTTGGCCGAGGCGCTGTCCTCGTTGGAGCCGCGCGGCGCCGAGGCGACTTTCAGGGCTGCCGGTTGCTGGCTGATGGCGCTGATTTCGCTTTCGGCAGCGGCGCTGACAGCAGGCTTGCGCGGGGTACGTGGACGCCGTGGACGGGGGGTGGCAGCTTTGCGTGCCGGGCTTGGGCTGGGGCTCGCAGGTGTTTCAGCGGCAGGCGAGGGCAGGGGCAGGGCAGTGGATTCTTCGCTCATGGGGAGGCCTGTTGGTTCCTTCTAATATCCTCAGAGCATTTTATCGGTGCGGGCCGAGGGCATATTGACGGTGGTCAACAGCCCTCGGCATAGCGCCATCAGTACCAGTATTTCGGGTAGCTGTTGGCCTGGCGCGCATTGTTCAGGCACCAGGCCACGGCGACGATCACCAGCGAGCCGGCCAGCACCGGGGTAATCACGAAGCTCAGCGGTGCGTGGCTGGCGATCACCACCAGCGGGTTGGCCCCGGCTGGTGCGTGCAGGGTGCGGGTCTGCTGCATGGCAGCCAGGGCCAGGCCGACGGCCAGGGCTGCGCTCCACCAACTGTCGCCGAGGGTATGCAGCACTGCCAGACCCACCAGGGTGGCAATCACGTGGCCGCCGATGATGTTGCGCGGCTGCGCCAGCGGCGAGTCGGGCATGCCGAAGGCCAGCACGCAGCTGGCGCCAAACGGGGCCATCAGCCACAGCGCGCCGGACACCTGGCTGAGCCAGCCGGTGGCGCCGATCGCCAGGGCCGCGCCGATCAGTGACAGCAGGCTGAAATGCAGGGAAGGGGCGGCGGGCGCCTTGGATTTGAATGGCATGGGTGCAGTCTCTGGCTGGGCAATGTGCGCCGAGGATACCGATCGGTTTACCTGCAAGTCAACCGATCGGTATACACTGCTGGTAACTGTCCTGATCGAAGGTGTGGCATGAGTACGTCCGAGAAAATCGCCGAGTCGGCGCTGCAGCTGTTCTACCGCCAGGGTTACCACGGCACCGGGGTCGAGCAGTTGAGCCAGGAGGCCGGGGTGACCAAGAAAACCCTGTACCGGCATTTCCCCAGCAAGGAGCTGTTGATCGAGGCGGCGCTGGAACGTCGCGATCACGATTTCATGGCGCGCCTGCAAAGCGCTCTGGCGGCCGTTGAGGCAAAAGCGCGGCCGCTGGCCTATATCGACTTCATCGAGGCCTGGGCGCGCTCTGAAGGCTTCTACGGCTGCGCCTTCATCAACGCTTCGGCCGAGTATGCCGGGCCGGCCGAGCCACCCCATGTGCTGGCCAGGTTGCACAAGGACAAGGTCATGGCCGCACTTGAGCAGGCCTGCCAGCAGGCGGGGTGCAAGCAGGGCGCTGCGCAGCAGCTGTTTTTGCTGGGCGAGGGGTTGATTGTTGCGTCGCAGGTCGGCGGGGTGCAGGTGCCGCTGTTCGAGGCGGCGCGGTTGATAGTGGCTGCGCTGGCCTAGCGCAGCATCCCGCAGATCTGATTGCCTTCGTAACCATGGATGATCGGCGCCAGGATCATCATCGGGCCACAGGCGTACATGGGCGAGCTGATGGTCTGCCTGGCGTTGAACAGCACGACCTGGTCGCCATCGATGTCCGGGCCATAGGCCACTTCGCTGTAGGTCCTGCACACCGGCAGTAGCAAAGGCACCGGCACGACCACAGCCCAGAGGGTGACGCCGCACCATTCGCGGGTGACGTCGGATTTCTCCGATTTGCTGACCTTGGGGGTGATGTTCTTCAGGCGCAGGATGCGATGGGCCGCGGTGGGGTAGGTGTCTTTATGCGGCAGCACCACGGTGGCGCCGACACAGCCGGTCAGGCTCAGCAGCATGGCGACGGCGACGGCAATCGATTTCATCCCTGGCTCCGACAAGCTCGCGGCATTTCCGTGCGCGAGAAGGCCTGCGTTCGCTGATAAATCGCAGGCATGAAAAAAGCCCCAAGGAATCACTTCGCTTGGGGCTTTTCGGTATTAGTGGTGCCCAGAGACGGAATCGAACCGCCGACACGGGGATTTTCAATCCCCTGCTCTACCGACTGAGCTATCTGGGCAACGGGGCGCATTAAAAGGGTTTTTCGGATTTACGTCAACGACTTTTTGAAAATTTTTTAAATTAATTCCGTCGCTTACGATTTTCCGGGGTTATTCGCTAGGTGGAACGTAGCCTTCGGCCTTCTCGTAATCCTGGCCGGAGAAGAACTTGTCCATCTCGCCCTGGAGGAATTTGCGGTCCTCGGCGTTCATCATGTTCAGGCGCTTCTCGTTGATCAGCATGGTCTGCTCTTTCTGCCAGTCGGCCCAGGCTTGCTGCGAGATGTTCTCGAAGATGTCCTGGCCCTTGGCGCCCGGGTAGGGTGGACGCTCGAGGCCTGGCAATTGTTCTTTGTACTTGCGGCACATTACGGTGCGGGTCATCGCGACTCTCCTGTAAGCAATACGTCGGCCGCGCGTTTAAGCAGTTTTTTCACCGGGGCGGCAAGGCCCAGGCGCGGCGGGGTGGCGAGGTTATACCAGAGCCAGTCGGCCTCGGCCACGTGGTCGCTGGTGGCATTGACGCGCACCAGCCAGGGCTCGATGGCCAGCTGGAAGTGGCTGAAGGTGTGGGTCAGGCCGTCCAGCGCCTGGCTGCCGGCCAGGCTCAGGCCGTGCTGGTCGGCCAGCTCGTCGATCTGCGCGAGATTGTCCAGTTCCGGCAGGCTCCACAACCCGCCCCACAGGCCCGTGGAAGGCCGCCGGTAAAGCAGGATGGCGCCTTGGTGGTTGGCCAGCAGTGGCATCAGCGTGCGCTTTTGTGGCAGCTCCTTGCGCGGCTTGGGCACTGGGTAGCGGATTTCCTGGCCGAGCATGTGCGCCTCGCAACCGACCTTGAGCGGGCACAGCAGGCAACTGGGCTTGCTGCGGGTACACAAGGTCGCGCCCAGGTCCATCATCGCCTGGGTGTAGTGGTTCACCCGGCTGTGCGGGGTATAGCGCTCGGCATTGGCCCACAGCGCCTTGGCCACTTTCGGCTCGCCGGGGTAGCCCTCTTGCGCGGTGTAGCGGGCCAGCACGCGCTTGACGTTGCCGTCGAGGATCGGCGCACGCAGGCCCATGCTGATGCTGGCAATAGCGCCGGCAGTGGACAGGCCAATGCCGGGCAGGTCGGTGAGTTTCTCGACATCGCGGGGGAATTCGCCGCCATAGTGCTCGACAACGATCTTCGCGGTCTTTTGCAGGTTGCGCGCCCGGGTGTAGTAACCCAGGCCCGTCCACAGGTGCAGCACCTCGTCCTCGGGTGCTTCGGCCAGGGCCTGGACCGTCGGCAGCGCCTGCATGAAGCGGTCGAAGTAGTTGAGCACGGTGCTCACCTGGGTCTGCTGCAACATGATCTCCGAGACCCACACCCGGTACGGGGTGATGCCCTGTTGCCAGGGCAGGTCGTGGCGGCCGTTACGGTCGTACCAATCCAGCACGGCGCTGGAAAACTGCTCGGGGCTCATCGCTTGAACAACCCCTTGAGCGCGTCCTTGAGTTCCGGGCTGACCTTGTCGCCGAGCTTCTCGTCGATCTTCTCGCTGAGTTTTTCGCTGACCTTGTCGCCAGCCAGCTTGGCCGCGACCTTGCCCAGACCGTCTTTATCCAGGCGGCAAGCCTTGGCGCCCAGCTCCAGCGGGCCACGGCAGCGCAGCGGCAGTTCGAGGCCGACATAGCGCTCGCCGACCTGGCAGGCCGGGTCGGGCATGTCGCGCTTGTCGCCCTCGACGATCACGCCAATGCGGTAGTCCATGCCCAGCACGCGCAGGTCGAGGTCGCCATGGCCGTTGACGGTCAGGCCGGGAATGCGTGCCTTGAGGTCAGGGTTGCTGGCCACGCCGTTACGCATTACCAGGCTGCCCTTGAGCTCCTGGAACGGCGTGTCCTTGCCGCGTGGCTCGCCACTCAGGGCCTTGCGGTTGAGGGTGGCGATGGCCTGGCACAGTTGCTGTTCGAGGTTGGCGTTGACCAGGATACCGTCGTTGATGACGAAGCTGGCGTTGCCGTTGAGGGTGTCGACCAGGGCTTTCTGGCTGTTGCCGGTGGCGGTCAGGTCGCTGTTGAGGGTCAAAAGGCCCTTGACCGGTGGCGTGCCGGTTTCGCTCTTGATGAAGTGCTCGACCGGCACCCGGTTGATGCGGGTGTTAAGACCAATCTGCGGCACGGCTGGGCGTACATCGAGGGTGCCCTTGCTTTCGAAGTCGCCGTTGTACAGGCCGCCGCGCAGGGTTTCCAGGGTGATCAGGCCGCCTTGGCCCTGGGCCTTGAGGTGGGCGTTTTCGATCGGCAGCTTGTCCAGAGTCAGCTGGCCAAATGTCAGGTCGGCCTGCAGGTCGACCTTGCGCAGGCGGTCAACCGGCAGCAGCTTGTCGTTGCTCCAGGCCACCTGGGTCGGCGCGTCGGGCAGCGGTGTGGTACCGGCACCGGCGAGGGCACCGGCCTCTTTGCTCTGCACTTCGGCCTGGCGTGCGGCCTTGGCGCCCTGGGCTGCCTCGCTCTTGGCCAGTAGGTAGCGGTCGGCGTCGAACTTGTCGGCCTTGAGCTGCACGCGCAGGGCTTGCTTGGCGAAGTCTTCAATGGCCAGGCGGCCGCTGAAGGTGCTGTCGTCGAGCTTGATCGCCAGGTCTTCCAGGGCCAGGCTGTTCGGCGTGCCTTGCAGGCGGGTGACCAGCTCGACCTTGCCCAGGGTGCTGTTATCGGCCGAGGCCGGCAGCGGGTGGCCGATGCTGTCGAGGAAGTTGCGCAGGTCGAATTGGGCAATCGACAGGCCGCCGCTCAGTTGCGGGGTTTTGTCGAGGTCGCGCAGGTTCAGCTCGCCGAGGGCGCGCAGCTGGTTGGCCGAGAGCTTGAGGCCGTTCCATTCGGCGACGTTGGCCGCCAGATCGACCAGCAACTGGCCCTGGGCGGCGAAGGTCATGGTCTTGCCTTGCAGCGGCTCGCCCGAGGCTTCGCCGCTGAGTTTCATGTCTTCGAACTGGTAGCGCTTGAGCCGGCGATCGAAGCGCAGCTCGCCGTTAAGCTCGGTGCGCGCTTTGACCACTGGCTGGCCGGAACTGAGGAAGGCGGTCATCTTCAGCGGGATGTTCACCCCTTCATGCACCGCGCCGGTGCTCAGCTGGATGCTTTCGGCGCCGAAGCTCTGGCCGCTGCGGGCATCGTTGTACTGCACGCGGGCGTTGTTGACGGTCAGGCTGTCGATATCGAGCTTGACCGGGCGCTCGCTGGCGCTGTCGCTGCTAGCCTGGGCCGGGGCAGTGCCGGCGCTTTCGGCCGGGGCCGGGGCCGGGGTGGCAGCGGGCAGCGGCTTGCCGATGTCTTCCCAGTTGCCATGGCCGTTTTCGTCACGGCTCAGGGTCAGGTTCAGGCCCTCGACGCGCACATCGCTCATCTGCACTTCACGGCGCAGCAACGGCAGCACGCGTACCGACAGGCCAAGCATCTGCAGGTCGGCAAACGGCACTTTCGGGTTGTTCAGGGTGGCGATGCTGGCTTCATGCAGCTCAAGGCCCAGCCACGGGAACAGGCTCCAGCCAATGTCGCCATTGAGCGTCAGCTCGACGTGGGCCTTGTCGCGTGCCAGCTGGCGAATCTCGTCTTTGTAGTCGTTGGGATCGAAGAGGTGGGTCAGGGCGAAGCCCAGAGCCACAATGATCAGCAACAACCCGAGAAGCACCAGCCCCAGGATTTTGCCGAACGCTTTCATGGGCGAGTCCTTGTAGTCCGATTTCTAAATTCAGCCGCAGAGTATAGCGCTGCGGTTATCACCGCTGGGTGATATGGGGCGAAGGTTTAGTCCTGCATAAGTGTCGGATTCGACAACACATGGCATGACAGTTCCTTGCCGGGGGGATCAGTTGCAGAACAAACGACGGTATCAGTTAGCGCTAAGTGACCACGGCAAATGCTACTCTCTCGCCGCTCTCAGGCCCTGCTGCGGCCATTTGTCGCGCAAACGGGGCCGTTCGCCAATAACAACGACCAGTTGCCAAAGCGCCAAGGTCGCGGGCGGTGAGCGCTTCATTCCTACGAGGGGAACACAACAATGAGCAGCAGCATCACGGCCGGAACCGTCGCCAGCGCGCCCGGCTTCCTGTCCAAGGAGCGGATCATCGCCCGTCCGGGCTTCAACCGCTGGTTGGTACCGCCAGCGGCCCTGGCCATCCACCTGTGCATCGGCATGGCCTACGGTTTTTCGGTGTTCTGGTTGCCGCTGTCGCAGGCCATCGGCATCAGCGCGCCGGTTGTCTGCTCGGAACAGACCCACTTCCTGATGCGCATGTTCACCACCGAGTGCGACTGGCCGATCTCGATGCTCAGCTGGATCTACACGCTGTTCTTTGTCTTCCTCGGTTGCTCGGCAGCCATCTGGGGCGGCTGGCTGGAGCACGCCGGGCCGCGCAAGGCCGGAGTGGTCTCGACCCTGTGCTGGTGCGGCGGCCTGCTGATTTCTGCCTTTGGCGTCTATACCCACCAACTGTGGCTGATGTGGCTGGGCTCCGGGGTGATCGGCGGTATTGGCCTGGGGCTTGGCTATATTTCCCCGGTCTCGACCCTGATCAAGTGGTTCCCGGACAAACGCGGCATGGCCACCGGCATGGCGATCATGGGCTTTGGCGGCGGCGCCATGGTCGGCGCGCCGCTGGCGGCAGCGCTGATGAACCACTTCGCTACGCCCGGCGACGTTGGGGTCTGGCAGAGCTTCGTGGTCATGGCGGTGATCTACTTCGTGTTCATGCTCGGCGGCGCCCTGGCCTATCGCGTGCCGCCTACCGGCTGGAAGCCTGAAGGCTGGACTGCGCCGCTGAAAAAAGCCGGCAACGCGATGATCACCCATCGCCATGTGCATGTCAGTGTGGCGTGGAAAACCCCGCAGTTTGTGTTGATCTGGCTGGTTTTGTGCCTGAACGTTTCGGCAGGTATCGGCATTCTCGGCATGGCTTCGCCGCTGCTGCAGGAGGTTTTTGCCGGCAAGCTGCTGGGCAATGACCTGAGCTTCAGCCAGCTCAACGCCGCGCAATTGGGCCAGATCGCCGCGATTGCCGCCGGTTTTACCGGTTTGCTCAGCCTGTTCAATATCGGCGGGCGCTTCTTCTGGGCGTCGTTCTCCGACTATATCGGGCGCAAAAACACCTATTTCGCCTTCTTCGCCCTGGGCGTGGCTCTGTATGCGCTGGTGCCGAACATGGGCCACCTGGGCAACATCGCCCTGTTCGTGGCGGCGTTCTGCATCATCCTGTCAATGTACGGCGGCGGTTTTGCCACGGTGCCGGCGTACCTGGCCGACCTGTTCGGCACGCAGATGGTCGGCGCCATTCACGGTCGCCTGCTGACCGCCTGGGCCGCAGCCGGGGTGCTGGGCCCGGTGCTGATCACCTACCTGCGCGAGTATCAGCTGGCGCTGGGCGTGCCACGGGCGGCGGCCTATGACATCACTCTGTACATCCTCGCCGGGCTGCTGGTGCTGGGCTTTGTCTGCAATGCGCTGGTGCGGCCGGTGGCCGACAAGTACTTCATGACCGATGCCGAGCTTGCCGCCGAACGGGCCCTGAGCCACGACCAGGGCAGCGCCAGCGAGCGCGTACTGGAGTGGAAGGCCGACCCGGCCAGCAAGCCTTTGGTGCTGGCGGCCTGGCTGGTGGTCGGGGTGCCGCTGGCCTGGGGGATCTGGGTGACGTTGCAGAAGACTGCGGTGTTGTTCAACTAGGTCTGCCCTGTAGGAGCGGGCTTGCCCCGCGATGAACCCGCATTCGATCGCGGGGCAAGCCCGCTCCTACAGAAGTAGCTGAAAATTGCCGGATCGCAGGTAAATTCCCTGCCACGCGTCATCTGCGTTTCAAGCCGCGTGCTTCTGGGCCTATAATGGTCACCTTTTTCGCCCAATGATTTTGCGGAGCTGGTGATGGTCGAACGTAAGGCTTCCGTCGAGCGCAATACTCTGGAGACCCAGATCAAGGCCTCGATCAACCTGGATGGCAGCGGCAAGGCCCGATTCGATATCGGTGTGCCTTTCCTTGAACATATGCTCGACCAGATCGCCCGACATGGGCTGATCGACCTCGATATCGAATGCAAGGGCGACCTGCATATCGACGATCACCATACTGTCGAAGACGTCGGTATCACCCTCGGCCAGGCCTTCAACCAGGCCATCGGCGACAAAAAGGGCATCCGCCGCTACGGCCATGCCTACGTGCCGCTGGACGAAGCGCTGTCGCGGGTGGTCATTGACTTCTCCGGCCGCCCGGGCCTGCAAATGCATGTGCCATACACCCGCGCTTCGGTGGGCGGCTTCGATGTCGACCTGTTCCAGGAGTTCTTCCAGGGCTTCGTCAACCACGCCAACGTCACCCTGCACATCGACAACCTGCGTGGGCACAACACCCACCACCAGATCGAGACCGTGTTCAAGGCCTTCGGCCGCGCGCTGCGCATGGCCATCGAGCTGGACGAGCGCATGGCCGGGCAGATGCCATCGACCAAGGGTTGCCTGTAATGCAGACGGTTGCCGTTATCGACTATGGCATGGGTAACCTGCACTCGGTGGCCAAGGCCCTCGAGCATGTGGGCGCCGGCAAGGTTCTGATCACCAGCGACGCCGAGGTGATTCGCGAAGCCGACCGCGTGGTGTTCCCCGGTGTTGGCGCGATCCGCGACTGCATGGCCGAAATCCGCCGCCTGGGCTTCGACAGCCTGGTGCGCGAAGTCAGCCAGGACCGGCCGTTCCTCGGCATCTGTGTGGGCATGCAAGCGCTGCTCGATCACAGTGAAGAGAACGACGGCGTCGATTGCATCGGCCTGTTCCCGGGCAATGTGCGCTTCTTCGGCAAAGACCTGCACGAAGACGGCGAGCACCTGAAAGTGCCGCACATGGGCTGGAACGAAGTCGCCCAGAGCATCGATCACCCGCTGTGGCACAACATCCCCGAGCGTGCGCGCTTCTACTTCGTGCACAGCTACTACATCACCGCCGGCAAGCCGGGCCAGGTGGTCGGTAGCGGCCATTACGGTGTCGACTTCGCCGCAGCGCTGGCCGAAGGCTCGCGCTTTGCCGTGCAGTTCCACCCGGAGAAGAGCCATACCCATGGCCTGCAGCTGCTGCAGAACTTCGCCGCCTGGGACGGGCGCTGGTAATGGGCAAGTCCAGGGCCAAGCCGCCGATCCTCACGCTGGCGCCGGAACAGGAGCGTGAAGCGCTCGATACCCTCAAGCGCTTTCTCGAAGACCGTTTCGAGCTGCAGTTGGGGTCGTTCGAGGTGGCCGAGGTCCTGGAGCTGTTCACCAAAGAGATTGCCCCGCACTACTACAACAGGGCGATTTTCGATGTGCAGAACCACCTCAAGGAACGGTTCGAGAGTATCGAGAGCGACCTCTGGTCGCTAGAGAAAGGCAGCTGAAAGCGACAAGCTGCAAGAGAACAGACGCGCATGCTTGCAGCTTGTAGCTAGCAACTTGCAGCTCTTTTTTACGAAGGAAAAAAGCATGCTGATTATCCCCGCTATCGATCTCAAGGACGGTGCTTGCGTACGCCTGCGCCAGGGCCGCATGGAAGACTCCACGGTATTCTCCGACGACCCGGTGAGCATGGCCGCCAAATGGGTTGAAGGGGGCTGCCGCCGCCTGCATCTGGTTGACCTCAATGGCGCCTTCGAAGGCCAGCCGGTCAACGGTGAAGTAGTCACCGCGATTGCCAAGCGCTACCCGAATCTGCCGATCCAGATCGGTGGCGGTATCCGTTCGCTGGAAACCATCGAGCACTACGTCAAGGCCGGCGTCAGCTACGTGATCATCGGCACCAAGGCGGTGAAAGAGCCGGAGTTCGTCGCCGAAGCCTGCCGCGCCTTCCCGGGCAAAGTGATCGTCGGCCTGGATGCCAAGGACGGTTTCGTCGCCACCGACGGCTGGGCAGAAGTCAGCTCGGTGCAGGTCATTGACCTGGCCAAGCGTTTCGAAGCCGACGGCGTCTCGGCCATCGTCTACACCGACATCGCCAAAGACGGCATGATGCAGGGCTGCAACGTGCCCTTCACCGCCGCCCTGGCCGCTGCCACCAAGATCCCGGTGATCGCCTCCGGCGGTATCCACAACCTCGGTGACATCAAGGCCCTGCTCGACGCCAAGGCGCCAGGCATCATCGGTGCGATCACCGGCCGCGCCATCTACGAAGGCACCCTGGATGTCGCCGAGGCGCAAGCCTTCTGTGACGCCTATTCGGCTAGCTCCAAGTCGTAAGCTGCAAGCTGCAAGTCAAAAGCGCGACCGAGTCGCTCTTTCTTGCAGCTTGAAGCTTGAAGCTTGCAACTCGAGGTCTACCTATGGCTTTAGCCAAACGCATAATTCCCTGCCTCGACGTCGACAACGGCCGGGTGGTCAAGGGCGTCAAGTTCGAGAACATCCGCGATGCCGGCGACCCGGTGGAAATCGCCCGGCGCTACGATGAACAGGGCGCTGACGAGATCACCTTCCTCGACATCACCGCCAGCGTCGATGGCCGTGACACCACCCTGCATACCGTCGAGCGTATGGCCAGCCAGGTGTTCATCCCGCTGACCGTGGGCGGCGGCGTGCGCACCGTGCAGGACATCCGCAACCTGCTCAACGCCGGTGCCGACAAGGTGTCGATCAACACCGCCGCGGTGTTCAACCCGGAGTTCGTCGGCGAAGCTGCCGCGCACTTCGGCTCGCAGTGCATTGTGGTGGCCATCGATGCCAAGAAGGTCTCGGGCCCGGGCGAAACCCCGCGCTGGGAGATCTTCACCCACGGTGGGCGCAAGCCGACCGGCCTGGACGCGGTGGAGTGGGCGAAGAAGATGGAAGGCCTGGGGGCCGGCGAGATCCTCCTGACCAGCATGGACCAGGACGGCATGAAGAACGGCTTTGACCTGGGCGTGACCCGCGCCATCAGCGATGCCCTGGGCATTCCGGTGATCGCTTCCGGTGGTGTCGGCAACCTGCAGCACCTGGCCGACGGTATCATCGAAGGTCATGCCAGTGCGGTGCTGGCGGCGAGCATCTTCCACTTCGGTGAGTACACCGTGCCCGAGGCCAAGGCGTTCATGGCCAAGCAGGGTATCGTCGTTCGCTGAACTTGAAAGCTGATCGCGGGGCAAGCCCGCTCCTACCGTAGGAGCGGGCTTGCCCCGCGATGCTTTTACCCCAGGTTCTTGCCCAGCAGCGCGTGGTACAGCTCGCTGTCGCCAAGAATCCCCACCACTTTATTACCTTCCTGAAGCACCAGTTTGTTGCCGGTCTGGTAGCGGATCTGCAGGGCTTCGCGCATGCCGATGTTGGCATTCACCAGGGTCGGTTTGCGCCCCAGGCCTTCCACCGCTTCACCCGGTGCCCAGTTTTGCAGGTCCATGCCGTTGGCGCCCTGGCGCGCACCCTTGATGGTGTTGCCTTCGGCCAGGTCCAGCCAGGAGTCGCCACCCGGGTCGAGGCACACCGAGCCGTTGATGCGTTTGCACTTGTCCAGGGTGCGCATCAGGCTGCGGCCGCACAGCACGTTGAGCGGGTTGGTGTGGGCGACGAAGGTGCGCACGTAGTCGTCGGCGGGGTTGAGGACGATTTCTTCCGGCTTGCTGTACTGGATGATCCGCCCGTCTTTCATGATCGCAATACGGCTGCCCAGCTTCAGGGCTTCGTCCAGGTCGTGGCTGACGAAGACGATGGTCTTGTTCAGCTTGCGTTGCAGCTCCAGCAGCTCGTCCTGCAGGCCCTGGCGGATCAGCGGGTCGAGGGCCGAGAAGGGTTCGTCCATCAGCAGGATGTCGGCGTCCATTGCCAGTGCCCGGGCCAGGCCGACGCGCTGCTGCATGCCGCCCGAGAGTTCATCGGGCTTCTTGTTGCGCCATTGGGTCAGGCCCACCAGTTCGAGTTTTTCATCGACCAGCTTGCGCCGTTCCTTCTCCGGGCGGCCCTGCATTTCCAGGCCGAAGCTGATGTTCTCGCGCACCGTCAGCCAGGGCATCAGGGCGAACTTCTGGAACACCATGGCGATGCGCTTGGTGCGCATCATCTTCAGTTCCGCCGGGGTGCAGTGGGCGATGTCGATATGCGAGCCTTCGTGCTCGACGAACAACTTGCCGCGGCTGACGGTGTTGAGGCCGTTGATACAGCGCAGCAGGCTCGACTTGCCCGAGCCGGACAAGCCCATCAACACGCAGATCTCGCCCTTGTTGATGTCCAGGTTGGCTTTCTCGACACCGACCACCAGGCCGGTCTTCTTCAGGATCTGTTCGCGGGTCATGCCCTGGTCGAGCAGGCTCAGGGCCTCGCGCGGTCGGCTGGAGAAGATAACGTCTACGTCTTCGAAGCGAATAATGCTCATGCTTCACTCCTTACCGGCGCGTCGGGTTGTTTGCAGATACGGTCGAGCATGATCGCCAGCAACACGATCGCCAGGCCCGCTTCAAAACCCAGGGCGATATCGGCGGTGTTCAATGCGTTGACCACAGGTTTGCCCAGGCCGTCGGCACCCACCAGCGCGGCAATTACCACCATCGACAGCGACAGCATGATGCATTGGGTAACGCCGGCGGCGATGCTCGGCATGGCGTGGGGCAGCTCGATGCGCGACAGCAGCTGGCGGCGTGAGCAGCCGAAGGCCTTGCCGGCGTCGAGCAGTTCCTGGGGCACGTCACAGATACCCAGGTAGGTCAGGCGGATCGGTGCGGCGATGGCGAACACCACCGTCGAGATCAATCCGGGGACCACCCCCAGGCCGAACAGGGTCAGGGTCGGGATCAGGTAAACGAAGGTAGGTACCGTCTGCATCAGGTCGAGGACCGGGCGCATGGCGGTGTAGAACATCGGCTTGTGTGCGGCGAGGATGCCCAGCGGCACGCCGATGGCCACGCAGACCAGGGTGGCGAACAGCACCTGGGCCAGGGTCTCCATGGTCTCCTGCCAGTAACCGAGGTTGAGGATCAGCAAAAATGACAGTACGCAGAATGCGGTCAGCGCCCATTTGCGCTGGATCAGGTGCGCGATTACTGCAATCAGGCCGATCAGGACGAAAGGATTGAACCAGGTCAGTGCCCCGGTCACGCCATGAATCATGTATTCCAGTGCAGCCGCGAAGGCATCGAAGTAGTTGGCGCCGTGTTGCGTCAACCATTCAACGAAGCCTGCGATGTACTGGCCCAAAGGGAGTTTTTCATCGATCAGCATGATAGCGAGCGTCCACCTGCAAAAGTTTGAAGACAGCCTGCGGCGGGGCCAGCCCGCCGCAGGCAGTGCTTACTGCGTGAGTTTGGCTTTGGCTGCCTCCAGGCCAGGCTTGCCGTCAACGGTGGTGACCCCGGCCAGCCAGGTGTCGAGCACCTGCGGGTTGTTTTTCAGCCAGGCCTTGGCTGCGGCGTCGGGTTTCATCTTGTCGTCCAGGACGTTGCCCATCAGCTTGCTTTCCATGTCGAGGGTAAAGGACAGGTTCTTCAGCAACTGGCCGACGTTGCTGCATTCCTGTACATAGCCCTTGCGGGTGTTGGTGAGGACGGTGGCCTTGCCGTAGTCGGGGCCGAAGAAGTCATCGCCGCCGTCCAGGTATTTCATCTTGAAGCGGGTGTTCATCGGGTGCGGTTCCCAGCCCAGGAACACCACGGCGGTGTCACGGCGCTGGGCACGTTCGACTTGCGAGAGCATGCCGGCCTCGCTGGACTCGACCACCTTGAAACCGGCGTCCTTGAGGCCGAAGGCGTTCTTGTCGATCATGCTCTGGATGGTGCGGTTGCCGTCGTTGCCCGGCTCGATGCCGTAGATCTTGCCGTCCAGCTCCTTCTTGAACTTGGCAATGTCGGCGAAGTTTTTCAGGCCCTTGTCGTACAGCGCCTGGGGCACCGCCAGGGTGTACTTGGCGTTCTCAAGGTTGGCCCGAACGGTTTCCACGGTGCCGGCATCGCGGTACTGCTTGATGTCGTTTTCCATGGTCGGCATCCAGTTGCCGAGGAACACGTCCATGTTCTTGCCATCGGCCAGCGACTTGTAGGTCACCGGTACCGAAATCATCGTGGTCTTGGTCTTGTAGCCCAGCGACTGGAGCACGACGCTGGTGACCGCGGTGGTCACGGTGATGTCGGTCCAGCCGACATCGGAGAAGTTGACGGTGTGACATTGCTCGGGCTCTGCGGCCTGGGCCAGCACCGGCAGACTCAGCACTGCGGCCAGCAATAGCGAGGGTGAACCTTTCATTCGATGGACTCCTGGGTTTTTTTCTCGGATGTCCCACGGGACCGCCGTGCTTTATGGTTTGCATTCGGTCGGGCCTGACTATCGGGCGATAGCGGGACGGCTGCCGTGCAATCGAGTCGATACCGATCATCTAACAGCGAAAATCAAACGCCTACAGGGTGCGTCGTATCCAGTACAGACAGGGTCGCATCCAGTGTCGATGAGGTCGTTTACAGATTTATCCGGCCCTGTAAACGCAGTTTCGGCACTTGTGCACCGCAAAAAAACGGCGCACAAGCGCGGCTGACAGCTGGCGGCGTTGCTGGGCAAGAACGCGTCGGTTGCAGACGTCAGAGGTCCTGGCAAAAGCCTGATGATGCGCGGAATCGGCGGATTGCCGCCTATTCAGCGTAGCAGTTGCGACGCCCTTGGCTTGGGCTGCGGGGCTGCACATTCAGGCTGTACATTCAGGAGGTAGGTGGCATGGCCATCAGTGTGTTCGACCTGTTCAAGATCGGCGTTGGCCCATCCAGCTCCCATACCGTCGGGCCCATGCGCGCCGCAGCATTGTTCGTCCAGGGCCTGCGCGAGCGCGGCGAGCTTGAACAGGTGCGGCGCGTCGAAGTGCGCCTGTACGGCTCGCTGTCGGCCACCGGTATCGGCCACGGCAGCGACAACGCAGTGATCATGGGCCTGATGGGCGAATGGCCGGACGCCATCGACCCCGCGCAAATCGGTCCGCGCATCGCTGCACTGCGCGAAACAGACACCTTGCTGCTCGATGGCCGGCTGCACGTCGGCTTCGTCTGGGCCCGCGACATGCTGCTGCTCGACGAGAACCTGCCGTACCACCCCAACGCCATGACCCTCATCGCTGAAGGCGCCGCAGGCGAGCTGCACCGCGACACCTATTACTCGGTGGGCGGCGGCTTTGTCGTTGATGCGGCACAGGCTGCCAGCGGCGTGCTGGACGCCGACAACACGGTGCTGCCCTACGATTTCGACAGTGCCGTGGAGTTGCTCGAACTGTGCAAGCAAAACGACCTGCGCGTGTCGCAATTGATGATGGAAAACGAAAAGGTCTGGCGCAGTGAAGCAGAAATTCGCGCCGGGCTGCTGAAGTTGTGGCACGCCATGCAGGCCTGTGTCGAAAACGGCCTCAAATACGAAGGCATCCTGCCTGGCGGGCTCAATGTCAAACGTCGCGCAGCCAAGCTGCACCGCAGCCTGCAGGAACTGAACAAGCCCAATGTCATCGGCTCGACCCTGAGCGCCATGGAATGGGTCAACCTTTATGCCCTGGCGGTCAACGAAGAGAATGCCGCCGGCGGGCGCATGGTCACCGCACCGACCAATGGCGCGGCGGGGATCATCCCTGCGGTGCTGCACTACTACATGCGCTTTAGCGACGAAGTCAGCGAAGCCAACGTCGTCGACTTCTTCCTCGGCGCCGCCGCAGTGGGCATTTTGTGTAAGAAGAATGCTTCGATCTCCGGTGCCGAAGTCGGTTGCCAGGGTGAAGTCGGTTCGGCCTGCGCCATGGCCGCCGCCGGCCTTGCCGAGGTGCTCGGGGCTACCCCGGGGCAACTGGAAAACGCCGCCGAGATCGGTCTTGAGCACAACCTGGGGCTGACCTGCGACCCGGTTGGCGGGTTGGTCCAGGTGCCGTGTATCGAGCGCAACGCGATTGCCGCGGTCAAGGCCATCAATGCCGCGCAGATGGCCCTGCGCGGCGACGGCGAGCACTTCATCTCCCTCGACCGGGTGATCCGCACCATGCGTGACACCGGCGCCGACATGCACGACAAGTACAAGGAAACCTCGCGCGGTGGCCTGGCGGTCAGCGCCATCGAATGTTGAAACGCTGACGCGCCCTGCGCCGTTTTCGCCCACCTTCGGGCTGCGCGCCGCCTTTTGGCGCGCAGGCCTTTCCCGCCTCGAACAATCCGCTGTTACCCCCGTGCCTGGCGCCTTGGGTGACAGTTGCCGATGTCGTTTCTGGGCATCCTTCACACAAGTGCTACCGAATTGCTCACGCGTCCTACAGACCGGCGCTAGGCCGCTGGTTTGCGTTTATAACCGCGCCCGGCAACAAGGGCCATATAGACGCTGCGCGACGTCGTTTTTGGGTTTTGTTGAATGGCCATTCAATTTCAGGCATGGCATTTGCGTTGTGATTGGCAAAGCCCCTGCATCCGAATCGGGGCCGTGACAAAAAAGCCCGTGCCTGCCTGAGGCACAACCTGCATTGTGTGAGGAGATACCGCGATGACGTCGTACAACTCCGGGACCCCAACCCAGAACCGCACGCCCCAATCCATCGGCTTCCTGCTGCTGGACAATTTCACGCTGATTTCCCTGGCTTCCGCTGTTGAGCCGCTGCGCATGGCCAACCAGCTGTCCGGTCGCGAGCTGTATCGCTGGAGCACCCTGAGCGTGGATGGCGGCCAGGTGTGGGCCAGCGACGGCTTGCAGATCACTCCCGATGCGGCAATGCACAAGGCACCGGCCATGGACACCGTGATTGTCTGTGGCGGTATTGGTATCCAGCGCACCGTTACCCGCGAGCACGTCACCTGGCTGCAGAGCCAGGCGCGCCAGTCGCGACGCCTGGGGGCGGTGTGCACCGGCAGCTGGGCCCTGGCCTGTGCCGGCCTGCTCGATGGTTTTGACTGCAGCGTGCACTGGGAATGCCTGGCGGCGATGCAGGAAGCCTTCCCGCGGGTGAGCATGAGCACCCGTTTATTCACCCTCGACCGCAACCGCTTCACCAGCTCCGGCGGCACGGCGCCGCTGGACATGATGCTGCACCTGATCAGCCGTGATCATGGTCGCGAGCTGTCGGCGGCGATCTCGGAGATGTTTGTCTACGAGCGCATCCGCAACGAACAGGACCACCAGCGCGTGCCGCTCAAGCACATGCTCGGCACCAACCAGCCGAAACTGCAGGAAATCGTCGCGTTGATGGAAGCCAACCTCGAAGAGCCGATCGACCTGGATGAACTGGCCGTTTATGTGTCGGTGTCGCGGCGCCAGCTTGAGCGCCTGTTCCAGAAGTACCTGCACTGCTCGCCGTCACGCTACTACCTGAAGCTGCGCCTGATCCGCGCCCGGCAACTGCTCAAGCAGACGCCGATGTCGATCATCGAAGTGGCTTCGGTGTGCGGCTTTGTCTCGACCCCGCATTTCTCCAAGTGCTATCGCGAGTACTTTGGCATTCCGCCGCGTGACGAGCGCGTGGGCTCTAATACTGCCCAGCAGGTGGCGATGATGCCGATCCCGCAGGCGCTGGTGCTGTCGCCGCTGGCCGGGCCGATGTCGGCGTTGAGCCAGGCGCGCAATGAGTCGACTTTTGCCAGTGTGAGGCTCTGATTCCGAGCTGAATTCATCGCGGGTCAAGCCCGCTCCCACAGGAGTTAGGTGATCTCTGTGGGAGCGGGCTTGACCCGCGATGCTTTTAGCGATTCTGGAATTGTGCCAATGCCGGCAACAGCTGTTTGTCGATGGCTTTACGAACGTCCGGCAGAATAGTCGCACTACTGGTGTACATCTGCTCGACCATGACCTTCAAGGCTTTGGCCCGCGGCTCACTCAAACCGCGTACCGCACACTCGCAGGCCTGTTCGGCACTGGCCCCGGCCGGCGTCTCGAAACCCAACGCGCGCAGCTGGCCCAGCAGGTCGTCCTGATCAATCAAATCCGCATGCATCATGGTTGTTGTCCTTGTTTGCAGGTGTGATCGTCAGTCGATTCTGTGGGCCCGGGCGCACTGCGGCAAGGGCAGATTGTCGCAATGGCCGCTTTAGCTAAGCACAGGTCGTTTTCGGGTAAATCGGCGGGGGAGAGAGGCTGCACACTGGGGCCATGCACAGCAACGGAAGGTTTGGTCACCGTCCGCTTCAGCCCCGTTTGCGTCACCGCTGCGGGGCTGTTTTTTGTCACTGCGCGCGGGGCAACCCGATCACCCGGCCAACAAACTCGGCCGCCGGCAGATCAACCTGCTCATTCACGACCCCCTGCAAGCGCTCAAGCACCGTTGGTGCAAACGGCGCTGACCTCGGCCCGGCCAGATCCACATGCAACAGCATCTGTTCACTGGCCGCCAGCGCTTCATCAAACCCCTCGCGATGCAGGCTGTGGTACAGGTGCAGGCGCTTGCGGTCAAAACCGATGACCTGGCTCTGCACCCACACCTGGGTGCCGAGCTTTACCTCATGCAGGTAGTTCAGGTGGCACTCCAGGGTGAACAGCGAGTGGCCGCTGGCGCTGCGGTTGTCGCTGTCCAGGCCGATGCGGTCCATAAAGGCATCGGTGGCATAGCTGAAGATCAGCAGGTAGAAGGCATCGCGCAGATGCCCGTTGTAGTCGACCCAGTCCGCCGGAACCTGGGTCTGGTAGGTGATCAAGGCGGGCATCGCTGCACTCCGGTCAGTCGCTGAAGGCCATGCCGTGCTTGGCCTTGGTGGTTTTTACCGCAGCCAGCACGGCCAGCAGGCAATCATCACGATAGCGCTCCAGCGCGCTGATGCTGCGCTCGCCCAGTTGTTCGCCGGTGCCTTCGACCACGGCGTCGATCAGGCCGTCGGTCAGCTCGGGCGCGGGCAGGTAGGTCCAGGGCAGTTGCAACGCCGGGCCGAACTGGGCCATGAAGTGGCGCATGCCGGCGTCGCCTCCGGCCAGGGTATAGGTGAGGAAGGTGCCCATGAACGACCAGCGCAAACCGGCGCCGAAGCGGATTGCGTCGTCGATCTCACCGGTGGTCGCCACGCCATCGTTGACCAGGTGCAGAGCCTCGCGCCACAGCGCTTCGAGCAGGCGGTCGGCGATAAAACCGGGCACTTCCTTGCGCACATGCAGCGGGCGCATGCCGAGGTTGGTGTAGACGGTTTTTGCCGCTTCGATGGCCTCGGGCGCGGTTTTGTTGCTGCCGACGATTTCTACCAGCGGCAGCAGGTACACCGGGTTGAACGGATGGCCGACCACGCAGCGCTCGGGGTGGGTCGAAGACTCGTAGAACTCGCTGGGCAATAGCCCTGAAGTACTGGAGCCGATCAGCGCATTGGGCTTGGCTGCGGCGCTGATCTTGCTGTGCAGGTCGAGCTTGAGGTCGAGGCGCTCGGGGGCGCTTTCCTGGATGAAATCGGCATCGCGCACGCATTCCTCGATAGTCGCCACAAAGCGCAGGCGCTGCTGCGAAGCGCCGGGCGTCAGGCCTTGTTGCTCCAGGGCCGGCCAGGCATTGGCGATACGCTTGCGCAAGGCCGCCTCGGCTCCCGGCGCCGGGTCCCAGGCGACTACATCCAGGCCGTGGGCCAGGGCGCGGGCCACCCAGCCGCTGCCGATTACGCCGCTGCCCAGGGCTGCAAAAGTCTTGATCTCGGTGATAAAGCTCATCGGTTTCTCCAGCAGTCAGCGACGGGTCAGGTTCATTTTGGCGCGGCCTTCGGCAGGGCTCAGTACCCGCGCGCCAAGGCGGCTGAGAATCTCGCTGGCGCGTTCCACCAATTGGCCGTTGCTGGCCAGCATGCCCTTGTCCAGGTACAGGTTGTCTTCCAGGCCGACCCGCACGTTGCCGCCCAGCAGCACTGCTTGTGCGGCCATCGGCATCTGCATGCGGCCAATGCCGAAGCCGGCCCAGGTCACGCCTGGCGGCAGGTTGTCGACCATGGCTTTCATGGTGGCGGTGTCGGCCGGCGCGCCCCAGGGGATGCCCAGGCACAGCTGGAACAGCGGGTCGTCGAGCAGGCCTTCCTTGATCATCTGCTTGGCGAACCACAGGTGGCCGGTGTCGAAAATCTCCAGCTCTGCTTTGACGCCCAGTTCAGTGATGCGCCTGGCCCCAGCGCGCAGCTGCGCCGGGGTCGAGACGTAGATGCTGTTGCCGTCGCCAAAGTTGAGGGTGCCGCAGTCCAGGGTGCAGATTTCCGGCAGCAGCGCTTCGACGTGGGCCAGGCGCTCCAGCGGGCCGATCAGATCGGTGCCGGCGCCGAACTCCAGCGGAGTTTCGCCCGGGCCGATCTCCAGGTCGCCACCCATGCCGGCGGTGAGGTTGACGATGATGTCGACGTCGGATTCGCGGATGCGCTCCATCACCTCGCGGTACAAGTTGACGTCGCGGCTGAAGCGGCCGGTTTGCGGGTCGCGAACGTGGCAGTGGACCACCGTGGCACCGGCTTTGGCGGCTTCTACCGCGGCTGCGGCGATCTGTTTCGGGGTGACCGGGACCAGGTGGCTTTTGCTGGCGGTGTCGCCGGCGCCGGTCAGGGCGCAGGTGATGATGACGTCGTGGTTCATGTGCGGTTTCCTTCGGGCGAGTTGGGGCCATCGCGGGTCAAGCCCGCTCCCACAGGGTCTGTCAGTTAGCGGTCAGTTGCAGGTTTTCGGCGGCCGGTTTGCCGTCAAACGTGGTCACCCCTTCAAGCCAGCGCTTCTGGTCTTGCGGGTGATCCTTGAGCCACTGGCGGGCGGACTCCAGCGCATCCTTGTGCTCGAGCAGCGGCTGCATCATGCGGCTCTCGTCTTCGGCGGTGAATTTCAGGTTGCTCAGCAGGCGATGGGCATTCGGGCAACGCTGGGCGTAGTCGGGGGCGGTAACGGTCCACACCGTGGCGCGGCCTTCGTCCGGGCCGAGGGCGTCTTCGCTGCCGCTGAGGTAGGCCATGTCGATGTTGACGTTCATCGGGTGCGGTGCCCAGCCGAAGAACACCACCGCCTCCTTGCGCCGTACCGCGCGGTCGACGGCGGCGAGCATGCCGGCCTCGCTGGACTCTACCAGCTGGAATTTGCCGAGGCCGAACTGGTTCTTGCTGATCATCGCCTTG
Organism: Pseudomonas sp. B21-032; assembly: GCF_024748965.1. NCBI lineage: Bacteria > Pseudomonadati > Pseudomonadota > Gammaproteobacteria > Pseudomonadales > Pseudomonadaceae > Pseudomonas > Pseudomonas sp. B21-032. The sequence goes on along the minus strand of NZ_CP087180.1, from coordinate 5,518,915 downwards.
ATCTGGGTGTTGGCCCCGGAGCCCGGCTCGATGCCGTAGATCTTGCCGCCCAGCTCCTTCTCGAATTTGGCGATGTCGGCGAAGGTTTTCAGGCCCTTGTCGGCCAGGTAGCTGGGCACCGCGAGGGTGGCGCGGGCGTCGTCGAGGCTCGGCTGGTCGAGGACCTTGACCTGCTTGGCGTCGATGAACGGGGTGATGGTCTGGGTCATGATCGGGTTCCAGTAGCCGAGGAACATGTCCAGGCGCTGGTCGCGAATGCCGGCGAAAATGATCTGTTGCGAGGCGCTGGTCTGCTTGGTCTTGTAGCCCAGGCCATCGAGCAGCACCTGGGTCATGGCGCTGGTGGCCATCACGTCGGTCCAGTTCACCACGCCGAGGCGCACGTTCTTGCAGGCGGCCGGTTCTGCGGCCATCACGTTGGTGCTGAGGATTGCGGTACCGACGAGCATCAGCAGGCTACGGCTGATCATTCTGTTCATGGTGGCTCCTCCAACGGCAGTTCTAATTGTTATAGGGGGCGGCCTCTGCGTGCCGTGTGATCAAACTACGCGGCTGCCGTGGGTAAAAATCGCACTGTGGCGACCGGCACTTGCACAGTGGCGACCAGCGCGCTATTAACCCTGGATCCGTGGCCGTCGAGTCGTCGCTATGCCCCAGGATTTCCATTTCTTGCTGTTGCCGGGTTTCTCCGCGATCGGTTTTATATCTGCGGTAGAGCCGCTGCGGGTGGCCAACCGCTTTCGCGGCGAGCTGTACCGCTGGCAGGTGCTGAGCATAGATGGCGGCGCGGTGCAGGCCAGCAACGGCATGTCGGTGAATGCCGACGCCGCGCTGCAGCCGTTGGGCAAGGGCGCTACCCTGCTGGTGGTGGCCGGTTTCGAGCCGCTGCGCAGCTTCGGCCCGGCCCTGCAGCACTGGTTGCGCAAGCTTGATCACGAAGGCGTGGTATTGGGCGGCATCGATACCGGCAGCGTGGTGCTGGCCGAGGCCGGTTTGCTTGAGGGTTACCGGGTGACCCTGCACTGGGAAGCGCTGGAGGCCTTCAAGGAAAGTTACCCGCAGTTGCAGGCGACCCAAGAGCTGTTCGAAGTCGATCGCCGGCGCATTACCTCAGCGGGAGGCACTGCCTCGATCGACCTGATGCTCGACCTGATCGCCCAGGCTCATAGCCCGGAGCTGGCGATCCAGGTGTCGGAGCAGTTCGTGCTCGGCCGGATTCGCCCGCGCCAGGATCACCAGCGCATGCAGATCGCCTCACGCTACGGCATCAGCAACAAGAAGCTGGTGCAGGTGATCGGTGAGATGGAGCGCAACACCGAGCAACCGCTCAACACCTTGGTGCTCGCCGAGTCGGTGCAGGTCACCCGGCGCCAGCTGGAGCGCCTGTTCAAGCTTTACCTGCACGACACCCCCAGCGGCTTCTACCTGCGCCTGCGCCTGGACAAGGCCCGGCAGTTGCTGCGCCAGACCGACCTCAGCGTGCTGGAGGTGGGCATCGCTTGCGGGTTCGAGTCGGCGTCGTATTTCACCCGTTGTTACCGCGGGCGCTTCCAGCGTTGCCCGCGCGAAGACCGCAAGGCCGCGGCGGTCCGCCTCAGCGGCGCTTGAGCAACAGCGCGCAGGCGCTCTTGTAGGCTTCGTGCTGGTACTTGTTCAGCGACGCCGGCAGTTCAAGGTCGTGTTTCTTCGCTTGGGCGCTGACGGTCTGCGGTGACACCAGCTCCACCTCGCAGTTGTCCAGCAACTGCAGCACGCCCTCGATCTTGAAGGTGGTCGGGCCGCCGGCGAAATCGCCTTTCTTGCTGCGCTTTTTGATCGCCAGGTGGCTGATGCCCTGCTCGGCGATAAAGGCCCGGGCCTGGCGGGCAAAGGCTTTGACGCTATCTGCCAGTTCGTCGTCTTCCAGGGCGATTTTTTTCGTCGCCACGGCAAGGTGCACAGGGCTGGCGCCGTCCAGGGTGACAACGGCAAGCAGCGCTTCGCTGCCTTTGATTTCAATTCCGCAGATTTTCATGCTGGTCTCAATCGGAGTTTGGCAGACCCAGGGACTGCAGGTATTCAGAGCGATCGTCGCTACGTTGGGCAATGCAGGTGTTCAAGGCCGCGTCGAAGGCCTTGCCGGGTTGCTGGTCATAGGTCTCGACCTTGCAATCGGCGTCGCGCAGTTGCTTCCAGATAGTTTGGGCGTCACCCAGGCGCTTGCTCAGCTCGTCGACCTTGGCTTGCTGGTCGCCGTACTGCTCGTCAATGCGCTGTAGCAGGTCGTCGAAAGCGGCATTGAGTTCGCGTTCGGCGGTGGTGCGGCTGTATTGGGCGCACGCATAGCTTTGCTGGTCGGTGTCGACGTTGTCGCACGGGGTGCTTTCGTCGTCCTCGGCATGGGCGCCGAATGCCAGCAATACCAGGGCCAGGCCTACCATCGTTCTCATCTGCGACATCCTCCGAAAGCTTGCGCGAACATGGGCGCCGATTCTCGCTCAGCGCCGCAGCAAAGAACAGGGTAGCCGTTGCGCCTGTCCACTCACCTGGCCCAGGCCAAAACCGCCTGAGGCGCGAAGTGTCGAGTCCTCTACCCAGGGCAGTTCAGATCATCAGGCCGACGATGAATGTTTCGGCCATCTGGCCAAGACGCTCCTGGATCATTTGCTGTATGGCGTAATTTCCCGGGGGATGAAACTGCACCTGGTGAATTTCCAGTTTTACCATGGCTCTGGATTCAAGCCGCTGACGGTCAAGGAGGCTTGTCACTGGCACAGCAGAAGAAAGCTCCAGCCTGTGCAACTGGACATCCAATAGACCGTTGGCCCGCTCGTTGACAGGGATGAACTGAAAGCTGTTGAACGCATGGTGGTCATTGCCGATTCTGAACACTTCCCGGGCAGCTGTGGATTGCAGGAGCGCCCTGAACGTTCTGTCGACCTGTTGAACTTGCGTGAGGTCCAGTACGGGCGAGTTCTCTGCAACGATAGAGAACGCCAGTTCGAGCAATGTCCAATACAGGTGATGCAGCTCGACCTGTTTTTTCCAGACGCCGGTGAAGCGCCAGCCCAGGGTTGCCAGGATCGTACAGTAGCTGGCAAACCAGTCCTGACCCGGGGGCGTTTGTTGTTGAGCCAACAGTTGCGCAAAAAGTGTGCTGTTCAACACGCTCTTGCGCTGCGTATCTGTCAGTCGGTCACTGAAACTGAGGACACTATCCGCTGCCACCGCAGCATTCACTGCACCCGGTAGAGTGTTATTGTGGTAGTTGACCAGGTTGCGAGTTGCCGGCGTTAGTGCCGGTGGAATAACTATCGGGGTTGAATCCATAGAGGTGTTCATGGCGAGGGGCTCGGATACTGCCGCATTGCCAGAATTGACCAGTGCGACAGTATCAGTGGAATAGCCAGCGATTCACGGGTGGGGAAGTTCGAAGGTGAGTTGCTGAATGTGACTACCCAGTTTGGTGGTCACGGTGCTCCTCAGGTTGCTGTAGCTTGCTTTGAGACTGGCATCACTGTGGCGGATCTGGATTGGGCGCAGAATGTCCTGACAGGCAAACGAATGCTTTAGCCAGTCATTGGTGACGTTAAAGGGTTTAGTCTCCAGGGCCAGACTGATCTTCTTGATCGCCGTTGACGAACGCGCAATCAGCACTTCAATAGTGATCAACAGCCGGTCCTGGCCAGGCAGCGGTTTAAAAGCAGATTGGCGCAGAACAGTTTTTTTAGGGTCGGGCTGACCCGGCTCGTTCAATGCAGTCCACACCTGCGCTGGAATCGCATAGGGATTGGCAACCTGCTGAAGCAGTTCCATTAGCGTGATTGTGCTTCCCAGGCTTGAGGTGTATTCGGTCAACTGCTCGGTGGTGAAAACCCAGCCTAACTTACCGAGCGCCTTACTGTAGTGCGAGTGCCACTCCTGGATAGAATGATACGGCTGTTTGTCGGCAGACATTTGCGCGAGCAGGCTCGATCTCAATATGTCTTCCTTGGTGCTCACAGGTAGGTGCGTGGATAAACAGGCAATCTGCGCAGCGTTGTTATAACTTTCGAAAGCAATGGGCATGTTGGCACTCCTTGCGATGGGCAGTGCCGATGCCGGGCATCGGCACGCGAAGTATCAAATCTCGAATTGCTCAAGAAAGTTTTCTGCACCACCGGCCAGTTTGTCTTCTACCGCAGAACGGATGCGGGCATACAGATTGGTGTTCAACTGAACCTGGCTAGCAGCCCGATAAATGGTCACATTGGTTTTCTTGAATTTGAAAAACAGCACGCGCTTGGTCCTGACCTGTTTCTTGAACTCCAGGCAATTGAGCACCATCGCTACCTGACCCTTGCTGGACTCGAGGCACGGAAGAATCTGGAAGGTGCCGAAGGATTCCGAGGCGCTGTTGTTTTCCAGCAGGTTCAGTGCGCCCTGGTCTTTTTGCAGGCCATTCAGGGTTTTTTCTGCAATGCTCCTGAATGCACCGCCCCCGGACACCGCGCCAATGATTTCCAGGGCAATCTGGTCCATGGAAAACTCACTGGCGCGTGGGGTGTAAAGCTGAGAGGCGTTGTTGGTGGTGTTCCATCCCAATGTCGCCAGGCCTTTGGTGTAGAACTCATACCACTGCTTGCGCTGGGTTTCCTTGTCGAACTTCTTGTCTGCCCCTTGTTGCATGAGGGAGATGCAGTTCATTACATCAATACTGTTTTGTTCCGACAGCGAGTCAGTGAGGCCGATGGCACTTTCACCGACGACGACGCCATTGTCGGTGTTTTCGTCGAAGGCGACTCCCGGGAGGGTGGGAGCTGCCGCAAACGCCGCGCGAGTGGCGATGACGGGTTTGCGGGCAGGCAGCTCAAGGGAACTGATGAAGTCAAGTTGATCCGATTGCAGCATGTCGTTACTCCTGTAAAGGGTGCCAGCCTCCTGGCTGGTCGAGCAATGATAGAGCGACCACTGCTGCAACCCAGAGGGACGCGCTTCTATTCCCAAGGTTCGCCGCGGCACAAACTGCCCCCCTTCAACAAGCGTTGACGCTTTCGGCAATTCCCCTGTCGTTTTTGCATCTGGGCGACATTGCCCCTAGGCATATGCTGGCCCCAAAGCGCCGGCAGACGATTCGGCGCAGGTTTTACCAATAAAGGGGACAGCCTGATGAGCCCAGCCGAATTACACGCAGACAGCATCGTTATCGACGGGCTGATCATTGCCAAATGGAACCGCGAGCTGTTCGAGGACATGCGCAAGGGCGGCCTGACCGCAGCCAACTGCACAGTGTCGGTCTGGGAAGGCTTCCAGGCCACGGTCAACAACATCGCCGCCAGCCAGAAGCTGATTCGCGACAACAGCGACCTGGTGATGCCGGTGCGCACCACCGCCGACATCCGCAAGGCCAAGGAACTGGGCAAGACCGGCATCCTCTTCGGCTTCCAGAACGCCCATGCCTTCGAAGACCAGATCGGCTACGTCGAGGTGTTCAAGCAACTGGGCGTGGGCATCGTGCAGATGTGCTACAACACCCAGAACCTGGTCGGTACCGGTTGCTATGAGCGTGACGGCGGGCTATCGGGCTTTGGCCGCGAGATTGTCGCCGAGATGAACCGCGTCGGGGTCATGTGCGACCTGTCCCACGTCGGCTCCAAGACCTCCGAAGAAGTCATCCTCGAATCGAAAAAGCCGGTGTGCTACTCCCACTGCCTGCCTTCCGGGCTCAAGGAGCACCCGCGCAACAAGTCCGATGAAGAGCTCAAGTTCATTGCCGATCACGGCGGTTTCGTCGGCGTTACCATGTTCGCGCCGTTCTTGGCCAAGGGTATCGATTCGACCATCGACGACTACGCCGAAGCCATCGAATACACCATGAACATTGTTGGTGAAGACTCCATCGGCATCGGTACCGACTTCACCCAAGGCCACGGCCAGGATTTTTTCGAGTACCTGACCCACGACAAGGGCTACGCCCGGCGCCTGACCAACTTCGGCAAGATCATCAACCCGCTGGGCATCCGCACCGTGGGCGAGTTCCCCAACCTCACCGAGACCCTGCTCAAACGCGGCCACTCCGAGCGCGTGGTGCGCAAGATCATGGGCGAGAACTGGGTCAACGTTCTAAAGGACGTCTGGGGCGAGTGAATACCTCTGGAGCCTACTCCGCTCGCCGATAGCTGCGTCAGGTCCTCGCGAAAAGCTCGCCGTACCTCGGTACTGTCTCGCCTTTCGCTCCGGTCCTTCCTTGCTCTCGACGTGCTCGCTACGGCTCCAAAGGCATTCACAGCGGCTGTTTATTGAAGAGCAAAGCCAAAGCGGCTTTGCATCGTGAATACCACATTTCTGGAGTTCAGTTTCCATGGCCAAGATCGCCCCGCAATTGCCTATCGAAGTCGACAGCGAAACCGGTGTCTGGACCAGCGACGCCCTGCCGATGCTGTACGTGCCGCGGCATTTCTTCGTCAACAACCATATGGGCATCGAGGAAGTACTGGGCGCCGAGGCCTATGCCGAGATCCTCTACAAGGCCGGCTACAAGTCTGCCTGGCACTGGTGCGAGAAAGAGGCTGAATGCCACGGCCTGCAAGGCGTGGCGGTGTTCGAGCACTACATGAAGCGCCTGTCCCAGCGCGGCTGGGGCCTGTTCAAGATCCAGGACATCGACCTCGACAAGGGCACCGCCAGCGTCAAGCTCGAGCATTCGGCGTTCGTGTATGTGTACGGCAAGGTCGGGCGCAAGGTCGACTACATGTTCACCGGCTGGTTCGCCGGGGCCATGGACCAGATCCTGGCCGCCCGCGGCAGCAACATTCGCACGGTCGCCGAGCAGGTCTACGGCGGTTCGCAAGAAGGCCACGACGACGGCCTGTTCATCGTCAAGCCGTTGTAAGTCGAGGATCCCGCCATGGCTTTCGAAGCAATGTTCCAGCCGATCCAGATCGGCAAACTGACCATCCGCAACCGGGTACTGAGCACTGCGCACGCCGAGGTCTACGCCACCGATGGCGGCATGACCACCGAGCGCTACGTGAAGTACTACGAAGAGAAAGCCAAGGGCGGCATCGGCCTGGCGATTTGCGGCGGCTCCTCGGTGGTGGCCATCGACAGCCCGCAGGAATGGTGGGCGTCGGTGAACCTCTCGACCGACCGCATCATCCCGCACTTCCAGAACCTGGCCGACGCCATGCACAAGCATGGCGCCAAGATCATGATCCAGATTACCCACATGGGCCGTCGCTCGCGCTGGGACGGCTTCAACTGGCCGACCCTGATGTCGCCATCGGGGGTGCGCGAGCCGGTGCACCGGGCCACCTGCAAGACCATCGAGCCAGAAGAAATCTGGCGGGTGATCGGCAACTACGCGCAGGCCGCGCGCCGGGCCAAGGAAGGTGGCCTGGATGGCGTCGAGCTGTCGGCGGTGCACCAACACATGATCGACCAGTTCTGGAGCCCGCGGGTCAACAAGCGCACCGACGAATGGGGCGGCACCTTTGAAGGGCGGATGAAGTTTGGCCTGGAAGTGCTCAAGGCCGTGCGTGCCGAAGTGGGCCCGGACTTTTGCGTGGGCATGCGCATCTGCGGTGACGAGTTCCACCCCGATGGCCTCAGTCATGAGGACATGAAGGAAATCGCCAAGTACTACGACGCCACCGGCATGCTGGATTTTTTCGGCGTGATCGGTTCGGGCTGCGACACCCACAACACCCTGGCCAACGTCATTCCCAACATGAGCTTCCCGCCCGAGCCGTTCCTGCACCTGGCAGCCGGCATCAAGGAAGTGGTCAAGGTGCCGGTGCTGCACGCGCAGAACATCAAGGACCCGAACCAGGCTACGCGCATTCTCGAAGGCGGTTATGTCGACATGGTCGGCATGACCCGTGCGCACATCGCCGACCCGCACCTGATCGCCAAGATCAAGATGGGCCAGATCGACCAGATCAAGCAGTGCGTGGGTGCCAACTACTGCATCGATCGCCAGTACCAGGGCCTGGACGTGCTGTGCATCCAGAACGCCGCGACCTCCCGTGAATACATGGGCGTGCCGCACATCATCGAGAAAAGCACCGGACCCAAGCGCAAGGTGGTGGTGGTTGGCGCCGGGCCTGCGGGCATGGAAGCCGCGCGTGTGGCAGCAGAGCGCGGCCATGACGTCACCCTGTTCGAGAAGAAGGACGCCATCGGCGGGCAGATCAGCATTGCCGCCAAGGCGCCGCAGCGCGACCAGATCGCCGGTATCACCCGCTGGTACCAGCTGGAGCTGGCGCGCCTGAAGGTCGACTTGCGCCTGGGTACTGCCGCCGATATCGACACCATTCAAGACCTGCGCCCGGACATCATCGTGCTGGCGGTGGGCGGCCATCCATTCATCGAGCAGAACGAACACTGGGGCGCCGCCGAAGGGCTGGTGGTCAGCAGCTGGGACGTGCTCGACGGCAAGGTGGCGCCGGGCAAGAACGTGCTGGTGTACGACACCATCTGCGAATTCACCGGCATGTCGGTGGCCGACTACATCGCTGACAAGGGCAGCCAGGTCGAGATCGTCACCGACGACATCAAGCCGGGCGTGGCCATTGGCGGCACGTCGTTCCCGACCTACTACCGCAGCATGTACCCCAAAGAAGTGATCATGACCGGCGACCTGATGCTAGAAAAGGTCTACCGCGAGGGTGACAAACTGGTGGCGGTGCTGGAGAACGAATACACCGGCGCCAAAGAGGAGCGGGTGGTCGACCAGGTGGTGATCGAGAACGGTGTACGGCCGGACGAGGCGCTGTACTACGGCCTCAAGGAAGGCTCGCGCAACAAGGGCCAGATCGACATCGAAGCGCTGTTCGCGATCAAGCCGCAGCCGATTCTCAGCCAGCCGGGCGAAGGCTACTTGCTGTATCGCATTGGCGACTGCGTGGCGCAGCGCAATACCCACGCCGCTATCTACGATGCACTCCGGCTTTGTAAGGATTTCTAAGGCAGCTGCAAGCGGCAAGCTTCAAGCGGTAAGCAAGAGCAGCGCGGTGTTGCCCTGGCTTGCGGCTTGAGGCTTGAGGCTTGCACCTGAAAGGTGCCTCTAAATGTTGAACACCCTTATCCCCATCCTCCTGTTCGCCGCCCTGGGCCTTGCTGTCCTGGGCGCGCTGCGGCGCGTGCGGATGTGGCGCCAGGGTCGGCCTTCGAAGGTCGATCTGCTCGGCGGCCTGCTGGCCATGCCCCGGCGCTACATGGTTGACCTGCACCACGTGGTCGCCCGCGACAAGTACATGGCCAACACCCACGTGGCCACCGCTGGCGGCTTTGTCCTGGCGGCGGTGCTGGCGATCCTGGTGCATGGCTTCGGCCTGCATAACAAGATTCTCGGCTACGCCTTGCTGTTCGCTACTGTGCTGATGTTTGCCGGTGCGCTGTTCGTTTACAAACGCCGGCTCAATCCGCCGTCGCGGCTGTCCAAAGGCCCATGGATGCGCTTGCCGAAAAGCCTGCTGGTGTTCGCCGCAAGCTTCTTCATCGCCACCTTGCCGGTCGCCGGGATCCTCCCCGAAGGCTTCGGCGGCTGGCTGCTGGTGGCGCTGCTGGGGCTTGGCGTGTTGTGGGGCGTGTCCGAGCTGTTCTTCGGCATGACCTGGGGCGGGCCGATGAAGCATGCCTTCGCCGGTGCCCTGCACCTGGCCTGGCACCGGCGTGCCGAGCGCTTTGGCGGTGGCCGTTCGACCGGGCTCAAGCCCATCGACCTGGAAGACCCGCAAGCGTTGCTGGGGGTAGAAAAGCCCAAGGATTTCACCTGGAACCAATTGCTCGGTTTTGACGCCTGCGTGCAGTGCGGCAAGTGCGAGGCCGTGTGCCCGGCGTTTGCCGCCGGCCAGCCGCTGAACCCGAAAAAACTCATCCAGGACATGGTCGTTGGCCTGGCCGGTGGTACCGATGCCAAGTTTGCCGGCAGCCCCTATCCTGGCAAAGCCATTGGCGAGCATGGCGGCAACCCGCACCAGCCGATCGTCAACGGCCTGGTCGATGCCCAGACCCTGTGGTCGTGCACCACCTGCCGCGCCTGCGTCGAGGAATGCCCGATGATGATCGAGCACGTCGATGCCATCGTCGACATGCGCCGCCACCTGACCCTGGAAAAAGGCGCGACACCGAACAAGGGCGCCGAGGTGCTGGACAACCTGATCGCCACCGACAACCCCGGCGGCTTCGCCCCGGGCGGGCGGATGAACTGGGCGGCGGACCTCAACCTCAACCTGCTCGGCGACATCAAGACCGCCGAGGTGCTGTTCTGGGTCGGCGACGGTGCCTTCGACATGCGCAACCAGCGCACCCTGCGCGCTTTCGTCAAAGTGCTCAAAGCCGCGCAAGTGGACTTCGCCGTGCTCGGCCTGGAAGAGCGTGACAGCGGTGACGTGGCCCGGCGCCTGGGCGATGAAGCGACCTTCCAGCAACTGGCCCGGCGCAATATCCAGACCCTGGCCAAGTACAGCTTCAAGCGTATCGTCACCTGCGATCCGCACAGCTTCCACGTGCTCAAGAACGAATACGGGGCTTTCGGCGGCAACTACCTGGTGCAGCACCACAGCACTTACATCGCCGAGCTGATTGGCGCAGGCGCGCTCAACCTGGGCCAGCACAAGGGCGGCAGCGTGACCTACCACGACCCGTGCTACCTGGGCCGCTACAACGGTGAGTACGAGGCGCCGCGCGAGGTATTGCGCGCGCTCGGCATCGAGGTCAGGGAGATGCAGCGGTCGGGCTTGCGTTCGCGCTGCTGCGGCGGTGGCGGCGGAGCGCCGATTACCGATATTCCGGGCAAACAACGGATCCCCGACATGCGTATGGATGACATCCGCGAAACCGCCGCCGAGCTGGTGGCCGTGGGTTGTCCACAGTGCACGGCGATGCTTGAGGGCGTAGTCGAACCGCGTCCGCTGATCAAGGACCTGGCGGAGCTGGTTGCCGACGCCATTCTCGAAGAACCGGCGGCGCCGAGCAAACCCGCTCCGGCACAGCGTGAACCTGCGGAGGTGCACTGATGAGCGACATTATTCGCCGTGATCCGCGCGCCGAGTGGATCGCCCGCAACCGCCTGCACCCGCTGCACGCGGCCATGCAGCAGGGCCAGCAACACAGCTGGATGGGGCCCAACGGCATCATTCGCAAGAACCCGCACGGGGTCGGCTTCATCGGTCCCAATGGCCTCAAGCGCATCGACCGCAGCGGCGCCCAGCAGGGTGGCAGCAGCAAGCGCACGGCTGCGGCCGTGGTGCAATTGCCGCTGCACCAGGTGGCACAGCCGGCGTTCTACATCGCCGTGGTTCCAGACATGGTCGGCGGTCGCCTGGGCAGTCACGACCGCGACCTGCTGGGCCTGGCCCACAGCCTGGCCGGTAGCGACGGCGCGGTGCTGGCAGTGGTGTTTGGCGAACACAAGGAAAGCAACTTTTCCACAGCCGGCGTCGATCGCCTGCTGGTCATCGAAGGTGACGAGTTCGCAGGTTACGCACCGGAGCAGTTGGTGCAGGGCCTGCGCGCTGTGGATAACCAGTACAGCCCACGCCATTGGCTGCTGCCAGACAGCCGCACGGGTGGCGGCGAGCTGGGCCGGCGCTTTGCTGCGGCCATTGGCGAACGCCCGGCGACTCGGGTCTGGCAGGTCAAGGACGGGCAGTGCAGCGGCCGCGCCGGCGCTGGTCAGCAAGACCTGGTGCGCGGCTTGCCGCGCTTGATCCTGGCGGCTGTCGAATGCGCGGAACCTGTCAGTGAAACCCGCCACGAAGCCTTGCCGGTGCAGTTATCCACAAGTGCTGTGCGCAGCTTGTCGCGCATTGAAGACCTCGGCCCGGTGGCCGTCGATCCGGCGGCCATCGCCATGGCCGAGGCCGAATTCATTGTCTCGGGCGGTAACGGCGTCAAGGATTGGGAACTGTTCCACCGCGCCACCGTGGCCCTCGGCGCTACCGAAGGCGCCTCGCGGGTGGCTGTGGATGATGGCTTTATGCCACGCAATCGCCAGGTTGGTGCCACTGGTACCTGGGTGACCGCGCGGGTTTACCTGGCTGTGGGTATCTCCGGGGCGATCCAGCACCTGCAGGGCATCGGCGCCTGCGACAAAGTGGTGGCGATCAACATGGACCCGGGCTGCGACATGATCAAGCGTGCCGACCTGTCGGTGATCGGCGACAGCGCGGCGATTCTCCAGGCGCTGATCGAGGCTGTGGAAAACTACCGCAACGACGTCAAGCGCGATGCGGCTTGAGGGCAGGGGATAACTATGCACACCAAGGTCATCAGTCTGGTTTCAATCGGTGCCCACCCAAGCTCCGGCCGCACTCGACGTGCCGAGCAGGATGCCCGGGCGGTAGAGCTGGGCCTGCAGCTGGCTGGGGATAACTTGCAGGTGCTGCACGCCGGCGACCCGCAGGAGCCGGCCTTGCGCGCTTACCTGGGTATGGGCCTGGAGCACATCGACGTGCTCGAACAGCCACATGGCGCCGATGCCCTGGGCGTACTCGGCGATTACCTGCGCGACGCTGGCGCTCAATTGGTGCTGACCGGCAGCCAGGCGGAAACCGGCGAAGGTTCGGGGATGCTGCCGTTCCTGCTGGCCGAGCGTCTGGGCTGGCCGCTGGTGGTGGGCCTGGCCGAAGTTGAATCTATCCACAATGGTGTCGCCCAGGTGCTGCAGGCCCTGCCACGGGGCCAGCGGCGGCGTCTGAAGGTACGCCTGCCGCTGCTGGCGACTGTGGATAACGCCGCGCCCAAGCCGCGCCAGAGCGCCTTTGGCCCGGCCCGGCGCGGGGTGTTGGCAGCGCGCCAGGTGGATATTGTCGAAGACGAGTTATTCACAAGCGCCGAGCTGCAACCGGCCAAGCCACGGCCCAAGCGCCTGAAAGTGATCAAGGCCAAGAGCGGCGCCGACCGCATGAAAGCTGCTACCGCCAAGGCCAGTGGCGGTGGTGGGCAAGTACTCAAGGACCTCTGCCCCGCAGACGGCGCGCAAGCCATCCTCAAGCTGCTGGTGGAAGAGGGCGTATTGCGCTGACAGTTGCTCACAAAGTCTGTTGGCCGATCTGTGGATAAAGTGTTCGTGTATGGCTGCAGGGCACGCATTGCGTGCCCTTCGGCGTTATGGTTAAAAAATGATCAAGCTAAGTTGTGGATTTTTCGAGGTTTTCTCCCTCTGGCTCGGCTGAGTTTGCCCACAATCGCTGTTGGCGGGTCTGTGGATAATATGTTCGCCCATGGCTGAGAGGCCCGTGTGGCAAGGGCTGCGCACGGTTGATCAAAAACTAGCCAATTGCCGTGTTTATGCCTGCCCACGCCCGTTGTTTCGGTTGTTCAGGGCGTTATCCACAACGCTTTTTCACCGCTGGGACTTTTGCACACAAAGTCTGTTGGCGTCTCTGTGGATAAGGTGTTCGCCTTCCGCTGTGAGCCTTGTATTTAAAGGCGTGCAGAGATTTGATCAAATATTGATCAATAAAATTTAGTGGGAAAAACAACGACTTGCCCACATTAGCTGTGGGCTGTCCTGTGGATAAAGTGTTTGTTCTATCGAGGGCCCCAGTAAGGCCGGGGTGTTGCGGGGTATGGTCAAAATTTGATCAGCTCCCACAGGATTTACAGGTACCTACAAATCCGGTGGGAGCGGCGGTGCGACGCCTCGACTTGCCCCGCGATAAGGTTACTGCGCAGCCACACCCTTCAGATAAGGCGCCGGCGCCGCCCCCAGGTTGCTCAGCATCCGCTCGCTGTACCAATCGACGAAATTAACCACGCCAAACTCATAGGTCTTCGAATAAGGCCCGGGCTGATACGCCGTGGAGTTGATCCCACGCTGGTTCTCTTCAGCCAGGCGCCGGTCCTGGTCGTTGGTGGCGTCCCACACCTGGCGCATGCGCGCCGGGTCGTAGTCCACACCTTCAACCGCATCCTTGTGCACCAGCCACTTGGTGGTGACCATGGTCTCCTGGGCGCTGATCGGCCATACGGTGAAGACGATGATGTGATCGCCCATGCAGTGGTTCCACGAGTGCGGCAGGTGCAGGATGCGCATCGAGCCGAGATCCGGGTTCTTGATCCGGCCCATGAGCTTCTGGCAGCCCTGCTTGCCATCCAGGGTCATCGACACCGTGCCCTTGAGCAGCGGCATGCGCACGATACGGTTACGCAGGCCGAAGCTTGCGTGGGCGTAGGGGATCTTCTCGGCATCCCAGGCGGCAGCCGAGGCGGCGACGTGGTCCTTGAACGCCTGGTCGGCGCGTGGGTCGGTGACGTCGTCCCATTCCAGCAGGGTTTTCAGCAGTTCAGGATGCGAGCCGCTGCAGTGGTAGCACTCGCGGTTGTTTTCCAGCACCAGCTTCCAGTTGGCCTTCTCCATCAAGGTGGTTTGCACCGCCACCTTGGTGTTCTCCATGTCGTAGGGTTCCATGTAGTGGGTCAGGGTGGCGAGGAAGTCGTCAATCGCCGGCGGGTTCTCGGCCAGGCTGATGAAGATGTAGCCACCGGCGGTCTTGACGTTCACAGGCTTGAGGCCGTACTGCTTCATGTCGAAATCGGCGCCCATTTCGGTGCCGGCAAACAGCAGGCGGCCGTCCAGCTCGTAGGTCCACTGGTGGTAATGGCAGACCAGCTTGGCGACCTTGCCCTTGTCGCTGGTGCACAGGCGTGAACCGCGATGGCGGCAGACGTTGTGGAAGGCGTGCACCTGGCCTTCGGCACCGCGCACCACCAGGATCGGGTTCTTGCCGATCTGCAGGGTGATGAAGTTGCCCTTGGTCGGGATCTCGCAGGTCATCCCGGCGATCAGCCATTCCTTCTGGAAGATTTCTTCCATGTCGATCTGGAACAGGCGCTCGTCGCAATAGAACGGCTGTGGCAGCGAGAAGGTTCGCTCGCGGCTCTGCAGCATCTCGGCGGTGGCCTTGCGTGCAGGTTCCAGTGGATCGCCCAGACTCAAAGTTGCGGTGACGTCCATCGTGTAGGTCCTCATGGCCAGTGCTTGTGGCCGGTGAAAGTGGCTAATCGTTGTTATGGCGACGCAAGGCTCAAGTACAGCAGGATCATGTGCGATGGAGTGTGCGTTCGAAGGGCGCAGGAACCATATCCATGGACGACATGATCAGATCCGTTTCCGACGCGTAAGCCCGCGTGGCTGGGGGCTGGTCGCGATAAGCACGCCAATGTCGCGGATAGGTAAGTGTCGCCTGCGCGGCTTAAGCAGAATCGCAGCCATCAGGCCGCAGTCGGCCGTGGAGACGAGCATGTCCAACAGCTTCCTCAATCCGGTCAGCACCCAGACCTGGGCCAACGGCCGCCACATCGTCCGTTGCGTCAAGGTGATCCAGGAAACCTGGGACGTGCGCACCTTCTGTTTCATGGCCGACCAGCCGATCATGTTCTTCTTCAAGCCCGGGCAGTTCGTCACCCTGGAGCTTGAGATCGATGGCGAGCCGATCATGCGTTCGTACACCATCTCAAGCTCGCCGTCGGTGCCCTACAGTTTCTCGGTGACCATCAAGCGCGTGCCCGGTGGCAAGGTCTCCAACTGGCTGCACGACACGTTGCACGAGGGCCAGGAGCTGGCGGTACACGGCCCGGTCGGGCTGTTCAATGCCATGGATTTCCCCAGCCCCAAGGTGCTGTACCTGAGTGGCGGCGTCGGTATCACCCCGGTGATGTCCATGGCCCGCTGGTTCTATGACACCAACGGCAATGTCGACATGGTTTTCGTTCATAGCGCGCGCTCACCGAAAGACATCATCTATCACCGCGAGCTGGAGCACATGGCCTCGCGGATCGACAACTTCAGCCTTCATATCATTTGCGAGAAGCACGGCTTGGGCGAGCCCTGGGCGGGCTATCGCGGCTACCTGAACCAGAAACTGATGGAGTTGATCGCCCCGGACTACCTGGAACGGGAGATTTTCTGCTGCGGCCCGACGCCCTACATGAATGCAGTCAAGCGCCTGCTGGAAAGCAGCGGCTACGACATGAGCCGCTACCACGAGGAGTCGTTCGGCGCGACCCCGGCAGAGGTCAAGGCCGATGCCGTGGAACACGCCGAACAAGCCGCTGAAGCTGCCGAGGTGGACGCCGGCGACCTGCACCAGGTCGAATTCACCGCCACCGGCAAGAGCATCCGCGTGGCCCCGGGCGAGACCGTGCACGCGGCGGCGGCCAAGCTCGGGCTGATGATCCCCAAAGCCTGCGGCATGGGCATCTGCGGCACCTGCAAGGTGCTCAAGCTGGGCGGCGAAGTGGAGATGGAGCACAACGGCGGCATCACCGAAGAGGATGAGGCCGAGGGCTATATTCTGTCTTGCTGTAGCGTGCCGAAGGGCGACGTGCGGATTGAGTACTAGTGTTGCAGACACCGCCGTAGAGCTGCGGCTGGCGATCTTCATGGACATGGTTGTGGTCGCTGATCCACTTGTAGTCGGCGTCGCTCAGGTCCAGGTCGGCCAGCAGCAGTTGCGCTTCGGGCAGGCTGCTGGCGCCAGCCAGGGGAAAGCCGTCGGCATCGACAATGGTTGAACCGCCCACCCAGTCGACCCCGCGTTCGCTGCCATGGCGATCACAAACCGCGATGAACATGCGATTCACTGCTGCCCCCGCCTGAACCCGGACGATTTCTGCCGGGCGCTCCTCGGGAGGGCGGGGGAATTCTGGCCAGTTGGCGGGCGCACACAACAACTGTGCACCACCCAGCGCAGCCAGGCGTACCCACTCCGGGAGCTCTAGGTCATAACAGATCATCAGTGCTATTCGCCCTTTGGCCGTTCGCACAACCGGTGGCGGTTGCTCGCCCGGGGTGAAGATGAGTTTTTCCCGGTCCCACAGGTGCACCTTGCGATAACAGGTGATCCAGCCTTGAGGTTCGATCAGCACAACGCTGTTGGCGACTTTGGTTGCCGACAGGCGTTCGCACAGGCCGGCCACCACCATGATCTGGTGCTGCCGGGCGAGGGCGAACCAGCCCTTGACCGTGGCGTCGTACAAGCCCTCGGCAACGCTCAAGGCTTCGTCGCGGTCTTCAAACACGTAGCCGCTCTGCATAAGCTCCGGCAGCACGACCAGTTCCGCACCTTCCCGGGCAGCCTCGATGATCGCTGCATTGGAGACTTCGCGGTTATGGATTACATCGGCAACTTTCGGTGCAACTTGGGCGCAAGCAATGCGCAGCGGCAGTGATGATGTGTTCATGTGTGCTCTCCTGAAAATAATGATCAGGCGATATAAAGTAGTTAGCGTCAACTGGCATTTTTGCTAGTTCAAGTGCCGTGCTTTTGATTGCCAATCAATATAACTATTGAATACCCCCGGCTCTATGCTGTGAGTTCTTCATCACTGTTTTCAGACGGAGCCTGATATGTCCTCGATCCCTTCACGAATTCTTTCCGCCAAGCGTGTTCTGGATAATCAGGTTCGGGCGCTGATTCCAGACTTTCCTTTCGACTATGGGCAGTACCTGGCGGACAAGGGGCCGGCGCCGCTTGGCCGAATCCAGCCACAGCATCATGGCCAGCAAGTGCTGGTGGTGGGGGCCGGCGTGGCCGGGCTGGTTGCCGCCTATGAAGCGATGCGCATGGGCCTGCATCCGGTTTTGGTGGAGGCCAGCGGACGCATAGGCGGGCGCCTGTATTCGACCGCAGTTAACGATAGCGTGCCGTTTGAGCGCGGTGCCATGCGCTTTCCGTTGTCGGGCCAGGCGCTGATGCACTACTTCAGCAAAGTGCGCATGCGGGACAACACTGAAGACTTCCCCAATCCCGGAAGTGCCGCCGCCGTTAGTACTGTCGTTGATTATGCCGACGAAAAATATTACTACGAAGTCGGCAACGACAACTTTCCCCGGCCGCCGGCGTTCGAGAACATTGAAATCAAGTTCTTCGATGAGTTTCTCGAGCAGGCGCCTATCCATTTCAAGGAAATGGAACACGCCATGTCTGCCGGGACAATAGACCCGGCGAAAATCAAACTGTTGTGGAATGCCATTTTGCGCGAAGGCTGGGACAACCTCAGCTTTCATGCGGCGATGGTCGAGCAGGCGCGTTGGCCTGCCGACGAGATTAACCTGTTCGGCCAGATCGGCTTTGGTACGGGTGGCTGGAACACCGACTTTCCCAATTGCTTTCTGGAAGTACTGCGGGTGCTGTATACCGGGCTGGATATCAACCACCTGTTGATGCGCGACGGTGCCGACCAGTTGCCCCTACGGCTTTGGCAGCAACCTGCAGCGGCCTTTGGCGATGACAGCGTGTTCTGGCCGCAGAACATGACCCTGGAAGAACTGGCGAGCGCGTTTCCGGGCGACCCGCTGCGCCAGGAAGTTCGGCAGATCAAGCGCCTGACAGCGGGCGAAGGTGGCGGTTTCGAAGTGCTCTGCCATGACCTGCAGAGCGGACGCGACCAGCGCCTGCGCTACGCCAGTGTGGTCTACACCCCGCATGTGCGGATACTCGACAAGTTCCGCTACATGAACGGCGCCGAAGGCCTTGAGGCCAGCCGTTCGCTGCTGACGCAGCAGCAATGGGAAGCGGTGATGTATACCCACTACATGCAGTCGGCCAAGGTATTTGCCGCTACCCGCGAGCCGTTCTGGACCCAGCGCGGGCCGGACGGCAAGCAACTGATGAGTATTACCCTGTCTGACCGCCTGACCCGTGGCACCTACCTGGTGGACTACAGCCGAAACCCGGGAGCCTACAAAGGTAGTGGGGTTTTCTTGTCATATACCTGGAACGACGACAGCCTGAAGTTTCTCGGTGACCGTCAGGGCGACCTGCCGCAGCATGGCGAGTTGTGCACCGCCTTGCTCGATCAGGTTTATCCCGGCCTGGACCTGGCTTCGCATTTCCCTGCGCCAGACCCCTTTGTCGAGATCAACTGGGAGAACGAGCCTTTCTATCTTGGGGCTTTCAAGATGAACCTGCCGGGCCAGTACGAGTACCAGCGGCTGTTGTTCAGCCAGTTCAAGGAGGGCAGTGACGGTAGCGCGGTGGATGGCTTCATCCTGGCCGGCGACGATGTGTCCTGGACCGGCGGTTGGGCTGAAGGGGCGGTGACCACGGCACTTAATGCCGTGGACAAACTGGCCACGCGCTACAACAACGGCTTCAGCCCCGAGGGCGGTCCCATTGCGCAGTGGGACCCCCTCAAGCCGGCTGCGCTGGCCGATCTGCAGGTCAAACGCTAAAGCGCGCCACCAGCCCGCTCAGGTCCACCGCCAGGCGCGACAGCTCGGCACTGGCGGCGCTGGTCTGGTGGGCGCCGGTGGCCGACTGCACCGAAAGATCGTTGATGTTGACCAGGTTGCGGTCGACTTCGCGGGCAACCTGGGCCTGCTCTTCGGCGGCGCTGGCGATCACCAGATTGCGCTCGTTGATCTCGGCCACCGCGCCGGTGATGGTTTCCAGCGCCAGGCCGGCGCCACGGGCGATGTTCAGGGTCGACTCGGCGCGTTCGGTGCTGTTGCGCATGGAGTTGACCGCCTGCTCGGTGCCGCCCTGGATACTGCCGATCATCCGTTCGATTTCGCTGGTCGACTGCTGGGTGCGGTGGGCCAGGGCGCGCACTTCATCAGCCACTACGGCAAAGCCGCGGCCGGCTTCCCCGGCACGCGCCGCTTCGATGGCGGCGTTGAGTGCCAGCAGGTTGGTCTGGTCGGCCAGGCCGCGAATCACATCGAGCACCTTGCCAATATCACGCGACTCTTCCGCCAGGTTGCCGATCAGTTCGGCAGTGCCTTGCACGTCGGTGCTCATGCGCTCGATGGCGCTGACGGTTTCCATGACCAGGTCACGGCCGTCACCGGCCGAACGGGTGGCTTCCTTGGAGGCTTCCGAGGTGCTCACGGCATTGCGCGCGACTTCTTCGACGGCGCTGGTCATCTCGGTGACGGCCGTGGCGGCCTGTTCGATTTCGTTGTTCTGTTGCTGCAGGCCACGGGCGCTTTCGTCGGTGACGCTGTTGAGCTCTTCGGCCGCCGATGCCAGCTGGGTGGCCGAGCCGGAAATCTGCTGCAGGGTGTCGCGCAGCTTGTTCTGCATCTTGGCCATGGCCTTGAGCAGACGCGCTGCTTCGTCCTGGCCTTCGGCGTGGATGCTGCGGGTCAGGTCGCCTTCGGCAATCCGCTCGGCGGCCTGCAGGGCTTCGTCGATCGGCTTGACGATGCTGCGGGTCAGCAGCAGGGCGCAGATCAGGGTCAGGGCGGTGGCGGCCAGCAGCAGGCCGATCACCAGAGTCACGGCATTGGAATATTGTTCGGCGGCGGTGCGGTTGATCTCGCTGGTTTGTTCGGTGTTGATGCTGACCAGCTGATCCATGACGCTGTTGATCTGCTCGGAGCTGTCGAGCATGTCGCGGTTGATCAGGTTGCGCAGGGTCTCCAGGTCATTGTTCTGCGAGGCCAGGCGCATGCGGTTTTCCAGTTGGCGGTACTGGCCCAGCAACTGCACGTACTGGTTGTAGGCCGAGCGCTCCTGGTTGCCGAAGATCAACGGCTCGTAGTTGCGGCGCGCGTCGTCGATCTGCTGGTTGCGCTGGTCGATCAGCTTGAGGGTGGCCTGCAGGGTGTCGGCTTCGCGGTTGAGCAGCAGGCGGTACGACAAGGTGCGCAGGCGCAGGGTCAGCTGGGTCAGTTGGTCGAGGTTGGTCAGGCTCGGCACCGTCGAGGTCTCGATGGTTTCGCCGGCCTGGCGAATCTTGCTCATCTGGTTCAGGGCGAACAGACCTAGGGCCAGCATCAGCGCACCGATCAGAGCAAAGCCCAGAAGCGCGCGCGGGGCGATATTCATGTTGCGTAGGGACATGGTGGTATCCAGGAGGGAAAAGGGCACGCGAACCGTGCGCAGGAGTCAGGACTGCCATGCCTATCGGTCGGCCGGCTAAAGACTTGAGCGGGCGAAGATGAAATTGTGAGGCAGCTATCTTTTTTCCTGACCGGTGGTAGGCAAAACGGGGAACCGGACCCGCATCGGCGGGTCAATCTGCACCAGGCCGAAGCGTCTAAACCCGATATCCCTGGCTAGCACGCGGACTTTTCTTTATCGTGTGCGCCCCCTGAAACACCCCGAGAAGGCAATCATGTTGGAAACTTCCCTTAGTCAACTGGAGCAACTGGTCAGCGACCTGGTGCAGAAGAATCAGGAACTGACCGAGCGCAACGCGCAAATCAGTGCCGAACTGGCCCAGGCCAAAGATGAAAACGACAGCTTGCAATTGAGCCTGCTGGAGCAGGAAGAAAAGCAGGGCGCTACCGCCGCACGCATCCAGGCCCTGGTTGAGCGTGCCAGCGTTGGTGCCGTGAACGCATGAAAACCTCAGCGCAGCCGATCAATGTCGTGTCGATCCTCGGCAGCGATTATTCGATCAAGGCCCCCGAAGGCCAGGAGCAGGCGCTGGCGCAAGCGGTGCAGATGCTCAATGCCTCATTGGCCGATACCAAGCGTAAATACCCGACTCTGATCGGTGACAAGCTGCTGGTACTGGCAGCCCTCAACCTGTGCTCGCAGCAGATCGAACTGCAACAGCAGCACCAGCAGGCCCTCGACCGTTACCAAGAGCAAGTCAACGCCACGGTCGATGTGATTGCGCGGACCATCAGCAACAGCTGATCGCCTCCAAAGCCCCAAGCTAAACCTTTTTGCCAGCTCACCGCCTTCGGGAGGGTGGGCCGGCATTGCTGTGGATCACTGTCATTATTGTATTTCCTGTTGTATACAATCGGCCTGTCTCTTGCACTACAGGGCTTATTTACCCAGGGGAAATACATGCAGTTCTGGCGGCGCAGTATCCAGTGGCAATTGATCGCAAGCATGGGCGCAGCGCTGTTGCTGAGCATTCTGGTGGTGGTTGGCATCTACAGCGTGGCGGTCAATCGGCTGACCGAGCGTTACCTGGTCGACACTGCCTTGCCGGCGAGCATTGAGGCGATTCGTAACGACATCGAGCGCATGCTTGGCCGGCCGCTGACGGCGGCGGCGGACATCGCCAACAACACCCTGCTGCGCGACTGGCTGGCGGCGGGCGAAGACAGTGTCCAGGCGCCGCAATTCATCGAGTACCTCGAAGCCCTGCGCAAGCACAACCAGGCCTTTACCGCGCTGTTTGCCGCGACCGCGAGCAACCACTACTACAACGAGAACGGCCTGGACCGCACCCTCAGCCGCAGCAACCCGGCGGACAAATGGTTCTTCGGCTTCATCGACAGCGGCAACCCGCGCCTGCTGAACATCGATACCGATGGCAGCACCGGCGAACTGGCGCTGTTCATCGATTATCGGGTGGAAAAAGCCGGGCAACTGGTGGGCATCGCCGGGCTTGGCCTGCGCATGACCGAACTGTCCGAGCTGATTCACAACTTCAGTTTTGGCGAGCACGGGCGAGTCATGCTGGTGCGCGGCGACGGTTTGATCCAGGTGCATCCGCAGGCGCAGTTCAGCGGCAAGCGGCAGTTGGCCGAACAGATTGGTGGCGAGGCTGCCAAAGTTGTCTTGAGCCGTGAGCAGGGCCTGCACAGCAGCCGCTTCGAGCGCGATGGCGAGGGCTACCTGGCCCTCAGCCTGCCGCTGCGTGAGCTCAACTGGACGCTGGTCGCCGAAGTGCCAGAAGCGCAGATCTACGCCCAGGTACGCGAGACCGTCTGGCTGACCAGCCTGATTGGCGGCGCAGTGGCGTTGGTGTCGCTGTTGCTGGTGGTACTGCTGGCACGTGGTATCGTCCGGCCGATCCGCCGCGTGACCGCTGCCCTGATGGCCATCGGCAATGGCGGCGGCGACCTGACCCAGCGCCTGGACGAGAACCGTGCAGACGAACTCGGCGACCTGGCCCGTGGCTTCAACCGCTTTCTCGACAGCCAGCGTGACCTGATCGGCGAAGTGCTGAGCACCAGTGAGCGCCTGCGGGCCTCGGTGGCGCAAGTCACGCAAGTGGTGGACAACACCGCCGAGCGTTCCGGCCGCCAGCAGGAAATGACCGAGATGGTCGCCACCGCCGTGCATGAGATGGGCCTGACCGTGCAGGACATTGCCCAGAATGCCGGCAATGCCGCGCACGCCTCGCAAACTGCGCGCAGCGAAGCGCTACAGGCCCGCGACGTAGTGCGCCGCTCGATTGCCCATATCGAGGGCATGTCCGAGGAGATTGGCCAGGCGGCCAGTGCAGTGGGGGAGCTGGCTACGGAGGTGGCGTCGATCGACGAAGTGCTGGCGGTGATCCGCAGCATCTCCGAGCAAACCAACCTGCTGGCGCTCAACGCTGCCATCGAAGCGGCGCGGGCCGGCGAGATGGGCCGCGGCTTTGCCGTGGTCGCCGATGAAGTACGAACCCTGGCGCGGCGCACCCAGGTGTCCACCGATGAAGTGCAGCAGATGATCCTGCGCCTCAAGCAGGGTGCGGGCAGTGCGGTGGCGTCGATGCAGGCCGGGCAGGCGGCAACCGGTACGGGCGTGGAGTCGAGCCAGCAGACCGGTGCTTCGCTGGGGACCATCACCGAGCAGGTCGAGCACATCAGTGACATGAACCATCAGGTGGCGACAGCGACTGAAGAGCAGTCGGCGGTGACCGAGGAGATCAACCGCACGGTGCAGGGGATTTCCGATCTGGCGCGGGAAACGGCGGTGGATGTGCAGGGGTGCCGGGAGGAGTGCCAGGCGCTGCGCGGGCTGGCGGATGATCTGGCGCGGCAGATGGGAGGGTTTCGCCTTTGAAATTATCGCGGGGCAAGCCCGCTCCCACCGGATTTCATTGATCTTCGGTAGGAGCGGGCTTGCCCCGCGATAAGGCCCTCAAGCCCCCATCACCGCCCGGATATCCGCCGCCAGTTCACGCACCCGCGCCTCTTCGGTATCCCACGAGCACATGAAGCGTGCGCCGCCGCTGCCGATGAAGGTGTAGAAGCGCCAGCCCTTGTTGCGCAAGGCTTCCAGCGCCGGTTCCGACATCTGCAGGAACACCCCGTTGGCCTCCACCGGGAACATCAGCTCAACGCCCGGCACATCGCGAACCAGTTCGCTGAGCAACTGCGCGCAGTGGTTGGCATGCACAGCGTGGCGCTGCCAGGCGCCGTCTTCCAGCAAACCGACCCAGGGCGCGGACAAAAAGCGCATCTTCGACGCCAGTTGCCCGGCCTGCTTGCAGCGGTAGTCGAAGTCTTCGGCCAGCTCGCGGTTGAAGAACAGGATCGCTTCACCCACCGCCATGCCGTTCTTGGTGCCGCCAAAGCACAGCACATCGACTCCGGCCTTCCAGGTCAGCTCCGCCGGGCTGCAGCCAAGGAACGCGCAGGCGTTGCTGAAGCGGGCGCCGTCCATGTGCAGATTCAGGCCCAGCTCCTTGCAGGTAGCGCTGATGGCCTTGAGCTCGTCCGGGCGGTAAACGCTGCCGACCTCGGTGGCCTGGGTGATGGTCACCACCCGCGGCTTGGGGTAGTGGATGTCCTGGCGCTTGAGCGCCACTTCGCGGATCGACTCGGGGGTCAGTTTGCCGGCTTCGCTGCGCGCGGTGAGCAGCTTGGAGCCGTTGGAGAAGAACTCCGGGGCGCCGCATTCATCGGTCTCGACGTGGGCGGTCTCCGAGCAGATCACGCTGTGATAGCTCTGGCACAGCGACGACAGCGCCAACGAGTTGGCGGCGGTGCCGTTGAAGGCGAAGAACACTTCGCAGTCGGTTTCGAACAATTTGCGGAAGTATTCCGAGGCACGTGCCGTCCATTGGTCGTCGCCATAGGCGCGCTCGTGGCCCTGGTTGGCCTTTTCCATGGCGGCCCAGGCTTCGGGGCAGATACCTGAGTAGTTGTCGCTGGCGAATTGCTGGCTTTTATCTGGCATGACACTGTCCTGTGAACGACGCAGACGAGCACTCTAAACCAAGAATTGCGGCGTCGCCTATACAAAGCATTGCCCCCGTGGAAGCGGGCTTGCCCCGCGATGAGGCTACATGTCGTAAACGCACCTTTGCGTGGCGTCCGTAGGCATCTGGGCTGTCTGCGTCGGTCATACCATCGCTGCAAAAGGGCAATTGCCCGACAAGAACCGATGCCGCTGCCGGGAGAGACTGCGATGTTCAGCAAGCAAGACCAGATCCAGGGTTATGACGATGCACTGCTGGCGGCGATCAATGCCGAAGAGCAACGCCAGGAAGATCACATCGAGCTGATCGCCTCGGAAAACTACACCAGCAAGCGTGTCATGCAGGCCCAGGGCAGCGGCCTGACCAACAAATACGCCGAAGGCTACCCGGGCAAGCGCTATTACGGCGGTTGCGAGCATGTGGATAAAGTCGAGCAACTGGCCATCGACCGCGCCAAGCAGCTGTTCGGCGCCGATTACGCCAACGTTCAGCCGCACTCCGGCTCCTCGGCCAACAGCGCCGTATACCTGGCCCTGCTGCAGGCCGGCGATACCATCCTGGGCATGAGCCTGGCCCACGGCGGTCACCTGACCCACGGTGCCAAGGTGTCGTCCTCGGGCAAGCTGTACAACGCCGTGCAGTACGGCATCGACACCAACACCGGGCTGATCGACTACGACGAAGTCGAGCGCCTGGCGCTGGAGAACAAGCCGAAGATGATCGTCGCCGGGTTCTCGGCCTACTCGAAAACCCTCGATTTCCCACGCTTTCGTCAGATCGCCGACAAGGTCGGTGCTTATCTGTTTGTCGACATGGCTCACGTTGCCGGCCTGGTTGCCGCTGGCCTGTACCCGAACCCGCTGCCTTACGCTGACGTGGTCACCACCACCACCCACAAGACCCTGCGCGGCCCGCGTGGCGGCCTGATTTTGGCGCGCAGCAACGAAGAGATCGAGAAGAAGCTCAACGCCGCGGTGTTCCCCGGGGCCCAGGGCGGCCCGCTGATGCACGTGATCGCCGCCAAGGCGGTGTGCTTCAAGGAGGCGCTGGAGCCTGGCTTCAAAACCTATCAACAGCAGGTGATCGACAACGCCCAGGCCATGGCCGAAGTGTTCATCAAACGCGGTTATGACGTGGTTTCCGGCGGCACCGACAACCACCTGTTCCTGGTCAGCCTGATTCGCCAGGGCCTGACCGGCAAAGAGGCCGACGCCGCCCTGGGCCGTGCGCACATCACCGTCAACAAGAACGCCGTGCCCAACGACCCGCAGTCGCCGTTCGTCACCTCCGGCCTGCGCATCGGCACCCCGGCGGTCACCAGCCGCGGCTTCAAGGTCAGCCAGTGCGTGGAGCTGGCCGGCTGGATCTGCGACATCCTCGATAACCTCGGCGATGCCGACGTCGAGGCCGATGTTGCGAAGAACGTGTCGGCACTCTGTGCAGATTTTCCGGTTTATCGCTGAGTGGTCCAGGAGTAAAGACTATGCAACGTTACTCAGGCTTCGGCCTCTTCAAGCACTCGCTCAGCCACCACGAAAACTGGCAGCGCATGTGGCGCACGCCCACCCCGAAAAAAGTCTACGACGTGGTCATCGTCGGTGGTGGCGGGCATGGCCTGGCCACCGCCTACTACCTGGCCAAGGAACACGGCATCACCAACGTGGCAGTGGTCGAGAAAGGCTGGCTGGGTGGCGGCAACACCGCGCGCAACACCACTATCGTCCGCTCCAACTACCTGTGGGACGAGTCGGCGCACCTGTATGAACACGCGATGAAGCTCTGGGAAGGGCTGTCACAAGACATCAACTACAACGTGATGTTCTCCCAGCGCGGCGTCTACAACCTCTGTCATACCTTGCAGGACATGCGCGACTCCGAGCGTCGGGTCAGTGCCAACCGCCTCAATGGCGTCGACGGCGAGCTGCTCAATGCTCAACAAGTAGCTGAAGAAATCCCTTACCTGGACTGCTCGAAGAACACCCGCTACCCGATCATTGGCGCCACCGTGCAACGCCGCGGTGGTGTTGCCCGTCACGACGCCGTGGCCTGGGGCTTTGCCCGCGCCGCCGACGCCCTGGGTGTCGACCTGATCCAGCAAACCGAAGTGATCGGTTTTCGCAAGGAAAACGGCGTGGTCATCGGCGTCGAGACCAACAAAGGCTTTATCGGCGCCAAGCGCGTCGGTGTGGTCACCGCCGGTAACTCCGGGCACATGGCCAAGCTCGCAGGTTTCCGCCTGCCGATCGAATCGCATCCGCTGCAAGCACTGGTGTCCGAGCCGCTCAAGCCGATCATCGACAGCGTGATCATGTCCAACGCCGTGCACGGCTACATCAGCCAGTCGGACAAGGGCGACCTGGTCATCGGCGCCGGCATCGACGGCTGGGTCGGTTACGGCCAGCGCGGTTCGTACCCGGTGATCGAGCACACCCTGCAGGCCATCGTCGAAATGTTCCCGATCCTCTCGCGGGTGCGCATGAACCGCCAGTGGGGCGGCATCGTCGATACCACCCCGGACGCCTGCCCGATCATCTCCAAGACCCCGGTGAAGAACATGTTCTTCAACTGCGGCTGGGGCACCGGCGGCTTCAAGGCCACCCCGGGCTCGGGCAACGTCTTTGCCGCAAGCCTGGCCAAGGGCGAAATGCACCCGCTGGCCAAACCCTTTTCCATCGACCGTTTCCACAACGGTGCACTGATCGACGAACACGGCGCCGCCGCTGTCGCCCACTAGCAGGAGAAATCCCCATGTTGCATATCTTCTGTCCCCACTGCGGCGAGCTGCGCTCCGAAGAGGAGTTCCACGCCGCAGGCCAGGCGCACATTCCCCGGCCGCTGGACCCCAACGCCTGCTCCGACGAGGAGTGGGGCGACTACATGTTCTTTCGCGATAACCCCCGTGGCCTGCACCACGAGCTGTGGATTCACGCCGCTGGTTGCCGCCAGTATTTCAACGCCACGCGTGACACGCTGACCTACGAAATTCTCGAAACCTATCCGATCGGCGCCAAGCCGCAGGTCACCGGCAAGAACACCAGCCCGCAGTTGGCAGTCAGTGGTCAGGGAGAAAAGGTATGAGCCAGGTCTATCGCCTGTCCAACGGCGGTCGTATCGATCGCAGCAAAGTCTTGAACTTCACCTTCAACGGCCAGACCTACCAGGGCTTTGCCGGTGACACCCTGGCCGCTGCACTGCTGGCCAACGGCGTCGACATTGTCGGGCGCAGCTTCAAGTACTCGCGCCCGCGCGGGATCATCGCCGCAGGCAGCGAAGAGCCCAACGCCATCCTGCAGATCGGCGCCACCGAAGCCACCCAGGTGCCCAACGTGCGCGCCACCCAGCAGGCGCTGTACGCCGGCCTTGTGGCCACCAGCACCAACGGCTGGCCGAATGTGAACAACGACGTCATGGGCATCCTCGGCAAGGTCGGCGGCAAGCTGATGCCGCCGGGTTTCTACTACAAGACGTTCATGTACCCGCAGTCGTTCTGGATGACCTACGAGAAGTACATCCGCAAAGCCGCCGGCCTTGGCCGTGCGCCGCTGCAGAACGACCCGGACAGCTACGACTACATGAACCACCACTGCGACGTGCTGGTGGTCGGCGCCGGCCCCGCCGGCCTGGCCGCAGCCCTGGCGGCTGGCCGAAGCGGCGCGCGGGTGATCCTCGCCGATGAACAGGAAGAGTTCGGCGGCAGCCTGCTCGACAGCCGTGAAACCCTCGACGGCAAGCCGGCCGCCGACTGGGTTGCGGCAGTGGTGGCCGAGCTCAAGGCACTGCCGGAAGTCACCCTGTTGCCACGGGCGACGGTCAACGGCTACCACGACCACAACTTCCTCACCATTCACGAGCGCCTGACCGACCATCTCGGCGATCGCGCGCCGATCGGTCAGGTGCGCCAGCGCATGCACCGAGTACGCGCCAAGCGTGTGGTGCTGGCGACTGGCGCCCACGAGCGGCCTTTGGTGTACGGCAACAACGATGTGCCGGGCAACATGCTCGCCGGTGCGGTCTCGACCTACGTGCGCCGCTATGGTGTGGCGCCGGGGCGCAAGTTGGTACTGTCGACCAACAACGACCATGCCTATCGCGTGGCCCTGGACTGGCACGACGCCGGCCTGAACGTGGTCGCCGTCGCCGATGCCCGCCACAACCCGCGCGGTTCGTTGGTGGAAGAGGCGCGGGCCAAGGGCATTCGCATCCTCACCTCCAGCGCGGTGATCGAGACGCGCGGCAGCAAGCACGTGACTGCAGCCCGGGTTGCCGCCATCGACGTCAAGGCGCATAAGGTCAGCAGCCCCGGCGAGTGGCTGGATTGCGACCTGGTAGCCACCTCCGGCGGCTACAGCCCGGTGGTGCACCTGGCTTCGCACCTGGGCGGCAAACCGGTCTGGCGTGAAGACATTCTCGGTTTCGTACCCGGTGAAGCACCGCAAAAACGCGTGTGCGTGGGTGGCATCAACGGTGTGTTCGCCCTTGCCGACACCCTCGCCGATGGTTTTGAAGGCGGCGTGCGCGCCGCCACCGAAGCCGGTTTCAAGGCGGTGCTGGGGGTGATTCCGAAAGTCCTGGCACGCCAGGAAGAACCAACCGTGGCGCTGTTCCAGGTGCCCCACGACAAGAACACAGCACGGGCGCCGAAGCAGTTCGTCGACCAGCAGAACGACGTCACCGCCGCCGCCATCGAACTGGCTACCCGCGAAGGCTTCGAGTCGGTCGAGCACGTCAAGCGCTACACCGCGCTGGGCTTTGGTACCGATCAGGGCAAGCTGGGCAACATCAACGGCCTGGCGATTGCCGCCCGTTCGATGGGCATCACCATCCCGGAAATGGGCACCACCATGTTCCGCCCCAACTACACGCCGATCACCTTCGGCGCGGTGGCGGGCCGGCACTGCGGGCACCTGTTCGAGCCGGTACGCTTTACTGCCCTGCATGCCTGGCATGTGAAGAACGGCGCCGAATTCGAAGACGTCGGCCAGTGGAAGCGCCCCTGGTACTTCCCGCGCAACGGCGAGGACATTCATGCCGCCGTGGCTCGCGAGTGCAAGGCGGTGCGTGACAGCGTCGGCCTGCTCGACGCCTCGACCCTGGGCAAGATCGACATCCAGGGCCCGGACGCGCGCGAATTCCTCAACCGCATCTACACCAACGCCTGGACCAAGCTCGATGTTGGCAAGGCCCGCTACGGCCTCATGTGCAAAGAAGATGGCATGGTCTTCGACGACGGCGTCACCGCCTGTGTCGGCGACAACCACTTCATCATGACCACCACCACTGGTGGCGCGGCGCGGGTGCTGCAGTGGCTGGAGATCTACCAGCAGACCGAATGGCCGGACCTGAAAGTGTACTTCACCTCGGTCACCGACCACTGGGCGACCCTGACCCTGTCGGGCCCCAACAGCCGCAAGCTGCTCAGCGAAGTCAGCGATATCGACCTGGACAAGGACGCCTTCCCGTTCATGACCTGGAAGGAGGGCCTGGTCGGCGGTGTGCCGGCGCGGGTGTTCCGTATCTCGTTCACCGGCGAGCTGTCGTATGAAGTCAACGTCCAGGCCAACTACGCCATGGGCGTGCTGGAGAAGATCGTCGCTGCCGGCAAGCAATACAACCTGACCCCGTACGGCACCGAAACCATGCACGTACTGCGCGCCGAGAAGGGCTTCATCATTGTCGGCCAGGACACCGACGGCTCGATGACCCCGGACGACCTCAACATGGGCTGGTGTGTTGGCCGCACCAAGCCGTTTTCGTGGATCGGCTGGCGCGGGATGAACCGCGAAGACTGCGTGCGCGAGAACCGCAAGCAGCTGGTCGGGCTCAAGCCGGTCGACCCCAACAAGTGGCTGCCGGAAGGCGCGCAACTGGTGTTCGACCCGAAACAAGCGATCCCGATGGACATGGTCGGTCACGTCACCTCCAGCTACGCCAGCAACTCCCTGGGCTATTCGTTTGCCATGGGTGTGGTCAAGGGCGGGCTCAAACGCATCGGCGAGCGGGTCTACTCGCCACAGGCCGATGGCAGCGTGATCGAGGCCGAGATCTGCTCTTCGGTGTTCTTCGATCCGAAGGGCGAGCGGCAGAACATCTAACGCCGGCGTGATGTAGCTCCCACAGGGATCGCGTTACCAGGTCCACAGAATTCAAGGCAGGTGTGTAATGAGCACGATCAACCTCTACCAGCAACGCCCCGGCAACGACGCCAAGGCCGAAACGCCACTGCACCACGCCGACCTGCCGAGCCTGATCGGCAAGGGTCGCAAAAACGCCGGGGTAACCCTGCGCGAGAAAAAGCTCCTCGGCCACCTGACCATCCGAGGCGATGGCAAGGACCCGGCCTTTGCCGGCGGTGTGTTCAAGGCCCTGGGCCTGGAGCTGCCGGTGGCCCTGACCGTGGTCGCCAACGGCGAGATGTCGCTGCAGTGGCTGGGCCCGGATGAGTGGCTGCTGATCGTCCCCGGCGGAGAGGAATTTGCCGTCGAGCAAAAACTGCGCGACGCCCTCGATGGCCTGCACATTCAAATCGTCAACGTCAGCGGCGGGCAAACCGTGCTGGAACTGAGCGGCCCCAACGTGCGCGACGTGCTGATGAAATCCACCAGCTACGATGTACATCCAAACAACTTTCCGGTGGGCAAGGCCGTCGGCACGGTATTCGCCAAGTCGCAACTGGTGATCCGCCGCACCGGTGAAGAAACCTGGGAGCTACTGATCCGCCGCAGTTTCTCCGACTACTGGTGGCTGTGGCTGCAGGACGCCTCCGCCGAATACGGCCTGAGCATTCAGGCTTAAGGAGCAATGCCATGAGTCGTGCACCGGACACCTGGATTCTCACCGCTGACTGCCCGAGCCTGCTCGGCACGGTCGATGCGGTGACGCGTTATCTGTTCGAGCAGCACTGCTACGTTACCGAGCACCACTCGTTCGATGACCGGCTGTCCGGGCGCTTTTTCATTCGCGTGGAATTCCGCCAGCCGGATGATTTCGACGAGGCCAGCTTTCGCGCAGGCCTGGCCGAGCGCGGCGCGGCGTTTGGCATGCTGTTCGAGCTGACCGCGCCCAAGCACCGACCGAAAGTGGTGATCATGGTCTCCAAGGCCGATCACTGTCTCAACGATCTGCTCTATCGCCAGCGCATCGGCCAGTTGAGCATGGACGTGGTGGCAGTGGTTTCCAACCACCCGGACCTCGAGCCCCTGGCCCATTGGCACCGTATTCCTTACTACCACTTCGCCCTCGACCCTCACGACAAACCGGCGCAGGAGCGCAAGGTGCTGCAGGTGATCGAAGAGTCCGGCGCCGAGCTGGTAATCCTTGCCCGCTACATGCAGGTGCTGTCGCCCGAGTTGTGCCGCAAGCTCGACGGCTGGGCGATCAACATCCATCACTCGCTGCTGCCCGGCTTCAAGGGCGCCAAGCCCTACCACCAGGCCTACAACAAGGGCGTGAAACTGGTCGGTGCCACCGCGCACTACATCAACAACGACCTCGACGAAGGGCCGATCATCGCCCAAGGCGTCGAGGCGGTGGACCACAGCCATTACCCCGAAGACCTGATCGCCAAGGGCCGTGATATCGAGTGCCTGACCCTGGCGCGGGCGGTGGGCTATCACATCGAGCGGCGGGTGTTCCTCAACGCCAACCGGACGGTAGTGCTCTGACGGCCGCCATCGCGGGGCAAGCCCGCTCCCACACCGGTAGGAGCGGGCTTGCCCCGCGATGAGGCCTTCAAGGCAATAACAGATTCCAGTAACACAGCGCCGCCTACGGGCAGCGCACTTTGCACCGCTACATAACAATAAACTTTAGCGAGGTGAAAGCATGTCTGGTAATCGTGGTGTGGTGTATCTCGGCGCTGGCAAGGTCGAGGTGCAGAAGATTGACTACCCGAAAATGCAGGACCCGCGCGGTCGCAAGATCGAGCACGGGGTGATCCTGCGGGTGGTCTCCACCAATATCTGTGGCTCCGATCAGCACATGGTCCGTGGCCGTACCACGGCCCAGGTCGGCCTGGTGCTGGGCCATGAAATCACCGGCGAAGTCATCGAGAAGGGCAGGGACGTCGAAAACCTGCAGATCGGTGACCTGGTTTCGGTACCCTTCAACGTCGCCTGCGGCCGCTGCCGCTCGTGCAAAGAGCAGCACACCGGCGTCTGCCTCACCGTCAACCCGGCCCGCGCCGGCGGTGCCTATGGCTATGTCGACATGGGCGACTGGACCGGTGGCCAGGCCGAATACGTGCTGGTGCCTTACGCCGACTTCAACCTGCTGAAACTGCCGAACCGCGACAAGGCCATGGAGAAGATCCGCGACCTGACCTGCCTGTCGGACATCCTCCCTACCGGCTATCACGGCGCGGTGACGGCCGGGGTTGGCCCGGGCAGCTCGGTGTACATCGCCGGTGCCGGCCCGGTGGGCCTGGCTGCAGCGGCGTCGGCGCGCCTGCTGGGCGCTGCGGTGGTGATCGTCGGCGACGTCAACCCGGTGCGCCTGGCCCACGCCAAGGCCCAGGGTTTCGAAATTGCCGACCTGTCCCAGGACACCCCGCTGCACGAACAGATCGCCAACCTGCTGGGCGAGCCGGAAGTCGACTGCGCGGTCGATGCCGTGGGCTTCGAAGCCCGTGGCCACGGCCATGCCGGTGCCAAGCACGAAGCGCCGGCCACCGTGCTCAACTCGCTGATGGGCGTGGTGCGGGTTGCCGGCAAGATCGGTATCCCTGGCCTGTACGTCACCGAAGACCCGGGCGCGGTGGATGCCGCGGCGAAGATCGGCAGCCTGAGCATCCGTTTTGGTCTTGGCTGGGCCAAGTCGCACAGCTTCCACACCGGGCAGACCCCGGTGATGAAATACAACCGCCAACTGATGCAGGCGATCATGTGGGACCGCATCAACATTGCCGAAGTGGTGGGTGTGCAGGTGATCAGCCTCGACCAGGCACCTGAAGGCTATGGCGAGTTCGATGCCGGCGTGCCGAAGAAATTCGTCATCGACCCGCACAAGCTGTTCAGCGCGGCCTAAAAACATCGCGGGGCAAACCCGCTCCCACTGTGCCTGTGGGAGCGGGCTTGCCCCGCGATAGGGTCTCACAGCCAAACCGCATCCCAATGCGGATAATCTCCCAGCCTCTTCACCAGCCCAGCCCGCAGCGGGTTGGCCACCACATAGCGCGCCACCGCGCATACATTCTCTTCCCGACGCAAGCCATGGTCATGGTACCCAGGCTGCCACAGCCTGCCTTGCAGTGTGCCGAGCTTGTACAGCGCACAGCGGCTGCGTGACTTGAAGCGGCGCATCAGGCAGGCCAATGAGCCCTGCTGCAGTTCGATCAGCCAGTGCACGTGATCGGGCATCACCACCCAGGCCAAGGTGCGAGCGGCGCCTTCGAGTTGTGCCTGGCGAAACTGCCTGGGAATGCAGCGAGCGGCGTGGAAGTTGTCGAATATTGGCACTCGGTCGCGAGTAATGCTGGTCAGCAGGTACAGGCGGCCGGGTTCGGAGAAACGACCGCGACGCAGGCGATGGGAAGCGGGACTGTCCATGTCTTGGCTCCTTGGTTGGTGAATATTCAAGGTAGATGCCGGACGGTGGCGACAGTGGACCCGATTGAATCCTGATGTTGCCAGGACCTTTGTGGGAGCGGCGGTGCGGCGACCCGACTTGCCCCGCGATAGAGGTCTGTCAGTCACATCGGATCGCGGGGCAAGCCCGCTCCCACAAAAGTGGGTGACGGTGTTACTTCAGGATGTTTCCAGGCTGGTTAATTTTGGTCCTAGGAAATAACCTACGCAGTCTGTCGATGCCATTCTGATTGCCCTTGGAAACTCGGCCTTCTAGGCTCTCCGGATCGCTGTAGGTTCAGCGATCGGGTGTGGAAACCTGAACGGTATTGGTTGCAGTCGTTATGGCGGCTGTGCGCGGGAGACCTTCGGGTCTGCCGGGTTTTCCAATGCCTCGGTTTTCCACCCCGCGTACAGCTGCCACCTTTCGTGTGGAAACGAACGGTGCCAGCCTGACTCGCATTGGATACCGATCATGAAAAAACTCGTCCCAGATCCCCCAGCCTCTCTCTGCTCAACCCTCGAAAAACCTTTCGGCGACTGTGCCGCCGGTCACCCCCAACTCTTTTCTGTAAACGCCGGTATTGCCCCGCATGACGCGCTGGTACATATCACGTTGTATCTGCGCTGCGCCTATGACACGGGGTACAAGGCTTTTGAAGGGGTTGATGAGTCAGCCAAGGGCGTTCTCTGGTCCACCTTGCACTCGGTGGAGATGGCCAAGGGCATGGTAGAAGCCTTGCTGGATGCTCTGGAGAATCGGGAGCTGAACCAAATGTAGAACCACGGTGTGGGAGCGGCCGTGCGGCGACCCGACTTGCCCCGCGATAGAGGTCTGTCAGTCACATCGCATCGCGGGGCAAGCCCGCTCCCACCGGGTACAAGGGAACAATCCCCCGCCCACAAGGTCGAAACCTCGTTTTCCCTGCCTAAACGGCTGACGAGGTATTTCGATGAAACGTTTCGCACTGGTCACCCTGGTGGCCCTGGCTGCCACTCCGGTATTCGCAGGCTTCAGCCTCAATGACGCGGCCAATGTCTACAACGCCGCCAAGGGCCACAGCGGCGATGCCGCGGTACAGGCCCCCGCTGCTTCGGCGAACCTGCTCAATACCCTCGGCAGCGAACTGAAAGTCACCCCCGAACAAGCCATCGGCGGCACCGGCGCATTGCTGGGCCTGGCCAAGAACCAGCTCAACAGCGGCGATTACGAGCAACTGAGCAAAGCCGTGCCCGGCCTTGACCTGCTTTCCGGCGAGAAGGCCCTGGGCGGTTTGAACGGTCTGGGCACGCTGCTGGGCAAGAGCGACAAGTCCTCGGCCCTGAGCAATGCCCTGGGTAATGTCAAAGACACCAATGACCTCAACAACGCCTTCAGCGCGCTGGGCATGGACTCCGGCATGATCGGCCAGTTCGCGCCGTTGATCCTGCAGTACTTGGGCCAGCAAGGCGTCGGCGGCTCGCTGTTGCAGAGCCTGGGCAGCCTGTGGGGCACAGGGGCGGGCGTACCTTCCGTGTAAGCCAGCTATTTGCGCGGGCGGGGCGGTGTGCTATATGTCCCGCCCCGTTTTACAAGGAAGTGTGATTCGCCATGTTCATGGACGCCCTGAAGATGTCTTTGCCTGCCGACGCCGTGCTCGGCTTTGTGGTCTACATGCTCGGCGCCGCCGTGCTGTTCGGCCTCTACGCATTCATCTACACCCGCCTGACCCCCTACAACGAATTGCGCTTGATCCGCGAAGGCAACAATGCCGCCGCCATTGCCCTGGCCGGTGCCTTGATCGGTTTTGCGATTCCGGTGGCCAGTGCCATTTCCCATTCGATTTCGCTGCTCGACTTCCTGCTCTGGGCGCTGATTGCCGCAGTGGTGCAGTTGCTGGCGTTCGTGGTGGTCAACCGCTGCGTCAAAGGCATGGCTGAACGGGTTGCCCGCCAGGAAACCGCCTCGGCCATTTTGCTGGCCGCCGTGTCCATTGGTATTGGCCTGCTCAACGCCGCCTGCATGACCCCCGCCGCCTGATCAGGGACGATCGACAATGAAACGCAGCAAAACCATTCGCCTGGTCGCCCTCGGCAGCCTGCCGCTGGTGCTGTCCGCCTGTGGCGACCGGCCGACCAAAATCATCAGCGAAACCAAGCGCTACCAGGACGTCGACTATTGCGTCATGGACGGCAAGCCGCGCCAGGTGTGCCAGCAAGCCTGGGTCGCCGCGCAGAACCACCATGCCGCCAACGTCCCGCGCTTTTTGACCGCCGAGGCCTGTGAAGCGGTCTATTTCAAGTGCGATTTTCGCCGTTACGCCAACAACTACGTGCCGCCGATGGAAGGCTTTGCCCTGACCACCGAACGCCAGGTGTACGCCGACGATGAGGACAACAGCAGCAGTTCGTCGACCAACAGCTCATCGTCGAGCGGCGGCTCCGGCGGCGGTCGTCGCTATTACGAGTACACCGACACCGATGCGCGCTATTCGACCGAGGCGATCTATCACGAGCGCGACGGGCGCAATGCGTTCAAGGTCAGCACCCTGACCGAGCAAGTGGCAAACCACAATTACTACGCCGGCCTGGACACCTCGCACCCGGCCTCGCAGCCGTTCAGCGAAGCCGCGCAGCATGCGGCGGCGAGTGGCGGCGGTAGCGCCGTTGCCGGCAGCGACCCGGCGCACGTCGGCAGCGCCCATCCGGCGATTATCCCCGTGGCCCAGTCAAACAAGCTGATCAGCTCGGCCCGGCCGTTCGCGGTGGGTACCCACAACGGTTTTGTCTCGCGTGCTTCGGGGCGTGGCGGCTTCGCTTCCTGAACGAGGTCAGCCGATGAAACGCAGCAAATCCCTGCGCCTGCTGGCCTTGGGTAGCCTGCCGCTGGTACTCAGTGCCTGCGACAGCCAGGTGGCGGCAATCAAGCCGTATAGCGAGGTGCGTCACCATCAAGGGGTGCAGCAGTGCATTGGCAGTGGCACCCGCGCCGAAGCGTGCAACGAGGCGCGGGATGTCGCGCAGCAACTGCACTATGCCCACGCGCCGCGCTTTGACGACCTCAACGCCTGCCAGCTGCGCTTTGAGCACTGCCAGCAGGTCGAGGGCAACGGCTTTTTCCTGCCGGCCATGGACGGTTTCAACCTGACCACCGAGCGCCAGGTCTATGACGACGGGGTGCCGATCGACCAGGCGCACTGGACCAGCCTGCGCTATGTCGATGCCGCACCGCGCTACCTGGCGGAGCCTGTGTACCGGGCGCGCAAGGGCCGCGAGGCGTTTGTCAGCAGTGCATTGAGCGAGCAGGGCAGGGCCGACGTGGCGCCTGCCCTGTTGCGTGTTTTCGGCGGTAACAGCTACGGCTCGACGCGCTGGTTGACCCTGGATAGCAGCGGGTTCAACAGCCGTTCGTCGCTGCGCAGTTACAGCACCTGAGGATTACAGATGAAGCGAATTTCCATCGCCCCGCGCCCGGACTGGCGCGCCACCGCCGAGCAGTTCGGCTTCAATTTCCACACCTTCGGCGACGAGCCCTACTGGGACGAGTCGGCCTATTACCAGTTCAGCCTGCGGCAGATCGAAGACGATCTTGAAGAGCCCACCCGCGAGCTGCATGAACTGTGCATGGCGCTGGTGGCCGAGGTGGTCGACAGTGAAGAGCTGCTCGAGCGCCTGGCGATTCCGGCGCCGTACTTCGATTTGATTCGCCGCTCGTGGCGCGACGGCCACCCGCATTTCTACGGGCGCATGGACCTGTGTTACGACGGCAAGGGCCCGGCCAAGCTGCTGGAGGCCAACTACGACACGCCGACGTCACTCTACGAAGCCAGTTTCTTCCAGTACCTGTGGCTGGAGCAGCAGATGCAGCGCGGCATGCTGCCGGCCGACGCCGACCAGTTCAACAGCCTGGAAGACAAACTCACCCAGGTGATGGGTGCTAATACCTTTGCCACGCCGTTCTACTTTTCTTCGGTGAAAGACTCGATCGAAGACCGCGGCACCGTCGAATACCTGCGCGATATCGCCCTCGGCGCCGGGCTCGATGCGCGCCTGGTAGACATGGAAGACATCGGCCTGAGCCGCGGCGGGCGTTTTGTCGATGATGTTGGCGCACCGATCCCGAGCCTGTTCAAACTCTACCCCTGGGAAGACATCTTCCATGACCCCTACGGCCCGGCGATCGCCACTAGCGGTACCTTGTTCGTCGAGCCGCCGTGGAAGGCGATCCTTTCCAACAAGGGCATGCTGGCGCTGCTGTGGGAGCGCCACCAGGGTCATCCGAACCTGCTGCCGGCGTTCATCGAGCAAGCGCCGGGCGCGAGTCTCGACAAGGGCTGGGTGCGCAAACCGTTCTTCTCGCGCGAAGGCGCCAACATCGAGATCCACACCGGCAGTGGCAAGCGGGTGGTCGAAGATGGCCCGTATGGCGGCGGGCCGAGTATCATCCAGCAGTTCCAGGCGCTGCCGCGCTTTGGCGACAGCTACACGGTGATCGGCAGCTGGGTGGTCGGCGACCTGCCGGCGGGCATCGGCATTCGCGAAGACAACTCGCTGATCACCAAGGACAGCAGCCGCTTTTTGCCCCACGCGATCATCGACTGATCAGCGCAGCTCGGCGCGCAAGGCCTCGATGCGGGCGTCCTTGGCGTGCCAGAGCTGGTTGACCCAGTCCTGCACGGTCTGGCGAAACACCGGGTCGTTCTCGTAGTCGCCGCTCCACAGTGTCGGGTCCAGCTCATGCACCTGGATGTCGATGATCACCTTGGGCAAATTGCCGCTGAGCAGGTCCCAGAACCCTGGGGCCTTGTCGCCGGGGTAGACGATGGTGACATCCAGCAGGGCGTCGAGCTGTTCGCCCAGCGCCGCCAGCACGAAGGCCACGCCGCCGGCTTTGGGCTTGAGCAGATGCTTGAAGGGTGACTGTTGGGCGGCGCGCTTGGCCTCGGTGAACCGCGTGCCTTCGAGGTAGTTGACCACGGTCACCGGCTGGCGCTTGAACAGCTCGCAGGCGGCCTTGGTGATTTCCAGGTCCTGGCCCTTGAGCTCGGGGTGCTTGTCGAGGAAGGTCTTGCTGTAGCGCTTCATGAACGGGTAGTCCAGGGCCCACCAGGCCAGGCCCAGCAACGGTACCCAGATCAGCTCCTTTTTCAGGAAGAACTTGAAGAACGGTATGCGCCTGTTGAGCACCTGAATCAGCGCCGGGATATCCACCCAGCTCTGGTGGTTGCTGACCGCCAGGTACGAGGTGTCGAGGCGCAGGTCGGCGGCGCCGCGCACGTCCCAGATGGTCGGGATGCACAGGCGGAAGATCAGTTTGTCGATTTCGGCCCAGGTTTCGGCGATCCACATCACCGCCCACGAGGCATAGTCGCGGTAACGGCCGGGCAGGACCAGTTTGAGCAGGGCAAAGACCATCAGCGGGCCGATCAGGACCAGGGTGTTGAGCAGCAACAGCAAGGTCACAAGAATGCCCGTCAGCAAGCGGCGCATAAGAAAGCTCTTATATTCAAGTAAGCGGTCGACAATGATAAGCACCCGGTCGGCGTACGCCAAATGCTCCGGTCTGCTCCCGCCGGACAAATGTTTCACATTGTGTTGAATAAGCTATTGGCGCGAACCTATCCTGCCTTCGCAGTCTAAACACTGTCTTATCTCAAGGAAGCGGATCCTGTGAAATCGGTACTTGCACTGCTGTCCCTGTTAGCCCTGCCGGTCATGGCCGCCGAGCCGACCCTGTATGGCCGCTACGAATACATCAAACTGCCGGAAGTCGGTGGCCAGACCTTCAAGGCCAAGATGGACACCGGCGCGCTGACCGCTTCGCTGTCGGCCAAGGACATCGAAACCTTCACCCGTGACGGCGAAGAGTGGGTGCGCTTTCGGGTCGCCACCAAGGACGCCGACGGCAAGGTCTATGAACACAAGCTGGCGCGCATCAGCAAGATCAAGAACCGCGCCGATGAAGACGAAGACGGCGAGGGCGCCGAGATCAGCAAGCGCCCGGTGGTCGACCTGGAGCTGTGCCTGGGCGACGTGAAACGCACCGTCGAGGTCAACCTGACCGACCGCAGCAGTTTCAACTACCCGTTGCTGATCGGTGCCAAGGCGTTGCGCGAGTTCAAGGCGGCGGTAAACCCGGCGCGACGCTTTACCGCAGACAAACCGAGCTGCTGAGCAGCTCACTAGCTGCAAGCTTTAAGCGACAAGCTGCAAGAAAAAGCGGTTCAGTGTAACTTCACGCGATCCGCTTCTTCTTGAAGCTTGTCGCTTGAGGCTTGCCGCTCCAGATGCCCCACATTTTAATTGTCGAAGACGAAGCGGCCATCGCCGATACGCTGATTTTCGCCCTGCAAGGCGACGGTCACAGCACCGAGTGGGTGACCCTGGGCAGCGCCGCGCTGGAGCAGCAACGCCAGCGCCCGGCCGACCTGATCATCCTCGACATTGGCCTGCCGGACATCAGCGGCTTCGAAACCTGCCGGCAACTGCGCCGTTTCAGCGAGGTGCCGGTGATGTTCCTCAGTGCTCGCGATGGCGAAATCGATCGGGTGGTGGGCCTGGAAATCGGCGCTGACGATTACGTGGTCAAACCCTTCAGCCCCCGCGAAGTGGCGGCCCGGGTGCGGGCGATCCTCAAGCGCATAGCGCCGCGCGCGGAACCTGTGGTGAGCGCCGCCGAGCTGTTCCAGGTCGATACCCTGCGCATGCAGATCCACTACCGTGGCCAGGCCCTGAGCCTGACCCGCCACGAGTTTCGCCTGCTGCAAAGCCTGCTGGAGCAACCGGAGCGGGTGTTCAGCCGCGAGCAGTTGCTCGATGCCGTCGGGGTCGCCGCCGATGCCGGCTACGAGCGCAGCATCGACAGCCATATCAAGAGCCTGCGCGCCAAGCTGCGTGCGGTGGCTGCCGACGCCGAGCCGATCCAGACCCACCGCGGCCTGGGCTACAGCTACAGCCCGAGCCATAGCTGATGCGCCTGGGGATCCGGATTTTCCTGGTGTACTTCCTGTTCGTCGGGCTGACCGGCTACTTCATCCTCAGCACCGTACGCGAGCAGATCCGCCCCGGTGTGCGCCAGTCCACCGAGGAAACCCTGGTCGACACCGCCAACCTGCTGGCGGAAATCCTCCACGACGACGTCAAGGCCGGCACCCTTGGCCAGAGCCGTTTGCCGGTGCTGCTGCGCGCCTACGGCCAGCGCCAGCCCAAGGCCGATATCTGGGGCTTGTCGAAGAACCAGGTCAACCACCGCATCTATGTCACCGATGCCCAGGGCAAAGTGCTGCTCGACTCGGCCGGCGTGGCGGTAGGCGAGGACTATTCGCGCTGGAACGACGTCTACCTGACCCTGCGCGGCCAATACGGTGCACGCTCGACTCGCAGCAACCCGGACGATCCGGATTCGTCGGTGATGCACGTGGCGGCGCCGATCCTCGATGACGGCAAGATCATCGGCGTGATCACCGTGGCCAAGCCGAACAAATCGCTGCAACCCTATATCGACCGCTCCGAGCGGCGCCTGCTGTACCTCGGCCTGGGCCTGATCGGCCTTGGCCTGCTGGTGGGCGCAGCATTGTCGTGGTGGCTGGCGCGCTCGCTGCGCCGCCTGACGCGCTACGCCCAGGCGGTCAGTGAAGGCGAGCGCACGGCGCTGCCGCATTATCGCGGGGGTGAGTTGTGGCAACTGGCGGCGGCGGTGGAGCGCATGCGCACCCAGCTTGAAGGCAAGGATTACGTCGAGCGCTATGTGCACACGCTGACCCACGAGCTGAAAAGCCCGTTGGCGGCGATTCGCGGCGCCAGCGAGCTGCTCCAGGGGCCGATGAGCGACGAACAGCGCCAGCGTTTTGCCGGCAATATCGAAAGCGAAAGCGCACGTATGCAGCAATTGATCGAACGCCTGCTCAACCTGGCTCAGGTCGAGCAGATGCAAGCGCTGGAAGAACAGCAACAGGTGCCGCTGGCAGCATTGGTCGACGAGCTGCTGCTGGCCCAGGGCGCGCGGATCGAAAGCGCCGAGCTGCAGGTGCGTCAGCGTCTGCCCGCGGCCGCGCGCCTGCTGTGTGACCCGTTCCTGATGCGCCAGGCCATCGCCAATCTGCTCGACAACGCCCTGGACTTCACCCCGCCAGGCGGTTTGCTGGTGTTCGAGCTGGAGCACGGCGATGGCCGCGTGGCCTTGAGCCTGTTCAACCAGGGCGAGTCGATTCCGGACTACGCCCTGGGCCGGCTCAGCGAGCGCTTCTATTCGCTGCCACGACCGTTTAGTGGGCGCAAGAGCACCGGCCTGGGGCTGAATTTCGTCGAAGAGGTGATGCAGTTGCATGGTGGCGCGCTGGAAGTGGCCAACGTCGAGGACGGCGTGCGCGTACGGTTGTGGCTGCCGGCCAAGCGCCTGGGCTGAAAACTTCACAGAGTCTGCACACAGACTCCACATAAGTCCGCAAGGGCTCCATTTCGTTTGCGCAGACTCTGCCCATCGAAACCGGAGTCCTGTCCATGCACCGCAAACTGAGTTACAAACTGGCCGTGATCGGCTTTCTGATCGTATTGCTGCTGATCCCGTTGTTCATGATCGGCGGCTTGATCCAGGACCGTCAGTACCAACGCGATCGCGTGGTGCGCGACATTGCCGAAAGCTCAAGCTTCGCCCAGCAGATTACCGGGCCGATGCTGGTGGTGCCGTACCGCAAGATCGAACGGCGCTGGAAGACCGAAGAGGGCAAGAGCTTCCAGGAAATCAGCCAGGTCAACGGTCATTTGTATTTCCTCCCGGAAACCTTCGACCTCAACGCCAGCATCGACACCGAGCTGCGTTCGCGCGGTATCTACGAAGCGCGCCTGTTTCACGCCAATAGCCACATCAACGGCCATTTCGAGATCCCGGCCAACTGGGGCATTACCGAAGACTTCGAGGATTACCGCTTCGAACCTGCGTTCCTGGTCGTCGGTATCAGCGACATCCGCGGCATCGAAAAAGGCCTGCAACTGCAGCTCAACGACCAGCGCCTGGACTTTGCCGCCGGCACCAAGCTGGGCTGGATGAGTGGTGGTGTGCACGCGCTGTTGCCCGGCGTCGATGGCAAGGTCGCCAGCGTGCTCAACTATGCCTTCGACCTCAGCCTGCAAGGCACCGAACAGCTGCAGGTGGTGCCGGTAGGGCGTAGCACCAGCGTGGCCATGGCCGCCAACTGGCCGCATCCGAGCTTTGACGGCAACTACCTGCCGGTCAGCCGCAAGATCGATGCCGGTGGTTTCTCGGCGCGCTGGCAGACCTCGTTCTTCTCCACCAACCTCGAAGACGCCCTGACCCAGTGCGTGGTCAATGACAAGTGCAATGCCTTCAACGGTCGCGCTTTCGGGGTCAGCTTCATCGACCCGGTGGACCAGTACCTCAAGAGCGAGCGGGCAATCAAATATGCGCTGCTGTTCATCGCCCTGACCTTTGCCGGCTTCTTCCTCTTCGAAGTGCTCAAGGGCCTGAGCGTACACCCGATCCAGTACGGCCTGGTGGGCGTGGCCCTGGCATTCTTCTATCTGCTGTTGCTGTCGTTGTCCGAACACCTGGGTTTTGCCATGGCCTATGCCTTGTCGGCGAGCGGCTGTGTGTTGCTGATCGGCTTCTACCTGTGCCACGTGCTGCACAGCGTGTTGCGCGGCATGGGCTTTGCCTTGGGCCTGGCGATGCTCTACGGCATGCTTTACGGTCTGCTGACGGCCGAGGATTACGCTTTGCTGATGGGTTCGCTGCTGCTGTTCGCGCTGCTGGGTGTGTTCATGGTCCTGACCCGTCGCCTGGACTGGTACGGGGTTGGCCAGGTGAAACTGTCGTGAGCGGCTTGCGCGAGGAGAGGTATCTGGGGGCAGTGCTGGCGATGAAAATCGCCAGGCTGTTCGTGCGCTGGGAGGCAGAAGTCAGCATCGCGGGGCAAGCCCGCTCCTACCACGCACGTAGGAGCGGGCTTGCCCCGCGATAAGGCCGGCTCAGACAATCGACGGGTCAGTCGCGCGCATCGATTCACGCAGGCAAACCTGCGCATACCACCCCGCCAGCTGCGGCTGTTGCTCACGCCAGCCGAAGTCGGGGAAGCGCAGGTCGAGGTAACCCAGGGCGCAGGCCACACCGATGGCGGCGATGTCGAAGCCTGAGGCAAGGTCGGCGAAATGCTGCTGCTCAAGGTTGCTCAGGCCACGACGGATCTTGTCCTGCTGCGCCTCGATCCAGCTGTCCCATTGCTTGTCCTTGGGCCGCAGGAAGGTTTCGTAACGGGTCAGCACCGCGGCATCCATGATCGCATCGGCCAGCGACGCCAGGGTCAGGCGATGCCAGCGCGGCCAGCCGTCACGGGGGATCAGCGGGTTGCCAACATGCTGCAGGTCGAGGTATTCGCAGATCACCCGGCTGTCGTGCAGCACGCTGCCGTCAGCCAGGCGCAGGGCCGGGATCTTGCCGGCCGGGTTGCCCTGGTTGAGCTCGGCCACCGGATCGACCGGGGTGAGGTTGACGGTCTGCAGCGCCACCCGGTCGGTTTGCCCGGTTTCGTGCAGCACCACCAGGACCTTGCGCACGAACGGCGAGGCCGGCGAATGGAACAGGGTCATGCTTGGTGCGGACATGTCGATCCCTCA
Organism: Pseudomonas sp. B21-032; assembly: GCF_024748965.1. NCBI lineage: Bacteria > Pseudomonadati > Pseudomonadota > Gammaproteobacteria > Pseudomonadales > Pseudomonadaceae > Pseudomonas > Pseudomonas sp. B21-032. The sequence continues at coordinate 5,473,949 of NZ_CP087180.1, read as the reverse complement.
GTTGCCTTGCAGGCTCGGTGGCAGGCAGACACCGGTACCGCCGATGCCGCAGTAGCCGTCGGGGTTCTTGGCCAGATACTGCTGGTGGTAGGCCTCGGCAAAGTACACGGTCGGCGCCTGCTCGATCTCGGTGGTGATCTCGCCGAAACCGGCTTTGCTCAGTTCGGCCTGGTAGGCCTGCTTGCTGGCCAGTGCCTCGTCCAGTTGCTGGGGGCTGGTGCAGTAGATTACCGAGCGGTACTGGGTGCCGATGTCGTTGCCCTGGCGCATGCCCTGGGTCGGGTTGTGCAGTTCCCAGAACATCGCCAGCAGCTCTTGGTAGCTGACTTTGTCCTTGTCGAACACCACCAGCACCACTTCGGTGTGGCCGGTCAGGCCCGAGCAGACTTCTTCGTAGGTCGGGTTGGGAGTGAAACCGCCGGCATAGCCGACCACGGTGCTGACCACGCCTTCACGCTGCCAGAAGCGCCGCTCGGCCCCCCAGAAGCAGCCCAGGCCAAAGATTGCGAAGTCGATGGCGCCTTCGAAGAACGGGCCGAGCAGCGGGGTGTCCTTGAAGACAAAATGCTTCTCGGGCAGGGTCATCGGGGTTTCGCGGCCAGGCAAGGCCTGTTCGGCAGTGGGCAGGACGTTTTTGTTCACCAGAATCTCCGAGCGCAGGACCATGATCGTTCCTCTGCTGATTGGGGTAGGCAAGGCTGGTCCCATCGCGGGTCAAGCCCGCTCCCACTGTGGGAGCGGGCTTGGCCCGCGATGGGACCCGAATGAACCTATATTGCCCGAGACAAACGCCGCTGTCAGGCGATAGGGCCACGCGGATAGCGTTTGAGTTTGGTGATCAGCTCGCTGCCCGGAATCGGCCGGTCGAACAGGTAGCCCTGGCCGACATCGCAGCGGTGGCGACGCAGGAAGGCCAGCTGCTCGGCGGTCTCGATGCCTTCGGCCACCACCTTGAGCTTGAGGTTGTGGGCCATGGCCACCACCGCCGAGGTAATCTCCATGTCGTCTTGGTTGTCGGGGATTTCGTGGATGAAGCTGCGATCGATCTTGATGATGTCGATCGGGAATTTCTTCAGGTAGCTCAACGACGAATAGCCGGTGCCAAAGTCGTCCATGGCCAGGGTCAGGCCCAGTTGCTTGAGCTGGTCGAGCTGGCGGTGAGTGTCTTCGGTGGCTTCCAGCAGCAGGCCCTCGGTCAGCTCCAGCTCCAGCAGGTGCGGGGGCAGGGCTTCTTCCTTGAGGATATTGGCGATCGAGGCGACCAGGTCCGGGTCGGAAAACTGCTTGGGCGAGAGGTTGATCGCCACCTGCAGGTTGCCCAGGCCCTCCAGGCGCAGCGTCTGGCTCATGCGGCAGGCCTGGCGGGCGATCCACTTGCCGATGGGGATGATCAGCCCGGTCTCTTCGGCGACGCTGATGAACTGGTCGGGGCGAATCATGCCCTTTTCCGGGTGGTTCCAGCGCAGCAGCGCTTCCAGGCCCAGCAGGCGGCCGCTGCGCAGGCACAGCTTGGGCTGGTAGAACACGTCCAGCTCGTTCTGGGTCAGGGCGCGGCGCAGGTTGTTCTCGACGAACAGCTTGTAGCTGGCCTCGGCATTGAGCGCTTCGGTGAACACCTGGACCTGGTGCTTGCCGTTGGCTTTGGCCTTGTGCAGGGCAAGGCCTGCGTTCTTCATCAGCGTCTGCGGGTCGCGCCCGTGCAGCGGCGCGCAGGCCAGGCCCACGGAGCCGGTGACGTTGATCAGCTGGTTGTCGACGAACATCGGTTTGTCGAGGGTGCGCAGCAGTTGCTGGGCCACCTGCTGGCCGCTTTCAAGGTCGGTGTCTTCGAGCAGCACGGCGAATTCGTTACTGGCAAAGCGCGCCAGACTGCCGCCGGGGCTCAGGCTGTTGCGCAGGCGCCGGGCCAGGCTGATCAGCAGCTTGTCGCCGGTCTGGTGGCCGAGGCTGTCGTTGATCCGCTTGAAGTTGTCGATGTCCACCAGCAGCAGGCTGATCGGGCTGTCGCTGTCACGGGCGAAGCGCTCGTCGAGGTTGCGGATGAACGCCGGGCGGTTGCCTAGGCTGGTCAGGTTGTCGGTGTAGGCCAGGCGCTCGATGCGCTGCTGGGCCAGCTTGCTCTGGGTGATGTCTTCGTAGATGCCGATATAGTGGGTCAGTTCGCGATTGTCGCCGAACACCTTGGAAATCGACAGCTGGCCCCAGTAGGGCTCGAGGTTCTTGCGCCGGCTCTTGAACTCGCCTTGCCAGCTGTTGCCCATGGCCAGGCTCGACGGCGCGTCGAACAGCAGCTCGCTGAGGTTTTCCAGCGCCGGCAGCTCCGACAGGCGGTGGCCGTGGACTTCATCGGTGCTGTACTGGGTGATGGCGGTAAAGCTTGGGTTGACGTACTCGACCACACCGTCGCGGTTGACCAGCAAGAAGGCGTTGGCGCTTTGCTCGACGGCGCGCTGGAACAGGTGCAGGGCATTGGTCGCGGTGCGCCGGTTGTGGTTGTTGATGACCTGGGCGAACTGGTCGGCCAACTCGCCGGCAAAGGCGATCTCATCGGTTTGCCAGGCCCGCGCCGAGCCGGTCTGCTCCAGGCACAGCACCCCGACCACCTGGCCATCGATGCGGATACTGGCATCGAGCATGGCGTTGATATCGCGTGGGCGCAGGCTCTCGGCCATGTCGCGGGTGCGCGGGTCGTGGGTGGCGTTGTGGGCGTCGATGGCGCGGCTGGTGTGCAGCGCTTCAAGGTAGTCGGGAAAGCGGCTGGCGTCGATGGGCTCGGGCAGGCGGTATTCCTGGGTCGAACGGTAGAACGCCGAAATCGGCTGCAGTTGCTGCTCTTCCAGGTACCAGATGCTTGCGCAGTCGATCTTGTAGATCTCGCAGGCACTGCGGGTGATCAGCTCGGCGGCTTCGAGCAGCGAGTTGCTGGCGCTGTAGCGATGGCGCGCCAGGTGCAGGATCAGGTCCTGCTGGGCGCGCACCCGCTCCAGGTGCTCGAGCTGTTCCTGCTGGGCGCGCTGGTTGAGCTGCAGGGCGATCTGCAGGCGACTGTTGCGGGTCTCGAGGTCGGCGGCCGACAGGTCCGGGGTATCTCCCGGCTGGCTGTCGAGGACCATCAGGTAACCGCGCAGCAGCTGGCGGTTGTGCTGCTTGTAGGCTTCGCCCAGCTCCAGCAGGTGCAGCGGGCCCTGGCCGGTGTGCAGGGTGTAGCGCACCAGGTAATGCGGGCGCTGGGCCAGTTGCAGCTGGATGGCGTCGTGCAGTTTGTAGCGCGCTTCGGGCTCCATCAGGCTGGCGTAGGGCGAGCCGACCAGGGCGCAGAGTTCGACGGCGGCCAGGCCAAATTGCCGTTCGCAACCAGGGTCCAGATAGAGCAGCGCCCAGCTCGCCTCGTTCAGCCGCTCGAAACGCAGCATCCCGAGCCGCGAGGGCACGGGCAACTGCGTCACGACCTCGGCCACCATACGGCTGGCGGCATCAGGTTGGCTTTTCATCGAGAGCTCGCTTCAAGAAGGCTGTTCGCGCAAATAGAGCAATCTGCTACTACGCGTGTCGGCAAGGTTGCATCATGCGCTTGAGGCTGACAAGCGATACAGAGACCTCCGTACTAACTGTGTCGGCATTGGCGTAGGAATCTTAAGTCGGACACAGCGCATCGCGGGCTCAGCCCACTTCCACAGGACCTTTCCAGCAGATAAAAAAAGCCCCGCCAAAATGACGGGGTTGAGGTACGAGCGTGGCAGCTCGAAAAGGGAGCCTGTCTCCCCGGCAGGGGAGACAGGAAACAGCAATTACAACAGCATGGTGCGGATGTCGGTCAGCAGGTCGCCCAGGCGCTTGGTGAAGCGCGCAGCAGCAGCACCGTTGATCACGCGGTGATCGTAGGACAGCGACAGCGGCAGCATCAGCTTCGGCTGGAAGGCTTTACCGTCCCAGACTGGCTGGATGGTTGCCTTGGAGACACCGAGGATCGCCACTTCCGGCGCGTTGACGATCGGCGTAAAGCCGGTGCCGCCAATGTGGCCGAGGCTGGAAATGGTGAAGCAGGCGCCTTGCATGTCGTCGGCCGAAAGCTTCTTGGTCCGGGCTTTTTCTGCCAGGGCCGCCGCTTCGCCAGCCAGTTGCAGCAGGCTCTTCTGGTCGACGTTCTTGATCACAGGAACCAGCAGGCCGTCCGGGGTATCCACCGCGAAGCCGACGTTGACGTACTTCTTGCGGATGATCGCCTTGCCGCTAGGGGCCAGCGAGCTGTTGAAGTCCGGCAGTTCCTTGAGCAGGTGCGCGCACGCCTTGAGCAGCAGTGGCAGCACGGTCAGCTTGACGCCAGCCTTCTCGGCCACGGCCTTCTGGGCTACGCGGAAAGCTTCCAGCTCGGTGATGTCGGCGCTGTCGAACTGGGTCACGTGTGGCACGTTCAGCCAGCTGCGGTGCAGGTTGGTGGCACCAACTTGCATCAGGCGGGTCATCGGCACTTCTTCGATTTCGCCGAAGCGGCTGAAATCGACTTCCGGGATCGGCGGGATGCCAGCACCACCGGTGGCACCGGCGGCTGGAGCTTCCTTGGCCTTCTGCATCATGGCCTTGACGTAAACCTGCACGTCTTCCTTGAGCACACGACCGTGCGGGCCGCTGGCGGCAACCGCGCTCAGTTCGACGCCGAACTCACGGGCCAGCTGACGCACGGCAGGGCCGGCGTGAACCTTGGCACCGCTTGGTGCAGGGGCAGCGGCAGGCGCCGCTGCGGCCTCGGCTTTGGCAGCCGGAGCAGGTGCAGCAGCAGGTGCGGCTTCAGCCTTGGCGGCCGGGGCAGCAGCGGCAGGCGCTGGCGCCGGGGCAGCAGCGCCCTGGACCTTGAGCTTGAGGATGAAGTCGCCAGTGCCGACTTCGTCTTCAAGCTTGACGCCGATGCTTTCCACCACGCCGGCAGCCGGCGACGGGATTTCCATCGAGGCTTTGTCCGATTCCAGGGTGATCAGCGACTGGTCGGCTTCGACGCTGTCGCCGACCTTGACCAGCAGCTCGATGATCTTGGCCTTGCCCGAGGAGCCGATGTCCGGAACATGAATGTCCTGGACGGTTGCGGCAGCCGGTGCTGCGGCCGGGGCCGCTGGGGCCGGGGCAGCAGCAGGTTTTTCTTCGCCAGCAGGCGCTGCGGCAGGGGCGGCAGCCGCCGGGGCCGCAGCAGCGGCGCCCTCGACTTCCAGCTCCAGCAGTTCGTCGCCTTCTTTCAGACGGTCGCCCAGCTTGACCTTCAGGCTCTTGACCACGCCGGCCTTGGGAGCAGGGATTTCCATGCTCGCCTTGTCCGATTCCAGGGTCAGGATGCTCTGGTCGGCTTCGATACGGTCGCCAACTTTGACGAACAGCTCGATGACTTCACCTTCACCGCTGCCGATGTCAGGTACGCGAATGAGTTCGCTCACTTAAAAATACTCCTCAGCAGTCCAGTGGGTTGCGTTTGTCCGGGTCGATGCCGAACTTGGTGATGGCTTCAGCCACGACCTTCGGTTCGATATCGCCACGGTCAGCCAAGGCTTCCAGGGCAGCCAGCACCACGAAGTGGCGGTCGACTTCGAAGAAGTGACGCAGCTTCTTGCGGCTGTCGCTGCGACCGAAGCCATCGGTACCCAGGACTTTGAACTCTTTGCTCGGAACCCACTGGCGAATCTGCTCGGCGAACAGCTTCATGTAGTCGGTGGAGGCAATGACCGGGCCCTTACGGCCAGCCAGGCACTCTTCGACGTAGGTAACCTGAGGTTTCTGACCAGGCTTGAGGCGGTTGCTGCGCTCTACGGCCAGGCCGTCGCGACGCAGTTCGTTGAAGCTGGTAACGCTCCAGACGTCGGCGCCAACGTTGAACTCTTCACGCAGGATCTTCGCCGCTTCGCGAACTTCACGCAGGATGGTGCCGGAGCCCAGCAACTGAACGTGGTGCGCCGCTTCGCGGGTGTCTTCCTCGAGCAGGTACATGCCCTTGATGATGCCTTCCTCGACACCGGCCGGGATGGCTGGCTGCTGGTAGGACTCGTTCATCACGGTGATGTAGTAGAAGACGTCCTGTTGCTCTTCGGTCATCTTCTTCATGCCGTCCTGGATGATCACCGCCAGCTCGTAGCCGTAGGTCGGATCATAGGTGCGGCAGTTCGGGATGGTCGCGGCCAGCATGTGGCTGTGACCGTCTTCGTGCTGCAGGCCTTCACCGTTGAGGGTGGTACGGCCGGCGGTACCGCCGATCAGGAAGCCGCGGGTGCGGCTGTCGCCAGCGGCCCAGGCCAGGTCGCCGATACGCTGGAAGCCGAACATCGAGTAGAAGATGTAGAACGGCAGCATCGGCTGGTTGTGGTTCGAGTACGAAGTACCCGCAGCGATGAAGGAGGACATGGCGCCTGCTTCGTTGATGCCTTCTTCGAGGATCTGGCCCTTTTTGTCTTCGCGGTAGAACATCACCTGGTCTTTATCGACTGGCTCGTAGAGCTGGCCGACGGACGAGTAGATGCCCAGCTGGCGGAACATGCCTTCCATACCGAAGGTACGGGCTTCGTCCGGGATGATCGGGACGATGCGCTGGCCGATTTCCTTGTCCTTGACCAGTTGCGCGAGGATCCGCACGAAGGCCATGGTGGTGGAGATTTCACGGTCGCCCGAGCCGTCGAGGATCGCCTTCAGGGTTTCCAGTGGCGGGGTCGGGATGCTGAAGCTCTTGGCGCGGCGCTGCGGCACGAAGCCACCCAGGGCGCTGCGGCGCTCGGCCAGGTAACGGGCTTCGGCGCTGCCTTCTTCAGGCTTGAAGAACGGCAGGTTTTCCAGCTCTTCGTCCTTGACCGGGATGTCGAAACGATCGCGGAAGTGACGCAGGCTGTCGACGTCGACCTTCTTGGTGTTGTGCGCGGTGTTCTTGGCTTCGCCAGCACCGGTGCCGTAACCCTTGATGGTCTTGGCCAGGATGACGGTCGGTTGCTCTTTGTGGTTGACCGCCTGGTGGTAGGCCGCATAGACCTTGTACGGGTCGTGGCCGCCACGGTTGAGCTTCCAGATCTCGTCGTCGGACAGGTCGGCGACCATGGCCTTGAGTTCTGGGGTGTTGAAGAAGTGCTCACGGACGAACGCGCCGTCCTTGGCCTTGTAGTTCTGGTACTCGCCGTCGATGACTTCGTCCATGCGACGCTGCAGGATACCGTCGACGTCCTTGGCCAGCAGTGGGTCCCAGAAACGGCCCCAGACCACTTTGTTGACGTTCCAGCCACCACCACGGAACACGCCTTCGAGTTCCTGGATGATCTTGCCGTTGCCGCGAACCGGGCCGTCGAGGCGCTGCAGGTTGCAGTTGATGACGAAGATCAGGTTGTCGAGCTTCTCGCGGCCAGCCAGCGAGATTGCGCCCAGGGATTCCGGCTCGTCGCACTCGCCGTCGCCCATGAAGCACCAGACTTTCTGCTTGCCTGCAGGGATGTAGCCGCGGCTTTCCAGGTACTTCATGAAGCGTGCCTGGTAGATCGCCTGGATCGGGCCCAGACCCATGGAAACGGTCGGGAACTGCCAGAAGTCAGGCATCAGCCATGGGTGCGGGTACGAAGACAGGCCCTTGCCATCGACTTCCTGGCGGAAGTTGTTCATCTGGTCTTCGCTGATGCGGCCTTCCATGAAGGCGCGGGCGTAGACGCCAGGCGAGGCGTGGCCCTGGAAGAAGATCAGGTCGCCGCCGTGTTCTTCGGTCGGAGCCTGGAAGAAGTAGTTGAAGCCGATGTCGTACAGGGTGGCACTGGAGGCGAAGCTCGAAATGTGGCCGCCCAGGTCCGAGTCTTTCAGGTTGGTGCGCATCACCATGGCCAGCGCGTTCCAACGGACCAACGAGCGAATGCGGCGTTCCATGAACAGGTCGCCAGGCATGCGTGCTTCGTGGGTAACGGGGATGGTGTTGCGGTATGGCGTGGTGATGGCATATGGCAGCTGAGAGCCACTACGGGTGGCCAGCTCGCCCATACGGGTCATCAGGTAGTGAGCGCGGTCTTCGCCTTCTTTGTCGAGAACCGACTCCAGGGCGTCCAGCCATTCCTGGGTTTCGACGGGATCGAGGTCTTGCATGGCTTGCTCCAGGGCGGAAAGGCTTCCAGAATCGGTTGCCTGAGTTTGCGACTGGCCTTTTGGGCAGACGACATAAAATTCTTGGATTACCGGAGAGTGTACCGGCGTTGTGTAGTTTTACTACAAATGAATCACCATTTCATGCTTTTGAAGTGATCGGGCAGTAGTAAAACTACACAAAAATGGCTCGTGGCCGCAGTTCGGGTTGTGGGAAAAATCGATACCGGTGGTTAAAAACAAGTTAAGAAAAGGTTTGCTGCGATGGTTTCTGCCAGAAAATCAGTTTTTACAGCTATTTCTAACTTTTGTACGACAGTCCAGCAGTGGTCGGTAGGAGCGGGCTTGCCCCGCGAAGCGATTTTCCTGAAAAAGCCCAATCGCGGGGCAAGCCCGCTCCCACTCGCCAATCTTTTCTCGCCGATCAAGGATAGACCATGAGCCTGCCTTTGCTGGCCGAACTGCCGGCCACCCTCACTGCCTTGGTCAGCCGTAACGAGCAATCGTTTCGTGCGGCTGTCGCCCTGCAGCCTGAACTGACCGTTGCTGACTGGAACGCCGAACGCTGGGCGCAGTTCGCCCGGGTGACTGCGGCCAGTGATTTTGCCCTTGAACAGGTGCTGCGCGACCCGGCGATGCTGGTCGATCTGGCCGCCAGTGGCGAACTCGACCGGGCCTTTGCCGCGGGCCAGTTGTGCGCGCAGATCGCTGCCGCCAGCCAGGCCGCCGAGAGCGAGGACGAACTGGCGCGCAACCTGCGCCGCCAGCGCAGCCGCCAGCAGGTGCGGATCATCTGGCGCGACCTGACTCGCCAGGCCGACCTGGTGCAGACCTGCCGCGACCTGTCCGACCTTGCCGACGCCTGTATAGACCAGGCCTACAACTGGCTGTACCCGCGCCATTGCCAGCAGTTCGGCACGCCGATCGGCCATCGCAGCGGTGAGCCGCAGCACATGGTGGTGCTGGGCATGGGCAAGCTCGGCGCGGTGGAGTTGAACCTGTCGTCGGACATCGACCTGATCTTCGCCTTCCCCGAAGGCGGCGAAACCGAAGGGGTCAAGCGCTCGCTGGACAACCAGGAGTTCTTCACCCGCCTGGGCCAGCGCCTGATCAAGGCCCTGGACCCGATCACCGTCGACGGCTTTGTATTTCGGGTCGACATGCGCCTGCGCCCGTACGGCTCGGCCGGCGCTCTGGTGCTCAGCTTCAATGCTCTGGAGCAGTACTACCAGGACCAGGGCCGCGACTGGGAACGCTACGCGATGATCAAGGCGCGGGTGGTGGCCGGTGACCAGGTGGCCGGCGCGCAGTTGCTGGACCTGCTGCGGCCCTTCGTTTACCGGCGTTACCTGGATTTCTCGGCGATCGAAGCGTTGCGCACCATGAAGCAGCTCATCCAGCAGGAAGTGCGGCGCAAGGGCATGGCCGAGAATATCAAGCTGGGTGCCGGCGGCATCCGCGAAGTCGAATTTATTGCCCAGGCCTTCCAGTTGATTCACGGCGGGCGCGACCTGAGCCTGCAGCAGCGGCCGTTGCTCAAAGTGCTGTCGACCCTCGAAGGCCAGGGTTACCTGCCGCCGGCGGTGATTGCCGAGCTGCGCGAAGGCTATGAATTCCTGCGTTACACCGAACACGCGATCCAGGCGATTGCCGACCGCCAGACCCAGATGCTCCCAGACGATGAGCTGGACCGCGCGCGCATCGCCTTCATGCTTGGCTTTGCCGACTGGCCGAGCTTCCATGCGCAACTGATGCACTGGCGTGGGCGCATCGACTGGCACTTTCGCCAGGTGATTGCCGACCCGGACGAAGACGAGAATGAAGAAGGCGAAGTGATCGTCGGCGGCGAATGGCTGCCGCTGTGGGAAGAAGCCCAGAATGAAGAGGCCGCCTGCCGTCAGCTGCAGGACGCCGGTTTTGCCGACCCGCAAAAAGCCCTCAAGCAACTCGCCGGCTTGCGTGTCAGCCCGCAGTTGCGGGCCATGCAGCGCCTGGGGCGTGAACGTCTGGATGCCTTTATTCCGCGCCTGCTGGCCCAGGCGGTGGAGCACGCCGACCCGGACCTGGTGCTGGAACGGGTGTTGCCGCTGGTCGAAGCGGTAGCCCGGCGTTCGGCCTACCTGGTGCTGCTCACCGAAAACCCCGGCGCCCTGCGCCGTCTGCTGACCCTGTGCGCCGCCAGCCCATGGATCGCCGAGCAGATCACCCGCTTCCCGCTGCTGCTCGATGAACTGCTTAATGAAGGCCGCCTGTTCGGCCCGCCGCAGGCCCCGGAACTGGCCGCCGAGCTGCGCGAGCGGCTGACGCGCATCCCCGAGGACGACCTCGAGCAGCAAATGGAAGCCCTGCGCCACTTCAAACTGGCCCACAGCCTGCGCGTGGCCGCTTCAGAAATCGCCGGCAACCTGCCGCTGATGAAAGTCAGCGACTACCTGACCTGGCTGGCCGAGGCGATTCTCAACCAGGTGCTGGCCCTGGCCTGGCGCCAGACGGTCAGCCGTCACGGCCAGCCCAAGCGCAGCGACGGCAGCCTGTGCGACCCGGGCTTCATTATTGTCGGCTACGGCAAGGTTGGCGGCATCGAGCTGGGCCACGGCTCGGACCTGGACCTGGTGTTCATCCACGACGGCGACCCGCAGGCCGAAACCGATGGCGCCAAGCCGATCGACAGCGCGCAGTTCTTTACCCGCCTGGGCCAGCGCATCATTCACCTGCTGACCACCCAGACCAACTCCGGGCAACTCTACGACGTAGACATGCGCCTGCGACCTTCGGGTGCGTCGGGGTTGCTGGTCAGCTCCCTGGGCGCCTTCGAGCGTTACCAGCAGAACGAAGCCTGGACCTGGGAGCACCAAGCCCTGGTCCGCGCCCGGGTGCTGGTCGGTTGCCCGCAGGTGGGTACGGCGTTCGAGGCGGTGCGCGCGCGCATCCTTGGCCAGGCCCGCGACCTGCCCAAGCTGCAGGCCGAGGTCAGCGAGATGCGCGCCAAGATGCGCGACAACCTCGGCACCAAGCTCAGCGCCGCCGGGACTGCGGCCAATGCTTTCGAGGCCGGCGTGCCCTTCGATATCAAGCAGGATGCCGGTGGTATCGTCGATATCGAATTTATGGTGCAATACGCCGCTTTGGCCTGGTCTCACGACCATCCGGCACTGCTGCGCTGGACCGACAACATCCGCATCCTCGAAGAGCTTGAGCAGGCCGGGCTGATGCCCGCCAGCGATGCCGTGCTGCTGCGCGAGGTGTACAAGGCGTTCCGTTCCGCCGCGCACCGCCAGGCTCTGCAAAAGCAGGCCGGGGTAATCGATGCCGGGCAGTTCGTCCAGGAGCGCCAGGAGGTGCGGCGGATCTGGTCGCAGCTGGGTTTGAGTTGAGCCATCGGCCAGGCGGTTCAGGCACCAGGACGCCTGCCACGACCACAGTACAGCCCGAGTGGCGTACACTGGTCGACATATAGCCTGAATATAAAGAGGGGAGGCCAGGCTGTTTGCGAACAGTTTGCAGCCTCCCTGATCGTTTCTGGATAAAGCATGAGAATTTTGATCATTGGCCCCAGCTGGGTGGGCGACATGGTAATGGCGCAGACCCTGTTCCAGTGCCTGAAGCAGCGTCACCCGGAATGTGTGATCGATGTGCTGGCGCCCGAGTGGAGCCGGCCGATCCTCGAGCGCATGCCTGAAGTGCGCCAGGCCTTGAGCTTCCCGCTCGGCCACGGCGCGCTGGAGCTTGCCACGCGCCGGCGTATCGGCAAGTCCCTGGCCGGCCAGTACGACCAGGCGATCCTGCTGCCCAACTCGCTGAAATCGGCGCTGGTGCCGTTCTTTGCCGGCATCCCCAAGCGTACCGGCTGGCGCGGCGAGCTGCGTTTCGGCCTGCTCAACGACGTGCGCAAGCTCGACAAGGCCAAGTACCCGCTGATGATCGAGCGCTTCATGGCCCTGGCCTACCCGGCCGGCGCCGAGTTGCCGCAGCCGTACCCGCGCCCGAGCCTGCAGATCGAAGCGCCGAGCCGCGACGCCGCCCTGGCCAAGTTCGGCCTGAGCCTGGATCGCCCGGTGTTGGCACTGTGCCCCGGTGCCGAGTTCGGCGAAGCCAAGCGCTGGCCGTCGGAGCATTACGCCAAGGTCGCCGAGACCAAGATCCGCGAAGGCTGGCAGGTCTGGTTGTTCGGCTCGAAGAACGACCACGCGGTCGGCGAGGCCATTCGTGCGCGGCTGATCCCGGGCCTGCGTGAAGAAGCAACCAACCTCAGCGGCGAAACCTCGCTGGCCGAGGCCATCGACCTGCTGTCGTGCAGCGATGCGGTGGTGTCCAACGATTCCGGGCTGATGCACGTGGCGGCGGCGCTGAACCGCCCGCTGGTGGCGGTCTACGGCTCTACTTCGCCGGGCTTTACCCCACCTTTGGCCGATCAGGTCGAGGTGGTGCGCCTGGGCCTGGAGTGCAGCCCATGCTTCGACCGTACCTGTCGCTTCGGCCATTACAACTGCTTGCGTCAGCTGGAACCGGAAGCCGTGGAAGCTGCGTTGCAGCGCCTGAACGGCCCGAGCCTGATCGACGTCATGGCCGAGGTCGACTAAGTGCGGGTACTGCTGATCAAGACCTCGTCCCTGGGCGATGTGATCCACGCGCTGCCGGCGCTGACCGACGCTGCCCGGGCGATCCCCGGCATCCGCTTCGACTGGGTGGTGGAAGAAGGCTTCGCCGAGATCCCCAGCTGGCACCCGGCAGTCGACACGATCATCCCGGTGGCCATCCGTCGCTGGCGCAAGAACCTCTGGCAGACCTTCAAGAGCGGCGAATGGCGCCAGTTCAAGCAGCGTCTGCGCGAGCGCAAGTACGATTTGGTGATCGACGCCCAAGGCCTGGTCAAGTCGGCCTGGCTGACCCGTTACGTCAAGGCGCCGGTGGCCGGCATGGACCGTTACTCGGCCCGTGAAGGGCTGTCCAGCCGCTTCTACGACCGGCGTTTGTCGGTCGAGCGCGGCCAGCATGCGGTGGAGCGGGTACGCCAGTTGTTTGCCCTGGCGCTGGGCTACAACCTGCCAGCAGGCCTGGGTGACTACGGCCTGGACCTGAACCGCCTGCAGTTGCCGCCGGCGGCGCCGTTCGTGGTGTTCCTGCACGGCACCACCTGGGCAACCAAGCACTGGCCGGAAGCCTACTGGCGCCAGTTGGCTGAACGCCTGGGCCAGCAAGGCCTGCAGGTACGCTTGCCGTGGGGCAACCCGGCCGAGCAGGCGCGTGCCGAGCGCATCGCCAAGGGCCTGGCCAACTGTCAGGTACTGCCCAAGCTCAACCTGGTGGGTGTCGCCCGGGTGCTGGCGGCGGCCAAGGCCTGCATTGCCGTGGACACCGGCCTCGGTCACCTGGCGGCGGCGCTGGATGTGCCGACCCTGTCGCTGTTCGGGCCGACCAACCCGGGGCTGACCGGGGCCTATGGCAAGTCCCAGGTGCACATCGCCAGCGATTTTGCCTGCGCGCCGTGCCTGCAGAAAAAATGTACCTACAAGCCGAGCGCTGATGACCAGCGCCGGTTTGATCTCAAACGCGAGTGGCCGCTGTGCTTCACTCGCCTGAATCCCGAGCGTGTGGCGAGCCAATTGCGCGCGTTGCTGCTGGCTGAGGATGTTCGTTGATGCAACTGGCTTTTGTTCTGTACAAGTATTTCCCCTTCGGTGGCCTGCAGCGCGACTTCATGCGCATTGCCCTGGAGTGCCAGCGGCGCGGTCATCAGATCCGCGTCTATACGCTGATCTGGGAAGGTGACGTGCCCGAGGGCTTCGAGGTGCTGGTGGCGCCGGTCAAGGCGCTGTTCAACCACCGGCGTAACGAGAAGCTCAGCGCCTGGATGCAAGCGGACCTGGCCAAGCGCCCGGTCGATCGCCTGATCGGCTTCAACAAGATGCCCGGGCTGGATGTCTACTTTGCTGCTGACGGCTGCTTCGAAGACAAGGCGCAGACCCTGCGTAATTCGCTGTATCGGCGTTGGGGCCGTTACCGGCATTTCGCTGAATACGAGCGGGCGGTGTTCGCCAAGGACGCCAAGACCGAGATCCTGATGATCTCCGAAGTCCAGCAGCCGCTGTTCATCAAACACTACGACACGCCGATCGAGCGCTTCCACCTGCTGCCACCCGGCATCAGCCAGGATCGCCGGGCGCCGGCCAATGCCGCCGAGATCCGCGCCGAGTTCCGCCGCGAATTCGACCTGAAAGACGATCAGCTGCTGCTGGTGCAGATCGGTTCGGGCTTCAAGACCAAGGGCGTCGACCGCAGCCTCAAGGCCCTGGCCGCCTTGCCGTCGGCCTTGCGCAAGCGCACGCGGCTGATGGTAATCGGCCAGGACGACCCCAAGGTGTTCCAGTTGCAAAGCGCGACCCTCGGCCTGACCGAGCAGGTGCAGTTCCTCAAGGGCCGCAGCGATATTCCGCGATTCCTGCTCGGCGCCGACCTGCTGATTCACCCGGCCTACAACGAAAACACCGGCACCGTGCTGCTTGAAGCACTGGTCGCCGGGTTGCCGGTGCTGGTCTCGGCTGTGTGCGGCTATGCCCACTACATCGCCGAGGCCGACAGCGGCCTGGTGCTCGATGAGCCGTTCGCGCAGGAGCAGCTTAATCGCTACCTGCAGCGCATGCTCGAAGACGGCCCGGCCCGCGCCGACTGGGCGCGCAATGGCCTGGCATTTGCCGATACCGCCGACCTCTACAGCATGCCCGAGCATGCCGCCGACGTGATCCTGGCGCAGGAGCGCGCATGAAACTGATATTGGCTGAGCCGTTCAAGCGCCTGTGGGCCGGGCGTGATGCCTTCGAGGCCGTCGAGGCCTTGCAGGGCGAGGTGTACCGCGAGCTGGAAGGCCGCCGTACCCTGCGCACCGAGGTCGAAGGCCGTGGCTATTTCGTCAAGATTCACCGCGGCATCGGCTGGGGCGAGATCTTCAAGAACCTGTTCACCGCCAAGCTGCCGGTGCTCGGTGCCGGCCAGGAATGGCAGGCTATCCAGCGCCTGCACCAGGTGGGCGTGCCGACCATGACCGCGGTTGCCTATGGCGAACGTGGCGACAACCCGGCGACCCAGCATTCGTTTATCGTCACTGAAGAGCTGGCACCGACCGTCAGCCTTGAAGACTTCAGCATCGACTGGCTCAAGCAACCGCCGCAGCCACGCCTCAAGCGTGCGCTGATCGCTGAAGTGGCGCGTATGACCGGCATGATGCACCGCGCCGGGGTCAACCACCGTGACTGCTACATCTGCCACTTCTTGCTGCACACCGACCGGCCGGTGACGGCCGATGACTTCAAGTTGTCGGTCATCGACCTGCACCGCGCCCAGACCCGGGCGAAAATCTCTCGCCGCTGGCGTGACAAGGACCTGGCCGCGCTGTATTTCTCGGCGCTGGACATCGGCCTGACCCGGCGCGACAAGTTGCGCTTCTTGCGGGGCTACTTCCAGCAGCCGCTACGCCAGATCCTGGCCGAAGAAGCGGGGCTGCTGGCCTGGCTGGAAGGCAAGGCGCGCAAGCTCTACGAGCGTAAACAACGGTACGGAGACGCGCTCTGATGGCGGGTTGGAAACTGGAGCCTGCGTATCAGGCCCTGGCAACGGATTTTGGCAGTATCGACGCGGTATTCGCCCTCAAGGGCGAGCGCCTGACCCACGACCCGCTGAGCGAAGTGATCCGGGTCGAGCGCGACGGGGTCAACTATTACGTCAAACGCTATACCGGCGCCGGCAAAGGCTTGCGCCGCTACCTCGGGCGCCCGCGGATCAAGGCTGAATGGCAGAACCTCAAGCAGTTCGCCAAGTGGGACATCCCCACCGCCGAAGTGGTCGCCTTCGGTCATGAGCGCAATGGCCTGGCGTTCGGCCGCGGGGCGATGATCACCCGCGAGCTGCCGCGCACCGAAGACCTTTCGGCCCTGGCCGAGCGCAACGATGCGCGCCTGGCCGATCGCGCCTGGGTCGATCACATCAGCCGTCAGCTGGCCCGCCATACGCGGATCATGCATGACCACCACTTCACCCATAACGACCTGAAGTGGCGCAACCTGCTGGTGGACGACCAGGCCACGCTATTCTTCATCGACTGCCCGACCGGCGATTTCTGGTGGGGCTTCATGCTGCGTTACCGCATCACCAAAGACCTGGCGTGCCTGGACAAAGTGGCCAAGTATCACTTGTCCAACACCCAGCGCCTGCGCTTTTACCTGCAGTACCGCGGGCGCGAGCGTCTGAATGAATCGGACAAGCGCCGCATTCGTCATGTGGTGACGTTTTTCGAGGGACGCGAATGACTGATTTTCTTGCCGGTGCCGATAAGGCATTGCTAGAGCGCCATGGCCTCAACGGTTTCGACCAGCTCTGGGCCCTGCAGCTCGATGCGGTGGATGAGCCCAACACCGGCCGTGGCGGCTGGAGCAGCGTCTATCGCCTGGAACTTGAAGGCAAGGGCTACTACCTCAAGCGCCAGAGCGACTACCTGACCCGCACGTTGCACAAGCCGTTTGGCGAGCCGACCTTCGCCCGCGAGTTTCGCAATATCAGCCGCTACCAGAAGCTCGGCATTCCCGCATTGCAGGCGGTGTATTACGGCGAGCGCAAGGTTGAAGGCGAGCGCCGGGCGATCCTCATGACCCGCGCCCTGGATGACTGGAGCGACCTCGACAGCCTGCTGGCGCAGTGGCCACAGCTGGACATCGGCCAGCGCCAGGGCATCCTGCGCGCCTGCGGGCAGCTGGCGCGCACCCTGCACGCGGCCAACCAGGTGCATGGCTGCTTTTATCCCAAGCATATCTTCCTGCGCACCCGCAGCGACGGCTGGTTGGCGCAACTGATCGACCTGGAGAAAACCCGGCCGTTGCTGCTGGGCATGCGCGACCGCCTCAAAGACCTTGAGCCGCTGTTACGCCGGGCGCCGATCTGGAGCGAAGGCGAAGTGCGGGTGATGCTCTCGTCCTACCTGGACCAGCCCAGCGACAGCCCGCTGGTCGATACCTGGCTGCAGCGCCTGACGCGCCGCCGCCGTGAGAAAGAGGCTCGCTGATGCGTTTGTCTGAACTCAAGGATGCCGGGCGCAGCCCGGACCTGCCACTGAACATCAGCCTGGCCGACGCCGCTGGCAGCGCCGAGCTGCAATTGCTCAGCCTGTTGCGGGTGTTGCCCGGCCAGCGATACGTCGGCGCCGGGATCTGGCGCGGCAAGCCGGTGTTGGCCAAGTTGCTGGTTGGCAGCAGCGCCGCCCGGCATTTTCAACGCGAGTTGGACGGCGCACGGCTGCTGGCCACGCAGGGCCTGACCACGCCGTTGCTGCTGGCCGATGGCTTGCGCGAAGGCGAGGGTGGCTGGCTGCTGTTCGAGTTTCTCGAAAACGCGCAAAGCCTGGCCGATGCCTGGGCGCAGGTCGAAGCCCTGCCGCCGCTGGCCGATGAACAGCACCTGGTACTTGGCGAAGCGCTGACCGCCGTGGCGCAGATGCACGCCAAGGGCCTGTGGCAGGACGACCTGCACCTGGACAACCTGCTGCGTCACGACGGCCAGCTGTATCTGATCGATGGCGCCGGGATCAAGGCCGAAACCCTCGGCCAGCCCCTGTCGCGCCAACAAGTGCTACACAACCTCGGGGTGCTGTTCGCCCAGTTGCCCAAGCGCCTGGAGCCTTTTATCGAAGAGCTGCTGGTGCATTACCTGCTGGCCAACGCCGAGCACGCCTTGCCGCTCGAAGCACTGCAAAAGCAGATCGACAAGGTGCGCAGCTGGCGCCTGAAGGACTACCTCGACAAGGCCGGGCGCGAGTGCACGCTGTTCAGCGTCGAGCGCGGCCCGTCGGGCCTGCGTTCGATCCGCCGCACTGAAGTGGCCGCCATGCTGCCAGTGCTGGAGCAGGCCGATGCGCTGATCGACCAGGGCCACCTGTACAAGACCGGCGGCGCTGCCAGTGTCGCGAAAGTCGAGGTCGATGGCCGGCCGCTGGTGCTCAAGCGCTACAACATCAAGAACACCGCCCACTGGTTCAAGCGCTTCTGGCGTCCGAGCCGGGCCTGGCATTCGTGGATCGAAGGGCATCGCCTGGAGTTTCTCGGCATTGCCACGCCCAAGCCGCTGGCGGTGCAGGAGCTGCGCTTCATGGGCTTGCGCAGCCGCGCCTACCTGGTTACCGAGTATGCCGATGGCCCGGACTTGCTGGCCTGTTTTGCGCCTTATGTCGAGTCTGGCGAGGTGCCAGAGGAGCAGTTGCAGGCCTTGCAACTGCTGCTTGGGCAACTGATCCACGAGCGCATCAGCCATGGCGACATGAAAGGCCACAACCTGTTCTGGCAGGACGGCCAATGGTCGCTGATCGACCTCGATGCCATGTGCCAGCACGCCACCCAGATGAGCTTCGCCCAGGCCTTTGCCCGCGACCGCGCGCGGCTGCTGCGTAACTGGCCCGCCAGCAGCGCCCTGCATCAGCGTCTGGACGCTGCACTGCCTTCGCTCGAAGGCTAGTTTTCGGGCAAGGGCAACCAGTCACTGGCACGTCCCGTCTGACGAACGCGGATGTGCCAGTTCGGTGTTTGCCAACGCAGGCTGATGCTGGTGGGGATTGCGCCCTTTAGATGGTCGGGCAGTACCAGCCGGTATTGGTCCATCAGCAGGCTGGGTTCCACGGCCAGTTGCCGGGCTCCCCACTGCAGGTAGTAGCGCCCACCACTGTTGAGTATTCCATTTTCTTGCGCGGTTGCGAGCATTGGCGTTGCAAGCTGACTGTCATCGATCAGCCTGGGCAGATCCGGCAGGCCTTCACTCCAGCGCACGGGTGCATCGTATTCCCAGTGGCCTTGGGCATTGCGCCGGATCGGCAGGTGCAGGTAGGCGTCGGGTTGGCGCGGGTCCTGAATGCGCCAGCGGCTGCCGTCGAAGCTTACCCGGTAGTAACGGTCGGCCAGATCCTTGATGTAGTACTGGCTCAATCCCTGATAGTCGGATACCTGTTCATACACCCCTTCGTGATAGTGGCCATCGATGCGATAGCGCAATTTGTCGGGGCTGATCTGGGTGGCCAGGTGCGGGCTTATCAGCTTCGGTGCCCGTCCTGGAAGCCTGCGCATGGTCTGGCGCATCAAGGCCGATCCGCCCAGGTGAGCCAGGCCATCGGTGGCGTGCGACAGCGCGCCGTAGAAGTGTTCAAGCGTTTTCGCTGCATCTGCTTGGGGAAGGCTTTCCAGCCCGTCCCAGATCGACCACAGGCAGCGAGCAAAGGCCAGTGGCACCTGCACCCTGCTTGGGAGAAACACGGTAATCAGGTCAACTATCAGCCATATGCCTTGCCACACCTGCTCGGCGTCGAGCTGTCCGGTGCTTGTGCCTTGGGCTGCGGCATTGCTGATGAAGTGGCGGACTTCGGCCTGGTAACACTGGGCAAAAAAGTCCGCGGTAATCGTCAATGATCGTACCTGGCCCTGGTTATGCTGACTTGCAAACAGGTGACGAGCAGCTGTTTGTGCTGACCGGGCCAAACGACCGATCAGGTAGGCTTGCAGGCTCGGGCTTTGCTGCAGGGCTTGCCACAACTGGCTGCGATCATCGAATTCGCGCCAGGGTTTACGGTCCGGTGCGTCGGGGGTGTAGAGCAGTATTGACGGCAAGCCTTGAGTCGCTTGCGGGCTGATTACCAATACCCCCTGGGCTGTCGCTCCCGCTATCAGCAGTTGCTGAACATCCAGCTTTTGTCCTGCCACAGCCGGGCGGTTGCTGCTGTCGGGGTAGTCGATCACATTCATCGCCCAGCGGTAGCCGCGCTCCTCTCGATCGGGGCGAAAATAACCGGCATAGCGGCCTTTGATCGCTTCGGCGCGCATGCGTGCACGGTTGATGTCCCGGTAGGCCTGGCGGCGCCAGTGTGAGGCCGATGCAGTGAGTAAATGCCGGCGCAGGAATTGCTCATAGCTGCCGGCAACATCTAGGTCGCGGACCATGCGTTTGACGTAACCCGCTGATAGCCAGGGTATTGCTCGGCCATCGCTGTGGGTAATGCGGGCGGTCAACCAGTAATCGACATCGAACAGGCTGACATTTTCCAGGGCCAGCTCGCTGAGTGTGCGTTTGCGGCGTACAGGAATCAGTATGTCGCCGGCTTGAGGCCGTGATCTGCCGGGAACACTGCTGCCAGGGTTGGTGGGAATGTGCAGCGGTCCGCCCTGGTGGATCAGCGTGGTGCTGACCAGAACCTTATCCGGGTCCAGGTCCTGGCCATGATCGTTTAGCAGTCGCCGGCGCAAGGTGTCGCGGCAATAGTCGAGCAGGGTGTTGCGCTGCTGGAATTGCTGCAAGGTCAGCAGGCCTGGCGCGCTGGCCAGTTCGATGGCACTGGCCAGCTCCTGCAATGACTGCATCATGTGGGTCAGGCCTTGAAGCGGGGTACTTCTGAACCATGGCGGCATATGCCGGTCCAGCAGTGCGCTGTAGCGGGTTGCCAGGCTCCCGGCGCTGCCCAGCCGGGTCTGCAGGGCGATGGCCGGGCCTGGTGCGGCAGCGGCGTGCCAGGCGTTTTTCAGGGCGCGGCGTTGATGGGCGATGACAGCGTCGAGCAAGTGCTGGAATACGTCCTGCTCCTGCGTCGCCAAAGTCATCGTCTGCGCCGAGCGGCATTGTAGCTGGCGTTCTGCCGGTAGCAGGTCCAGCAGCCCAGCGCCTTGCACCTCGTCGTCCAGGCGCTCAGCCAGTTCGGTTGTCAGTGCCTGTAGGTTATTGAAACCTTCGAAGCCATGCGCCAGGCTGAACAGCACCACCTCATCTTCGGTTTCGGCGGCAGTGATCACCAGGCAACTGCGAAGTTGAGTGCGCCAGAAGGGCTGGCTGGCGCTTAGTACTACCGCTTTGATCTGGGCCTGCTCGGCGCGAGGCAGGCCTTGGCGCAACGCCGCACTGGGGTGGGTAACGATGCGTGAGACCAGGCGATGCTGGGCATGGCTCATGGTCTGGTCGTCCAGGCGCAGGTCGGCCTCCGCCTGCCACTGGCCGGCGCATAGTGTGCGCAGGCGTTCACGGCGACTTTGCTGGCTGTCGGGGCGAAAGGGCTGGTTGTAGTACTGACGCAGGGCGGCGCGCCATTGGCCGAGTTTTATGTAGGGGCCTTGCGGGGTATCGGCGAGGATGCTGTGGATGGCGCTGTCGATTTCTTCGAGGCGTTCGAGGGGTTGCATGACCTGTCTCCCGGTGGTGAGCAGGTCATGCTAGGGGGCGCTGTTCAGTGACTGTCGCTATACATGTATTCAGTTGCCCCTGGCAGGCCATAGCCCGCGCAAACTGTATAGCGCCGGCAAGCCCAAGCCGACCCAGGCCAGCGCGTCCCACCCGCCATCGCCGAGCAGGGCAGCAAACAGCCCTAGCGCGCCCAGCAGGGCAATGACTGTCGGTATGCCGAATACGCTCCAGAATCCTGACGACCTGCGCTTCATTGCAGCGTCTCCATCTGCGCCGCAACCAGCGGCTTGCTGGCCCGCCGGCGCACCACCCAAAGGTACACGCCGCTACCCAGGACGATGATGGTCAGCACATCCAGCACTGCCCAGAGGATCTGCATTGGCCGGCCGCCGTAGTCACCAAAGTGCAGCGGCTGCGACAGGCCCATGGCGTCCATGTACCAGGGGCGGTCGCCGATGGCGGTGACTTGCAGGTTGCTGGCGTCGATCAGCACCGGCGTCAGCAGGTGCGCGGTCAGGTGGGTGCTGCCTTTCATGAACACCGCATAGTGGTGCTCGCTGGAGAAACGCGTACCGGGGAAGGCGATGAAGTCCGGCTGCATGCCCGGTGCGGCGTCGGCGGCGATATCCAGCACACGACTGACCGGTGCCAGTTCGGTGAGCGGTGGTGCATCGCGGTAGGGCGCAACCATTGCCGTCAGGCTGTCGTTGCGCCAGGCGGCGATGACCAGGTCCGACAGCGCGCTGATCACCCCGGTGACGCCCACCACCAGCGCCCAGGTCAGGGTGACGATGCCGATCAGGTTGTGCAGGTCGAGCCAGCGCAGACGCGTGGATTTGTCGTTGCGCACCGTAGCGAACTTCAGCCGGCGCATGAACGGCGCATAGAGCACCACGCCAGAGATGATCGCCACCACGAACAACAGCCCCATGAACGCCAGCAGCAGTTTGCCGGGCAGGCCGGCAAACATGTCCACGTGCAGGCGCAGCATGGTCATCATGAAACCGCCGTTGGCCGAAGGCATTTCCACCGCTTCGCCGCTGCGTGCATCGAGCATGAAGGTGTGCGACGAGTTCGGCTCGGTACCTGCGGTAGCGGCCATGATCGCGACCACGCCGTTGCGGTCGTCTTCATCCCAGCCGAAGTATTGCATCACTTCACCGGGGCGATGGGCCTGGGCCTTGAGCACCAGTTCCTGCAAGTCGAGCCTGGGCGTGTCGGCCGGCATCTCCTTGAGCTCGGGGGCATCGCCCAGCAGGTGGTCGATCTCGTGATGAAAGATCAGCGGCAAGCCAGTAACTGCCAGCATCAGCAGGAACAGGGTGCAGATCAGGCTGGTCCAGGTATGCACGAAGGACCAGCGGCGGATGGTTCGGCTGTTCATCCGCGGCCTTAGAACTTGTAGTTGACGCTGGCAACCACGTTGCGCTCGTCACCGTAGTAGCACCAGTAACCGTCGCAGTTGGCCAGGTAGTCCTTGTTGAACAGGTTCTTGGCCTCGACGGCGACGGTCATGCCTTTGAGCGTGCTGACCTTGCGGCCCAGGTCGTAGTGCACCGAGGCGTCGTAGACGGTGTAGGAGCCGACATAGCCCAGATCGGTGTTGGTGGTGTTGCCGTAGTTGTCACCCACATAGCGCACGCCACCGCCGACGCCGAAGCCGTCGAGCAGGCCGTTGTGCCAGGTGTAGTCGGCCCACAGGGTCGCCTGGTTGCGCGGGATCAGGGCCATGCGGTTGCCTTGCTCGTTGGCCGCACCCTTGAGGATCTCGGTATCGGTGTAGCTGTAGGAACCGATCACCTTGAGGTTCTCTGTCACCTGGGTGGTGGCTTCCAGTTCCAGGCCGCGGACCTGCAACTGGCCAACCTGCTGGGTAATGTTGCCTTCGGTGACTTTCACGTTGTCCTGGCGCAAGTCATACACGGCAGCGGTGTAGAGGTTCTTGCTGCCCACCGGCTGGTACTTGATGCCGACTTCGTACTGGCGGCCTTCGGTGGGTTTGAACGAGTCAGTGGAGGCGACGGCGGCGCCGGTGGTCGGCTGGAACGACTCGGTGTAGGAGATGTACGGGGTTACGCCATTGTCGAACACGTAGCTCAGGCCGATGTTGCCGGTGAAGGCCTTGTCGCGCTCGGTGCTGGTGGCATCGTTCTGGTTGTGGAAGGTGGTGCCGGTGTGCACCCAGTCTTCACGCCCGCCCAGGGTCAGGCGCCAGTTGTCGAGGGCGATCTGGTCCTGAATGTAGAAGCCGGTCTGGCGGGTTTTCTGGCCGTAGTCGTACATGGTGAAGTACGACACCTTGGAGAAGTCCTGGCCGTACGGCGGGTTGATCACGTTGCCTGGCGGCACGCTGAAGGCCAGGCCGTAGTCCCAGCGGTAATTGGTGTTCGAGCGCTGGTGATCGAGGCCGATCAGCAGGGTGTGGCTCAGGGCGCCGGTCTGGAAGTCGGCCTGGAAATTGTTGTCGACGGCGAACTGGCTGATGTCCTCGTCGACGATGCCGGTTTCCCGTGGAACGCTGCCGTCAGCTTCGACGCTGCCGCCTGGGGTGGAGGTATCGTTGTTCATGGTCGCGACGTTGATGCCCTGGAACGACAGGTCGCTCTTGGTATAGCGCAGGTTCTGACGGAACTGCCAGACATCGTTCAGACGGCGCTCGAAGGCATAGCCCAGGGCGTAGTAGGTGCGATCGTAGAACTCCCAGTCCGGGTCACCGAGGTTCTTGTGGTGGGAGATGTCGCCAGCCGGCGAGCCCAGCTTGGTGCCCTGCAGCGGCAGGAACTGGCCGCTGATACCGGTGTCGTCACGGGTGAACTGGGTGATGAAGGTCAGGCTGGTGTCTTCATCCATGTTCCAGGTCAGGCTGGGCGCGAGGTTGTAGCGCTTGTCTGGAACGTGGTCGGTCGGTGCGCCGCTGTCGCGTACCACGCCGCTGACGCGATACAGGAACTGGCCGTCGTCATCGATCTTGCCGGTGCTGTCGAAGTTGATCTGGCGGTGGTTGTTGCTGCCAACCTGGGCTTCGACCTGGTGGGCGCTTTCAGCCTGGGGGCGACGGCTGACCATGTCGAGCATGCCGCCGGGCGGGGTCTGGCCATACACCGACGAGGCCGGGCCGCGCAGCACGGCAATGCGCTCAAGGTTCCACGGCTCGACCTTCGGGTTGGCGAACGAGCCTTTGGGCAAAGGCAGGCCGTCGAGGAACTGGGTCGGGTCGAAACCGCGTACCCGCAGCCAGTCGGCGCGGGTGTCGGAGCCATAGCCGCTGCTTTGTACGCCAGCGGTGTAGCGCAGCGCGTCGTTGAGGTTGAGAACCTGGCGGTCGTCCAGTTGTTCACGGGTGATCACGCTCATCGAGCGGGGTGCTTCAACGATCGGGGTGTCGGTTTTGGTTCCAGCGGCGGTGCGCGTGGCGGTAAAACCGGTGGCCGGGCCCCAGGCGCTTTCATAGTCGCTGCGTGCATTGACGCTGGTTTCCGGCAGGGCCAGGGTGCCCTCGGGTGCCGCAACCAGGCTATAGGTGCCGGCGCTGCTCTGTTGCAGTTGCAGGCCGGTGCCGCGCAGGGCCGCTTGCAGGGCGCCGACGCCATCGTACTGGCCGTTGACCGGCGCCGAGGTGCGGCCGCTGGCCAGCCTCGGGTCCAGGGCCAGAGCGATGCCAGCCTGGCTGGCGATCTGGTTGAGCGTGGTCGACAGCGGCGCGGCAGGCAGGTTGTAGCTGCGCAGGGTGGCCGATTGCTCGGCAGCGATCAGCGGGCTGCTCGCCAGAGGTGCTGTCAGGGCAATGGCCACGGCCAGCAGACCGGGACGCAGGAAGTTCTCAAAAGCGCGGGACATACAGCGGCTCCTCGACGGAAGTAAGTGCTAACTAGCTTCCTTGCCGAGTGAGTTGGAAAAAGTGTCAGGGGTTAGTGAAAATAATTTTGATTTTTATTTCACGCTGCTCGCCGGCGTATCGCTTTTAGCCACCACCGTCACCCACCACGGCGTGCGCTGCTCGATCTGCACCGGCAAGGTCGGTAGCAACGAGGTCAGTGCCAGGTCGATATCATTGAGCGGGAAGCTGCCGGTAATGCGCAGGTCGGCCACATCCGTAGCAACCCCCAGGTGCCCGCTGCGGTAACGCCCCAGCTCCTCGACCAGATCGGCCAGGCGCACGTTGTCGACCACCAGCATGCCGCGGGTCCAGGCATCGGCTCCGGCGGCCAGGCCGTCGGCGCGGCCCAGGCGGTCGTGGTTCATCAGCACCTGCTGGCCTTCCTTGAAAATCTGCTCGTCGCCGCTGTCTTGCGGGCGCGCCGCTACTGCCGACTGCAGCACGCTCAGGCGTGTGCCCTGATCTTCGAGCTTGACCAGGAAGCGCGTTCCCAGGGCACGCAGGCGACCGTCTTCGGTGGTGACTACAAACGGACGATCGTCCTTGTGGCCGGTCTCGATGGAGATTTCGCCTTCGTGCAGGACGATCAGGCGCTGTTTCTCGTCGAAGCGGATATCCACCGCCGAATGGGTGTTGAGGCTGATCAGGGTGCCGTCGGTGAGGCGCAAGGTACGCTGCTCGCCGGTGCCGGTGCGCTGGTCGGCCAACCAATAGCCCAGCGATTGATGGGCACTGACCCAGCTCAGCAGGCCGACCACCAGCACCAGGCTGGCCAGGCCGCTGCCCAGCTTGCGCACCCGCTGGCGCAGGCCGGTGCGTGATTGCAGCAGGGCCTGGCGCGCAGGGCCGGCAGCGGCGCTGAAGCGCTGGTCGAGCATGCCCAGTTGCAGCCAGGCACGGGCGTGCTCTTCGCTGGCGGCGTGCCAGCGGGCGAACTCGGCGCGCTCATCGGCGCTGCCGCTGCCCGAGTCCAGGCACAGCTGCCAGGCGATCGCGGCATCCAGTACCCGCGCCGAAACCGGCTTGCTGTTCATGTCGGCTCACCGTACAGCGCCACGTAGCACTGGCGCATGCCCTGGGCCAGGTACTGGCGCACCCGCGACACGGAAACCCCCAGACGCTCGGCGATCTCGCCATGGCCCAGGCCGTCCAGGCGGTTGTACAGGAACGCCGCCCGGGCTTTGCTCGACAGCTTGCCGAGCAGGCGGTCGATGGCCTTGAGGTCTTCGAGGATCAGGTGCTGTTCTTCCGCAGAGGGCTGTTCGGCTTCGGGGATGAGCATCAGTTCGGCCAGGTACGCCTGTTCCAGTGCCGCGCGGCGAAAGTGGTCGAACAGCAGGCCCTTGGCAATGGCCAGGAGGAACGCCCGGGGTTCGCGTGGCGCCGGCAATTGCTCGCGCCCGAGCAGGCGCACGAAGGTGTCCTGGCTCAGGTCTTCGGCGCGCTCGGCGCAGGCGATGTTGCGCCGCAGCCAGGCGAGCAGCCAACTGCGATGGTCGCGGTAAAGCGTACCGACCAGCTCAGTGTGTGGGCTTTGCACAGACGACAAGGCGTTCCCCGAAAAGATGCGTTAACTAACGAGAATTATTCGCGATTGTCGCAGAAGCTCCCCATCAGACGCAATTCACGCTCATCGGATGATGCTTAAAAGCCATGACTTTGTTGCCGCCGCCTGCGCAGGCGGTGCAACTGCTGGTCGAGCAAGGCCGGGCTGTCCAGTTGCTGGCGCCGGGCCTGGCTGAACAGAATCAGCGCCAGCTCGGCGGTGACCATGGCATCGGCGCTGGCGTTGTGCCGTTCGGCGGCCTCAAGGCCAAAGTAGGCGGTCCAGTCATCCAGCCCGGCTTCACGCAGGGTGATCTGCGGGTTGAGCAGCGGCGCCAGCTCGGCGACATCGAAGAACGGATGCTGCAGGCGATAACCCAGGTGGTCCTTCAGCGCTCGGCTAAGCATGCGTTGATCGAACGGTGCATGAAACGCCAGCAGCGGGCTGTCGCCGATAAAATCCATCAGCTCCAGCAGCGCCTGGGCTGGATCACTGCCAGCGGCGATGGCACTGGGGCCCAGGCCGTGGATCAGCACACTGGAGGTGAGCTTGTGGTCGCGCTGGTGCAGGGTGCGTTCGAACTGCTGGCTGAAGTCGATGGCGCCGTCTTCGATCACCACCGCGCCAATCGACAGCACCTGGTCGCGGTTGAGGTTCAGGCCGCTGGTTTCCAGGTCGAGCACCACCCAGCGCTGCTGGCGCAGGCTGTGTTCGGCCAGCGGCGCGGGGGCTGTCAGTTGCTCCATACGCTGGCGCAGGTGCTCGTCGAGCCGCGGTTGGTTGGGGCGCAGCCAGGCAAACAGGCTCATAGCTGGTACCGCAGGGCCAGGCTGCTTTGCAGGCGCTGGGCCTGGCGCAGGGACTCGCGCAGGATGCGCCGGTCCAGATGGTTGAGGCTGTCGGGGTCGACCCGGTTGGAGTAGGGCAGGTTCTGCCGGCTCTGCAATTGATGTTGCTGCATGCGGGTTTGCTGAATGAAGTGGTAGGCCTCTTCATAGGCGGCGCCGTCGAGCGGGTCGATCACTTGCCTGGCCACCAGTTGGCGCAGGCGCTCCAGGGTGTTGTTGGCGCCGATGCCGTTGGCCAGGGCCAGCAACCGTGCGCCATCGACGAACGGCGTCAGGCCCTGGACCTTGAGGTCGAGAGTGGCGGCCTTGTCGTTACCCTGGCGGGTCAGCACGAACTCCCGGAAACGTCCCACCGGCGGGCGCTGGCGCAGGGCATTATCGGCCATCATGCGCTGGAACAGGCGGTTGTCGGCTACCTGCTCGAGGATGCTCTGGCGCAGTTGCTCACAGGCCTGTTCGTCGCCCCAGACCACCCGCAGGTCGAAGTAAATGCTCGACGCCAGCAGGTTTTGGGGCGTGGCTTCGCGAATGAAAGCGGCAAAGCGCCGTGCCCATTCGGCGCGGGACAGGCACAGCTCGGGGTTGCCGGCCATGATGTTGCCCTTGCACAGGCTGAAGCCGCATTGCGCCAGGCCCTGATTGATGTGCTGGGCCAGCGGTAACAGGCGCCCGCGTAGTTCGGCGGCATGGGCGGCATCGCGGGCTTCGAAGAGGATGCCGTTGTCCTGATCGGTGTGCAGGGTCTGTTCGCGGCGGCCTTCGCTGCCGAAGCACAGCCAGCTGAAGGGCACGCCCGGGTCGCCCTTGTCTTCGATGGCCAGCTCGATCACCCGGCACACGGTGTGGTCGTTGAGCAGGGTGATGATCTGGGTGATCTGCGTCGAAGACGCGCCATGGGCGAGCATGCGTTCAACCAGCTGGCTGATTTCGCCGCGTAGCGATACCAGGTTTTCGACCCGGCTGGCGTGGCGGATGGTGCGCGCCAGGTGCACCAGGTCGACCCGTTGCAGGGAGAACAGGTCCCGCTCGGACACCACGCCGCACAAGCGCCGCTCTTCGACCAGGCAGACGTGGGCAATATGCCGCTCGGTCATGGCGATGGCGGCGTCGAAGGCGCTGGCTTGCGGGTTCAGGTAGAACGGCGCGGCGGTCATGTGCCGGCTGATTGGCTGAGCGAAGTCGGCGCTGGCATCGGCCACCACCTGGCGCAGGTCGCGCAGGGTGAAGATACCGATGGGAAAGCGCTGCTCGTCGACGATGACAATGCTGCCGACCTGTTGCTCGTGCATCAGCCGCACCGCTTCACGCAACGGCGTGGCCGGGTCGCAGACTACTGGGTGACGCATGGCCAGCTCGCCCAGGCGGGTGTTCAGTGAATACTGGTTGCCGAGGGTTTCCACCGCGCGGCGCTGGACCTGCTGGTTGACCTGGTCGAGCAGGCTGCTGACCCCGCGTAGGGCGAAGTCGCGGAAGGCTTCGGACAGGGTGAACAGGCGGATGAACGCGGCCTTGTTCAATTGCAGGCAAAAGGTATCTTCGCCGGCCAGGTGTTCGGTACGGGTCGCCCGTTCGCCGAGCAGGGCGGCGAGCGGGAAGCACTCGCCGCTGGTGATCTCGAAGGTGGTTTCGGTGCCCGGGCGGGTTACGTGCTGACGCTCACCGACCACCCGGCCCTGCTTGACGATGTAGAAGTGCTCGACCGGGCCGTCGCTGGGCTTGATGATGCTGTCATTGGCCGCATAGAAGCGCAGTTGGCACTGTTCGACGAGAAACGCCAGGTGGGCGTTCTCCATCTGATTGAAGGGTGGAAAGCGTTGCAGAAACTGCATGGTCCCCTGGATGTTCTGCATGACTGCAGTCTTTCCTGCCTGGGCGAAGGCGTCCTTTTTGCTCATGAGCATTACCGCGTCTTTGTGTCGAGCTGTGACCATCGACCTTGTTGTTTTCGTTGTTCATGGTCGGCCGCGGGCTGCTCAGTGCCCATTGGACGTAAGTCTATAAACTGCGTCAGGCTGTTGAGGCGTTGCGTCATGTGTCAATTTGCCGACGAAAGGCAGTTTGCAAGTAATCTCAATGCGGTCTGAACTTGATTCACAGGACATTTTGCAGGTCATTGATGATGAGACAGCCATGTCCGACCACGAAGACATACTGAGCGAAGCCGAGCGCAAAGCCCTGGCATCGGTGATTGCGCCTGAGGCTGCGCCGCCCAAGGTTTTGATCGTCGACGACAACCGTGTGGCCCGCGATGCCCTGGCCAGGTACCTGAGTTCAAAACGCATCAAATGCCTGACCGCCAACAGCGGCAAGCAGGCGCTGGAGTGCCTGGCCAAGGAGCGCGGTATCGGTCTGGTGATCACCGACCTGCGCATGGGCTCGTTCGGTGGGCTTGAGCTGATACGTCAGATTCGCGAATCGGAGCGCGCGGCGATGCCGATCATCATCGTCTCAGGGGCTGCGGATGTGAAAGACGCCATCGAGGCGATGCACTTGAGCGTCGTCGACTTTCTGCTCAAGCCGATCGATCTGGACAAGTTGGTGCGGTTGGTGCGCAGGGAACTGGGGATAGGCTGAAGCCATCGCGGGTCAAGTCGGATCGGCGCACCGCCGCTCCGACTTGACCCGCGATGAAGACTACGCGATTACAGGCCGTTCCGGGCCTTGAACTCGCGACGACGACGATGCAGCACCGGCTCGGTGTAACCATTCGGTTGCTTGCTGCCTTCGACGACCAGCTCAACCGCCGCCTGGAAGGCGATGTTGTTGTCGAAGTCCGGAGCCAGCGGGCGGTACAGCGGGTCGTTGGCGTTCTGCTTGTCGACCACCGGCGCCATGCGCTTGAGGCTCTCCAGAACCTGCGCTTCGCTGACCACGCCATGGCGCAGCCAGTTGGCCAGCAACTGTGCGGAAATCCGCAGGGTGGCGCGGTCTTCCATCAGGCCGACATCGTTGATGTCCGGCACCTTCGAACAACCGACACCCTGGTCGATCCAGCGCACCACGTAACCGAGGATGCCCTGAGCGTTGTTGTCCAGTTCGTTGCGCTTTTCTTCGTCCGACCAGTTGGTATCGGTCGCCAGCGGGATGGTCAGGATGTCATCGACCGAAGCCGGTGTACGCTTGGCCAGTTCCGCCTGACGGGCGAACACATCAACCTTGTGGTAGTGCAGGGCGTGCAGGGCCGCAGCAGTCGGCGACGGTACCCAGGCGGTGTTGGCACCGGCCAGCGGGTGGGCGATCTTCTGCTCGAGCATGTCGGCCATCAGGTCCGGCATGGCCCACATGCCTTTACCGATCTGGGCGCGGCCTTGCAGGCCGGTGGCCAGGCCGATATCGACGTTGGAGTTTTCGTAGGCGCCGATCCACTTCTGGGTCTTCATGGCGCCTTTGCGCACCACGGCGCCGGCTTCCATGGAGGTGTGGATTTCGTCACCGGTACGGTCGAGGAAGCCGGTGTTGATGAACACCACGCGCTCGCTGGCCGCCTGGATACAGGCCTTGAGGTTGACCGTGGTGCGGCGCTCCTCGTCCATGATCCCGACTTTCAGGGTGTTGCGCTTGAGGCCCAGGGCATCTTCGATGCGGCCGAACAGCTCGTTGGTGAACGCAGCTTCTTCCGGGCCATGCATCTTCGGTTTGACGATGTACATGGAGCCGGTGCGGCTGTTCTTGCGGCTGGTGTTGCCATTGAGGTTGTGCATCGAGGCGAGGCTGGTGACCAGGCCATCGAGGATGCCTTCCGGCACTTCGTTGCCGTCCTTGTCGAGGATGGCGTCGATGGTCATCAGGTGCCCGACGTTACGCACGAACAGCAGCGAACGGCCGTGCAGGCTGACCGAACCACCGTTAGGCGCGGTGTATTCGCGGTCCGGGTTCATGGTCCGGGTGAAGGTCTGGCCAGCTTTGCTGACGCTTTCGGCCAGGTCGCCTTTCATCAGGCCCAGCCAGTTGCGGTAGATCACCACTTTATCGTCGGCATCGACGGCGGCAACCGAGTCTTCGCAGTCCATGATGGTGGTCAGGGCGGCTTCCATCAGCACGTCCTTGACCCCGGCGGCGTCGGTCTGGCCGACCGGGGTGCTGGCGTCGATCTGGATTTCGAAGTGCAGGCCGTTGTGCTTGAGCAGGATCGCAGTCGGCGCCGAAGCGTCGCCCTGATAGCCGATCAGCTGGGCATCGTCGCGCAGGCCGCTGTTGCTGCCACCCTTGAGGGCGACCACCAGCTTGCCGCCTTCAATGCGGTAGGCAGTGGAGTCGACATGGGAGCCGGCAGCCAGTGGCGCCGATTCGTCGAGGAAGGCGCGGGCGAAGGCAATCACCTTGTCGCCGCGAACCTTGTTGTAGCCTTTGCCTTTTTCTGCGCCGCCGGCTTCGCTGATGGCATCAGTGCCATACAGCGCGTCGTACAGCGAACCCCAACGGGCGTTGGAGGCGTTCAGGGCAAAGCGGGCATTCATGACCGGCACGACCAGCTGAGGGCCGGCCATGCGGGCGATTTCGTCGTCGACGTTCTGGGTCGAGGCCTGGAAGTCTGCAGCTTCTGGCAGCAGGTAACCGATGTCCTGAAGGAAGGCCTTGTAAGCCACGGCATCATGAGCCTGGCCTTTGCGCGCCTGGTGCCAGGCGTCAATCTGCGCCTGCAGTGCGTCACGTTTGGCCAGCAGTGCTTTGTTCTTTGGAGCGAGGTCGTTGATGATCTTTTCCGCACCCACCCAGAATTGTTCGGCGTTGACGCCGGTTCCGGAATGGCTTCGTTGTTCACGAAGTCGAACAGGACTTTGGCGACCTGAAGGCCACCGACTTGAACGTGTTCAGTCATTGCTTGCCTCACTCTGCTCAGCTATTCAGCTCTTCTATTTAAGCCTTGCGCGCTTCTCTAAACACGGCACCAGAACATGCCCTTGTGGGCGGCTGGGTGCGGCCTGCCAGACAGGCTGGCAGGCGTTGGCGTATTTTCACAGGCGCCTTGGCAGACATCGATCCAACGTTTTGTAGTCCACGCTGCGGCATACTACATGATGCGCTGCGGTTGTGAAAATCAGACTAAATACGTCGTTCTGCGACCAATTGGTCGCATAGGGTCACGCTGGGAGTGCGTATGTTCTCAAAAAGCGGCAGATTGTTCCAGATAAATCTTGAAACAGTACACGATTAGTCAAACGCTGCTCCTGCGGCAGGTTGCCGCGCCTTGCCTATACTTTCTGCGCGCCCTTTGATTTCGGGGGCTGAACGTCAAAAGCAGAGGGTTAGCGCGTGGATCATCTCGTATTGACAGTGATCGCCCCCGATAAGGCCGGGCAGGTCGAGCGGATCGCTCAATGCATTGCCGAGCATAACGGTAACTGGTTGGAGAGCCGCATGTCGCGTATGGCCGGGCAATTTGCCGGCATTCTCAAGGTAGCGGTGCCGGCCGAGTCCTACGATGAACTGGTCGAGGCGCTGAAGGCCCTGATCAAGCACGACATTCGTGTGCTGATTGCCGAGAGCGGCATTGAGCCGTCCTGCACCTGGAAGCCAATCGCAATGGAGCTGGTGGGCAATGACCGCCCGGGTATCGTCCGAGACATTACCCGGCTGCTGGCCGAGCAGGGCGTCAACGTCGAGCGCCTGACCACCGAGGTGCGACCGGCGCCGATGAGCAGCGAACCGCTGTTCCATGCCGATGCCTTGCTGGCGGTGCCGCTGACGCTGTCGCTGGAGGTGTTGCAGGGCAAGCTGGAGGCATTGGCCGACGACCTGATGGTCGAATTGAACCTGCGCCCCGAGGATTAGTTATCCCGGTTTATCGGGGATGCGCCTGTGGATAAGCTTGGGAGATGTCGCTGCAGGCCACGATTGGCGTGGCCTGCAGGTGGTTGTGTGTTTTTTGATCAGCTGCGCCGGCGCAGGCTCAGCCAGGCGTCGACGCTGTACAGCGCCAGGCCCGCCCAGATGAACATGAAGGCCACCAAGGTGCTGCTCGACAGGTGCTCGCCGAACAGCCACACCGCCTGCAGCAGGACCAGGGTTGGCGCCAGGTACTGCAAGAAGCCCAGGGTGGTGTAGGGCAGGTGCCGGGCGGCGGCGTTGAAGCACACCAGCGGCACCAGGGTGACCGGACCTGCGGCTATCAGCCACAAGGCTTCGCTACTGGTATAGAAACTGGCCTGGGCGCTGTGAGCCATGGGGTTGAGCAGCATCCAGCCGATGGCCAGCGGCACCAGCATCCAGGTTTCCACCACCAGCCCGGGCAGGGCGGCGACCGGCGCCTGTTTGCGGATCAAGCCATAGAAACCAAAGCTCAGCGCCAGTACCAGGGATACCCAAGGCAGGCTACCGACCTGCCAAACTTGTTGCGCTACCCCAAGCGCGGCCAGCCCTACTGCGACCCACTGCAAACGGCGCAGGCGTTCACCGAGTAAAAGCATGCCCAGCAGCACGTTGACCAGCGGGTTGATGTAGTAGCCCAGGCTGGCTTCAAGCATGCGGCCATTGTTTACCGACCACACGTAAGTCAGCCAGTTGCCGGCGATCAGCGAGCCGCTCAGGGCCAGGATTGCCAGGCGCTTGGGGTTTTCGCGCAGTTCGCGCAACCAGCCCGGATGTTTCCAGACCAGCAGCAGCAACGAGCCGAACAGCGCCGACCAGAGCACCCGGTGGACGATGATTTCTACCGCGGGGACGCTTTGCAGCGCTTTGAAGTAGAGCGGGAACAAACCCCAGATGATGTAGGCGCTCAGGCCCAGGATGTACCCGCGGCGCGGGTTGGCGGCGTGCATGCAGATTCCTTGCTTAGGCAGCTATCTAAAAGCAGGGGGCTATTGTAGACAGACTCGCACGCGCTTCAGAACAATTTCAGCGGTTCTTCATCCAGCGCCGCCATTTGCTCGCGTAGGGCGAGGATCTGGTCGCCCCAGTAGCGCTCCTGGCCGAACCAGGGGAAGCTGCGCGGGAACGCCGGGTCGTCCCAGCGCCGGGCCAGCCAGGCACTGTAATGCAACAGGCGCAGGGCGCGCAGAGGCTCGATCAGCGCCAGCTCGCGCGGGTCGAAATCGTGGAACTCGTTGTAGCCATCCATCAGCTCGGCGAGTTGGCCAAGACGCTCGTGGCGTTCGCCGGCAAGCATCATCCACAGGTCCTGCACGGCCGGGCCGGTGCGGCAGTCGTCGAGATCGACGATGTGGAACACTTCGTCGCGGCACATCATGTTGCCCGGGTGGCAGTCGCCGTGCAGGCGGATGACCTGGTGCGGGGTGCTGGCGTAGATCGCTTCGACCCGCTTGAGCAGGTCGCGGGCTACCGATTCGAAAGCCGGCAGCAGGCTTTTAGGGATGAAGTTGCCTTCGAGCAGGGTGTTCAGCGAGGCGTGGCCGAAGTTATCCACCGCCAGCGCTTCGCGGTGCTCGAACGGGCGGGTAGCGCCAACCCCGTGCAGGCGGCCGAGCAATTGCCCGAGGCGATACAGCTGATCAAGATTGCCTGGCTCCGGCGCGCGACCACCGCGGCGCGGGAACAGGGTGAAGCGAAAGCCGCTGTGCTCGAACAGGGTCTCGCCGTTGTGCACCAGTGGCGCCACCACCGGCACTTCGCATTCGGCGAGTTCCGCGGTAAAGCTGTGTTCTTCGAGGATCGCCGCGTCGCTCCAGCGGTCCGGGCGGTAGAACTTGGCGATCAGTGGATCAGCCCCTTCGATGCCCACCTGGTAGACCCGGTTCTCGTAGCTGTTGAGTGCCAGCACCCGGGCGTCGCTGAGAAAGCCAATGCTTTCCACGGCGTCCAGGACCAGGTCGGGGGTGAGTGTTTCAAAGGGGTGGGACATGCTCGCTCCTGCTATGCGGCAGGTGGCCGCAAGGTTCCTGCATGGTATCGCACATCGCCGGCTCGTGTGGGAGCGGGCTTGCCCCGCGATGCAGACACCAACTGATGTGCCGTCTGCACTGGCGTCATCGCGGGTCAAGTCGAGTCGTCGCACCGCCGCTCCTACAGATGGGCGCCAACGATCCCACCATCCTCCCTGCTGATTGCCATCACCGACGAGCGCGGCTTGCCATTGGGCAGGTGCTCGGGGAAGGTCGAACCGCCGGTTTCGCCCGGATGCTGGATACCGACGAACAGCGTGCGCTGGTCCGGGGCAAAGGCGATGCCGGTCACTTCGCAGGCCACCGGGCCGACCATGAAGCGGCGGATCTCGCCACTGGCAGGATCTGCACAGAGCATCTGGTTGTTGCCCATGCCGGCAAAGTCACCGCTGTTGCTGTAGTCGCCGTCAGTCAGTATCCACAAGCGGCCATCGGCATCGAAGCCCAGGCCATCGGGGCTATTGAACATGTTCTGCGGGGTGATGTTGGCGGAACCTGCCTTGGCATCACCGGCATGCACGGATGGATTGCCGGCCACCACGAACAGGTCCCAGTCGAAGCTCATGGCGCCATGGTCATCGGCGCTTTCGCGCCAGCGCAGGATCTGCCCGTAGACATTCTTCTCGCGCGGGTTGGGGCCGCCGACCGGCTGGCCGTCTTCACCGCGTTTGACGTTATTGGTCAGGGTGCAATAGACCTGGCCGTCCTTGGGGCTGACCACGATCCACTCCGGGCGGTCCATGCGCGTGGCCTGCAGGTGGCTGGCGGCCAGGCGTGCATGGATCAACACCTGGGCCTGGCTGGCAAAACCGTTGGCGGCGTTGAGGCCGTGCTTGCCGTGGGTCAGCTCCAGCCATTGGCCTTTGCCGCGCGGATGGTCAGGGGTACGGTCGCCATCGTCGAAGCGCGCCACATACAAGGTGCCGTGGTCCAGCAGGTTGCGGTTGGCGCTGGCGTTCTTGTGGTCGATGCGCTCGCGGCTGATGAACTTGTAGATGAACTCGCCTCGCTCGTCGTCGCCCATGTACACCACGGCGCGGCCGTCGGCGGTCTCGGCGAGGGCGGCATTTTCGTGCTTGAAGCGGCCCAGGGCGGTGCGCTTGAGCGGTGTTGATTGCGGATCGAACGGGTCGATCTCGACCACCCAGCCATGGCGGTTGAGTTCGTTGGGGTTTTTCGCCAGGTCAAAGCGCGGGTCGTGCGGGTGCCAGTCGACGTCCTTGCCGCTGACCGAAGCGCCATAACGCTTCTGCGCGGTATCGAAGGCCTGGGCCGGATCGCTGCTGCCGAAACAGTCGGTGAAGTTCTCTTCGCAGGTCAGGTAGGTGCCCCACGGGGTTTTGCCGTTGGCGCAGTTCTGGAAGGTACCCAGCACCTTGCGCCCGCTGTTGTCGGCCGCGGTTCTGAGCAGGGCATCGCCGGCGGCGGGGCCGCTGAGGCTGATGGGCGTGTTGCCATGGATGCGTCGGTTGTAGGGCGAATCCTGGATGAATTGCCACTGGCCGTCGGCGCGCCGCACTTCGATTACCGACACCCCTTCAGCGGCCTGGGCCTTGTGCACCTCTTCGGCAGAGGCCGGTTTGCCGCCGTGACTGAACAGGTAGCGGTAGTTGGTGTACTCGTTGTTGATCGCCATCAGCGCGCGGTTGTCGTCGCCGGGGAAGGGGAACAGGCTCATGCCGTCGTTGTGGTCACCGAACTGCAGTTCCTGGGCCTGGGCACTGCCATTGCCGGAAGGGTCAAAGGCTGGCGCGTTGGCGTGCAGCGGCTGGCCCCAGCTGATCAGCACCCGGGCCTTGTAGCCTGGCGGCAGGCTGATGCTGTCGGCGCTGGCGGCGGGAATGCTGGCAAAGCCCAGCAGGCTGCTGTTGCCGGCGCTGACGCTGGCGGCCAGAACGCTGCGGCTGAGCAGATTGCCACCGAGAAACAACGCTGCGCCGCACAGGGCGCCGGCACCGATAAAGCGCCGGCGGCTGAGACGGGTGAGCTGTTCGAGGTCGGTTGGCTGGTGTTCTTCTAATAGGTGCATGACAGGCTTCCTGCGGGTTTGGCAGTCACCTTAGTCAGGGCGCATGACGGTTTTGTGGCAGTTTTACAGCGGCGTTCCGAGAAGTACGTAGGAAGGCTGGAACTGCACTTGCAGGTCGCTACCTACAACGACCCGGTGATCCTTGAGCCAGTGAGCTTCGGCAAAGGCACACAGGGTTTGCCCGCTGGCCAGGGCCAGGCGCACTTCGGTGGGGCCCTCGGCGTCGTCAAGCAAGGCATCGACCTTGACCGGCAAGCAGTTGTAGCCCTGCGCAGGTTCTTCATCGAGGCCGAGCAACTCCAGCCAGCCGGCCTTGATCAGGGCGACGACGGCGGTACCGGGGCTCAGTTCCAGGCGAGCGGTGCTGTCGTGGGTGATCTCGGCGTCGATGCGCAGATCACCCGCCAGGGTCAGGCTGATGCGGTCATAGCGGCCCTGGGTCTCGATCGAACTGATACGCCCGTGCAGTTGGTTGCGCGCGCTGGTGCGCAGCATCAGGCGGCCGAGCAGGTCGAGATCGCTGGCGTCTTCGGCGGCTTCGAGGATCTGCGCCTGCAGCGCCTGCAAGCGCTGGTACAGGCGCAGCACCCGTTGGCCTTCGGTGGACAGTTTGGCCCCACCGCCGCCACGGCCGCCGACACTGCGCTCGACCAGCGGGCTGGCCGCCAGGTTGTTGAGCTCGTCGATGGCATCCCAGGCGGCCTTGTAACTCATGCCGGCGCTTTTCGCCGCACGGGTGATCGAGCCTTGTTCGGCAATGTGTTGCAGCAAGGCAATACGCTGCGGACGGCGGACGATGTGCTGGGTGAGCAGGGCAGGCAGAGACATAAGCGGTAACGGGCACCTGAAAGGAAACAGCCCGAAAGTGCCCGCACCCCGCGTGCAAGTCAAGCGCTGCCGGGCTTGGCGGTGCGTGCCAGGCAGTAGACATCGACCCGCCGGGCGCCCGCCTTGAGCAGCAGGCTGGCCAAGGCCTGGGCAGTAGCGCCAGTGGTCAGCACGTCATCCACCAGCGCCACATGACGCCCGGCAATCAGCTTGCTGTCGTGGATGGCGAAGGCCTGGCGCAGGTTGCGTTTGCGCGCCTGCGCCTTGAGACCTTGCTGGGCCGGGGTATCGAGGGTGCGGATAAGCACCTGTTCGCTGCAGCTTATGCCCAGTTGCTGCGCCAGCCAGTGACCGAGCATGCCCGCCTGGTTGTAGCCACGTTGGCGCAAACGCCGCTTTGCCAACGGCACCGGCAGCAACAAGGCCGGGCGCGGCAGCCCTTCTTCAAAGCGATGGATCAACCAGCGCCCGAGCAGTTGCGCCAGCAGGCGGCCCAGCGGCCACTGGCTGTTGTGCTTGAAGCGGGTGACCAGCGCATCGACCGGAAAGCCGTAGTGCCAGGGCGCCTCGACCCGATAGAAAGCCGGCGGGCGCCGGCTGCACTGGCCGCAAACCAGACCGTGCATGGGCAGCGGCAGGGCACAGACCTGGCAATGCTCATCGAGCCAGGGCAGTTCGCTTTCGCAGGCGACACACAAAGGGTAGGGCTGCTCGGCCGCTTCATTGCAGAGCAGACAGGTGTGGTTATTAAATAGCCAGTTGTAAACCTTGTTTTTGACTTGTGGTTGACAGTGCATCAGCCTTCCTTAACTATGCGAGCTATCCGTGATGCGCTGGCGGGGTTTCCTGTGCCGGCGCTTGTACAAGCCTAAACAAGGAACCGCCGATGAGCGCCAGCACAACTGCAACAACACGTCACGACTGGTCCCTGGCCGAGGTCAAAGCCCTGTTCCAGCAGCCGTTCAATGACTTGCTGTTCCAGGCGCAAACCGTGCACCGCGCGCATTTCGACGCCAACCGCGTGCAGGTCTCGACCCTGTTGTCGATCAAGACCGGCGCCTGCCCGGAAGATTGCAAATATTGTCCGCAGTCCGGCCACTACAACACCGGGCTGGAAAAACAGAAGCTGATGGAAGTGCAGAAGGTTCTCGAAGAGGCTGCCCGCGCCAAAGCCATTGGTTCGACCCGCTTCTGCATGGGCGCGGCCTGGAAGCATCCGTCGGCCAAGGACATGCCCTACGTGCTGCAGATGGTCAAAGGGGTCAAGGCCATGGGCCTGGAAACCTGCATGACCCTCGGCAAGCTCGACCTTGAGCAAACCCAAGCGCTGGCCGAGGCCGGGCTGGACTACTACAACCACAACCTCGACACCTCGCCGGAGTTTTACGCCAGCATCATCACCACCCGCACCTACAGCGATCGCCTGCAGACCCTGGCCTATGTGCGCGACGCCGGGATGAAAATCTGCTCGGGTGGCATCCTCGGCATGGGCGAGTCGCTGGACGACCGCGCCGGGTTGCTGATCCAGCTGGCCAACCTGCCGGAGCACCCGGAGTCGGTCCCGATCAACATGTTGGTAAAGGTCGCCGGCACTCCGCTGGAAAACGCCGAAGACGTCGACCCGTTCGATTTCATCCGCATGCTCGCCGTGGCCCGCATCCTCATGCCCAAATCCCACGTGCGGCTGTCCGCCGGCCGCGAAGCGATGAACGAGCAGATGCAGGCCCTGGCCTTCTTTGCCGGTGCCAACTCGATCTTCTACGGCGAGAAACTGCTGACCACCGCCAACCCGCAAGCCGACAAGGACATGCAACTGTTCGCGCGCCTGGGCATCCAGCCCGAAGCCGGTGAAGAACACGCCGACGAAGTCCATCAAGCGGCCATCGAGCAGGCCTTGGTCGAGCACAAGAGCAGCGAGCTGTTCTACAACGCTGCCTCGGCCTGAGGCGCGCATGGCTTTTGATCTTCGCGCGCGGCTCGAGCAACGCCGCGCGGCTGACCTGTACCGTCAGCGCCCGCTGCTGCAAAGCCCGCAGGGCCCTGAAGTGGTGGTCGACGGCCAGCCGTTGCTGGCGTTCTGCAGCAACGACTACCTGGGCCTGGCCAATCACCCGGAAGTAATCGCCGCCTGGCGCGCCGGTGCCGAGCGCTGGGGTGTCGGCGGCGGCGCTTCGCACTTGGTGATCGGCCATAGCAGCCCGCATCACGCGGTCGAAGAAGCCCTGGCCGAACTTACCGGGCGGCCGCGGGCACTGCTGTTTACCACCGGCTACATGGCCAACCTCGGTGCTCTGACCGCGTTGGTCGGGCAGGGCGATACGGTGCTGCAAGACCGCCTCAATCACGCCTCGCTGCTCGATGCCGGGCTGCTCAGCGGCGCGCGCTTCAACCGCTACCTGCACAACGATGCCCAGAGCCTGGCCAGCCGCCTGGACAAGGCCGTCGGCAACACCCTGGTGGTGACTGACGGGGTGTTCAGCATGGACGGCGACCTGGCCGATCTACCCGCCCTGGCTGCAGCGGCCAATGCCCGCGACGCCTGGCTGATGGTCGACGACGCCCATGGTCTGGGTACCTTGGGACGCAACGGCGGCGGCATCGTCGAGCATTTCGGCCTGACACTGGCGCAGGTGCCGGTGCTGATCGGTACGCTGGGCAAGGCTTGCGGTACCGCAGGTGCTTTCGTGGCGGGCAGCGAAGAGCTGATCGAATGCCTTATCCAGTTCGCCCGGCCCTACATCTATACCACCAGCCAGCCACCGGCGCTGGCCTGCGCCACCCTGCGCAGCCTGGAACTGCTGCGCAGCGAACACTGGCGACGTGAGCACCTGGCGGCGTTGATCCAGCAGTTTCGCCGCGGCGCCGAGCAGATTGGCCTGCAGTTGATGGACAGCTTCACGCCAATCCAGCCGATCCTGATCGGCGACAGCGCGCGCGCTTTGCGCCTGTCGCAGCTGCTGCGCGAGCGCGGCTTGCTGGTGACCGCGATCCGCCCACCCACGGTGCCTACCGGCAGTGCGCGGCTGCGCGTGACCCTGAGTGCGGCGCACAGCGCGGCGCAGGTGCAGCTA
This sequence comes from Pseudomonas sp. B21-032, assembly GCF_024748965.1. Lineage (NCBI taxonomy): Bacteria > Pseudomonadati > Pseudomonadota > Gammaproteobacteria > Pseudomonadales > Pseudomonadaceae > Pseudomonas > Pseudomonas sp. B21-032. The sequence goes on along the minus strand of NZ_CP087180.1, from coordinate 5,432,648 downwards.
TTGTTGAATGCATTGGCTGACTGTTATCCGCTGCTGGAGCCTGCTGATGCGTAACCATCTGATCCTGTTGCCGGGCTGGGGCCTGGGCAGCTCCGCCTTGCAACCGCTAGTGGCGACCCTACGAGCCATCGACCCCGGTTTGCGGGTCGAGATCCAGGCCTTGCCCAGCCTGGTGTCGAGCAACCCCGAAGACTGGCTCGACAAGCTCGACCGGCAACTGCCACGCCATGCCTGGCTGGGTGGCTGGTCGCTGGGCGGCATGCTCGCCGCAGAGCTCGCTGCTCGCCGAGGCGATGACTGCCATGGCTTGATCACCCTGGGCAGCAACCTCAGTTTTGTTTCGCGCCCAGGCTGGCCGCACGGTATGGCGGTGGATACCTTCCAGACCTTCCTCGAGGGCTGCCGTTATCACACCCAGGTCACCCTCAAGCGCTTTGTTTCGCTGTGCAGCCAGGGCGCGCAAGAGCCGCGCAGCCTGGCCCGGTTGCTCAGCGCCTGCATGCCCGCGCCGGCCCCCGAGGAACTGGTGGCGGGGTTGCAGGTGCTCGGCCAGCTCGATACCCGGAAGGCTGTGCAAGCTTATGGCGGTCCGCAGTTGCACCTGTTTGCCGGGCGTGACGAGCTGGTGCCGGCGGAGGTCGCCGGCGAGTTGCTGGAGATTCTGCCCGACGTGGAAGTCGGGCTGCTGGAAGACAGTGCTCATGGTTTTGTGATGGAAACACCTCATGAGTTGGCGGCAGCAATCAAGGCCTTTGTACATGAGAGTGGCGATGACTGATCTTTCCCTGCCGGGCCTGCCCGGCGCCTTGCCCGATAAACGTCAGGTTGCTGCGTCGTTCTCCCGCGCCGCCGCCAGCTACGACAGCGTCGCCGAACTGCAGCGCGCGGTAGGTACTGCGCTGCTTGAGCAGTTGCCGGGTGCACTTGAACCGCAACGCTGGCTGGACCTGGGCAGTGGCACCGGCTACTTCAGTCGCGCCCTGAACAGCCGTTTTCCCCAAGCCGCCGGTATCGCCGTGGACATCGCCGAAGGCATGCTCGAGCACGCCCGCGAGCAGGGCGGGGCGCATCATTATGTAGCTGGCGATGCCGAGCGCTTGCCGCTGCGCGACGCCAGTATCGAGTTGATTTTCACCAGCCTGGCGGTGCAATGGTGCGGCGATTTTCGTGCCGTGCTCAGCGAAGCCCGGCGGGTACTGCAGCCCGGCGGTGTACTGGCGTTCGCCAGCCTCTGCGTCGGCACCCTGCATGAACTGCGTGAAAGCTGGCAGGCGGTCGACGGCCTGGTGCACGTCAATCGCTTCCGGCGCCTGGAGGACTATCAACGCCTGTGCGGCGAAAGTGCCTTGCAGGTGCTGAGCCTGGAGGCTCGCCCGCACGTACTGCACTACCCCGATGTGCGCAGCCTGACTCACGAACTCAAGGCTCTCGGCGCCCACAACCTCAACCCCGGGCGCCCGGCAGGGCTGACCGGTCGGGCGCGTATGCAAGGGCTATTGCAGGCCTATGAGCGCTTCCGCCAGCCGCAAGGACTACCGGCGACCTACCAGGTGGTCTACGGTGTACTGCAAAAGCCGCCGGTAGAAGGGGATTGAGATGAACCCGGCCTATTTCATTGCAGGGACCGACACCGACGTCGGCAAGACCGCCATCGCCGCCGGCCTGCTGCACGCCGCGCACCTGGCTGGCCTGAGCACCCTCGGTGCCAAGCCGGTGGCGTCCGGTTGCGAGGCCAGCAGCAAGGGCCTGCGCAACGCCGATGCCATGGCGCTGATCGCCGAAAGTTCGCTCAAGCTGCCCTACGAGCAGGTCAACCCGTTCGCCTTCGCGCCGGCCATTGCCCCGCACCTGGCGGCGCGTGAGGCCGGTATCGCCCTGAGCGTGCAGGCCTTGTTGACGCCGATGCGCGAGGTGCTGGCCCAAGGCGCTGATTTCACCCTGATCGAAGGTGCTGGCGGCTGGCGCGTGCCGCTGTCCGACCAGGCCAATCTGTCGGACCTGGCCGTGGCCCTGAAGCTGCCGGTGATCCTTGTGGTCGGCGTACGTCTGGGCTGCATCAACCACGCCTTGCTGACGGCTGAAGCCATTGCCCGCGACGGCCTGCAACTGGCTGGCTGGGTGGCCAACATTGTCGACCCGCGCACCTCGCGCCTGGAGGAAAACCTCGCCAGCCTCGCCGAACGTTTACCGGCGCCGTGCCTCGGGCGGGTGCCGAAGCTCAAGCAGGTCAGCGCTGAAGCGGTGGCCGCGCACTTGCAACTGGACCTGTTGGACTGATGCTCGTCTATCGTAAGGCACAGTGCCATTAGTGTTTTCAACGGGCCTTTTGTTGGCAAGTCTGCTTCAATAGAGGCTGTTCGCCTTCAGCGTCATGGAGTTTCGACATGGAAATCTCGGGCAACTCAGTCTACTACGCAGGGCTCGGCGCCATTCAGGCCGGGCAGAATCGCGTCGATCAGGCCGCCAGCCAGATCGCCAACACCACCGTCGAGCGTGCCGCCACCAGCCAGTCCAGCGACTATCAGGCCGAGCGCCTGCGTGCGGTCGATCGCAGCCAGCAGATGGACCTGGCCACCAGTAGCGTCGAGATGGCGCTGGGCAAGCACCAGGTCGAACTTGGTGTCAAAGTGGCCAAAGCATCGGACGAAATGCTCGGCACCCTGATCGATACCTACGCCTGACCCCTGCGGCTCGCCCTCTGCGCGCCTTCAACTAGTCTTTATGTATCAGCGCCTTGGCCTTGCAGGCCGGCGCTCGGCTGCGCGTTTGCGGGGTATTTTGCCAGGGCAATCGCGCAGTGTGGCATGGCCGAACTGCCCTCTGCTTGATGCTTGACAAGTTTTCGGCGTAAACGTATGTTTCAAACAACTGTTTGACCGAAAGCCGCCTAGAGCTGGTCGGTATATCGCGGTCTCCCTATCCAGGATTCATCAGCAGAGGTTCATCGCTATGCCTGATTACAAAGCCCCCTTGCGTGATATTCGCTTCGTTCGTGACGAGCTGCTCGGCTACGAAGCGCATTATCAGAGCCTGCCGGCTTGCCAGGACGCCACCCCGGACATGGTTGACGCCATCCTCGAGGAAGGCGCCAAGTTTTGTGAACAGGTACTGGCCCCGCTGAACCGTGTCGGTGACCTTGAAGGCTGCACCTGGAGCGAGTCGGGCGTAAAAACCCCATCCGGCTTCAAGGAAGCCTACAAGCAGTTCGTCGAAGGTGGCTGGCCGAGCCTGGCCCATGACGTCGAGCACGGCGGTCAGGGCCTGCCTGAGTCGCTGGGCCTGGCGGTCAGCGAAATGGTTGGCGAGTCGAACTGGTCGTGGGGCATGTACCCTGGCCTGTCCCACGGCGCGATGAACACCATCTCCGAGCACGGCACCGCCGAGCAGCAGGAGACCTACCTGACCAAGCTGGTATCCGGCGAATGGACCGGCACCATGTGCCTGACCGAGCCACACTGCGGTACCGACCTGGGCATGCTGCGCACCAAGGCCGAACCTCAGGCTGATGGTTCCTACAAAGTTACCGGCACCAAGATCTTCATCTCGGCCGGTGAGCACGACATGGCCGACAACATCGTCCACATCGTCCTGGCCCGCCTGCCCGATGCACCGGCTGGCACCAAAGGCATTTCGCTGTTCATCGTGCCGAAGTTCCTGCCGACCGCCGAAGGCACTGTCGGTGAGCGCAATGCCGTTTCCTGTGGCTCGATCGAACACAAGATGGGCATCCACGGCAACGCCACCTGCGTGATGAACTTCGACGCCGCTACCGGCTACCTGATCGGCCCGGCCAACAAAGGCCTGAACTGCATGTTCACCTTCATGAACACTGCTCGCCTGGGTACAGCGCTGCAAGGCCTGGCCCACGCTGAAGTGGCGTTCCAGGGCGGCCTGAAATACGCTCGCGACCGCCTGCAAATGCGCTCGCTGACTGGCCCGAAAGCGCCGGACAAAGCCGCTGACCCGATCATCGTCCACCCGGACGTACGTCGCATGCTGCTGACCATGAAGGCGTTCGCCGAAGGCAACCGCGCCATGGTCTACTTCACCGCCAAGCAGGTGGACATCGTCAAGTACAGCCAGGACGAAGAAGAGAAGAAGAAAGCCGACGCACTGCTGGCCTTCATGACGCCGATCGCCAAGGCGTTCATGACTGAAGTCGGCTTCGAAGCAGCCAACCACGGCGTACAGATCTACGGCGGCCACGGCTTCATCGCCGAGTGGGGCATGGAGCAGAACGTTCGCGACAGCCGCATCTCGATGCTGTACGAAGGCACCACCGGCATCCAGGCGCTGGACCTGCTCGGCCGTAAAGTACTGATGACCCAGGGCGAAGCGCTCAAGGGCTTCACCAAGATCGTGCACAAGTTCTGCCAGGGCAACGAAGGCAACGAAGCGATCAGCGAGTTCGTCGCACCGCTGGCCCAGCTGAACAAAGAGTGGGGCGAGTTGACCATGAAGGTCGGTATGGCTGCAATGAAAGACCGCGAAGAAGTCGGCGCCGCTTCGGTGGACTACCTGATGTACTCCGGTTACGCCTGCCTTGCCTACTTCTGGGCCGACATGGCGCGCCTGGCTGCCGAGAAGCTGGCTGCCGGCACCACTGAAGAAGCCTTCTACACCGCCAAGCTGCAGACCGCGCGTTTCTACTTCCAGCGCATCCTGCCGCGTACCCGCACCCATGTCGCAACCATGCTGTCGGGCGCCAACAACCTGATGGACATGAACGAAGAGCACTTCGGTCTCTCGTACTGATTCAAAGGCTGTAAGGAAAAACGCCTGCCCTCACCGGCAGGCGTTTTTTTTTTGCTTTTGCTTCCTGTGGGAGCGGGCTTGCCCCGCGATAGCTTTCTGTCAGCCACATCGCATCGCGGGGCAAGCCCGCTCCCACCCACCCCATCCAGCCATCCCGATCAAGCGCATTCATCTATTCATGTGCGCTGCCGATACATTAAGGCACAATGCCATTATTGATCTGCCGGGTCGGAGATTACCCTTGTTTCGTTTATCCGCTGTACGCCTGAGCCACTTCCTGCCATCAGTCTGTTTGCTGGTGTCGGGGCTCGCGGCCGCTTATGTGAGAGACCTCAGCGTCTTTTTCACCTCACTGTTCAATGTCCTGCCTACTCTGGTCTTGTTGCTCGGCGGCGCCTATTGCGCCGTGTACCGTCGTCAGCGCGAACTGTTTCTGATGCTCACGGTGTACATCGCCTACTTTCTCCTCGACACCCAGACCGACTTCTACCGCGACAACGGTCGCGTGCGCGAAGACGCAGCGGTGGTGTTCCACCTGGTTTGCCTGCTGTTGCCGCTGATGTTTGCCCTGTATGGCGCCTGGCAGGAGCGTACCCACCTGTTCCAGGACATGGTCGCGCGCTTCGCCGTACTGCTGGCCGTGGGCAGCGTCGCCCTGGGCCTGGAGCAGAGTTTCCCGCAGGCACTGCTGAGCTGGTTGGCGGAGATCCGCTGGCCATCGCTGCACGGCCAGTGGATGAGCCTGATCCAGCTGGCCTACCCGGTGTTCTTCTGCGCCTTCATCCTGCTGGTGGTGCAGTACCTGCGCCAGCCACGGCCGTTGCATGCCGCGCAGTTGATCGGCCTGATCGGTATCTTCTGGATGCTGCCCAAGACTTTCATCCTGCCGTTCACCCTGAACATCATGTGCAGCCAGGTGATGCTGATGATTGCCGCAGCGGTGTCCCACGAGGCTTATCAGATGGCCTTCCGCGATGAGCTGACCGGCTTGCCCGGCCGCCGCGCGCTCAACGAACGCATGCAGCGCCTGGGGCGCAACTATGTGCTGGCGATGACCGACGTCGACCACTTCAAGAAATTCAACGACACCCATGGCCACGACGTCGGTGACCAGGTTTTGCGCCTGGTGGCCAGCAAGCTGTCCAAAGTTACCGGCGGTGGTCGGGCCTATCGCTATGGCGGTGAGGAATTCGCCGTGGTGTTCGCCGGCAAGAGCATCGAGGAGTGCATGCCGCACCTTGAGGCCGTGCGCGAGGTGATCGCCAACTACAACATCCAGTTGCGCAATCAGGACAGCCGCCCCCAGGACGACCAGCAAGGGCGCCAGCGCCGCGGTGCGTCGGCGGCCTCAAGCGTTTCGGTGACCATCAGTATCGGCGTCAGCGAGCGTCTGGCCGATCATCGCTCACCCGACGAAGTGCTCAAGTCCGCCGACCAGGCCTTGTACAGCGCCAAAGGTGCCGGGCGTAACTGTGTCGTCGCCTACGGTGTACAGGCCAAGCGTGGTGCCGTACGCATGGCGTGACCGAAATAGACTATACAGTCGCCAGATGACCCTATGTGTCACAAAAGTTGTTCGGTTACACTGCTTGCATAACAGTGATGCGGCCTGCGGGCCGTCCCCGACTCTAGTGTGAGAGGTAGCCATGGCTGACTATAAAGCGCCCCTGCGCGATATGCGCTTCGTCCTCAATGAAGTCTTCGAGGTGTCCAGGCTTTGGGCGCAGTTGCCGGGCCTGGCCGAAGTGGTCGACGAAGAAACCGCGCTGGCGGTGCTCGAAGAAGCCGGCAAGGTCACCAGCAAGAGCATCGCGCCGCTGAGCCGCAGCGCCGATGAAGAAGGCTGCCACTGGGACAACGGTGCGGTGAGCACCCCGGCCGGTTTCATCGAGGCCTACCAGACCTACGCCGAAGGCGGCTGGGTGGGCGTCGGTGGCGACCCGGCCTACGGCGGCATGGGCATGCCCAAGGTGATCTCGGCCCAGGTCGAGGAGATGGTCAACTCGTCCAGCCTGGCGTTCGGCCTGTACCCGATGCTGACTGCCGGTGCCTGCCTGTCGATCAACGCCCACGCCAGTGAAGAGCTCAAGGAAAAGTACCTGCCGAACATGTACGCCGGTATCTGGGCCGGCTCCATGTGCCTGACCGAGCCGCACGCCGGCACCGACCTGGGCATCATCCGCACCAAGGCCGAGCCTCAGGCGGACGGCAGCTACAAGGTCAGCGGCACGAAGATCTTCATCACCGGTGGCGAGCACGACCTCACCGAGAACATCATCCACCTGGTGCTGGCCAAGTTGCCGGACGCCCCTGCCGGGCCGAAGGGCATTTCCCTGTTCCTGGTACCGAAGGTCCTGGTCAATGCCGATGGCAGCCTGGGCGCGCGCAACCCGGCCACTTGCGGCTCGATCGAGCACAAGATGGGCATCCAGGCCTCGGCCACCTGTGTGATGAACTTCGATGAAGCGGTCGGTTACCTGGTCGGCGAGCCGAACAAGGGCCTGGCGGCGATGTTCACCATGATGAACTACGAGCGCCTGGGCGTTGGTATCCAGGGCCTGGCCTCGGCCGAGCGCTCCTACCAGAACGCCATCGAATATGCCCGCGACCGCCTGCAGAGCCGCTCGCCAACCGGCCCGCAAGCCAAGGACAAGGTCGCCGACCCGATCATCGTCCACCCTGATGTGCGGCGCATGCTGCTGACCATGAAGGCCCTCAACGAAGGGGGGCGTGCGTTCTCCACCTATGTGGCGATGCAGCTCGATACCGCCAAGTTCAGCGAAGACGCCCAGACCCGCAAGCGCGGTGAAGACCTGGTGGCCTTGCTGACGCCGGTGGCCAAGGCATTTCTCACCGACCTCGGCCTGGAGTCGGCGGTGCATGGCCAGCAAGTGTTCGGTGGCCACGGTTACATTCGTGAATGGGGCCAGGAGCAACTGGTGCGCGATGTGCGCATCACCCAGATCTACGAAGGCACCAACGGCATCCAGGCCCTCGACCTGATGGGGCGCAAGGTGGTTGGTAGCGGCGGCGCGCTGTACAAGTTGTTCGCCGACGAGATCCGCCACTTCACCGCCAGTGCTGGCAGCGAGCTGGGCGAGTTCGTCAAACCGCTGAATGCCGCCCTCGACAACCTCGACGACCTGACCGCCTGGGTGCTCGACCGGGCCAAGAGCAACCCGAATGAAATCGGCGCGGCGTCTGTTGAATACCTGCAGGCGTTTGGCTATACCGCTTATGCCTACATGTGGGCGTTGATGGCCCGTACCGCCCTGGCCAAGCAAGGCGAGGACGATTTCTACGCCAGCAAGCTGGGCACCGCACGCTTCTATTTCGCCCGTCTGCTGCCGCGGATTCACTCGCTGAGCGCTTCGGTCAAAGCCGGTAGCGAGTCGCTGTACCTGCTGGATGCGGCGCAGTTTTAAGCGTAATAGTTGTTTGTAAGCATTCTCTTACATGACGTGGTGACTTTTCGCCTCTATCGGAAGATTGGATCCACAGTTAATCTTCTCACATGGACGTAGCGCAGGAAGCGCAAAGTACAGAACACGGACACGAAGGATTCCTGCCAGGATGGCGGGGCGAAAAGGATGTCAGGGAAACAGTCTGCAAAGCCCCGCTTCGGCGGGGTTTTCTTTTGCCTGCGATTTGACCTCAGCCCAGTACATCCAGCGGCGACACGCCGATCTGGCGCGGGTCGGCTTCTTCTTCCAGCAGGTTGCGCAGCAACTCCACCGAGGCTTGCTGGCGCTGCGCATCGCGAAACACCAGGCCGATCTTCAGCGGCACCCGTGGTTCGCTCAATGGCTTCCACAGCAAGTCCTGGTCATCTTCGACCACTTCCTTGGCGCGCCCGGGCAGTACCGTTGCCAGCGAGGTGTGCGCGAGGCTGTCGAGAATCCCGCCCATGTTGTTCATTTCCGCCTGCACTTGCGGGCGCCGGCCGAGGTTGGCCAGTTGCGACTGCCAGATCTGCCGCACCTGAAATTCTTCGCCGAGCAGCAGCATCGGCAATTCGGCGGCCTGCTTGAGCGATACCTTCTTGAATTCGCGCAAGGGGTGGGTGTTGGGGATGACCAGTTGCAGCTCGTCTTCGTACAGTAACAGCCCATGCAGGCCGGGCTGGCGCGGCGGCAGGTAGCTGATGCCGATGTCCAGGCTGCCATTGAGCAGGCGCCGCTCGATCTCCAGCCCCGACAGCTCATAGATCTGCACCACCAGATGCGGCTGCGCCTTGCGCACCCGGTCTAGCAGTTGCGGCACCAGGCTTGGCCGCACGGTTTGCAGCACGCCGATGGCCAAGGTGCGCAACGACTGGCCCTTGAAATTGCGCAGGGCCTCACGGGCCCGCTGCAGGCCATCGAGCAAGGGCAGGGCGTGGTTGTACAAGGTGTGCGCGGCGAGGGTCGGCAGCAGGCGCTTGTTGCCGCGCTCGAACAGGCTGACATCGAGGTTCTGTTCAAGCTGGCGGATCTGCTGTGACAGCGCCGGTTGCGACAGCGACAGGCGCTCGGCGGCCCGGCCGACGTGGCCCTCTTCATACACCGCGACGAAATAACGCAGTTGGCGAAAATCCATAAGTAATACTTATCAAAAATGCTCGAAAAACCAAATGGCCGTTAGCCGCCAAGAAGCCTAGTCTATCCCGTATTCACAAGGTTTACAGGGCCAGAAGGCGCGATGAATACCGTGTATGTGGATGGCGTTTACATAGGCAAGGCAAAAAACCTCGGGCATGGCTTGTTGACTGATATCGATAAGCAGGAGGTTGCAAGACGCTTGTGGTTATGGCCGCAAGGGTTGGGTAACGACGAACACGGCGACCCACGCTTCCATACCGGCCCCGAACGGGCCTTGCACCACTACCCGGCCGAGCATTACGCCTGGTGGCGGCAACGTTATCCACAGATCGACTGGCGCGCCCCGGGTTTTGGCGAAAACCTCTCGACCCACGGCCTGGATGAACATCAGGTCTGCCTGGGCGACATGTTCCGCTGGGGCGGGGCGCTGCTGCAGATCAGCCAGCCGCGTTCACCGTGCTATCGCCTGAGCCATCGCTGGGGTTTGCCGAACCTGCCGCAACAGGCCCAGGACAGTGGCCGCTGTGGCTGGTTCTACCGGGTGCTCAGGCCTGGTTTCGTCAGCGCCGACGAGCCTTTTGAACTGATTCAACGCAGTTATCCGGGCCTGACCGTGGCCTGGGCGCTACGCACTTTTTACCGTGAACCTCTGGAGCATGCAGGTTTGAAAAAGCTGGTGGATTGTCCGGCCCTCTCGTCTCGCTGGCGCGATATCGCCATCAAGCGCATGCGCACCGGTCAGGTCGAAGACTGGAGCGCGCGTTTGCTTGGTCTGCCGCTCGAGGGGCTGCGCGCATGAACCTGTTCAACCTGCGCCGCCCGGCTCCGGCCGTGGCCGAGCGCAAGATCACTGCGCAACCGGTAGAAGATCTGTCGCGGGAATGCCTGATGCCGGCGGTAGCGCGAGCGCCCCAGGTGTTCGTTCGCGGCCAGGGTTCGTGGTTATGGGACAGTGAAGGCCACGCTTACCTGGACTTCACCCAGGGCTGTGCAGTCAACAGCCTCGGCCACAGCCCCAACGTGCTGGTCAAAGCCTTGGGCAGCCAGGCCCAGGCGCTGATCAATCCGGGTGCCGGTTTTCATAACCGCGGCCTGTTGAATCTGGTCAACCAACTGTGCGAAAGCACCGGCAGCGATCAGGCCTATCTGCTCAACAGCGGCGCCGAAGCCTGTGAAGGGGCGATCAAGCTGGCGCGCAAATGGGGCCAGCTGCATCGCAACGGCGCCTTCCACATCATCACCGCCAGCCAGAGCTGCCATGGCCGCAGCCTGGGCGCGCTGTCGGCTTCCGACCCGTCGCCGTGCAATCGCTGCGAGCCGGGGTTGCCGGGCTTCAGCAAGGTGCCGTTCAACGACCTTGAAGCGCTGCACGCGGCGGTCGACTCGCGCACCGTGGCGATCATGCTCGAACCGATCCAGGGCGAAGCCGGGGTGATTCCGGCGACCCAGGCGTACCTGCAGGGCGTCGAGCGGCTGTGCCGCGAGCTGGGCATCCTGCTGATTCTCGATGAAGTGCAGACCGGCGTCGGCCGCTGCGGGGCGATGCTCGCCGAACAGCTGTACGGCGTGCGTGCCGATATTCTCACCCTCGGCAAGGGCCTGGGTGGCGGCGTGCCCTTGGCGGCCCTGCTGGCCCGTGGCAGCGCCTGCTGCGCCGCGCCCGGCGAGCTGGAAGGCAGTCACCATGGCAATGCACTGATGACTGCGGCAGGCCTGGCGGTATTGCAGACCGTGCTGGAGGCGGGCTTCTTCGAGCATGTGCAAGATTCCGGGCGGCACCTGCGCGATGGCCTGAGCCGGTTGGCCGGCCGCTATGGCCAGGTCGAGGTGCGTGGCCAGGGGCTGCTCTGGGCGCTGCAACTGAGCGAAGACAATGCGGGCGAGCTGGTCCAGGCTGCCTTGCACGAAGGCCTGCTGCTCAATGCCCCGCAAGCCGACGTGTTGCGCTTTTCGCCGGCACTGACGGTGAGCAAGGGCAACATCGACGAAATGCTGTTGCGCCTGGCCCGGGCCTTTGCCCGCGTGCATGCCGCGCAGCAGAACCAGCGACGCGAGGCCACGGCCTGATCAATACATCGCGTTAACGAATTTTCCGAACCGTCTCGCGTTCCTGCGCATCGCCCCGGGCCTGTTGTTTTTGGCTTGGGGCGTTTTTTTGTCTGCTGCCAACGAGTGGAACCCTGGTGCCGCGCTAGAGTCAGTTCTAGTACATCTTTGAAGGGAGCTGCCCAATGGATTTTATTCGCATCATCATCGCCATTCTCCTGCCGCCGCTGGGTGTGTTCCTGCAGGTCGGCTTCGGCGGCGCCTTCTGGCTGAACATCCTGCTGACGTTGCTGGGGTACATTCCGGGCATCGTGCATGCGGTGTATATCATCGCTAAGCGGTGAGGCCAATCGCGGGTCAAGTCGGGTCGCGATAGCGATCTAACTGCCCTCCAGCACCCGCCGATAGAACTTCCATTCCTCTTCCAGCGCATGCGCCAGGTTGCTCGCGGTACGAAAACCGTGACGCTCCGATGGGTAGAAATGCCCTTCGGCGCGAATGCCGTTGGCTTTCAATGCATCCAGCATCGAACGGGTCTGTTCCGGCACCACCACGGCATCCAGCTCACCCTGGAAGAAGATCACCGGCACCTTGATGTTGGCGGCGTGCAGCAACGGCGTGCGCTGCTGGTAACGTTCGGCGTCGACTACCGGGTCGCCGATCAGCCAGTCCAGGTAATCGCCTTCGAATTTGTGCGTGGCGCGGGCCAGCGCCTGGGGGTCGCTGACGCCGTAGAGGCTGGCACCGGCGCGGAATACATCATGGAACGCCAGGGCACAGAGGGTGGTGTAGCCGCCAGCGCTGCCGCCACGGATGAACGCGCGTTGCGGGTCGATCAGCTTGCGTTCGGCCAGGTGCCTGACCACGGCGCAGGCATCTTCGACGTCAATCTCGCCCCAGCGCAGGTGCAGGGCCTGGCGATAGTCGCGGCCATAACTGCTGCTGCCTCGGTAATTGAGGTCGGCCACGGCAAAGCCACGCTGGGCCCAGTACTGGATGCGCGCGTCGAGCACCGGGTAGCAGGCCGAGGTCGGCCCGCCATGGATGAACACCAGCAGTGGCGGCTGCGCCTCACCGTTCATGGCCGGGTAGAAGAAACCATGAGCGAAACCATCGCCACTGGGGTAGCGCAGGGCCTGCGGGCGGCTGATGCGTTCGGCCGGCAGCGGCAAGGCACCGCCTGCCAACACCTGCACCTGATGACTCTGGCGGTTGATGGCGATAACCGCAGGTGGGCTGATGGCCGACGCGGCAATGGCATAGATGTGCTGCTCGTCGAGGTCTAGGCAGCGGAAGCGGTTGTAGTTCGCGCTGTAGTCTTCTACCGAACCGTCGGCATGACAGATGCCTAAACGACTGAAGCCGTTTTCGAACCAGCTGGCCAGGTAGTGTTGCTGATCCAGCGCCAGCCAGGTGCTGGCGCCCAGTTGCCAGGGCGCGCCGGCGTGGTCGGCAGCGGCGGCCGGCAATGCGCTCCAGCCTGCGACGGTTTCGCCCCAGGGTTGCCAATAACCGTTGCGGTCGGACAGGCAATACAAGCGGCCGCCGGCATCAAAATGTGGTTGCTGCAGGGACTGTTGCGGGCCTTGTTCACCAGCGATACAGCGCGGTGTGCTCCAGCGGCCATTGGCCTGGCGCTGGCAACACAGCAACCGGGTTGCGGTCCATGGTTGCTCGGGGCGGCTCCATTCTATCCAGGCCAGGCGCGAGCCATCGGCGCTGAGGGTGGGCGCGGCGTAGAAGTCGGCGCCTTCGGCCAGTACTTCACGGCTGCCCTTGGCGATGGCCACCAGGCGATGCTCCACCGCCCCCGGGCCATGGCTTTCTTCCACTGCCAGTACCTGGCCATTGGCCCAGCGCAGGTCGCCGTAACGTTTCAGACCCTCGGTCAGTGGTTGCGGCAACCCGCCGTCAAGGTCCTGGCAATAGAGCTGCTGGTCGGCCTCGTTGACGAACACCAGGCCATCGTCGCTCAGGCAGAAGCTGCCGCCACCGTATTCATACACCCGGCTGCGCACGCTGAAGCCATTGGGTGTCAGGCAGCGGGCCTGGCCATCGCGCCAGTGCCAGATCCGGCAGGCGCCGTCGCTGGGGCGAAACTCGTTCCAGAACAGGCCTTGGGCGGCAACCCGCAGCTCGGCAAAGTCGGTACCGGCGGCGACCGCCTGTTCGGCGCTGAAGCGCTCAGCCGCGGACAATGACACGGGAGTTTCGCTCATTACGGAAGGTCAGCTCGTCGATGGTCTGATGGGCATGCTCGGCGTCTTCACGCGCCTTGAGGATGATGCCGTGCTCGGCCGACTTGGCGCAAACCGGGTCGGCATTGCTGGCGTCGCCGGTGAGCATGAAGGCCTGGCAGCGGCAGCCGCCGAAGTCTTTCTCCTTTTCGTCGCAGGAGCGGCACGGCTCGGGCATCCAGTCATAACCGCGAAAGCGATTGAACCCGAACGAGTCGTACCAGATGTGCTGCATGCTGTGGTCGCGCACATTGGGAAACTGCACCGGTAACTGCCGGGCGCCATGGCAGGGCAGGGCAGTGCCGTCCGGGGTGACGGTGAGGAACACGCTGCCCCAGCCGTTCATGCAGGCCTTGGGGCGCTCTTCGTAATAGTCCGGGGTGACGAAGATCAGCTTGCACGGGTTGCCGGCGGCTTGCAGTTTGGCCCGGTACTCGTTGGTGATGCGCTCGGCGCGTTCGAGCTGGGCGCGGGTCGGCAGCAGGCCGACGCGGTTCAGGTGCGCCCAGCCATAGAACTGACAAGTGGCCAGTTCAACGAAGTCGGCTTCCAGGGCCACGCACAGCTCGATGATGCGGTCGATCTTGTCGATATTGTGCCGATGGGTGACGAAGTTCAGCACCATCGGGTAGCCATGGGCTTTTACCGCGCGGGCCATTTCCAGCTTTTGCGCGAAGGCCTTCTTCGAGCCGGCCAGCAGGTTGTTCACTTGCTCGTCGCTGGCCTGGAAGCTGATCTGGATATGGTCCAGCCCGGCCTCTTTGAAGGCGGCGATCTTCTGCTCGGTGAGGCCGATGCCGGAGGTGATCAGGTTGGTGTAGTAACCCAGGCGCCGGCCCTCGCCGATCAGTTCGGCCAGGTCCTGGCGCACCAGCGGCTCACCGCCGGAAAAGCCCAGTTGCGCGGCGCCCATCTCCCGCGCTTCGGCCATCACCTTGAACCACTGCGCGGTGCTCAGCTCCTGGCCCTGGGCGGCGAAGTCCAGGGGGTTGGAGCAGTACGGGCACTGCAGCGGGCAACGGTAGGTCAGCTCGGCGAGCAGCCACAGCGGCAGGCCGACGTCAGGTTTTGCCGGCAATTCAGGCAAGGCTGATCCAGTGTTCGGCACGGGCCACCTCCATGAACTGCTCGATGTCGTCACCAAGTTCAGGTACGCCAGGGAACTGCTTGTCCAGCTCGGCGATGATCGCAGCGACATCGCGCTGGCCGTCGATCAGCCCGCCGATCAGCGCAGCGCTGTCGTTGAGCTTGATCATCCCTTCCGGATACAACAGCACATGGCCCTTTTGCGCCGGCTCGTACTGGAAGCGATAGCCCGGGCGCCAGGCCGGAACTTGCGCGCGATTAAAACTCATAGGGCGATTCCTTTGTGCCAGACCCTTTCGCTGGTGACACTGTGATAGGGCGGGCGGTTCAGTTCGTAAGCCATGCTCATGGCATCGAGCATGCTCCAGAGGATGTCCAGCTTGAACTGCAGGATCTCCAGCATGCGCTGCTGGCCTTCAACTGTAGTGTAGTGCTGCAGGGTAATTGCCAGCCCATGCTCGACGTCACGCCGGGCCTGGCCCAGGCGAGTGCGGAAGTACTCGTAGCCGGCCGGGTCGATCCATGGGTAGTGCTGCGGCCAGCTGTCGAGCCGCGACTGATGGATCTGCGGGGCGAACAGCTCGGTCAGCGAACTGCTGGCCGCCTCTTGCCAACTGGCGCGGCGGGCGAAGTTGACGTAGGCATCCACGGCAAAACGCACGCCAGGCAGCACCAGCTCCTGGGAACGCAGCTGGTCCGGGTCGAGACCAACCGCCTGGCCCAGGCGCAGCCAGGCTTCGATGCCGCCGTCTTCGCCAGGGGCGCCGTCATGGTCGAGCAGGCGCTGAATCCACTCGCGGCGGATTTCGCGGTCCGGGCAGTTGGCCAGGATCGCGGCGTCCTTCATCGGGATGTTGACCTGGTAATAGAAACGGTTGGCCACCCAGCCCTGGATCTGCTCGCGGCTCGCGCGGCCTTCATACATCGCCACATGGTAGGGGTGATGAATGTGGTAATAGGCGCCCTTGGCGCGCAGGGCCTGTTCGAATTCGGCGGGGGACAGCGGTTTGGCGTCGCTCATGTCGGCTCCTAGAGGGTGATGCTCATGCCGTCGAAGGCCACTTCGACGCCGCGGCGTACGCATTCGGCGCGTTCGGCCGAATCCTCATCGAGAATCGGGTTGGTGTTGTTGATGTGGATAAGCACCTTGCGCTGGCGCGGGAAGCCTTCCAGCACCTCGAGCATGCCGCCCGGGCCGTTTTGCGCCAGGTGGCCCATCTCGCGGCCGGTGCGGGTGCCGACACCGCGGCGCTGCATTTCATCATCCTCCCAGAGGGTGCCGTCGACCAGCAGGCAGTCGGCGTCGCTCATCATCTGCAACAATTTGCCGTCGACTTGGCCCAGGCCCGGGGCGTAGAACAGCTTGCCGCCGGTGCGCAGGTCTTCGACCATCAGCCCGAGGTTGTCACCCGGGTGTGGGTCGAAGCGGTGCGGTGAGTAGGGCGGTGCGGCGCTACGCAGCGGGAAGGGGGTGAAGCGCAGGTTCGGGCAGGCATCGATGACGAAGCTGCCTTCGAGCTCGATGCGCTGCCATTGCAAGCCGCCGTTCCAGTGGCTGAGCATGGTGAACAGCGGGAAACCAGTGCTCAGGTCCTGATGGACCATGTCGGTGCACCAGACCTGGTGCGGGCAGCCTTCGCGCAGGCTGAGCAGGCCGGTGGTGTGGTCGATCTGGCTGTCGAGCAGGACGATGGCATTGATGCCGGTGTCGCGCAGGGCGCGGGCCGGCTGCATCGGGGCAAAGCTTTGCAGCTGTGCGCGGATGTCCGGCGAGGCGTTGCACAGCACCCAGTGGATGCCGTCGTCAGACAGGGCAATCGATGACTGGGTGCGCGCCGTGGCGCGCAGGCTGCCGTCGCGAAAGCCTTTGCAGTTGGCGCAGTTGCAGTTCCACTGGGGAAAACCGCCACCGGCGGCGGAACCTAGAATCTGGATGTACATGGCCACTCCTGCCGCGTCCTGAAATAAAAACGCCCCGGCGGGCCGAGGCGTTGTACCGCAAGCAGGTTCAGCGGCTTGCGAAATACATGGTCACTTCAAAGCCGATACGCAGGTCAGTGTAAGCAGGTTTGGTCCACATGGGATTACTCCTTCCGGATAGGTCTGGGGGTTGTCAGCTACTTATTTAGTCCACCCTCCAGGTGAGGGGTTCCATAGCCAAGATTGCGCTATCTTACTAAAAAAATACGAACCGAATGGTTAAATCTAAGATAAACGCCGTTACCGGGACGGTAAGAATCGCCTGCATCAGTGCCAGTTTTCGCTGGGCACCGGGCCGTTGGCCAGGCACAGCCAGCCGTGTTCGGCCTGGCTTACCTGGCGGGCCAGGTGCTGCAGTTGGGGCGTTTCGACCGCCAGGATCGCCGCTTGCAGATCGCTCAACTGCGGCTGGCGATGGCCGGCCAGATGCGCCTGCCAGGCCCATTCGGCCACCTCGTTGTTGGTCATCGCCGCTTCGTCGAACTGGGCGGCGAGGGCCTGTTTATCTGCAGGGTTGCAGCTCAGTGTGGCGGGCAGGTTATCGAGCAATGCCTGGATGTGCCCGATGATCTCGGTATGGCTGGCCGATGGCGACTGCACGCCAAGCAGCAGGCCGTTGCAGCCCTCGATCTGTCGGAAGGCGCTGAATACCGCGTAGCCCAGGTTCAGTTCGACCCGCAGGCGCTGATAGAAAGGCCCTTGTAGCTGCTGGGCAAACAGCCGGCCTGCGGCTTGGTCCTCGATCGGGCAGAACAGCAGCAAGGCCTGTTCACTGGCCGCTGGCGGTAGCGTTTGCCAGCGCCGCACAGGTTCGATTGTGGTCGGCAGATGCTTGCCTGCGCATCCTGGCATTGCGCTTAGGGCCTGGTTCAGCAGCGATTGCTGGCTGGCACTGAAGCCGGTCGAAAGTCCAGTCCAGGTTGAATGCTCCCACAACGCATCCAGATCGCTCTGGCTGATTATGCAGGCCGGCAAGGGCTCGTCGACGCGGCGGCCTAGTAGTTGCTCCGGCAACTGCCTGAGCAGCGCGCGGATCGGCATGGTATCGGGCTGCTCGGCAGCGCCAGGTGTCCAGCTCTGGCTGGTCGGCTGCCGCAGGATGGCCAATGCCTGTTCAATCACTGCGCCCACCACGGTGCCATTGCCGGCGCAGCGCAACTGCCAGTATTTGTCGCAGGCGCTCAATTGCACTTGCACCCCAGCCTGCGCAGCCTGTTCACTCAGGGCCTGCAGCGCCCGATCAAGTACCTGCCACAGGCGCCCACGCAAGGCTGAGGTGAGCTGCCAGCGCAGGTAGACCACACCATGCTCGTGCGACGGCGGTAGCAGGGGAGAGATAGTCAGGCCTTCGGGAACGGTGCTGACCGAGAGGGTCTGCGCCTTCACGCTCAGCAACGGATTTGCAGCGGGCAACTGCCAGGCGTGGGTAGGCGTTTTAACCTGGCCGGCGAGCATTGTTTCGAGCAACTGTTCAAGCGCAGCCAAGCCTTGCGCGTCCAGCGCTTCGAAGCGTTGCCCGGTGCTGTCCCGGCGTGCCAGCTCCAGCGCGCTGGCGGCAAGTTCGCGACAACGCTGCAAGCGGGCGTATTCCTGATTGATGCTGCTCAGGTCCGCCGTGCGGAAGAACGCCAGCCAGTCAGTCAACAGCGCCTGGACCTGCGTGGTATCAGCCGTGTCGTTGAGCTTGAAGCCCGCATGCAGCAGCGTCTGGTCGGCAAAGCTGTACAGCGAGGAAAACGCGAAGTGCGCCAGCCAGCCCCGCGCGCGCAAGGTCGCCGGCAAGCCGCCGGGCCGGATGTCGCTCAGCCAGGTAGCGAGAAAATCGACTGCCTGCTCAAAACCTGAGGGGAGTTGCTCGCACGGGTACAGCACATCCAGTTGCCGTTCGTTGTGCATCAACAGCGCAGCCCGGCTATAGAAGCTCGGTGGTAGCGATTGCTGCACTTTTGCCCCGCGACTGAACACCTGGCCGAAGCGATTTGCCAACGCCTGCAGTTCGTCGAGGCTTTGTGGCCCGCTCAGGCTCAAGGTGATTTGCCCGGCCTGGTAGAAGCGCTGGTGAAAGCCGCGCAACGCCGCCTGGAACGCCGGATTTTGAACCTGCAGGCTGTAGCGGTTGCCAGCCTGGAACGCGCTCAGCGGATGTTCGCTGCCCGCAGCCTGAAGCAAGGCAAACTGGTGCTGCGCTTGTGGATTGCGCGACCAGGCAATGAACTCGGCATGGATCACTTCCCGTTCGCGCACTTGCCGCTCAAGGTCGAACTGCGGCTGTGCGAGCATCTGGCACAGTCGCTCAAGCCCCCCGGCAAAAGCCGCGGGCGGTACTTCGAAAAAGAACTCGGTGCTGCGTTCACGGGTGCTGGCGTTGACCTGCCCGCCGTGGTGCTGCACATAGCGCATCAGGCCGTCGTCCAGGGCGAAGCGTTGATTGCCGAGGAAGAACAGATGCTCGAGAAAGTGTGCCAGCCCCGGCCACGCCGGTGGCGCGTCATGGCTGCCGGCCGCTACCCGCACAGCCGCCGCGCAGCGTTTTAGCTGCGGTGCATGGCGCAGGGTGACCTGCAGGCCATTGGCGAGGGTCAGGTTGTGCAGGGCGCTGGGCATGACGACTCCGGGTACAGGCGAACCGTCATGCTAGCGGATTATTGCCGCGGCGTGCTGTAGAGCTCGGGGCGCAGGTCGTGCAGGTAAGGGTTGTTGGCCCGCCCTTGCTGCACTCGCTGCAGGTCGAGGTCGGCGCTCAGCAGCGCGCTGTCACGACCGGCCATGGCCAGGATGCTGCCATCCGGGCCAACGATGCTGCTCTGCCCGCAGTAGTGGATTTCGCCTTCGCTGCCGCAGTAGTTGGCGTACGCCAGGTAGCACTGGTTCTCGTAGGCGCGGGCGCGCACGGTGACCTGGGCAATGAAGTCGAAGGGCACCATGTTCGCCGTCGGCACCAGGATCAGTTCGGCACCGGCCAGGGCCAGGCGCCGGGCGTTTTCCGGGAACTCGATGTCGTAGCAGATCAAAAAGCCCAGGCGCCAGCCGTTGAGCTCGACCACCGGAAAGTGATCGGGCCCCGGGCTGAACATCGCCCGGTCG
The DNA here is from genome assembly GCF_024748965.1 of Pseudomonas sp. B21-032. Lineage (NCBI taxonomy): Bacteria > Pseudomonadati > Pseudomonadota > Gammaproteobacteria > Pseudomonadales > Pseudomonadaceae > Pseudomonas > Pseudomonas sp. B21-032. The sequence goes on along the minus strand of NZ_CP087180.1, from coordinate 5,412,880 downwards.
AGGCCACCGAACAGGTGGGTCTTGCGGTAGTTGCACAGGCTGCTGCCGTGGGCGTCGATCAACTGCACGCTGTTGAAGATCTGCCCGTCCTCGGCCAGCTCCGGGTAGCCGTAGGCAATGGCGATGCGGTTGCTCTGGGCGATCTCCACCACGGCCATGGCCGAGGGGCCGTCTTCGGCTTCGGCCAGGCGCGCGACGGCTTCGCTGCCGATGTTGTAGCCGCTCAGGAACATCTCCGGGCATACCAGCAGTTCGGCGCCGCGGGCAGCGGCCAGTTGCGCCTGCTGGTGCAGGCGCTCGAGGTTGCCGGACAGGTCCAGCGGTTGCGGTTCGCCTTGGAACAGGGCGATGCGCATGGCGATTCTCCCGTCAGTCGGCCAGGGCGATCGGGCCGATTTCATTGAACACGTCGCCCGGGCCTGGGTTGTCCGGGTGGGTCTGGCCACCGAAGTGATTGATGATACCCCACACCGCATTGAGCGACGTTTGCACCGCGCCTTCGACCCAGGCCGGGGTCCACGACACATCGTCACCGGCAATGAAGATGCCGCGCTGCTCGGCCGGCATGTCCTGCTGCATGAAGTGCGCGTACATGCGCTGGTTGTAGCGGTAATGGCCGGGCAGGGCGCCCTTGAAGGCGCCAAGGAAGTGCGGGTCGGCTTCCCACGACACGGTGATCGGGTCGCCGATGATGTGCCCGGCGATATCGACTTTCGGGTAGATCTTCTTCAGCGCATCGAGGGCCAGCTTGACGCGCTTTTCCACTGGGTGCGGGAGCATTTTCAGCGCATCGCTCATCCACGAGTACGACAGGCAGATCACCCCCGGCTTGTCGTCGCCGTTGTCGAACAGGTAGGTGCCGCGGGTCAGGCGGTCGGTCAGGGTCATGCTCATCAGGTCGCGGCCGGTATCTGGATCCTTGTCCTTCCAGAACGGCCGGTCGACCATGACGAAGGTCTTCGACGACTGCATGTAGCGGGTACGGTCCAGGGCCATCCACATCTTCTGCGAGAACAGCGATTCTTCGCACTCGATCTGGGTGGTCAGCAGCCAGCTCTGGCAGGTGGTCAGCACCGCGGCGTAGTGGCGGGTGTCGCCCCAGGTGTCGGTTACCGCCAGGCGCCCGTCGCTGTCGCGGGCAATGCTTTTCACCCCGGCACGTGGCGCGCCGCGGTGTAGCGAGCTGAGGCTGGTGCCGGCCGGCCAGTGCGCGCAACGCTCCGGCACATGGCGCCAGATGCCCAGCGGCACTTGCTCGACGCCGCCAACTACCAGGTGCTGGTGATCGTCGCAGTTGGTCATCACCACGCGGAAGATTTCCAGCATCGAATTGGGGAAGTCCGAGTCCCAGCCACCGGTGCCGAAACCGACCTGGCCGAACACCTCGCGGTGCAGGAAGCTGAGCTTGGCGAAGGCTTTTGAGGTGGCGACGAAGTCGTAGAAGGTGCGGTCGTCCCACAGCGGTACCAGGGTGTTCCACAGCTCTTTTAGGCGTGGTACATCGCGGTCGCGTATGGCTTGCTGGATGTCGCCGAAGCGGGCGCCGTCTTCCAGGGCATCGGCCCAGGCGTCGGCAACCTCCTGGAACAACTTGGGCAAATCGGAGAGTTTTTCCGCGTAGTGGGTCTGGCCTTCGAGGTCGATTACCGTGCTGCCCGACGCTGGGGTCAGCGGGTTGGGAAAGGGCTTGGTTTCAAGGCCGAGCTTGTCGACATAGTGGTAGAACGCCGTCGACGACACCGGAAAGCGCATGCCACCCAGCTCGGCGATGATCCCGTCGCTGCCTTCGAAGGCTTGCGAGCGCAGGCGCCCACCCATTTTCGAAGCTTCGTAGACCACAGGCTTGAGGCCCAGCTTCATCAGCTCGAAGGCCGCCACCAGCCCGGCGATACCGGCACCGACAATCGCCACTTCCTCTCCATGGCGCGCCGCCGGGATGCTACCCAAGCCGGCCGGGTGCTCGATCCAGTCGTCAAAGGCAAAAGGAAAATCCGGGCCGAAAATGGTGATGGGTTTCTTGCCGTCGGCGGGGTGACGATTGTTCTTGTTCATAAGTGACCTTGCCAGGCGCTGCGCGGGGTGCGGAGCTTGAGTATAGAAAAAACACTGGCGGTCATTTTAGGGGGTGGGGGTTACGTAATTAAGATGCAGAGTGTCGTCGTTATGATTTGATGTAAGTCATTTTGACGATACTGATTGGCTAAATGACGAATCAGGCCAGCGCAGCCAGGTGCTCCACGGTTTCAGGGAATTTTTCTACCAGGCGAATCAGCGTCATTGCCTGGGCATTGGGGCGAGCCCGACCCTGTTCCCAGTTTTCCAGGGTACGGGCATTGGTGCGCAGGTACATGGCAAACACCGCGCGAGACATGTTCAAGCGTTCGCGAATAGCCACAAGCTCTTCGGCCGAGACGTCCATCAACTCGGCGAGCTGTACTTTATGCGAGCGCAGGGTCAGCTTGCCCTGGCGCTCCTGGGCAAGGGCATCGAAGCCTTCGTTCAGTTCGGAAAAAACATCGCGTTTCATTTTATCTCCTCGCTTCGATTTGCAGATCGAGCATCTGTTTGAGCGAATGGCGTTGCGCAGGGCTCAGGTCGTCCAGTTGATCCTTGCCGTACAAGGTGAACAGCCAGAACTGTTGGCCGTTGCTCCACCAGTAATAGATGACTCGGATTCCACCGCGCTTGCCCTTGTGCCGCTGATCATCAGCAAAGCGAACTTTGCGCAAGCCCCCGGTCCCCTGGATGACTGAGCCAGCCTGGGGATTGAGCAACAACACGAACTGCAAGGCCCTCATCGCCTCGTCATCCAGGTAGTCACTGCGATAGCGCGCAAAGGCCGGTAGTTCAACGAAAAGTGCTTCCATGATTTGTACGTTACCTGCGTATAGTTTGTGGCTATCAAGCCTTGCCGTCAAGCGACGGGCCTGTAACCAGCCTATACGTGCAGCCGCGATGCATCCGGGGGATGATTGCCTGGTGTGTCAAACCGGTTGCCCGCGATCCACCTTGCTGCTGAGGATGATCGAGGTGGTGGTTTTTTCCACGCCTTCAACGCTGCCGATCTGGTCGAGCAACTGGTCCAGTTGCTCGGGCGAGTCGCTGCGCAGCCAGGCGACGTAGTCGAATTCGCCGCTGACCGCGCACAACTGCTGCACCTGGCCCATGGCGCTCAGGCGCCGCACCACGTCCTTGCCCGAACGCGGTTGTACCTTGATCCCGACATAGGCCTGCAGGCCACCATCGATCAGGCGCTGACCCAGGCGCACGCCGTAGCCGCTGATGACCTTGGTCTTTTCCAGGCGGGCCAGGCGCGAGGTTACCGTGGTGCGCGCGATACCCAGTTGCCGGGCGAGCGTGGCGACGCTTTCACGGGCGTTGATCTGCAGCAGCGAAATCAGTTGGCGATCGATTTCGTCGAGGGCGACGGGGCGGCTGTCGGACATGGGTACTCTCTGGCAAGAGCCGCTTTGCGCGGCTCATGGAATAAGCGCGATAGCCTATCCATTGCCCTCACCCTTGGGCAAGGCGTCTGTGCTCAGCACGCCTTGAAGCAGTGCTCGGCCTGGGGGAAGCTGCCGTCGCGTACTTCCCGGGCATAGGCGGCCAATGCCTGGGCAATCTGCGGCTGAAGGTCGGCAAAGCGTTTGACGAAGCGCGGTTGGTATTCACCGAACAAACCCAGCAGGTCCTCGGTGACCAGCACCTGGCCATCGCAGGCAGGCGAAGCGCCGATGCCGATGGTGGGGATTGTCAGCTCTTCGCTCACGCGGCGTGCCAGGGGTTCGGCGATGCCTTCGAGCACTACCGAAAAGGCACCGGCGGCCTGCATGGCCAGGGCATCCTGGCGCACTTTGGCGGCGCCCTGGTCGTCGCGGCCCTGGGCCTTGAAACCTCCCAGGCAGTTGACCTGTTGCGGCATCAGGCCGACATGGGCCATGACCGGAATCCCACGGCGGGTGAGAAATTCCACGGTCTCGGCCAGCTCTTCACCGCCCTCAAGCTTGACGCCCTGGGCACCTGTCTCGCGCAGCAGCCGGGCGGCGCTGAGGAAGGCCTGTTCGGGTGAGGCCTGATAGCTGCCAAAGGGCAGGTCGATGACCACGCAAGCGCGCTGGGAGCCGCGCATCACTGCCTGGCCATGGGCAATCATCATCTCCAGGCTGACTCCCAAAGTGCTGGGCAGGCCATATAGCACCATGCCCACCGAGTCGCCGACGATAATCACGTCGGCTTCGGCATCTACCCAACGCGCCATCGGCATGCTGTAGGCGGTCAGCACCACCAGGTTGCCAGCGCCCTTGCGTTGCTGGATGGCGGGCACGCTCAAACGGTTTTCACGCACATGGCTGCTCATCGGTCTCTCCTTGGGTTGTTCAACGAAGCCGGGCGCAGGCTACCATCGGCCTTCGTCGGCTCACTTGAGCAAAGGAGACAGGCATTGCCGCCAATGAGACAAAGCAGTGAAGTACCGCCGTTGCCGGACTTCCAGCAACTGCCGGGGCCGGTTTACCGGCGCATGTTTGCCATTCCGGCCGGCCATCGCGTGCAATTGCACAGACACCCCTGGGTACAGTTCACCTACGCCAGCGCCGGGATCATGCAAGTGGTCACCGAGCAGCACAGCTACCTGCTGCCGCCGCAATGTGCGTTGTGGATACCGGCGGGGGTCGAGCACACCGCCTACAGCGACCAGGCCATCGAGTTTCGCGGGCTGTACCTGGATGACTCGCTGCTCAATGGCTACCAGCGTCCTTGCGGTGTGGTGCAAGTCACGCCGCTGGTACGCGAGCTGATCGCCAAGGCCAACAGCTTTGCACCGCAATACCCTGCCCAAGGCGCCCAGGCGCGGCTGTTGCAGGTGCTGGTCGATGAGTTGCGCGAGCTGCCCGAAGCGCCGTTCGGCCTGCCGCTGCCCAGTGATCCGCGCCTGCGCCGAATCAGCGAAGCCTTGCAGGCCAACCCGGCCGACAACCGCAGCATTGAAGACTGGGCGCAGCAGGTGGGGGCTTCGCGGCGCACCCTGGTGCGGTTGTTCCAGGCCCAGACGCAGTTGTCGTTCAGGGAATGGCGCCAACGCTTGCGCCTGTTGGCGGCCTTGCCGTTGCTGGCGCAAGGCATGAGCGTCACGGCGCTGGCCAATGAGCTGGGCTACGACTCGGTGTCGGCGTTCATCGCCTTGTTCCAGCGCCACTACGGCAAGACCCCAGGCCTGTGGGCGGCAGAATTGCGCAGCTGACAGCGGGCACAAAAAAACCGCGCCATGCGCGGTTTTTTGTTTGGTGGGCCCAGCAGGACTCGAACCTGCGACCAAGGGATTATGAGTCCCCTGCTCTAACCAACTGAGCTATAGGCCCCAGTGGACGCGGATTATAACGAGGGTTTCCGGGCTGTGCTATCCGAAAGATCTGAAAGTGCTATGCGAAGGAAGCTCGCGGCAAATTCTTCGGCCGGCAGCGGCAGGCTGACGATGTAGCCCTGGATCTGCTCGCAGCCTTCGGCAGCGAGGAACTGCTGCTGAGCCTGGCTTTCCACCCCTTCGGCGATGATGGTCAGTTGCATGCTGCGGCCCAGGGCGATGATGGCGCGGGCAATAGCCGCATCATGAGGGTCGTCGGGCAGGCCGCGGATGAACGACTGGTCGATCTTGAGGATATCCAGCGGCAGGCGCTTGAGGTAGCTCAGCGACGAGTAGCCGGTGCCGAAGTCGTCGATCGCCAGTTGCACGCCCAGGTGCTTGAGTTGATGGAGGATGGCCAGGGCTTCTTCGGCCTGGCTCATGATGAAGTTCTCGGTGATTTCCAACTGCAGGTCACCGGCCTTGAGCTGGTGGGTCTTGAGCAGTTGTTCGATGCGTTTGACCAGGCTTGGCTGGCGCAACTGAGCGCCGGCGAGGTTGACCGACAGCGGGCCGAACGCCAGGTAGTTATGCTTCCAGACCTGCATTTGCCGGCAGGCTTGTTCCAGTACCCAGTCGCCCAGTTGCAGGATCATGCCGTTCTCTTCGGCCAGTGCAATGAAGTGCTCCGGCGGGACGTCGCCGAACGTCGGGTTGGTCCAGCGGATCAGCGCTTCGGCGCCGACCAGGCTCTGGGTCTTGAGGCTGAACTTGGGCTGGTAGCACAGGCTCAGTTCATTGCGCTCGATGGCCCGGCGCAGTTCGTGCTCCAGGGCGATGCGCTCGCTGGCCTGGGCGGTGAGGTCGCGGGTGTAGGACTCGACCCGATTGCGCCCCTTGGCCTTGGAGCGGTACATGGCGGCGTCGGCGTTGCGGATCAGCGAGGCGACGTCGGTGCCGTCCTGTGGATAAAGGCTGGTGCCGATGCTGGCGCTGGTGAAGAACTCATGTTCGCCAGCCTGGAACGGTGCGCCGAAGCAGGCCAGCAGTTTGTGCGCGATGTGCTCGGCATCACTGGGCTGGTGCAGGCCGGGCAGGAGGATGATGAACTCGTCGCCGCCCAGGCGTGCGACGGTATCGATGTCGCGCACCTGTTCCTTGAGCCGCTGGGCGATGCCTTTAAGCAACAGGTCGCCGACCGGATGGCCGAGGCTGTCGTTGATGTGCTTGAAGCGATCGAGATCGAGAAACAGCACCGCGCCTTGGCGCTTGGAGGCCTGGGAACAGTTGAGCGCGGCCTGCAGGCGGCTTTCGAACAGGGTGCGATTGGGCAGGCCGGTCAGCGGGTCGTGATGGGCCTGGTAATCGAGCTTGGCCTGGGCGTGCTTGAGGCTGGAGATATCGGCGAACACCGCGACAAAGTGAGTGATGGCGCGCTCGCTGTTGCGCACCGCGCTGATGGTCAGCCAACTGGGGTAAACCTCGCCGTTCTTGCGCCGGTTGTGGATTTCGCCCTGCCAATGGCCCTCGGCCGTCAGTTGGTGCCACATGGCCACATAGAAGGCGCTATCGTGCTGGCCGGAGGCGAGCAGCCGTGGGGTCTGACCCAGCGCTTCAAACTCGCTGTAGCCGGTGATTTCGCTGAAGGCGCGGTTGACCGCACTGATGCGCTGGTCGATGTCGGTGATCAACACGCCTTCGGCGGTGTTCTCGAATACGGTGGCGGCCAGTTGCAGTTTTTCCTGCATCAGATGGCGCTCGGTGATGTCGCGGGCGATGGTCAGCATGCAATCGACCCCGGCAATCGGCAGCGGCCTGGCTGACAGTTCGCACAGGCGGATCTGGCCGTCGCTGCGGCGGATATGGCAGCTGAAATCACGCACGAAGCCGTCGCGCTGGAGCATGTCCAGCAGCCGCCGGCGCTCGTTGAGGTCGACCCAGATACCCAGATCCAGCGAGGTGTGGTCCAGCGACATGTGGGTGTCGTAGCCGGTCAGGCGGCAGAAGCCTTCGTTTACTTCGATCAGCAACCCGTCACTCTGGCGCGACAGCAACAGGCCGTCGGGGGAGGCGTGGAAGGCCTTGGCGAACTTCTCTTCGGAGGTCTGCAGCTGCTCCTGGGTTTCTTTCAGCTGGCTGATGTCGCGTACTGCCACTACCAGCGCCGGCGTGCTGTCGAGCTGGAAGGTCTCGGCGGAAGTCAGGCCGGTGAACAGCTGGCCGTTGCTGCGCCGGAAGAGCATTTCCAGGTTGCGGATGCTGCCTGCCTGCAAGCGCTTGAGCAGGTCCGGGCCAACGCCGTCGATGCCCCAGATGTTCAGCTCGGTGGCGGTGCGGCCCAGCACTTGCGCCGGGCTCAGGCCGATCTGTTCTTCAAAGGCCTCGTTGACTTCCAGCAGGCAGCCGTCGCTCATCCGGGCGATCACCAGGATATCCGGGCACTGCTGAAACACCGAGGCGAACTTCTGCTCCGACAGGCGCAGGGCTTCTTCGGCGTTCTTGGTTTCGCTGATGTCGATCATCAGCCCACGCATCACTGGTTTGTGCCCGTGTTCGATGAGGCTGACGATATCGCGCACCCACAGGCTGCGGCCGTCGGCGCGGATTACGCGGTAATCAAGGCTGTGATCGCGGCCGGCGGCGGTTTCGCTGTCGCAATAGGCCTGGGCCCAGAGGGCGTCGTCGGGGTGGATGATGCTGCGCCAGAAGCCCGGGCGCAGCCACTGGTTCAACGGGTAGCCGAGCAGGTCTTCGGCATGGGGCGAGACGTAGCTGTAGGTGAAGTCGTTGGCGTCGGCTTCCCAGGCAATGGCCGAAAGGCTTTCGACCAGGCCGCGGTAGTGGTATTCGCTGCTGCGCAGTTCCTGCTCAAGGGCGATGCGCCGGGAAATCTCCGAGCTCAGGCGGCGGTTGACGCGGATCACCGCAGCAAGGATGGCGATCATCAGCAGCAGGGCGGGCAGGCCGTAGATCAGCAGGTCGTACCACAGCGTGCGGTGGTCAAGCACTTTGCCGACCCAGCGCTCCTGGATATTGCTGATTTCGCCGGGGCTCATGTCGGCCATGACCTTGTCGAGAATGCCGACGAGGATCTTCTGTTCCCGTGGCACTGCCATGGCCAGCTGATAGCGGTAGGGCGTTTCGCCGCTGACGTACAGGCCTTCGAGCTTGAGCTGGCGCAGGCTCCAGATGCTCGAGGCAAGGTCGCCCACCACGGCATCCACTTCATCGGTGGCCAGGGCCTGCAGCGCCGAGCTGACATTGGGCAGGGCCACCAGGTTGAGGTCCGGGTGGTGGGTGCGCAACAGCTCGTGGGGCGCGTAGTTTTCCACCACGGCGATCTTCAGGCCGTAGAGGTCCTTGATGGTCCGTGGTTGCGGCCCGCCATCATGGGCGAGGATGACGATCGGAAAATCCAGGTACGGGCGGGTGAAGGCCAGAAAGCTCTGGCGCTCTGGGGTCGACATGATACCGGGCAGCAGATCGAGCTTGTTCTGCCGGGCCTGCTCGAGCACGGCAGTCCAGCTGATCGGCTCGATCGGCTTGAACTGCACGTCCAGGCGGTCCTGGATAAGGGCAATGTAGTCGGCGGCCAATCCCTGGTAGCGACCGTCCTGGTCCCGGTATTCAAAAGGTGGCCAGGATGCATCGACGCCCAGGCGCAGCTGCGGGTGTGCGCTGAGCCAGGCTTGTTCTTCCTCAGTCAGGGTCAAGGCGCCGGCAGTTGCACTCCAGACGAGCAGGAGAGCCAACAGAAGGGCCGGCATTCGGGGCATAACGGCCTCGTCACACAGGTGGATTGATTCGAGTGTAGACGGGCATTTCAGCAGCGGGGTAGTGGGCAAAGGCTGAAAAGCGCCGTTCGCCGGAAAAGAAAAACCCCGGCCTGGGCCGGGGTTTGTCATCACTCGTCGAGGAAAGAGCGCAGATGCTCGCTTCGCGTCGGATGGCGCAGCTTGCGCAGCGCCTTGGCTTCAATCTGACGGATCCGCTCGCGGGTCACGTCGAATTGTTTGCCGACCTCTTCGAGGGTGTGATCGGTGTTCATGTCGATACCGAAACGCATGCGCAGCACCTTGGCTTCGCGTGCGGTCAGACCGGAGAGCACGTCACGGGTCGCTTCCTTGAGGCTTTCGACCGTGGCCACATCGATTGGCGACTGCATGGTCGAGTCTTCGATGAAGTCACCCAGGTGCGAATCTTCGTCGTCACCGATCGGGGTTTCCATGGAGATCGGCTCTTTGGCGATCTTCAATACCTTGCGGATCTTGTCCTCAGGCATTTCCATGCGCTCACCCAGCTCTTCCGGGGTCGGTTCGCGACCCATTTCCTGCAACATCTGCCGGGAAATACGGTTGAGCTTGTTGATCGTCTCGATCATGTGCACCGGAATACGGATGGTGCGGGCCTGGTCGGCGATCGAACGGGTGATCGCCTGGCGAATCCACCAGGTGGCATAGGTCGAGAACTTGTAACCACGACGGTATTCGAACTTGTCCACCGCCTTCATCAGGCCGATGTTGCCTTCCTGGATCAGGTCGAGGAACTGCAGGCCGCGGTTGGTGTACTTCTTGGCGATCGAGATAACCAGACGCAGGTTGGCCTCGACCATTTCTTTCTTGGCGCGACGAGCCTTGGCTTCACCGATCGACATGCGACGGTTGATGTCCTTGATCTCGGCGATGGTCAGGCCGGTTTCGCTTTCGAGGTCGATCAGCTTCTGCTGGCAGGCCACGATGGCGTCGCTTTTCTCACCCAGGGCAGCCGCCCATTTGGTGCTGCGCTTGGCCAGGTCGCTGGCCCAGGTCTGGTCGATTTCGTTGCTCGGGAACAGGCGCAGGAAGTCGGCACGTGGCATGCGCGCGTCACGGACGCACAGTTGCATGATGGCGCGTTCTTGCTGACGCAGGCGGTCCAGGGCGCTACGAACGCGCTCAACCAGGGCTTCGAACTGCTTCGGTACCAGCTTGATCGGCATGAACAGCTCGGCCAGATCAAGCATCGCCTTGAGGCTGTCCTTGTGGCTGCGGCCGTTCTTCTTCAGTACCTTGAGGGTAGCGTTGAGCTGATCCTGGACGGCACCGAAGCGCTGTTGCGCGACGACCGGATCCGGACCGCTTTCGACTTCTTCCTCTTCGTCGCTGCTTTCCTCTTTCTCTTCCTCGTCGTCGTCAGCATCGGCCTTGGCCGGGGCTTTCGGGTCGATCGGCGGCGGCACCTCGGCCGGCGGCGCGATGCCGTCGTCCGGGTCGATGTAACCGCTGAGAACGTCGGACAGGCGGCCACCTTCGGTGGTGACGCGATCGTACTCGGAGAGGATGTGCTCGACAGTACCCGGGAAGTGGGCGATAGCACCCATGACTTCACGAATACCTTCTTCGATCCGCTTGGCGATTTCGATTTCGCCTTCGCGGGTCAGAAGCTCGACGGTACCCATTTCACGCATGTACATGCGCACCGGGTCAGTCGTGCGACCAATATCGGTTTCCACAGCCGCCAACGCTGCGGCGGCTTCTTCAGCTGCGGCTTCGTCGGTGTCGGCTTCGGCCAACAAAAGGGCATCCGCATCCGGAGCACTCTCGAATACGTTGATCCCCATGTCGTTGATCATGCGGATGATGTCTTCCACCTGCTCCGGATCTGAAATATCCTCTGGCAGGTGGTCGTTGACCTCCGCGTAAGTCAGGTAGCCCTGCTCACGACCGCGGGTGATCAACTCTTTGATGCGAGACTGCTGTTGCGCTTTTCCGGACATAACACCCTATCCACTGAAGGTCTTGGCGGGCAAAAAACAAGCCGAGGATTATACCCGAGCTAGGACCTCACGCGCCAGTTGAGGTCGGGGTTTGTGCGGGAACATTACGGCTTAACAGGTCACGCAGCTGATTTTTTTCCTCTGCGCTCAAGTCACTTTGACGTGCTTTCCTGAGCAGATGTTCCAGGCTGCGCTCGCGTTGGCGAGCGGACAAGCTAGTTATGGTGTCGAAAAACTGTTGTTCAAGGTTATCGGCATCGATCAGCCATTCCTTTTCTGCCAATGCCCTTAGCAGGCGGCCCTGTTCGGTGCCATGCCAGCGGGCGATCAGCTGTAGTGAGCGTAGCTCAGGATTCTTTTGCAACGCCTCGAGCAGGGCTACCAGCAGCTGGGCATAGACGTGTTCTTCGGCCGCCAGCTGGCTGGCATCTTCGACCTTTTTCGCCAGTTGCGGGTGATGCAGCAAGGTGCGCAGGGCGCTCAAGGTCGGCGGTTCTACCGAGGTCGGCACCCGTGGTGGCGCATCCTGGCGCTGGTCATTGCGCTCCCAGGGCTTGCCCTTCTTGTCCCAGGGTTTGCCGTCCCACTTTTTCTTGCCGCCCTTGTTCGGTGTCCACTGCTGTTGTGGCGCGGCGTACTCGGGCTGGTGAAAATCAGCGTAATCCGGTGTGTAGTCGGGAATCGCGTCGTAATCGATGCCCGGGTCGTAACTGGGTGGAGCTTCAACCGGTGCAGTGTGCGCCAGTTGTTCGACCTGCTGGTTGTCCAGGCCGGTGATTTCCTTGAGGCGGTTGCGCATCAAGGCGCGAAGATTCGCCCCGGGCACTTTTTCGATCAACGGTGCAGCGAGGGTGGCCATGTGTGCCTTGCCCTCGAGCGAGCGCGGGTCAGCTTCCTCGGTCAACTGCTGGAAAAAATAATCGGCCAGCGGCTGCGCATGCTGATTGATGCGCGCGCGGAAGGCATCAGTGCCTTCGGCGCGTACCAGGGTGTCGGGGTCTTCGCCTTCGGGCAAAAACAGAAAGCGCGCTTTGCGCCCGTCCTGCAGGCTCGAAAGCGTTGCTTCCAGGGCGCGCCAGGCAGCATTGCGGCCGGCCTGGTCGCCGTCAAAACAGAACAGCACGCTCGGCACCACGCGAAACAGACGCTTGAGGTGCTCTTCGCTGGTGGCCGTGCCCAGGGTTGCCACCGCGTTGCGCAAGCCTTGCTGCGCGAGGGCGATGACGTCCATGTAGCCTTCGACCACGATGATCTCGTCGAGGTTGCGGTTGAACTTGCGCGCCTCGTACAGCCCGTACAGCTCCTGGCCCTTGTGGAACACCGGGGTTTCCGGGGAGTTGAGGTACTTGGGCTTGTCGTCGCCCAGAACCCGGCCGCCGAAGGCGATGACCCGGCCACGGCTGTCGCGGATCGGAAACATCACCCGGTCACGGAAGCGGTCGTAGCGCTTGCCGGACTCGGCGTTCTCGATCAGCAGGCCGGCATCAATCATGGCCTTTTGCTGCAAGGTATCGCTGCTCAAGTGTTTGAACAGGTTGTCCCAGCCAGGCGGGGCAAAGCCCAGGCCGAAGTCGCGGGCGATCTCGCCGGACAGGCCGCGGCCCTTGAGGTAGTCGACCGCGGATTTGCGCGTCGGATGGCTGCGCAGCGCCTGGCGATAAAATTCGGCGGCGGCTTCAAGCAGCGGGTACAGCGGTGAATCGACTGGTTGCCGGGGTTTGTGACCACGCCCGCTTTCTTCGCGGGGGATCTCCATGCCGGCGGCCTTGGCCAGTTCCTCGACGGCCTGGGGGAAATCCAGGTTGTCGTGGTCCATGATGAAGCCAAGGGCGTTGCCGCCTGCGCCGCATCCGAAGCAGTAATAGAACTGTTTGTCGGGGCTGACGCTGAAGGACGGGGTCTTTTCTTTGTGGAACGGGCAGCAGGCCGTGAGGTTCTTGCCAGCTTTTTTCAGCTGCACGCGCGAACTCACCACATCGACGATGTCGGTACGGTTGAGCAGGTCGTCGATAAAACTCTGGGGAATCAGCCCGGCCATGGCACTCTCATCATCAGGCGATAAGCAAGTGTAATCGCTAATGCGGCGGGAACGGCTGCGCGTTCGAGCGATGTCGAATGGCGTAACACAAAATACGGAAAGACGTGCTCGTCTGCAGCCGGTGAAGGCTCGTCAGGAAGGACGTGCACAGCTGGCGTTGCGGCCAGTTCTGACGATTCAGGCAGGTTGTCCATGCTGCAGGGCAACAGGACGCCTTGGGCCCGAAGGCCAAAGGATCAAGCAACAACTGCCGGCAGCCCGGCTGTGGGCCGGGCGAGGCAGAAGCTTGCGACGGACGTCTGTATTAGTACAGACGAACGGCGCGGCGCTGTTCGCGCTGAACTTTCTTGGCGTGACGTTTAACAGCGGCTGCTGCTTTGCGCTTACGCTCAGAAGTCGGCTTCTCGTAAAATTCGCGGCTACGAACTTCAGCCAGAACACCGGCTTTTTCGCAGGAGCGCTTGAAACGACGCAGAGCTACGTCGAAGGGTTCATTCTCTTTAACTTTGACGGCTGGCATCCAGAGCTACCTTCATTCATTACCGGGGTCAACGAACTCGTGGCAAAAATGTGCGCTGGAGAACGTCGGTTTTTAAGGGTTGCGGATGTTAACCCTTAGCCGACCGGAATGCAAAGCCTCTGATCGAAAACCGCTGGTCGGCGTCGGGAGCGGGGACTATCATGCGCGCCTTCGAATTCAGCCTCAACAAGGCACGGACCCATGCTAGTACTGGGATTGGAAACATCCTGCGACGAAACCGGCGTCGCATTATACGACAGTGAACGCGGCCTTTTGGCCGATGCATTGTTCAGTCAGATCGACCTGCACCGCGTCTATGGCGGGGTAGTGCCGGAGCTGGCCTCGCGTGATCACGTCAAGCGCATGCTGCCGTTGATCCGCCAGGTGCTGGCCGAAGCCGACTGTGTCGCCACCGAGATCGACGCCATCGCCTATACCGCAGGCCCCGGCCTGGTCGGCGCACTCCTGGTGGGCGCTTCCTGCGCCCAGGCCCTGGCCTTTGCCTGGGGGATTCCGGCGCTTGGCGTGCATCACATGGAAGGTCACCTGCTGGCGCCGATGCTCGAAGAGCAGCCACCCGAGTTCCCGTTCGTCGCCTTGCTGGTGTCGGGCGGGCATACCCAGTTGGTGCGCGTCGACGGTATCGGTCAGTACGAGTTGCTAGGCGAGACCCTCGATGACGCCGCCGGCGAAGCCTTCGACAAGACCGCCAAGCTGATCGGCCTGCCGTACCCGGGTGGCCCGGAGATCGCTCGCCTGGCAACCCAGGGCGTGCCCGGGCGCTTTGTCTTCCCGCGGCCGATGACCGACCGCCCGGGGCTGGATTTCAGCTTCAGCGGCCTGAAAACCTTTGCCCTCAATACCTGGCAGCAGTGCCAGAGTGCTGGGGACGACGGTGAGCAAACCCGTTGCGACGTGTCGCTGGCCTTCCAGCAGGCGGTGGTGGAGACTTTGACCATCAAGTGCAAGCGAGCCCTCAAGCAGACCGGCCTCAAGCGCCTGGTGATTGCTGGCGGCGTCAGTGCCAACAAGGCCTTGCGCGCTTCGCTGGAAGACATGCTGGCTGGCATCAAGGGTAATGTGTACTACGCCCGGCCGCAGTTTTGCACCGATAACGGCGCCATGATTGCCTACGCCGGCTGCCAGCGTCTGGCCGCCGGGCAGCAGGAAAGCCTGGCGATCAGCGTGCAGGCGCGCTGGCCAATGGAGCAACTCGCGCCGCTGTGAAGCTGAGCGTTGCTCATGCAGTGGATTCAGAAATGCCGTTCGCGTCCGGCGAAAAGGTCGCGTAGATTGCCGCGGTGACGCCAGACAATCAGCACGGTCAGCACGCTGATTGGCAGCAACGCTTCCGGCTCGCGCCAGGCCAGTAGTGGCAGGGTCAGTGGCGTTGCCACCAGCGCCGCCAGCGAGCTGGTACGGGTCAGGTAGAAGGTCAGCAGCCAGGCGCTGATGGCCAGCAAGGCGGCTGGCGGGTAAAGCCCCAGCAGCATGCCGGCGGCGGTGGCGACACCTTTGCCGCCGCGAAAGCGGAAGTACACCGGAAACAGATGGCCAATCACCGCGCACACGCCGATCCAGGCCTGTTGCTGCAGGTCGAGGCCAGCAAGATTGGCGACCAGCACGGGCAGCAGGCCCTTGCACAGGTCGCCAAGCAGGGTCAGGACCGCCAGTTTGCGGCCGGCCAGGCGCAGCATGTTGGTTGCACCGGCATTGCCTGAACCGCTCATGCGCGGGTCCGGGCTGCCATTGAGGCGGCTGAGGACGATGGCAAAGGACAGAGAGCCAAGCAGGTAGGCGCACAGCGCCAGTAACCAAAACATGCTAACCATTCCGGGCGAGGACGCCCTGATTCTAACGGCGCAACGCGCCCTTGTCGTGCTGTGGAGAGAAGTGCTTGGACAGAGTGTTCATCGAGGGGCTGGAAGTCGATACCGTGATCGGCGCCTATGACTGGGAGCGCGGAATCCGCCAGTGCCTGCGCCTGGACCTGAGCTTTGCCTGGGATAACCGCCCGGCCGCAGCCGGAGACGACCTGACCAAAGCCCTGGACTACGCCAGCGTGTCGGCGCGCATCCAGGCGTTTGCCGAGCAGTCCGAGTTCCAGTTGGTGGAAACCTTCGCCGAGCGCCTGGCGGCGGTGCTGATGAGCGAGTTCCAGATTCCCTGGTTGCGCCTGAAACTGACCAAGCCTGGCGCGGTAGCGGCCGCCACTGGGGTCGGCGTGGAGATCGAGCGCGGATGTCTCTGAACAGGGTTTACCTCGGGCTGGGCAGCAATATCGAGCGCGAGCGGCACTTGACCGCCGGGCTCGATGCCCTGGCCGAAATGCTCACCGACATGCATTGTTCGGCGGTGTTCGAAAGCCAGGCGGTGGGCATCAAGAGCGGACCGTTCTTCAACCTGGTGGTCAGCGGTTTGACCGAGCTGCCGCTGATGGAACTGGATCGCCGGCTCAAGTTCATCGAGGCCGACAATGGCCGCTACGCCCCCGAGCGCAAAGGTCTGCCGCTGGATATCGACGTGCTGATGTACAACGACCTGCATGGCAGCTTCGACGGGCTGGTATTGCCGCGGGCAGAGATTCTCAAGAACGCATTCGTGTTGTGGCCGCTGGCGTTGATTGCGCCAGCGCTTAAGCACCCGGGTGCCGGCAAAACCATGAGCCAGCTGTGGGCCGAGGCGCAAATCGAGCAAGTGCTGGCGCCGGTGCCGTTCGAGTGGCGTGGGCAGCAGTTGACCGGTCTTTAGCTTCGATCGCGGGGCAAGCCCGCTCCCACAGGATTGTAGGAGCGGGCTTGCCCCGCGATAGGTTCAGCGCCCGAGACCTTCCTTGTACGCCTTCAACGCCTTCAGCCGCTCGCCCTTGAGCGCCTCGCCCAGCGCCTGCCCGGTCAGCCCTCGTTGCACCAGCGGTTGCACCTGCACTGCACGCGCCGCCGCCGCTGCGCCGCGCAGGTAATCAGCCTGTGGATAATCACGTTGCTCCAGGCCCTTGCGGCCCCGGGCGTCCATCTCGCAGGCGACGATAAACTCCTCGAAACGCTGCGGCCGGCGGTACACATCGAAGCTTTGCAGCAGCTCCAGCAAGGTCGAGGCGCGCAGTTCCAGGGCCCGGTGGCAGTGGGTGTGATATTCCCCGACCAGCAAGGCCAGTTCCTGGCATTCACGGGGTGCCTTGAAGCGCTGGTTCACCGCCTTGATCAACTTCAGCCCGCGTTGCTCGTGAGCGATGTGCCGTGGCCATTCTTCCTCTGGGGTAAGGCCCTTGCCCAGGTCGTGCAGCAAACAGGCCCAGCGCACGCTCAGGGGCTGCTGGTGCAGGGCGGCTTGTTCGAGCACCGAGAGGGTATGGATGCCGCTGTCGATCTCCGGGTGATGGGCCGCAGGCTGCGGCACCCCGAACAGCGCATCGAGCTCGGGCATCAGTTGCTTGAGGGCGCCGCAATCGCGCAATACCTGGATGAATACCTGGGGTTGGTCCTCCATCAGCGCCCGGGCGATCTCCTTCCAGCTGCGCTCGGCGGTCAGGGCTTGCAGTTCGCCTGAATCTCCCAGTTCGCGCATCAGCTCGATGGTTTCCGGGGCCACGCTAAAGCCCATGCCGGCATAGCGCGCGGCAAAGCGGGCGACGCGCAGCACGCGCAAGGGATCTTCGGCGAATGCCGGGGAAACATGGCGCAAAATGCGGGCTTCTAAGTCTTTCTGGCCGTTATACGGATCGCAGATATTACCCTGGTCGTCCTCGGCCATGGCATTGATGGTCAGGTCGCGGCGGATCAGGTCTTGCTCGAGGGTAACTTCGGGGCTGGCGTGGAAGGTGAATCCGCCATAGCCGCGCCCGCTCTTGCGTTCGGTGCGCGCCAAGGCGTATTCCTCGCCGCTTTTGGGGTGCAGGAACACCGGGAAATCGGCCCCGACCGGGCGATAGCCCAGGGCTTGCATTTGTTCCGCCGTGGCGCCGACCACGACCCAGTCGATATCACTGACCGGCCTGCCGAGCAGGCGGTCGCGTACGGCGCCGCCGACTTTGTAGATCTGCATGTAGAACCTCCGTTGATGCCACAGGATAACCTGTCTGGCAGCAACGGAGGGCGTGCTAGAGGTGCACTACCGCCAGGTCCAGGCGACCATAGTCAGCTTCGCCGTGCTCGCCTTTGGGCGGCACATGGTGGGTTTTCATCACCTGCTCGCCCTGCAGGGTCTCCAGGTGGATGTCAAAGCCCCAGAGGCGGTGCAGGTGCTTGAGAACCTCCTCGGTTGAGTCGCCCAGGGGTTTGCGGTCGTGTTGCTGGTGGCGCAGGGTCAGCGAGCGGTCGCCGCGACGGTCAATGCTCCAGATCTGCACGTTGGGTTCACGGTTGCCGAGGTTGTACTGGGCGGCCAGGGTCTCGCGGATGATCCGGTAGCCACTTTCGTCGTGGATGGCCGGTACCAGCAGGTCTTCGCGCTGATCGTCATCAAGGATGCTGAACAGCTTGAGGTCGCGGATTACCGTCGGCGACAGGTACTGGAGAATGAAGCTTTCGTCCTTGAAGCTGCTCATGGCGAACTTGATGGTCGACAGCCAGTCACTGCCGGCGATGTCGGGGAACCAGCGGCGGTCCTCTTCGGTAGGGTGTTCGCACATGCGGCGGATGTCGCGGTACATGGCAAAGCCCAGGGCATAAGGGTTGATGCCGCTGTAGTAGGGGCTGTCGAAGCCTGGCTGGAACACCACGCTGGTGTGCGACTGCAGGAACTCCATCATGAAGCCTTCGGTCACCAGGCCTTCGTCATACAGATCGTTCATCAGGGTGTAGTGCCAGAAGGTTGCCCAGCCTTCGTTCATCACCTGGGTCTGGCGCTGCGGGTAGAAGTACTGGGCGATCTTGCGCACGATACGCACGATTTCACGCTGCCAGGGTTCGAGCAGCGGCGCGTGTTTCTCGATGAAGTAGAGGATGTTCTCCTGGGGTTCGGCCGGGAAGCGCGCGTTGTCGCGGTCGCTGTTCTTGTCGGCGCCCTTGGGAATGGTGCGCCACAGGTCGTTGATCTGTTTTTGCAGGTGCTCTTCGCGTTCCTTCTGGCGGCGCCGCTCTTCTTCGGCGGAGATCGGGTAGGGCCGCTTGTAGCGGTCGACACCGTAGTTCATCAGCGCGTGGCAGGAGTCGAGCAGGTCTTCGACGGCATCGATGCCATGGCGTTCTTCGCACTGGGTGATGTACTGCTTGGCAAACACCAGGTAGTCGATGATCGAGCTGGCGTCGGTCCAGGTGCGGAACAGGTAGTTGCCCTTGAAGAAGCTGTTGTGCCCGTAGCAGGCGTGGGCAACCACCAGGGCCTGCATGCAGATGGTGTTTTCTTCCATCAGGTAGGCGATGCAGGGGTCGGAGTTGATCACGATCTCGTAGGCCAGGCCCATTTGACCGCGGCTATAGGACTTTTCAGTGCTGAGAAAGTGTTTGCCGTAGGACCAGTGGTGATAGCCCAGCGGCATGCCGACGGAGGCGTAGGCGTCCATCATTTGCTCGGCGGTGATCACCTCGATCTGGTTGGGGTAGGTGTCCAGGGCGTAGCGCTCGGCCAGGCGGCTGATTTCCCGGTCATAGGCCTGGATCAGTTCGAATGTCCATTCGGACCCGGTAGAAATAGGGTGGCGCTTCTGCTCTCTAGCGGTCATGTCACTAACCTGCGCTGGAAGAGTTCACGGAAGACCGGATAGATATCGCCGGCCGACACCAGCTGCTGCTGGGCGAACGTATCGGCAAAGGCTTCGCCGATACGCTCATACTCGTACCACAATGCCTGATGTTCGCGAGGGGTGATCTCAACGTAAGTGTAGTACTGGACGAACGGCATGATCTGCTTGGTAAGAATCTCGCGGCAGATCGGCGAGTCGTCGTTCCAGTTGTCGCCGTCTGAAGCCTGGGCGGCGTAGATGTTCCATTCATTGGCCGGATAGCGTTCTGCCATGATTTCCTGCATCAGCTTCAGGGCGCTGGAAACGATGGTGCCGCCGGTTTCCCGAGAGTAGAAAAACTCCTCTTCGTCGACTTCGCGGGCGCTGGTGTGATGGCGGATGAACACAACTTCGATCTTGTCGTAGTTGCGCTTGAGGAACAGGTACAAAAGGATGAAGAAGCGTTTGGCGATGTCCTTGGTGGCCTGGGTCATGGAGCCGGAAACGTCCATCAGGCAGAACATCACCGCCTTGGAGCTGGGGTTGGGTTGCTTGACCAGCAGGTTGTACTTGAGGTCGAAGGTGTCGAGGAACGGCACGCGGTGGATGCGCGCGCTCAATCGCTCGATTTCCGCTTCGATTTCCTGAATATCGCCGAAATTGTCCGGTTCTTCGCGCTTCAGGCGCGCCAGTTCTTCCTGCGCCTCACGCAGTTTTGCCCGGCTGCTGCCGGACAGGGCGATACGCCGGGCATGGGCTGAACGCAGGGTGCGGATGATGTTGATGCGTGACGGGTTGCCTTCGTTGCTGATACCGGCGCGCACGGTCTTGAAGGTGTCGGTGCCGGTCAGGTGACGTTTGACCAGGTTGGGCAGTTCGAGGTCTTCGAACATGAACTCGAGGAATTCTTCCTGGGTAATCTGGAAGACGAACTCGTCCATGCCTTCGCCAGAGTTGCCGGCCTTGCCGCGGCCGCCGCCCCCGCCGCCCCCTTGCGGACGGGCGATATGCTCGCCCGCGGTGAATTCCTTGTTGCCAGGGTGCACCACGGTCTGCTTGCCGCCGCGGCCATGGTGCAGCACCGGCTCGTCGATGTCGCGACCGGGAATGCTGATCTGCTCGCCATGCTCCATATCGGTGATGGAGCGGCGGCTCACGGCCTCCTCGACGGCCTTCTTGATATGGTCACGGTAACGCCGCAAAAAGCGCTGGCGGTTGACCGTGCTCTTGTTCTTGCCGTTCAGGCGTCGGTCGATCACATAGCTCATAG
This sequence comes from Pseudomonas sp. B21-032, assembly GCF_024748965.1. NCBI lineage: Bacteria > Pseudomonadati > Pseudomonadota > Gammaproteobacteria > Pseudomonadales > Pseudomonadaceae > Pseudomonas > Pseudomonas sp. B21-032. The sequence continues at coordinate 5,392,297 of NZ_CP087180.1, read as the reverse complement.
GCCCCTCCGGGAGTAGGCGGTAGCTGCAAGCTGTAAGCTTCAAGCTTCAAGTGGGATCACCGCTGCCCCCGCAAGCCGACACGTATTTGACCTACGTGCGCGACTTGCAGCTGACAGCTTGCAGCTTGGCGCTTATTGCGATTTTCTGACCCGCAGGTACCATTCCGAGAGCAGCCGAACTTGCTTGTCTGTGTAACCGCGTTCCACCATTCGGGTGACGAAGTCGTTGTGCTTTTGTTGATCCTCTTTGCTGGCCTTGGCGTTGAAGCTGATGACCGGCAGCAGGTCCTCGGTGTTGGAGAACATTTTCTTCTCGATCACCACCCGCAGTTTTTCGTAGCTGAGCCAGGTCGGGTTCTTGCCGTTGTTGTTGGCCCGGGCGCGCAACACGAAGTTGACGATTTCGTTGCGGAAATCCTTCGGATTGCTGATGCCGGCCGGCTTCTCGATCTTCTCCAGCTCTTCGTTGAGGGCGATGCGGTTGAGGATTTCGCCGGTTTCCGGGTCGCGATACTCCTGGTCCTGAATCCAGAAGTCGGCATACAGCACGTAACGGTCGAAGATGTTTTGCCCGTACTCGCTGTAGGACTCCAGGTAAGCGGTCTGGATTTCCTTGCCGATGAACTCGATGTAGCGCGGTGCCAGGTACTCTTTGAGGTAGCGCAGGTAGCGTTCGCGCACTTCGGCCGGGAACTGTTCCTGTTCGATTTGCTGCTCCAGCACATACAGCAGGTGCACCGGGTTGGCGGCAATTTCGTGAGGGTCGAAGTTGAACACCTTGGAGAGGATCTTGAAGGCGAAGCGGGTCGACAGGCCGTTCATGCCTTCGTCCACTCCAGCGGCGTCGCGGTACTCCTGGATCGACTTGGCCTTGGGATCGGTGTCCTTGAGGTTTTCGCCGTCGTACACCCGCATTTTCGAGTAGATGTTCGAGTTTTCCGGCTCTTTGAGCCGTGACAGCACGGTGAACTGGGCGAGCATCTTCAGGGTGTCTGGCGCGCAATGGGCCTTGGCCAGCGAGCTGTTGAACAGCAGCTTGTCGTAGATCTTGATCTCGTCGCTGACCCTCAGGCAGTACGGCACTTTGACGATGTAGATACGGTCGATGAAGGCTTCGTTGTTCTTGTTGTTGCGGAAACTGTGCCATTCCGATTCGTTGGAGTGAGCCAGCAGGATCCCGGAGTAGGGGATCGCCCCAAGGCCTTCGGTACTGTTGTAGTTACCTTCCTGGGTTGCCGTGAGCAGCGGGTGCAGAACCTTGATTGGCGCCTTGAACATCTCGACGAATTCCATCAGGCCCTGGTTGGCCCGGCACAGCGCGCCCGAGTAGCTGTAGGCGTCGGCGTCGTTCTGCGGGTATTCCTCGAGTTTGCGGATGTCGACCTTGCCGACCAGGGCGGAAATGTCCTGGTTGTTTTCATCACCCGGTTCGGTTTTGGCCACGGCAATCTGGTTGAGGATCGACGGGTAGAGTTTGACCACTTTGAACTGGCTGATGTCGCCCCCGAACTCGGCCAGTCGCTTGGTCGCCCAGGGCGACATGATGGTGTTCAGGTAGCGTCGTGGAATGCCGAAGTCTTCTTCGAGAATGGCGCCGTCTTCAGCGGCGTTGAACAGCCCCAGGGGCGATTCGAATACCGGCGAGCCCTTGATGGCATAGAAGGGCACCTTCTCCATCAATTGTTTGAGCTTTTCGGCCAGGGACGATTTACCACCGCCCACCGGGCCCAGCAGGTAAAGGATCTGTTTCTTCTCTTCCAGGCCTTGGGCGGCATGGCGGAAATACGACACGATCTGGTCGATGCACTCTTCCATGCCATGGAAGTCTTCAAAGGCCGGATAACGGCGGATCACCTTGTTGGAGAAAATGCGCGACAGCCTTGAGTTGTTCGAGGTGTCGACCAGTTCCGGCTCGCCGATAGCCATCAACAGGCGTTCGGCCGCCGACGCATAAGCGCTGCGATCGCTTTTGCAGAGCTCAAGGTACTCTTGCAGCGAAAGTTCTTCCTGACGGGTGGACTCGAAACGTTGTTGGAAGTGGCTAAAAATACTCATGACGTCACCTCGCTCGATACGTGGAGCCGACGCCGGATCAGTCAGCTGATGCTGGCATGCAATCGACACCGCCGATTGCTGTATACCCCCCAGAACACCTAGAACTCGCTACCGATGACCCGCACGCCGGTGTACCGGCTCTCCCCTTTTTGGATGGCCTGCGCTTAAGGATAGTTCGTTATCGGGGAGGTCAAGGGCGGTTGTACATGAAGTTCGCCATGACCGTTCGTCTGGCCAGGCGCGAGCCCGCACAGGACGCGGGCTGCGAGAGATGAAAAAAATTATTCGGCAGTGCCTTGGGCGGTTTCTGCAGGGTAGGTGCCACGCCACAGCTCGAAGCCGCCGTCGAGGCTGTAGACGTCGGAAAAGCCCTGGCTGATCAGGTAGGCGGCAGCGCTCTGGCTGGAGTTACCGTGATAGCAGACCACTACGGTGGGGGCATCGAGATCGGCAGTGCGGATGAAGTCCGCTACCGAGTGATTGTCCAGGTGGCTTGCGCCGGTAATGTGGCCGGCGGCAAAGGCTTGCGGGTCGCGAATATCGACCACGACCGCACCTTGCTCGCGCAGCGCCTGGGCCTGCTCGGGAGGGATGCGTTTGAATTCGCTCATGGGTACGGTTTCCTTCAGGACTGGTCGTTCATTCTAGCCGGTTGTGCGGACGCAGGCTGCGTGCGCGGGGTGCCTTGCTCGGTGCATTCACAGCGCTGCAATGCGCCGGTATCGACGTTGTACAGGGTCATCGCGCCACCCCAGACGCAGCCGGTGTCCAGGGCGATCACCCCGGGCTCCTTGCAGCGCCCTTCAAGGGCGGCCCAATGGCCGAAGATGATCTTCACATGCCGTGAGCGGCGGCCCTTGTGGGCGAACCAGGGCTTGTAGCCGGGCGGGGCGGTGTCGGCGCCTTCCTTGCCCTTGAGGTCGAGCTTGCCTTCGCTGGTGCAAAAGCGCATGCGGGTGAAGTAGTTGGTGATCACCCGCAAACGGGTGACGCCGCTCAGGTCCTTGCTCCACTTGTTCGGCTCGTTGCCGTACATGCCATCGAGGTAGGGCTTGAAGCGATTGTCGTCGCGCAGCGCTTCCTCAACTTCGCCTGCCAGCTCCAGGGCCTTGCCCAGGGTCCACTGCGGCGGGATGCCGGCGTGCACCAGCACTACGCCGCGCTGCTCGTCGTAATGCAGCAGCTTTTGCCGGCGCAGCCAGTCGAGCAGTTCGCCAGCATCGGGCGCATCGAGAATTTCGCGCAGGGTGTCGCTTTTTTTCAGTCGCTCGATGTTGTGCCAGGCGGCCAGCAGGTGCAGGTCATGGTTGCCCAGTACGCACACCAGCGATTCGCGGATGGAATAAAGGAAGCGCAAGGTTTCCAGCGATTCCGGGCCGCGGTTGACCAGATCGCCGACCAGCCACAGGCGGTCGACCTTTGGATCGAAGCTCACCCGTTCGAGCAGGCACTTGAGCGGCTGCAGGCAGCCTTGCAGGTCTCCGACTGCGTATACCGCCATCAGTGCAGGGCTCCGGGGACGGCGAGGCGGAATGGGGCAATGACGGCGTCGAAACGCTTACCGTCCTCGGCAAACATCTGATAGCTGCCCTGCATGGTGCCGACTTTGGTGCTGATCACCGCGCCGCTGCTGTAGGTGTGGCTTTGCCCGGGTTCAATGGCCGGTTGCTGGCCGATCACACCGGCGCCCTTGACCTCTTCGACATGGCCATCACCGTTGGTGATCAGCCAGTGTCGTGACATCAGCTTGGCGGTCACAGAGCCATTGTTCTTCACCGTAATGGTATAGGCGAAGGCGAAACGGTCGTTTTCGGGGTCGGATTGTTCTTTGAGAAAGCGGGTCACGACGCTGACGTCGATCTGGTAACGGGGATCAGACATGCAAGGGGCCTTGGCAACAGACGCGGATACGGCGATGGCGTCAGTCTAGGCTATCGGCGGGGTAGCCGGCCAGTCATGCGGACATGACTGGCCTATGGCGCAGGTTACGCGGCGCCCTGTTGCTCGGCCAGCTTGTCGGCCAGGCGCACGAAGGCGGCGAGGTCGAGTTGCTCGGGGCGCAGGCTGCCATCGACGCCGGCAGCCTCAATGGCGTCGCTGCTGAGCAGGGCCTTGAGGGTGTTGCGCAGGGTTTTGCGGCGCTGGTTGAAGGCTTCGCGAACGATGCGTTCGAGCAGGCGATGGTCCTTGGCCGGGAACGGCAGGGTTTCGTGTGGCACCAGGCGCACGATCGCTGAATCGACCTTGGGCGGCGGGTTGAACGCGCCGGGACCGACGTTGAACAGGTGTTCGACCCGGCAGTGGTACTGCACCATGATCGACAGACGGCCCCAGTCACCACCGCCAGGGCCTGCGGCCAGGCGCTCGACCACTTCCTTCTGCAGCATGAAATGCATGTCGCGGATCAGCTCGGCGTTGGCCAGCAGGTGGAAGATCAGTGGCGTGGAGATGTTATACGGCAGGTTGCCGACCACGCGCAGGCTGTGGGGGGCAGCGCCGAGGGTGGTGAAGTCGAACTTCAGTGCATCGCCCTGGTGCAGGCGAAAGTTGTCGCGGTTAGCGAACTGCTGGTTGAGGATCGGTACCAGGTCTTTGTCCAGCTCGACCACGTCCAGCTGCGCGCCGCTGGCGAGCAGGCCGGAGGTCAGGGCGCCCTGGCCCGGGCCGATTTCCAGCATGCGCTCGCCGGCGTTGGCGTGGATCGAGCGCAGGATGCGGTCGATGACCCCGGCGTCGTGCAGGAAGTTCTGGCCAAAGCGCTTGCGCGCCTTGTGTTGGTATTGCTCGGTCATTTTCGGGTCTCGGCCATCTGGTAGGCGGTTTCCAGGGCGACCTGCAGGCTGCCGGTGTCGATCTTGCCGCTGCCGGCCAGGTCCAGGGCGGTGCCGTGGTCGACCGAGGTGCGGATGATCGGCAGGCCCAGGGTCACGTTGACCGCAGCGCCGAAGCCTTTGTACTTGAGCACGGGCAGGCCCTGGTCGTGGTACATCGCCAGCACTGCATCGCAGTGCTCCAGATATTTGGGGGTAAACAGGGTGTCGGCGGGCAACGGGCCGCGAAGGTCCATGCCTTCGCTGCGCAGGCGCGCCAATGTCGGTTCGATGGTGTCTATTTCTTCGTGGCCCAGGTGGCCACCCTCGCCGGCATGCGGGTTGAGGCCGCAGACCAGGATGCGCGGGTTGGCTATGCCGAACTTGTGTTGCAGGTCAGCATGCAGGATCCGCGTGACGCGCTCCAGGCGCTCGCTGGTGATGGCGTCGGCAACCTCGCGCAGCGGCAGGTGCGTGGTCACCAGGGCCACGCGCAGGCCGCGGGTCGCCAGCATCATCACCACTTGCGCGGTGTTGGTCAGGTCGGCGAGAAACTCGGTGTGCCCGGAAAAGGCGATACCGCTTTCGTTGATCACGCCCTTGTGCACCGGTGCGGTGATCATCCCGGCGAAATGCCCGTCCAGGCAGCCTTGCCCGGCGCGGGTGAGGGTTTGCAGGACGAATGCGGCGTTGGCTTTGTCCAGCTGGCCGGCAACCACCGGGTTTTGCAGCGGCGTGTCCCAGACATACAGGCTGCCTGCCGGAGCGGGCTGGTCGGGGAGGGCGTCGAGGCTCACCGGCAGCAGCGTGACGGCCACGCCCAGCTGCGTGGCCCGCTCGGCGAGCAGGTCACGGCTGGTAATGGCAATCAGGGGGTGCGGCTGGGCTTGCGTGGCGAGCAGCAGGCACAGGTCAGGACCTATGCCGGCCGGCTCGCCGGGTGTGAGGGCGAAGCGCTGCGGTTTCACTGCGCGGCCTGATCGGCGCCAGGAAGCTTGATTTCGACGTAGGCTTCGTCACGGATCTGACGCAGCCAGGTCTGCAGTTCTTCATCGTACTTGCGGTTGCGCAGTACGTTCATCGCTTGTTGCTCGCGGGCCTGTTCGGTGCTGTCGGTGGCGCGGCGGCCCAGCACTTCGAGCACGTGCCAGCCATACTGGGTCTTGAATGGCTTGGTCACCTGGCCCTGTTGGGCGTTGGCCATTTCTTCGCGGAACTCTGGCACCAGGGCGCTTGGATCGATCCAGTTGAGATCGCCGCCATTGAGTGCCGAGCCAGGGTCTTCGGAGAAGCTCTTGGCCAGCGTGGCGAAATCTTCGCCGTTCTGGATGCGGTCATACAGCCGTTGCGCCAGTTCCTTGGTCGCCGCTTCGCTGCGAATCTCGCTTGGCTTGATCAGGATGTGGCGGACATGCACTTCGTCGCGCATGGTGGCACCACCGCCGCCGCGTTTTTCCTGCATCTTGATGATGAGGAAACCGGTAGGAATACGCAGTGGCTGAGTCACGTCACCAACGCTCAGGCTGCTGAGCAGCTTGGCGAGCTCCGGCGGCAGCTGACCGGCTTTACGCCAGCCCATTTCGCCGCCTTCCAGGGCGTTTTCGCTGGCGGAGCTGGCGATTGCCATCTGGCCGAAGTCGGCACCGCTTTTCAGGCGCGAGTAGACCTCACCAGCCTTTTGCGCGGCCGCCTGGATCTGCGCCGAGTTGGCGCTTTCCGGGGTTGGGATCAGGATATTGGCCAGGCGCCATTCTTCCGACAGTTGCATCTGGCCTTGCTCCGAGGCGAGGAAGTTTTTCACTTCCTGCTCCGAGACCTGGATGCGCTCGGCAACCCGGCGCTGACGCACGCGGCTGATGATCATCTCGCGTCGAACCTGCTCGCGGGCATCTTCGTACGACAGGCCGTCGTGGGCCAAAGCGGCGCGGAACTGCTCCAGGTTCATGCCATTGCGCTGGGCAATGGTGCCGATGGCCTGGTTCAGTTCTTCGTCGGTGATGCGGATGCCCGAGCGATCGCCGATCTGCAGTTGCAGGTTCTCGACGATCAGGCGCTCGAGCACCTGTTGGTCCAGGACACCGGCGGGCGGCACCTGGCCGCCACGCTTGGCGATGGTCTGCTGGACTTCGCGTACGCGGCTGTCCAGCTGGCTTTTCATCACCACGTCGTTGTCGACGATGGCCACAACGCTGTCCAGGGGTTGCACGGCGGCGTGCGCCGTGCCGGTCAGCAATACCGCGCCCAGCAACAGCGGGCGCAGACAATCAGTAAGCTTGGTCTTCACGAGTACGATAACCTTGAATGCCCTGGTCGAGGAAAGACTCGACCTTGTTGCCCACTACGCCGCCGAGGCCTTTCAGCACAATCTGCAGGAAGACGCCGTGGTCGCCTTTTTCGTTTTGCGGAATTGCCTGGCTGTAATCGTCGTAATCGATCCAGTAACGGTTGATCAGACGCAGCTTCCAGCAGCAGTTGTCATATTCGAAACCACCGAAGGCTTCCAGCGTGCGGTTGCGGTTGTAGTCATGCTGCCAGCGCGCGATCGCGGTCCACTGCGGAACGATCGGCCACATGACCGAGAAGTCATGCTGCTGGATCTTGTAGTAGTCCTTGATGTAGTTCGCGTCACCCGGCTGGCCATAGTCGCCACCACCTACCTGCCAGCGACCAGTGGCGCTGTTGTAGATGACCATGTCGTTGCGGTAGCGGTAACCGAGGTTGACCACCTTGTTGACGTTGTCTTCAGGCTGGTAATGGAACATCGCGCTGCCCGAACGGGTGCTGCGGCTGTCCGGATCCCAGTTGAAATCGGAATTGAAGCGCCAGTCGCGGTTGAAGCGGTATTCGTATTCCAGTGCGTACGGGGAAACGTCCGACTGGGCGTCCTGACGGTCCTTGTAGGCAATGCCAGGCAACTGAACCTTGCGGTCCTTGAAGTACAGGGCCTGGCCAACGCTCAGGCGCTGACGTTCAAAGCCGTTCTCTTCGATCCAGCGGTTGGTCACGCCCAGCGACAGCTTGTTCTCGTCGCCGATACGGTCGTTGCCACTGAAACGGTTGTCGCGAAACAGCGAGGCGTAGTTGAAGGTGTACTCGCTGGTATCGAAGACCGGGATGTCCATCTGGTTCTTGTACGGGACGTACAGGTAGTACAGACGTGGTTCCAGGGTCTGGGTGTAGTTCTTGCCGAACCACTGGGTGCTGCGGTCGAAGTACAGCCCGCTGTCGACGCTGACGATCGGAACATCGCGATCCTGCGAAGAGTTGAACCGGCCGAATTCGCGCGGCTGGCCTGGTGCCTGGGCCTTGCCCTGACTGTCGAGGTCGAGGTCATAGTGGGTGTAGGCGTACTTCAGCGATGGCCGCACATAACCATAGCTTGCTTCCATCGGCAGGCTGATGGTCGGCGCCAGGTGCAGGCGAGTGCCGTTGGCCCGGGCCAGACCTGTGATGTTCTGGTCGATGCGGCCACCGTCAGCGCGAACGCTGGTATCGAGCTTGCCGTCCTTGTCGAAGACAGTGCCGTTCTTCAGATCACGCTCGAAGCGTACAGCCTCGGATTCGTAGGTGAAGTTCATCCCGCCCGGGTGGTAAGGCAGCATGCCGTTGAAAGTGACCTGCGGCAGGCGGTCATACGGGGTGATCTGCGAAATGGTCGCCAGCTCGAAAGCCTGCACGTTCAGCCGCGCGGTGTAGGTATCGCCGCGATAGGTCAACGCACCTTGCTGATTGACGAAGTCCCGGCTTTCGACACCGATCTGATCCGATTCCAGGTCCTGGAAGTAGAACGGGTCGCTGAAGTCGGTGTAGTCGACTTCAGTCATCAGGCGCTCGTCGAGGCCGCCCTTGTGCTGCCAGTTGACCATCCAGCGCTGATCTTTGTAGTCCGTCTGCAGCTTGCGGTCATCATCCTTGTCATTCAGGTAAGCACCACCGAACTGTCCTTCGCTGGACTTGGTCAGGTAGCGGAACTCGCCTTCCATCAACATGCCGCGCTTGGCCATGTAGCGTGGATACAAGGTGGCGTCGTAGTTTGGCGCCAGGTTGAAATAGTACGGCGTGACCAGCATGAAGCCGGTATCGCTGCTGGTGCTGAACGACGGCGGCAGGAAACCGGACTGGCGGCGGTCATCGATCGGGAAGTAGATGTACGGTGTGTAGAACACCGGGAAATCCTTGACCCGCAGGGTGACGTTGGTCGCGGTACCGAAGCCGGTGGCCGGGTTCAGGGTAATGTTGTTGCCCTTGAGCTGCCAGGCGTTGCTGTTCGGCTCACAGGTGGTGTAGGTACCATCCTTGAGGCGGATGATGGCGTTTTCAGCACGCTTGGCGTACAGGGCGCTGCCGCGGATGCGCGATTTGTGCATCACGTATTCGGCGTTATCGACCTTGGCTTCACCGGTGTCGAGCTGGATGTCGGCGTGATCGCCGACCACCAGCGAACCGTTGTCGCGAATCTTCACATTGCCGCTCAGCTCACCACGGTTCTCGGCCTGGTACAGGTTGGCCTCGTCGGCCTCGACCTGCATGCTGCCCTGGCGCATGACCACGTCACCGGCGAGGGTGGCGATCTGCTGCTCCTGCTGGTAGCGCGAAACCTTGGCACCGATGAAAGTCGGCGACTCGTCTTTGGGCGTGGTGTCGGTCATGCCCGGACGGGTCGGCTCGATGTAGGCACCGGCGCAGTATGGCCCGGTTTCGGCGAGCTGGGCTGGGGTGAGCTGGTCACGAGGGACCCAATCCAGGTGGCTGGCATCGGGGCTACGGGATTTCAGCACGCGGCCTTTGGCTTCGGTGACCAGCACCGGACCTTGAGCCTGCTCCTGGGCGACCTCGCCGGAGCCGGCTGGCGTTTCACCGGACGAGCTGGCGGCCGCTCCGGCGTGCACCGGGCGCGGCGGCAGTGCGGCGGCAGGGGTTTTGGGCTTGCAGTCCCAGCCTCCGGCAGCAGACACTTGGCAGTCGAACTGCTCTGCGGCAACCACGTATGGGGTGGCCAGAGGTTGCATCGCCAGCAAACCGCCGGTGACCAGCAACGGGAATTTTTTACGAAACGCGGGGGATTTCAATGCCATCTTATTAGTCCGGGCTTCCTGCGTGCCATCTGCCCGCGTGTGGGGCCGCACGCCTCTCGATGGTCTGAAAAAGATGCTGGATAATAAAGCATGACCCGCTTGACGGCTAGGGCCGTCGGAGACCCTTGTAATGCCCGATCACGATGTACGCTTGCAACACCTGAATGTCTGGCTCGCCGAGCAGCTGGCAAATCTGTTCCATAAACAGGGCTGGGGCACGGTTCCCGCGGGTAGCCTGACCGCCGCCAGCAGCGATGCGAGCTTTCGCCGCTACTTCCGCTGGCAGGCCGAAGGCCACAGCTTTATTGTCATGGATGCGCCACCGCCGCAGGAAAACTGCCGGCCATTCGTTGATATTGCCCACTTGCTGGCCACGGCCGAGGTCAATGTTCCGGTCATTCATGCCCAGGACCTTGAACGTGGTTTCCTGTTGCTCAGCGACCTGGGCACCCAGACCTACCTCGATGTGATCAACGCCGAGAACGCCGATGGCCTGTTCAACGACGCCATTGATGCGCTGCTAGCCTTCCAGCAGTTGCCGATGAACGCGCCGCTGCCAAGCTACGACGTGGCCCTGTTGCGCCGCGAGCTTGAGCTGTTCCCCGAGTGGTACGTCGGCCGTGAACTGGGCCTGGGCTTTACCGATGCGCAACTGGCCGCCTGGCAGCGTATCAGCAGCCTGTTGATCGACAGCGCCCTGGCCCAGCCAAAGGTGCTGGTGCACCGCGACTATATGCCACGCAACCTGATGGACAGCAAGCCAAACCCCGGCGTGCTGGACTTCCAGGACGCGGTGTACGGGCCGGTCACCTATGACATCACCTGCCTGTTCAAGGATGCCTTCCTGAGCTGGCCGCAGGCACGCGTGCAGGGCTGGCTCAAGGATTACTGGCAGCGCGCCCAGGCCAAGGGCATCCCGGTGCAGGCCGATTTCGAGGACTTCCACCGCGCCAGCGACCTGATGGGCGTGCAGCGTCACCTCAAGGTCATCGGCATCTTCGCGCGCATCTGCCACCGCGACGGCAAGCCGCGTTACTTGGCCGATGTGCCGCGCTTCTTTGCCTATATAGATGAAGTGATCGCGCGCAGGCCGGAGCTGGCCGAACTCGATGAACTGATCGAGAGCCTGCAGGCCGCAGCCGGAGCGCGTCCATGAAAGCGATGATTCTTGCTGCAGGCAAAGGCGAGCGCATGCGCCCGCTGACCCTGCACACCCCCAAGCCGCTGGTGCCGGTGGCCGGTATGCCGCTGATCGAGTACCACCTGCGTGCGTTGGCAGCGGCCGGCCTCAAGGATGTGGTAATCAATCACGCCTGGCTCGGGCAGCAGATCGAAGATCACCTGGGCGATGGTTCGCGCTGGGGCCTGAACATCAGTTACTCACCCGAAGGCGAGCCGCTGGAGACCGGCGGCGGCATCTTCAAGGCCCTGCCGTTGCTGGGCGATGAGCCTTTTGTGCTGGTCAATGGCGATATCTGGACCGAGTACGACTTCGCCCGCCTGCCGAAGCATCTCGACGGCCTGGCCCACCTGGTGCTGGTGGATAACCCTGGTCATCATGGCAAGGGTGACTTCTGTCTGGATAAAGGCCAGGTCAGCGATGCCAACGCCGATGCCGACACCCTGACCTACAGCGGTATCGCCGTCCTCGCCCCACAGCTGTTCGCCGACTGCCAGGCCGGCGCCTTCAAGCTGGCGCCGCTGCTGCGCCAGGCGATGACGGCCGGGCAGGTCAGTGGTGAGCATTTCAGCGGGCACTGGGTGGATGTCGGTACCCTGGAGCGGCTGGCCGAAGTCGAGCAACTGCTCGCTGAGCGCCGCTGACATGTTGTGGCCGAGCACAGTGATAGGTGCCGGAGCAGGCTTCGCCATCGCCAGTATTCCCGGGGCGTTGCTGGGGGCGTTGCTGGGCCAGGCGATGGACCGCCGTTTGCAGTTGCACAGTTGGGCGCATCTGCGTGAACGCCTGGGTGGGCGGCCGGTGCTGCGTGACGACGAGGTACTGTTCGTCCTGCTTGGGCGCCTGGCCAAGAGCGACGGACGGGTGGTCGATGGCCATATCCAGCAGGCACGGGTGGAGATGCAGCGCCTGGAAATGAGCGAACCGGCCAGGCGCCGCGCCATTGCCGCGTTCAATCGTGGCAAGGCTGGCAAGGAGCGTCTGGGTGTTCATTTGCGCCGCCTCAAGCAACAGCCGCATGCCGCCGAAGGCATGTTGCGCGCATGCTGGCGCATGGTCTGGGCTGATGGCCAGGCTGGCCGGCATGAACGCGAGCTGCTGCTGGCGTGGGGCCAGGCCCTTGGCTGGTCGGCAGCCAAGGTCCAGGCCCTGGCGCTGGACTATGAGCCGCAAAAGGCTGTGCTGGCCGATGGCACGCTGGGTTATCCACAAGCCTTGCGCATGCTTGGGGTCAGCGCCGACAGCGAAGCCGGGCAAATTAAGCAAGCCTACCGGCGCCTGCTCAGCCGTCATCATCCGGACAAGCTGGTGGGCAATGGCGCAAGCCCCGCGCAGGTTCGCGAGGCCACCGAACGAACCCGCGAACTGCATCAGGCCTACGCCGTCATCCGTAAACGCCGTGGCTTCTAGTCGAGTTTTTCCGGGCTGAGCCAGCCGCGGATGCGGCGGAACAATTGCTCCTGTTCCGCCGCGCTGTTGCCTGGCATGGCGGTCAGGCTGACCTGCCGGTAGTTGGCGTCCTTCAAGCGTTTACTGGCTTGCAGGCGCTCCTCGGCGGCGCGCCTGGCCTGGGGCAGGGTGGCGTAGAAGAAGTCTGCGGTGGCTACCTTGAGGTTCGGCGCCAGGCTGTCCAGGCTCTGTTCTGCCTGGGCTGGCGTCTGCGCGGCGACCATTACTAGCTTCTGCACCTGGGCCGGTTGCCGTTCGCTCAGGTAACGCGCTGCCCAGTAGGCGCCGCTGCCGTTGCCGAGCAGGACAATGCTGCGGGCGTTCTGTTGCTGGGCATAGGCAACGGCCGCATCGAGGCGGGCGAAGATGCGTTCGGCATCGGCCTTGTCATCGTCGACCGGCGCTTTCGCTTGTTCGGTACTTTCGCTGTTCTCGCTTTCGGCTGCCGTGGCCTGCTCGATACTGGCGTTGGCATTGGCCGGGGTGTCCTTGGCCGGTGCGCTTTCGCCTGGCTCGGCCTTTTTTTCCACTGCCGGGGGTACTTCGACGCGCGCCTGCGGGGCGCTGGCAAGCAAATCCGGCTGGGCCAGGCTCAGGCTGTGCCAACCGGCATCGGGAAACTTGCGCCGCAGCGGGCCGACGGTTTTCGGCCAGTCGGCATTTTCGCCAGCACCGGCAAGAATGATCAGGGCGCCTTCGGGTTCGGCAGTGTTGGCCGGTTTCCACAGGGCCAGGAAGCTGTCGCTGCCAGCCTGCAGGGTTTGCTGTTCGGCTGCAGGAACCTGGCGTTCCAGGGCCTGGGCGTCTTCCTGGCTGCGTTCGGCCAGCGGTTGGCGTTCGACTGCGGCAGGTTTGCTGTCGGCAGCCGCTTCTGGCGTTTCGCCAGCGGCTGCTTGTGCGGTACAAGGTAGTATCAGTGACAGGCATAACGCCGGCAGCGTCGTGCGATAAAGTGCGAACATGGATCGATCCAGGCCAGATTAATACCGGCAGCCTAATAGTATTTGCTCAGGACGGCCATGCTCGGTGGCCGTCCTACCCTTGATGAGAGTGCAGATGAAGCTTTTGCGCTGCCTGTTGCTTATCGGCTGTTTTTGCCTGCCCTTGATCACAGGGGCAGCTTCGCCTGCCACGCCTGCGCAGGTTGTGCTGGAGCCGGCTCAGCAGCAATGGCTTGAGCAACACCGCAGCCTGCGCGTCGGGCTGGTGTTGCAGGCACCTTTTGCCCAGTTCGACCGGCGCCTGCAGCAGCTCTATGGGGTCAACGTCGAGCTGATGAACTGGCTTGGCCGTTCGCTGGGGCTGGACCTTACCTGGCGCAACTTTACCGATCAGGCTGCCCTTGAGCATGCGCTGCAGGCCGGCGAAGTCGATCTGGCCCCAGGTCTGACCCAGACACCTGCCAGCCTGCGCCTATGGTTGTTCAGCGATCCCTACATGCGCGTGCCGCAATTGATCGTCGGCCCGCGTACCGGCGCGGTGGCGGTGGACCTGGAGAAGCTTGCCAGTACCGATCGGGTTGCCGTGCGCATGCCTAGCACTGTCGCCGACTACCTGCGTGCCACCTACACCAACCTCAACCTGCAAGGCGTGCCTCAGGAGCGCCAGGCGTTGCAGCTGGTGCTCAGCGAACAGGCGCGGTTTGCCGTGGTAGATGAAGCGCAGTTGAGCCGTCTGTCTCGGGAAAGTGAATTCAGCGAGCTGGTGGTGGTCGGTGATATCGGCCTGCCGCAGTTGCTGCGGGTCGGCTCGCGCCGGGACTGGCCGGAGTTGGCCGAGATTCTTGAGCGCGGCCTGCAGGCCGTTCCGGCCAAGGACCTGGAGCAACTCCACCAGCGCTGGCTGGAGCCTAAATACCCGCGCCTGAGCGAATCCCCGGGCTTTTGGCAGAACCTGGGGCTGTTGCTGGCGGCGCTGCTGTTCAGTTGCGTGGCCATCGTCATTTGGCAGCGTCGGCAACTACAGCAGCTCGAGCACAGTTTATTGGCCACCCGCGACACCCTGGCCCAGCGCCAGGCCCGCGAAGAAGCCTTGCGCCTGAGCCAGTTCTCCATCGACCAGAGCACCGTGGGCATTCTCTGGGTCAACTGGGACAGCCATGTGCGCTATGCCAACCGGGCCGCCGAAAGCATGCTCGGTTACCCCTCGGGGGCGCTGATCGATCGGCCGCTGATTGATTTCGAGCCGAACCTGCACATGGACCGCTGGCTCGATCTGTGGAAGCGTGCCCGTGCCAGCGATGAAGCCCCGCAGCATTTTGAAACCCGGTGCCTGCGTGCCGATCGCAGCCTGCTGCCGGTGGATGTGTCGCTGAGCTTTCTGCGCTTTCGTGATGCCGAATACCTGGTGGTGTTTCTTGCCGATGTCACCGAACGCAGGCGCGCCCTGGCGGCGCTGCGCGAGAGCGAGGCACGGCTCAAGGGTATTGCCGGCAACGTACCCGGCCTGGTGTTTCGCCTTGAACGCAACCCGGCCGAAGGCGAGCTGGAGTTCCCCTACATCAGTGAAGGCAGTGAAGCCCTGGTGGGCTATGCGCCTGCGGCGTTGCAGCATCCGGACATGGGCCTGCGCAACCTGGTGCACCCTGACGACCGCGCCGATTACCACCGGGTCCAGGACCTGGCCCTGGCCACGGACAGCGACTGGTCCTGGCAAGGGCGGATCCTGACCCGCCAGGGCGAGCAGCGCTGGGCCGACATCAAGGCCAGTACCCGCACCCTGGCGGATGGCCGGGTGGTCTGGGACGGGGTGGTCTGGGACATCAGCCAGAGCAAGCGCGTCGAGCTCGAACTGGCCCGTTCACAGGAGCAACTGCGCGAACTGTCGGCGCACCTGGAAAGCGTTCGCGAGGAAGAAAAAGCCCGTATTGCCCGGGAAGTGCACGATGAGCTGGGACAGATGCTCACGGTGCTCAAGCTTGAAACATCCATGTGCGAACTGGCCTACGCCGAGCTGGACCCCGGCCTCAACGAGCGTCTGGGCAGCATGAAGCGCCTGATCGCTCAGCTGTTCCAGCTGGTGCGCGATGTGGCCACCGCCTTGCGCCCGCCGATCCTCGATGCCGGCATTGCATCGGCCATCGAGTGGCAGGCCCGGCGTTTCGAGGCGCGCACGCAGATCCCCTGCCTGGTGCAGGTACCGGAGAATCTGCCACCCTTGAGTGATGCCAAGGCCATTGGCCTGTTCCGCATCCTGCAAGAGGCGCTGACCAATGTCATGCGCCATGCCCAGGCGCATACTGTGCAGATCAGCCTGAGCCTCGATGGCCAGACCCTACGCCTGACGGTGATCGATGATGGCGTAGGGTTTGTCCTTGAGCAAAGTCGGCCAACGTCCTTTGGCCTGGTCGGTATGCGTGAGCGGGTGCTGATGCTCGGTGGCAGCATGGCCCTGGAAAGCGAGCCGGGCGAGGGCACCAGCCTGAGCGTGGCCATCCCCCTGGATTAGGAGCATTGCGTGATTCGAGTACTGGTTGCCGAAGACCACACCATTGTCCGTGAAGGCATCAAGCAGTTGATCGGCCTGGCCAAGGACATGCAGGTAGCGGGGGAGGCCGGCAATGGCGAACAGCTGCTGGAAACCTTGCGCCATACCGAGTGCGAGGTGGTGCTGCTGGATATTTCCATGCCCGGGGTCAATGGCCTGGAGGCGATCCCGCGGATTCGCGCCTTGAACAACCCACCGGCGATCCTGGTGCTGTCGATGCACGACGAAGCGCAGATGGCAGCGCGGGCGCTGAAAGTCGGCGCTGCCGGCTACGCCACCAAGGACAGCGATCCGGCATTGCTGCTCACCGCGATTCGTCGGGTCGCCGGTGGCGGGCGTTACATCGACCCGGACCTGGCTGACCGCATGGTCTTCGAGGTCGGCCTCACCGATGCCCGGCCGCTACATTCATTGCTGTCTGAGCGCGAGTTTTCGGTGTTCGAGCGCCTGGCCCAGGGCGCCAACGTCAACGACATTGCCCAGCAACTGGCGCTGAGCAACAAGACCATCAGCACCCACAAGGCGCGGCTGATGCAGAAGCTCAACGTCACCTCGCTGGCGGAGCTGGTGAAGTACGCGATGGAGCACAAGCTGTTGTGAGTGTTCCAGAAGCGACATCGGGTTGACTGCATCGCGGGGCAAGCCCGCTCCCACCGGGGCGCGACTGTGGGAGCGGGCTTGACCCGCGATAGCATTGAACCTGCCATGCACATATCCAAAAACGCCACTCTTGTAGGGCAATCCCTACCCCAACCCTTCCATCCTGCTGATATCAATCTCTCTCCACCGCCGATTTGCGCCGCTTGCCGCCTTCACTAGGCTTTGGATACAGCAGTCATCCAACAAAAAGGTGCGGGTATGAGTGAGGTGAATTCGAGCGCTGCAACTGGCGAAGTGCTGGTCAGCTTCCGTGGTGTGCAGAAGAGCTACGACGGCGAATCGCTGATCGTCAAAGACCTCAACCTGGATATCCGCAAGGGTGAGTTTCTCACCTTGCTCGGCCCGTCCGGTTCCGGCAAAACCACCAGCCTGATGATGCTCGCCGGCTTCGAAACGCCGACTGCAGGCGAGATCCAGCTGGCTGGCCGTTCGATCAACAACGTGCCGCCGCACAAGCGCGACATCGGCATGGTGTTCCAGAACTACGCGCTGTTTCCGCACATGACCGTGGCCGAGAACCTGGCCTTCCCTTTGAGCGTGCGCAACCTGAGCAAGACCGACATCAGCGAACGGGTCAAGCGCGTGCTCAACATGGTCCAGCTCGACGCTTTCGCCCAGCGTTACCCCGGCCAGCTTTCCGGTGGCCAGCAGCAACGGGTGGCTTTGGCCCGGGCGCTGGTGTTCGAGCCGCAGCTGGTACTGATGGATGAACCGCTGGGCGCTCTGGACAAGCAACTGCGCGAACACATGCAGATGGAGATCAAGCACCTGCACCAGCGCCTGGGCGTCACTGTGGTCTATGTGACCCACGATCAGGGCGAAGCGCTGACCATGTCCGACCGCGTCGCGGTATTCCACCAGGGCGAGATCCAGCAGATCGCCGACCCGCGCACCCTGTATGAAGAGCCAAAGAACACCTTCGTCGCCAACTTCATCGGCGAAAACAACCGCATCAATGGCCGCTTGCTCAGCCACGATGGCGAGCGTTGCCAGGTGCTGCTGCCGCGCGGCGAGAAGGTCGAGGCGCTGGCGGTCAATGTCGGCCAGGCCGGCGAGCCGGTAACCCTGTCGATCCGCCCCGAGCGCGTGCGCCTCAACGGCCACAGCGAAAGCTGCGTCAACCGTTTCTCCGGGCGCGTGGCCGAATTCATCTACCTGGGCGACCACGTGCGGGTGCGCCTGGAAGTCTGCGGCAAGGCCGATTTCTTCGTGAAGCAGCCGATTGCCGAACTCGACCCGGCCCTGGCCGTGGGCGATGTGGTACCGCTTGGCTGGCAGGTGGAGCACGCCCGCGCGCTCGATCCTCTGCTGGAAGCCAATTGAAGGTTTGCTTCACCAACCCTGTTCTGTGGAGAGAATAATAATGCTCAAGCACTTGAAGTTGACCGCCCTGACCCTGGGCCTGTTTGCGGCAAGCCAGGCCATGGCGGCCGACCTGACCGTGATTTCCTTCGGCGGCGCCAACAAGGCGGCCCAGGTCAAGGCGTTCTACGATCCATGGGAGAAGGCGGGCAAGGGCAAGATCGTCGCTGGCGAGTACAACGGTGAAATGGCCAAGGTCAAAGCCATGGTCGACACCAAGAGCGTGTCGTGGAACCTGGTGGAGGTCGAATCGCCGGAGCTGGCCCGTGGTTGCGACGAGGGTATGTTCGAAGAACTTGATCCTGCGCTGTTCGGTAACGAGTCCGACTATGTTCCCGGCGCTATCCAGCCGTGCGGTGTCGGCTTCTTCGTCTGGTCCACGGTCATGGCCTACAACGCCGATAAGCTGAAGACTGCGCCGACCAGTTGGGCGGATTTCTGGGACACCAAGCAGTTCCCAGGCAAGCGCGGCCTGCGCAAAGGCGCCAAGTACACCCTCGAGTTCGCCCTGATGGCCGACGGTGTTGCGCCCAAGGACGTTTACAAGGTACTCGCCACCAAGGAAGGCCAGGACCGCGCCTTCAAGAAACTCGACGAACTCAAGCCGAGCATCCAGTGGTGGGAAGCCGGTGCCCAGCCGCCGCAGTACCTGGCCTCGGGTGACGTAGTCATGAGCTCGGCCTACAACGGCCGGATTGCCGCGGTGCAAAAAGAGAGCAACCTGAAAGTCGTATGGAACGGCGGCATCTACGACTTTGACGCCTGGGCCATCCCCAAAGGCGCCAAAGATGTTGAAGAGGCAAAGAAATTCATCGCCTATTCGGTCCAGCCTGAACAGCAGAAGACCTACTCCGAGAACATCGCCTACGGCCCGGCCAATTCCAAGGCCGTAGCCCTGCTGTCCGACGAGATCAAGAAAGATATGCCGACCACCCCGGAAAACATCGCCAACCAGGTGCAGATCGATGTGGCGTTCTGGGCAGATAACAGCGAGCAACTGGAGCAACGCTTCAACGCCTGGGCTGCCAAGTAAGGGCTGCTGATGGGGCGCCGGCTTGCCGCCGGCGCTCCTTGTTCTCAAGATTTCGGAGTTCGCTATGGCCATCGCAGTGCCCCTGAATGAAGGCGCCGGTTCCAACCTCAAGCAGCGTCTCAAGCGTGCCGAGCGGGTCAACCGCTGGAAGGCGCAAGCGCTGATCGCACCGCTGGCGCTGTTTCTGCTGCTGGTGTTCCTCGTGCCGATTGCCGCGCTGTTGTACAAGAGCGTGGGCAACCCGGAAGTGGTCGGCGGCTTGCCGCTCACTGTGACGGCTGTGGCCGAGTGGGACGGCAAGGGCCTGCCAGGGGAGGCGGTATATAAGGCGCTAAGCGAAGACCTCGCGCAAGCACGCAAGAACCAGACCCTGGGCGATACCTCCAAGCGTCTGAACATGGAGCTGGCCGGCTATCGCAGCCTGCTGGCCAAGACCGCGCGAGCGTTGCCGTTCAAGACCGAGCCGGCTTCCTATAAAGAAGCCCTGCAGGAACTGGACGAGCGCTGGGGCGATCCGGCCTACTGGCAGGCGATCCGCCGTAACACCAGTAGCGTCACCCCGTTCTACCTGCTGGCGGCCCTGGACCATCGTATCGATGACCTCGGCGAGCTGGCCAAGGCCACCCCGGACCAGGCCATTTACCTGGACATCTTCACCCGTACCCTGTGGATGGGCTTCGTCATCACCGCCATCTGCCTGGTGCTGGCCTATCCGCTGGCCTACCTGCTGGCCAACCTGCCGACCCGGCAGAGCAACCTGCTGATGATTCTGGTGCTGCTGCCGTTCTGGACCTCGATCCTGGTGCGGGTCGCGGCCTGGATCGTGCTGCTGCAATCGGGCGGGCTGATCAACAGCGCGCTGATGGCCATGGGCATCATCGACAAACCGCTGGAACTGGTGTTCAACCGCACCGGGGTGTACATCTCCATGGTGCACATTCTGCTGCCGTTCATGATCCTGCCGATCTACAGCGTGATGAAGGGCATCTCCCCGACCTACATGCGTGCGGCGATATCCCTGGGCTGTCATCCGTTCGCCAGCTTCTGGCGGGTGTACTTCCCGCAAACCTACGCCGGCGTAGGCGCGGGCTGCCTGTTGGTGTTCATCCTCGCCATCGGCTACTACATCACCCCGGCGCTGCTCGGCAGCCCCAACGACCAGATGGTCAGCTACTTCGTGGCCTTCTACACCAACACCAGCATCAACTGGGGCATGGCGACCGCGCTGGGCGGCCTGCTGTTGCTGGCCACCGTGCTGCTTTACCTGATCTATAGCTGGCTGGTCGGCGCCAGCCGCCTGCGCCTGAGCTGAGGAGCGTTGTCATGCTGAGCCCCTACATGTCGCCCGTCGAGCGGGTCTGGTTCTACAGCTTGCGCATCCTTTGCGGGCTGATCCTGTTGTTCCTGGTGTTGCCGGTGCTGGTGATCATTCCGCTGTCGTTCAACTCCGGCAGCTTCCTGGTCTACCCGCTGCAGGGCTTTTCGCTGCAGTGGTACCACGACTTCTTCGCCTCCGCCGAGTGGATGCGCGCGCTGAAGAACAGCATCATCGTCGCCCCGGCGGCCACGGTGCTGGCGATGATCTTCGGCACCCTGGCTTCGATCGGCCTGACTCGCGGTGATTTCCCCGGCAAGTCGCTGATCATGGCCCTGGTGATTTCGCCCATGGTGGTGCCGGTGGTGATCATCGGTGTGGCCAGCTACCTGTTCTTTGCCCCGCTGGGCATGGGCAACAGCTTTATCTCGCTGATCCTGGTACATGCGGTGTTGGGCGTGCCGTTCGTCATCATCACCGTTTCGGCGACCCTGCAGGGCTTCAACCATAACCTGGTGCGCGCCGCCGCCAGCCTGGGCGCCTCGCCGCTGACCACCTTCCGGCGGGTGACCCTGCCGCTGATTGCGCCGGGGGTGATCTCCGGGGCGCTGTTCGCTTTTGCCACGTCTTTTGACGAGGTGGTGGTCACCCTGTTCCTCGCCGGCCCCGAGCAGGCGACCCTGCCACGGCAGATGTTCAGCGGCATTCGCGAGAACCTCAGCCCGACCATCGCCGCCGCTGCAACCTTGCTGATTGCCTTCTCGGTGGTGCTGTTGCTGACCCTGGAGTGGTTGCGTGGGCGCAGCGAGAAGCTGCGTACCCAGCAGCCGGGTTGAGATCGTTCGCGGGGCGAGTCGAGTCGACTGGCCCCGTGATGAGCACCCGTCGACCGCCTTGATACCGGTCAGCCCCTGAGCGTTTGCCTGAGGTACAATGCGCGCCACTGTGATTCTGCCTACAGGTGCGCCATGCAGCCCTACGCTATTGCCCCCTCGATTCTTTCTGCCGACTTCGCCCGCCTCGGCGAGGAAGTCGACAACGTCCTGGCCGCGGGTGCCGACATCGTTCACTTCGATGTAATGGACAACCATTACGTGCCCAACCTGACCATCGGCCCGATGGTCTGCACCGCCCTGCGCAAGTACGGCATCACCGCACCGATCGACGTGCATTTGATGGTCAGCCCGGTCGACCGCATTATCGGTGACTTCATCGAAGCCGGCGCCAGCTACATTACCTTCCATCCGGAAGCCACCCTGCACATCGATCGTTCGCTACAGTTGATTCGCGACGGCGGTTGCAAGGCCGGCCTGGTATTCAACCCGGCGACTCCGCTCGACACCCTCAAGTACGTGATGGACAAGGTCGACATGATCCTGTTGATGAGCGTCAACCCAGGCTTTGGTGGCCAGAAATTCATCCCCGGCACCCTCGACAAGCTGCGCGAAGCCCGCGCGCTGATCGACGCCAGCGGCCGTGATATCCGCCTGGAAATCGACGGTGGCGTCAACGTCGGCAACATCCGTGAAATCGCTGCTGCTGGCGCCGACACCTTCGTCGCCGGTTCGGCGATCTTCAACACCCCGGACTACCGTGAGGTGATTGCCAAGATGCACGCCGAACTGGCCCTGGCCCGCCCATGAGTGGCTTCGAGCAGCTGTTCCCCGGCGCCCTGCCCAAACTGGTGATGTTTGATCTGGACGGTACCCTGATCGATTCGGTACCGGACCTGGCAGCGGCGGTGGATAACATGCTGCTCGCAATGGGCCGCCCGCCCGCTGGCCTTGAGGCGGTACGCCACTGGGTCGGCAATGGTGCGCCGGTGCTGGTGCGCCGCGCGCTGGCCAGTGGCATCGAGCATGGCGCAGTGGATGACGACGAAGCCGAACGGGGCCTGGAGCTGTTCATGCAGGCCTACGCCGAAAGCCATGAGCTGACGGTGGTCTACCCCGGCGTGCGCGACACCCTCAAGTGGTTGCACAAGCAGGGCGTGGAAATGGCCCTGATCACCAACAAGCCCGAGCGCTTCGTTGCACCCTTGCTTGACCAGATGAAAATCGGCCGTTATTTCCGCTGGATCATCGGCGGCGACACCCTGCCGCAGAAAAAGCCCGATCCGGCTGCCTTGCTGTTCGTGATGAAAATGGCCAGCGTCGAGCCCGAGCAGGCGCTGTTCGTTGGCGACTCGCGCAGCGACGTGCTGGCGGCCAAGGCTGCCGGGGTCAAATGCGTTGGCCTGACCTATGGCTACAACCATGGCCGGCCGATCAGCGAAGAGGCGCCGTGCCTGGTCATCGACGACCTGCGCGCGCTGTTGCCTGGTTGCTTAGATCCGGCCACTGGGATAACGTTGGCGGACGTTCAATCCCCCTCAGATCGAGATTCCATCGTGGCGGTTATCGGCAAACTCTGGATGAAAGTCATCAAGGCCCTGGCCCGCTGGCGTTGGCGCGCCTGACTGCTATCCGCCGGCCCACGCCGGCCTGCTTGCCTGTCTGACCCATCTGCTGCTTGCCACGAGGCTATCATGACCCGCGAAGAATTCCTGCGCCTGGCCGCTGCCGGCTACAACCGCATTCCCTTGGCCTGCGAGACCCTGGCCGACTTCGACACGCCGCTGTCGATCTACCTGAAACTGGCTGACCACGCCAACTCCTACCTGCTCGAATCGGTGCAGGGCGGCGAGAAGTGGGGGCGTTACTCGATCATCGGCCTGCCGTGCCGCACCGTGTTGCGTGTGCACGATCATCAGGTGCGGATCACCCATGATGGTGAATTGATCGAGCAGCATGAAGTGGAAGATCCGCTGGCCTTCGTCGAAGCTTTCAAGGAGCGCTACCAGGTGCCGACCATCGCCGGCCTGCCGCGCTTCAACGGCGGCCTGGTCGGCTACTTCGGTTATGACTGCGTGCGTTATGTCGAGCGGCGCCTGGGCAAGTGCCCGAACCCTGATCCGCTGGGCGTGCCGGACATCTTGCTGATGGTCTCCGATGCCGTGGTGGTGTTCGACAACCTGGCCGGCAAGATGCACGCCATTGTCCTCGCCGATCCGGCTGAACAAGACGCTTACGAAAACGGCCTGGCCCGGCTCGAAGGCCTGCTTGAGCAACTGCGCCAGCCTATCGCCCCGCGTCGCGGCCTCGACCTGGGTGGGCCGCTGCCGGCAGAACCTGAGTTCCGCTCAAGCTTTACCCAGAGCGACTACGAACGTGCGGTCGATACCATCAAGGAATACATCCTCGCTGGCGACTGCATGCAGGTGGTGCCGTCGCAGCGTATGTCCATCGACTTCAAGGCCGCGCCGATCGACCTGTACCGGGCGTTGCGCTGCTTCAACCCGACGCCATACATGTACTTCTTCAACTTCGGCGACTTCCACGTAGTGGGCAGCTCTCCGGAAGTGCTGGTACGGGTCGAAGACAACCTGGTCACCGTGCGCCCGATCGCCGGTACCCGCCCACGCGGCGCCACCGAAGAGGCTGATCGCGCGCTGGAAGAAGACTTGCTGTCTGACGACAAGGAAATCGCCGAGCACCTGATGCTCATCGATCTGGGCCGCAACGACGCCGGCCGGGTGTCGGAAACCGGCTCGGTCAAAGTCACCGAGAAGATGGTGATCGAGCGTTATTCCAACGTCATGCACATTGTGTCCAACGTCACCGGCGAGCTGAAGCAGGGCTTGAGCGCCATGGATGCCCTGCGTGCCATCCTGCCGGCGGGCACCTTGTCCGGCGCGCCGAAAATCCGCGCCATGGAAATCATCGACGAGCTGGAGCCGGTCAAACGCGGCGTCTACGGTGGTGCGGTGGGGTATTTTGCCTGGAACGGCAACATGGATACCGCAATTGCCATCCGTACCGCGGTGATCAAGGACGGCGAGCTGCACGTGCAGGCCGGTGGCGGCATTGTTGCCGACTCGGTGCCAGCGCTTGAGTGGGAAGAAACCATCAACAAGCGCCGGGCGATGTTCCGTGCGGTGGCGCTGGCCGAGCAGACGCCACGCAACTGAGCCTGATCCACGGCGCCTGTTGGTAGCAGGCGCTGTTCCCTTCCCTAGAACTCCAGACTCAATGCCAGGTTGATCCCCTGCTGGGTCAGCTCGTCGCTCTTGCGCCAGTTGTAGCTGCCGCGCAGGGCCAGGCCCGGTGCCAAGCTCTGGCTCAGACCCAGGGTTGCCCGGTTCAGATTGCTCTGCGGGGTGTAGCCGGTCAGGGTGAAGTCGTTGCCCGGCAGGCTGTTGAGGTGGAGGGTCAGGTCCTGCTGGTCGTCTTCGAACTCGTGCTCGTGAGCGACTTCGGCGAACAGCAAGGTGCTGGGCCCGGCCTGGTACTTGCCCTGCAAGCCCAGGCCCAGGCGCCGCGATTCGCGGTCCTGATCGTCAAAGCTCAGGGCAGTGGCGCGGCTGCCTTTCTCCGAATAGCCATCGACCTTCACCCGCGCATAGTCGGCGCTGACAAACGGCGACAGGCTCCACCGGCTGCCGGGCGCTGCCAGGTCATAACCCAGGCGTGCGGCGAAGGCCCACAGTTCGCCATCGGTATCACCTTTCTCGCTGCGATCATTTACCCCCAGGGCGAAGGTGCGCTTCAAGTCGCTGTAGTCCAGGTGCCCGCCGGTCAGGGCGGCATCGGCCCACCACTGGTTCTGCTGGAACTGCACGAAAGCGGTTGCCAGGTAGCTGTCGAGCTTGTAGTCGGAGTCTTGCTCGCCGGCTTCGAGCTTCTGCTGGTAAACGCCTGTGGCCACGCCAATACGCCAGGCCTCGTCCAGACGATAGCTGCCGCCCAGGGTCAGGTTATAGCCATGGCCGTCGGCGCTGGCCGAGCTGCGCTGGCTGTCGATATCCAGGTTCTGCCCCCCGGCTGCTACGATGGCCTGCCATTGGCCAACCGGCTGCCAGCGGCCTTGCCATTGGTTGCGCAGTTCATCCTGATGCGCGCGCAGGCTGGCGTGGGCCATTTCTGGTAACAGCGTCAGCTCCCAAGGGGCGGAAAGAATCGAAAACGCGTAGTCGGCGATCAGCTCCTGCCCAGCACTGGTGGGGTGGACCGAATCGTTGAACAGCAGCTTGCTCGGGTCGGGCGTGGCACCGTTGATGCCGTAGGTTGCGTTCTGCACACAGCCATTGCCGCTGAAACAGGTACCGACCAGGTTCTGCCCGCTGGCCAGGCCGAACTGCGTCGGAGCAGCCAGGGCTTCCTGGAGCAGCAACGGCACATTGAGCGGAATAACTTGTGCATCAATCTGGCTCAGCTGGCCGACCAGTTGCTGGTTGAAGATACTGCTCAACTGCGAAGCCGGGCCCTGCATCGGCGTGCCATTGATGGCCGGAGTCAGGCCCAGGTCGGGCAGCAGCCAGACCATGATGTACTGCGCGCCACCCTGTTGCAGGGTTTGGGCGCTGGCGGCCAGGCGATTGGCGGCAGCTGCGGCGGTTGCCGGGCTGGTGATCTGGCCCTGGAGGAAGTCGTTGCCGCCACCGGTCAGGTAGTAAAGCGCGTTGGGGTCGGCGCGCAGACCACCGGCCAGATAGCCCGGGCGTTCGCGCAGCACGGTGCCGGCGCCGGGGTTGCCCGGTGGAATGATCACGTCGGAAGTACCGGTGATCGAGTCGAGAATCTGGTCGGTACGGTAACCACCCACTGCCCAGTTGTTGCCGTCCGGGCGACCCAGCGCGGCATTGACTGGCGAGGTCGAAGCGCCCAGGTCGGCCGCAGCAACACCCAGCTGGGCACCGAGCAGCATGGGCGAAACCGCGCCGAAGGCTTCGCCGTTGGCATATGTTGGCCCGACCCGGTTGGTAAAGCGCTGGGTGGAGCCCGCCGGGCCATTGCTGTCGGGGAACTGCCCGGCATCGGCAAGGCTGTCGCCGAAGACGATCAGAGTTGAGTAAGGGGAGGGGGCGGCATGGACGCTGGAGCAGGCCAGGGCCAGCAGCGAGAATGCACAAGGCAACAGGGAGCGCGCGTTCAACATCGCAAAGATCCTTTTTCGTTGTTGTTATCGGATGACGCCTTACGACGTTAGCAAAACATTCCGCGCGTCTTCCATCGCTAAAGCGTTTCGGCATGCCACCGTCATATTGCGTGGACCGCGCCGGTAGGCTACTGTGCGGGAACGTATGAACGAGACCTACCCCGTGTTGATCGTCAGCAAACTCTTGATGCGCGTTATCAAGGCCCACGCCCGTTGGCGTTGGCGCGCCTGACTTTATCTCTTGCCGGTTAGCCGGCCCTGTACCGCTTTGCCTTTCTGAATGCTTTACCTGCTGTAACCGGCGCTTGCTGGTGTGCACCGGGAAGCTCGCACCTGTAGCACCGAGCACAGGCACATCGAAAGGCATGTATTCAAAGTCAGTAGATGCAAGAGGTTGAACCCAGATGTTACTGATGATCGACAACTACGACTCCTTTACCTACAACGTCGTGCAATACCTCGGCGAGCTGGGTGCAGAGGTCAAGGTCATTCGCAATGACGAACTGACCATCGCCCAGATCGAAGCCCTTAACCCCGAGCGCATTGTCGTTTCCCCTGGCCCCTGCACCCCGACCGAAGCCGGTGTGTCGCTGGAGGCCATCAAGCATTTTGCCGGCAAGCTGCCGATCCTCGGCGTATGCCTGGGCCACCAGTCCATCGGCCAGGCCTTCGGCGGTGAAGTCGTGCGCGCCCGCCAGGTGATGCATGGCAAGACCAGCCCGGTGCTGCACAAGGACCAGGGTGTGTTTGCCGGCCTCAACAACCCGCTGACCGTCACCCGTTACCACTCGCTGGTGGTCAAGCGCGAAACCCTGCCCGATTGCCTGGAACTGACCGCCTGGACCGCCCTTGAAGACGGCTCGGTGGACGAGATCATGGGCCTGCGCCATAAAGAGCTGAACATCGAAGGGGTGCAGTTCCACCCCGAATCGATCCTCACCGAGCAGGGCCACGAGCTGTTCGCCAATTTCCTCAAGCAGACCGGCGGCCGCCGTTAAGGATCGAACATGGATATCAAGAGCGCGCTGAGCCGCATCGTCGGCCATCTGGACCTGAGCACCGAAGAAATGCGCGATGTCATGCGCGAAATCATGACCGGCCAATGCACCGAGGCGCAGATCGGCGCCTTCATGATGGGCATGCGCATGAAGAGCGAGAGCATCGATGAAATTGTCGGTGCCGTGTCGGTGATGCGCGAGCTGGCCGACAAAGTCGAGCTCAACACCCTCGACCAGGTGGTCGACGTGGTCGGCACTGGCGGTGATGGCGCCAACATCTTCAACGTATCCACCGCTTCGGCCTTTGTCGTCGCCGCCGCCGGTTGCACCGTGGCCAAGCACGGTAACCGTGCGGTCTCGGGCAAGAGTGGCAGCGCCGACCTGCTGGAAGCCGCTGGCATCTACCTGAACCTGACGCCGGTGCAGGTCGCACGCTGCATCGACAGCGTCGGCATTGGCTTCATGTTTGCCCAGACCCACCACAAGGCGATGAAATACGCCGCTGGCCCGCGTCGTGACCTGGGCTTGCGTACCCTGTTCAACATGCTCGGCCCGCTTACGAATCCGGCCGGGGTCAAGCACCAGGTCGTCGGCGTGTTCACCCAGGCACTGTGCCGCCCACTGGCTGAAGTGCTGCAACGCCTGGGCAGCAAGCATGTGCTGGTGGTGCATTCGAAAGATGGCCTGGACGAATTCAGCCTGGCGGCGCCAACCTTCGTTGCTGAACTCAAGAACGACCAGATCAGCGAGTACTGGGTCGAGCCCGAAGACCTCGGCATGAAAAGCCAGAGCCTGCATGGCCTGGCCGTGGAGAGCCCGGCCAAGTCGCTGGAGCTGATCCGCGATGCCCTGGGCCGGCGCAAGACCGAGAACGGCCAGAAGGCTGCGGAAATGATTGTGCTCAACGCCGGCGCCGCACTGTACGCCGCCGACCACGCCATGAGCCTCAAGCAGGGCGTGGAGCTGGCTCACGACGCATTGCACACTGGCCTTGCCCGGGAAAAACTCGAAGAGCTCGGTGCCTTTACCGCGGTATTCAAGCAGGAGAATGAAGGATGAGTGTGCCGACGGTTCTGGAAAACATTCTGGCGCGCAAGGTCGAAGAAGTCGCCGAGCGCAGCGCGCGTGTCAGCCTTGCCGAGCTTGAACGCCTGGCGGCCGCTGCCGATGCGCCACGCGGTTTTGCCAAGGCCCTTATCGAACAGGCCAAGCGCAAGCAGCCTGCAGTCATTGCCGAAATCAAGAAAGCCTCGCCAAGCAAGGGCGTGATCCGCGAAAACTTCATTCCGGCCGACATTGCCGTCAGCTACGAGAAGGGCGGCGCGACCTGCCTGTCGGTGCTGACCGACGTCGATTACTTCGAGGGCGGCGACATCTACCTGCAACAGGCGCGCGCCGCGTGCAAGCTGCCGGTGATTCGCAAGGACTTCATGATTGATCCTTATCAGATCGTCGAAGCCCGGGCCTTGGGCGCCGACTGTGTGCTGCTGATCGTTGCCGCGCTGGATGATGTGAAGATGGCCGAATTGGCCGCGACGGCAAAAGGCGTGGGCCTCGATGTGCTGGTCGAAGTGCACGACGGCGACGAGCTGGAGCGGGCGCTGAAGACCCTCGATACGCCGCTGGTGGGCGTCAACAACCGCAACCTGCACACCTTTGAAGTGAGCCTGGAAACCACCCTCGACTTGCTGCCGCGCATCCCCCGTGATCGCCTGGCCATTACCGAAAGCGGCATCCTCAACCGCGCCGACGTCGAGCTGATGGAAATCAACGAGGTCTACTCCTTCCTGGTCGGCGAAGCGTTCATGCGCGCCGAACACCCGGGGCTGGAGCTGCAGCGCCTGTTCTTCCCGGAGCGTGTGGTGCAGAACCCGGTGCAAGGCCTGGACTGATTCAACTCTGAAGCCGGCGATGCCGGCTTTTTTGTTTCTACAAGGTTAATGCGATGACTGATCAAGTGCTTGATGTCACTGTCGAGGCCGGGCTGCACGCCGAACAGGAGTTGCTGGCGGCGGTATGCAAGGGCGAAAAGGATCATGGCCTGTTGTTCTGGCGACCGACCGATCATGCCCTGGTCATGCCCCGGCGCATGAGCCGCCTCGAAGGCTTCGAGGCGGCCTGCGCCGAGCTTGCGATTGCCGGTTGGCCGGTGCTGCTGCGCGAAACCGGTGGTGAGCCAGTGCCGCAGTCGCCGGCGGTGCTCAACATCGCCCTAGTTTACGTCGCGCCGAAAAGCGAAGGTGATCACGGCCGTATCGAAAACGCCTACGAGCGTCTGTGCCTGCCGCTGTGTGATGTGCTGCGCGAATGGGGCGGGATGGCGTCGGTGGGGGAAATCGAAGGGGCGTTCTGTGATGGCCGCTACAACGTCAACCTTAACGGTCGCAAACTGGTCGGCACTGCCCAGCGCTGGCGCCAGGGCCTGGGTGGCAAGCGCCCGGTGGTGTTGGTTCATGGTGCGTTGCTGCTGGATAACCAGCGCGAGTCGATGGTGGCGGCGGTCAACCGCTTCAACGAATGCTGCGAGCTGGAGCAGCGCTGCCTGGCCGACAGCCACATCGCTTTGCACGAGGTGGTACCCGAGGCGCCGCTGCTCGAGCGCCTTGGCCAGGCCTATGCCGAAGTGATCAAGGGCATCGCCCGCGATTAACGGGTACCGAAGACCACCATGGTCTTGCCCTTGACGTGTACCAGGCTGCGCTCTTCGAGATCCTTGAGGACGCGGCCAACCATCTCCCGCGAACAACCGACGATGCGGCCGATTTCCTGGCGGGTGATCTTGATCTGCATGCCGTCGGGGTGGGTCATGGCGTCTGGCTGCTTGCACAATTCCAGCAGGCAGCGGGCTACCCGGCCGGTGACGTCGAAGAAGGCCAGGTCGCCGACCTTGCGCGTGGTGTTGCGCAGGCGCTGGGCCATCTGGCTGCCCAGGGCATAGAGAATGTCCGGGTCGTGACGCGCCAGTTCACGGAATTTTTCGTAGCTGATTTCTGCAACTTCACATTCGCTTTTGGCCCGCACCCAGGCGCTGCGCTGGTGTTCCTGGCCGGCTGGTTCAAACAGCCCCAGCTCGCCGAAAAAGTCGCCACTGTTGAGGTAGGCGATGATCATTTCGTGGCCGTTGTCATCCTCGATAAGGATGGTCACCGAGCCCTTGACGATAAAGGACAGGGTTTCGGCCTTGTCACCGGCGCAGATGATGTTGCTCTTGGCCGCATAGCGGCGGCGCTGGCAATGGACCAGCAGCTTGTCGATGTTCTTGATCTTGGCTGGAAGGGCTGATGCAACCATGGCTGGATCCCGGTCAGGAGGCGACGCTTCAATTTCTTTTATAGATAGTCTGGCGATAAGCGCCAGTGATTTGGCGTCAGCTTATCAGACACTTGTCCTTCTATCGGCAGATTTACTCATGCGCTTGAGCTTTTCCGCCGGGCTCGCAGGGTCTAAGCTGGCAGCCTTTTTTCAATCAAGGGAGTCCAGGTAATGAAGGCGCGTATCCAGTGGGCAGGTGAAGCCATGTTTCTGGGCGAATCGGGCAGTGGCCATGTGGTCGTGATGGATGGCCCGCCCGAGGCCGGTGGCCGCAACCTGGGTGTACGGCCCATGGAAATGCTGCTGTTGGGCCTGGGTGGCTGCAGCAACTTCGATGTGGTCAGCATCCTGAAGAAATCCCGCCAGGCAGTAGAGAGCTGCGAAGCTTTCCTTGAAGCCGAGCGCGCCAGCGAAGACCCGAAGGTATTCACCAAAATCCACCTGAATTTCGTGGTCAAGGGCCGTGGCCTGAAAGAAGCCCAGGTCAAGCGTGCGGTCGAGCTGTCGGCAGAGAAGTATTGCTCGGCCTCGATCATGCTCGGCCGGGCCGGTGTCGAGATCACCCACAGCTACGAGATTGTCGAGCTCGGTTGATTACCAGCAAGCCCGCTCCTGTGGGGGCGGGCTAACGGCGCAGGCGCTCCAGCCCGATCAGCCAGGCCAGCCCCGGAACCAGCGCCACCACCAACCAGTGCAGGTTGAAGACGAGCAGACCGACGATTTCTGCGCTACTCCAGGTATTGCCAAAGGCGTCGGCAAATATCAGGCACTGCAGCCAGGCCGTCAGCGCGGCCGATAGCACAAAGGCCAAGGCAAGCAGGCGCTGCCTGTGAATGAAGCAGCCGGCCAGCAGCAACAGCAGTTGCCCGGGCAGTGAGAACACCCACAGGTCGACGGCACTGTTGCCATCAGGTTGGGAGATGTCAGGCAGTTTCAGGCTAAAGGGTTCCCCGCTCATGCCGGCAGTCAGCAGGCACACGAACAGATAAGCCACCAGCACCAGCCCCAGGCTTTGCAGCAAGCGAAGGCAAAATAACCGAATCATCAGTGGCGCAACCCCGGCAGCAGCTTCAGCAAGCCTTGCGGCAATCGCGCCTGCAAACGGCTGCTCAAAGCCTCGCGGTGCTTCTGATAGAAAAGCCCCAAGCCAATCACGCCCAACCCGATCAGGGTCAGCACCACCGGGAACAGCAGCGACTCGGCAAACACCTCGTAAGACAGGTAACCCAGGTACATCGCCACGCCCATGCCACCAAAGACCATGAACAGCGGACGGCGCAGCAACAGTGCTATGCCCATCAGGCCAAGGTTGATCAGACCATAAAGCGCTTTGTCCCATTCACTGTCGGTATCCAGCAGCGGCAAGCCGAGCCAGAAGGCCAGCAATCCGGCCAGATAGCCCCAGAAGGCATAGTCCTGGCGGGTGCGACCGTCGATCACCAGGAACACCAGCAATGTCGCCAGGCCAAACCACAGTGACACCGTACGCCGCTGATTCCAGTCGAAGGCCTCGCCATAGAACCATTCGCTCAGGTCCATGGACATGAACCACAAGGCCACGGCAATCGGCATGACGATGAACGGAAACGGGATCAGGCGCAGCATCAACAAGCCGGCCAGTATCGTCGCCGCCTCCATCAGCAGCCAACCGTCCTGCACGTAGGTGTAGTAGTTGTGGTAGTTGCCCTGGGCGTTGTCCAGTAGCCAGAAACCGCTGAGTCGCTGCGCCGCAAACACTGCCAGCGGTACGATGCTCACCGCCACCGCAGCAAGTACGCCAGCAGGGATGACCTGGCCGCGGCGTTGCATTAGCAAGGCGCCCAGGGTCAGTACGCCGATATAAATCAGTGAGACCAGCAGCAGGGCGCTGTCACCGACGCGCATCCAGGCTTCACTGAGCAGCCAGCCCATGGCGGCCATGATCAGCAGGGCGCCGAAGTAAAACGCCACGTGGGCCAGCTGGAAACTGGCCTGGGTTTGCGGCTGGCGCTTGAGAAATTCAAGCAGGGCCTGATCCTGGCCCGGGTTCAGAACGCCGGCGCTGACTGCGCGGGCCAGGTCCTTGGCGTCGAAGCGTTCCGTCATCGGTGGTCCTAGATACGATAAGTGCTTTTGGTCATGACCTTGGCCATCAGGCTCATGCCGAACTTGACCGGTGCCGGGAAGCGGAAGCCGCCAGCATCCAGGGCCGATTCGGCATGTTGCTCTTCGTCGATGCGCATCTGCTCAAGAATCGCCCGGGATTTTTCATCCTCGGCCGGGATTTGCTCCAGGTGTTCGTCCAGGTGCTTGCACACCTGATGCTCGGTGGCGGCGACAAAACCCAGGCTGACCTTGTCGCTGACCAGGCCAGCGAGGGCGCCGATGCCGAAGGACATACCGTAGAACAGCGGGTTGAGCACGCTGGGGTGGCTGCCGAGCTGGCGAATGCGCTGCTCGCACCAGGCCAGGTGGTCGATTTCTTCCTCGGCGGCGTGCTCCATGGCCTTGCGAACCTGGGGCAGCTTGGCGGTCAGGGCCTGGCCCTGGTACAGCGCCTGGGCACAGACTTCACCGGTATGGTTGATACGCATGAGCCCGGCCACATGGCGGGTCTGGGTTTCGTCGAGGGTGACATCCGGCTGGATGATCGCCGGCGACGGCCGGGAAGGCTGGCCGCTGAAGGGCAGCAAGGTGCGCATGGCGGTGTCGGCCTGCAGCAACAAGCGGTCGAGCGGGGAATAGTGACGTTCGGTAGCCATCGGGCACCTCCGCAAGAATGTGCCCGACAGTTTACCCCAATCGCGATGCCGGGGCTTGCCCTGGATCAGCCCGGTGGCCAGTGCATCTGACGCTGGCCAAGCACGTGCATATGAATGTGGTAGACGGTCTGCCCACCCAGCTCATTGCAGTTCATGACCACGCGAAAGCCGTCTTCGCAGCCCAGTTCCTTGGCCAGCCGCTGGGCAGTGAACAGGATGTGCCCGGCCAGGCCCTTGTCTTCTTCGGTCAGATCGTTGAGGGTGCGGATCGGTTTTTTCGGGATGACCAGAAAATGTACCGGTGCCTGCGGGGCGATATCGTGGAAGGCCAGAACCTGGTCGTCCTCGTAGATGATCTTGGCCGGGATTTCCCGGTTGATGATCTTGGTAAACAGAGTATCCACTACGGCTGCTCCATGAGGGTAATCGGACTTGAGTGTACGCAGGCCAGACGCTTGCGCCCAGCCCTGTACAACTAGCGCGGGCAATAGGCCTGGTTGATGGCGCCGGCCAGCTTGCGTGCCAGCCAGCGCGATAGCCAGCGCGGGCTGAAGGCCAGCCAGCGGTTGCGCCGGCCGGGGATGATCAATGCGCGGTTCTTGTCCAGGGCGCGTACGGTATACAGCGCGACTTCTTCCGGGCTCAGGCTGCGTTGGCCGTTTTCCAGCCGCGGGATACGCCGCAACGGCGAACGCACCGGGCCTGGGCACAGCACCGAAACCTTGATGCCGGTGCGTTTGAGCTCTTCGCGCAGGCCTTCGGAAAAGTGCAGCACATAGGCTTTGCTTGCTGCGTAGCTGCTCATCCACGGGCCGGGCGCGAAGGCGGCAAGCGAAGCGACGTTGAGTATCTGCCCGCCGCCCTGAACCGCCATGGCATTGCCAAGGGCGTGGCAGAGGCGGGTCAGGGCGAGGATGTTCACCTCGATCAGGTCCTGCTCATCGCTCCATTCCTGGGCCAGAAAGTGCCCGTAGGAGCGAATGCCGGCGCAGTTGACCAGCAAGTCGATGTGCCGCTCGCTTTCTTCCAGCTCCAGCAGGAACCCCGACAACCGCAACGGCTCGCCCAAGTCGCAGGCACGAAACAGCACTTCGATGCCAAACCGCTGGGTCAGCTCGATGGCGATGCTTTCCAGCGGGTCGCGCTGTCGGGCCACCAGGATCAAATTGCGTCCCCGACGTGCCAGCGCCTCGGCCAGTGCCAGGCCCAAGCCGCTGGAGGCACCGGTGATCATGGCGTAACGGGTCATGCAGTTCTCCAGTCGGGAAGGGTGGCCAAAGTGCGCAGTTTACAGGTGCCGGGCCCGGAGTGCTGCTACCCGTGGCGTGTCTAGATGCCGGGGCGGGTGACAGTGACGTATGCAAGCCCGGCAACCAGGACCAGCCACAGCCAGGCCAGGATCACCACTGCGTTGTTGTTGGGCACTGGCGGCGCACCGAAGCGGTTGCTGCCACGCGTGCCGGGCATCAGTACCAGCACCAGGATGAAGAAGTTGCCGACCCATGGCAGGATCGACAGCCAGCAGAACCAGCCGCTCCAGTTCAGGTCGTGCAGGCGCTGGACGATGAACAGCATGCTCAGGATCCGTGCCGACAACAGGCCGATCATCATCAGACCGCCGAGGTCCAGCGACATTGAACTGGACAGCAAGGCCACCAGGCAAATGCCGCCGATGGTCGCAGCGAACAAGACCAGGCTCCAGGCCAGCAGGCGCACGCGGCCAATTCGCCCTTCCAGGCTCATGACCTTGGGTTTGCTCGAGTTGGCGAGAGTCAGGGTGTCATACATGCGGGCTTCCTTTGCCGTGATAAAGCGTGAGTCATCCCGGCCAGCGATGGCCAAGGGCTGTGGCCGAGGCGTGCGCCTGGCGGTATTCGGTATCCAGGCGGGTAATCAGTTGCTCGACCGAGCAGAGCTGGTCGATGGCACCGACACCTTGTCCGGCAGACCAGACGGTCTTCCAGGCCTTGGCCTCGTCGTCGATGGGTTTGAGCTTGGTCTCGGTGTGGCTGCGCAGGGCGGCCATGTCGAAACCGGCGTTTTCCAGGCTCTGGCGCATGAAGCTGGCAGGCACCCCGGAAACCGCAGCGGTGTGGATGATATCGGCTGCCTTGGCTTCAAGCATCATTTCTTTGTAAGGCCCCGGCGCCTGGCTCTCGTGGGTGGCGATAAAGCGCGTACCCAGGTAGGCGAGGTCAGCGCCCAGCAACTGCGCGGCGAGGATTTCCTGGCCACGGTTTATGCAACCGGCCAGCAGCAAGGTCTTGTGGAAGAACTGGCGAATCTCGGCGACCAGGGCGAACGGGCTCCAGGTGCCAGCGTGGCCGCCGGCGCCCGCGGCTACGGCAATCAGACCGTCGACACCGGCCTCGGCGGCTTTCTCGGCATGCCGGCGGGTGGTCACGTCATGGAACACCAGGCCGCCATAGCTGTGCACGGCATCGACCAGTTCCTTCACCGCCCCTAGGCTGGTGATGACGATCGGCACCTTGTGCTCGACGCACAGCGCCAGGTCCGCCTGCAGACGCGGGTTGCTCTGGTGCACGATCAGGTTGACGGCATAGGGTGCAGGTTTGTCGAGGGCCGCCAGGCCCGTTTCTATTTCTTCCAGCCAGGCCTTGAAGCCGGCGCTGTCGCGCTGGTTCAGGGCCGGGAAACTGCCGACCACCCCGTTGGCACAACAGGCCAGTACCAGTTGCGGATTGGAGATCAGAAACATCGGCGCCGCTACCACCGGCAGGCGCAAGCGTTGTTCGAGCAGGGCAGGCAATGACATGGCAGGTTTCCCGAGGCTGAGTATGGGTTTAGGTTAGAACGGTTTGACCACCACCAGAATTACCACGGCCAGCAGGACCAGCACCGGCACTTCATTGAACCAGCGGTAGAACACGTGGCTGCGGGTGTTTTCGCCGCGGGCGAAGCGCTTGAGCTGTGCGCCGCACATATGGTGGTAACCGATCAGCAGCACCACCAGGGTGAGCTTGGCGTGCATCCAGCCCTGGCTCATGAAGCCCGGGGTCAGGCTCAGCAGCCAGATGCCGAAGACCAGGCTGGCGACCATCGCCGGCAGCATGATGCCGCGGTAGAGCTTGCGCTCCATGATCACGAAGCGTTCCTGGCTGATGCTGTCCTGGCTTTGTGCGTGATAGACGAACAGGCGCGGCAGGTAGAACAGGCCGGCAAACCAGCAGACCACGCTGACGATATGCAGCGCTTTGATCCAGAGAAAAAGCATGGGGTTGAGTTCCTTCAGGGTTCACGGTGGTCAGATAGTAGAGGCAAGGGGCCCGGCGAGCCATCGCAACAGTTGTGGGCGTGTTTCAGCGCCCCTATTATCGTGGGCTTTCCTGATGGTTCGTTGATAAGGGGCACGCGTTATGGTCAAGGTCGGTATCGTTGGCGGCACGGGTTACACCGGGGTCGAGCTGCTGCGTCTGTTGGCACAGCATCCACAGGCCGAGGTGGCAGTGATCACCTCGCGTTCCGAAGCTGGTCTGGCGGTTGCCGATATGTACCCGAACCTGCGAGGCCACTACGACGGCCTGGCCTTCAGCGTGCCGGACGTGAAGACCCTGGCCGCCTGCGACGTAGTGTTCTTTGCCACCCCGCACGGTGTCGCCCACGCCCTGGCCGGCGAGCTGCTGGCCGCGGGCACCAAGGTCATCGACCTTTCCGCCGACTTCCGCCTGCAGGACGCCGATGAGTGGGCCAAGTGGTACGGCCAGCCGCACGGCGCGCCCGAGCTGCTCAAGGACGCGGTCTACGGCCTGCCTGAAGTCAATCGCGAGCAAATTCGCCAGGCACGCCTGATCGCCGTACCGGGTTGCTACCCAACCGCTACCCAGCTGGGCTTCCTGCCGCTGCTCGAAGCCGGTATCGCCGACGCCTCGCGGCTGATCGCCGACTGCAAATCCGGGGTCAGCGGCGCCGGCCGTGGCGCGGCGGTGGGCTCGCTGTTCTGTGAGGCGGGCGAAAGCATGAAGGCTTATGCGGTCAAGGGGCACCGTCACCTGCCGGAAATCACCCAGGGCCTGCGCCGGGCGGCGGGTGGTGATGTCGGACTGACCTTCGTGCCGCACCTGACCCCGATGATCCGCGGTATCCATTCGACCCTGTATGCAACCGTCGCCGATACCTCGGTCGATCTGCAGGCGCTGTTTGAAAAACGCTACGCCGATGAACCGTTCGTCGACGTAATGCCGGCCGGCAGCCATCCGGAAACCCGCAGCGTGCGCGGTGCCAACGTCTGCCGAATTGCCGTGCACCGTCCACAAGGCGGCGACCTGGTGGTGGTGTTGTCGGTGATCGACAACCTGGTCAAGGGCGCGTCGGGGCAGGCGGTACAGAACCTCAACATCCTCTTTGGCCTGGACGAGCGCATGGGGCTTTCCCACGCCGGTCTGCTTCCGTAAACGCCAGCTTTCAAGCTGCAAGTAAAAGGTGCACGCGATCCGCTTATAGCTTGCGGCGCACCTCTTGCAGCTTTTGTATTGTTGACCGCTTTTCTCGGAGAAGCGGATAATGCGCGTCATCACGCATTATGGCGGCATAGCGCCGGGAGATAGTCAGCATGAGCGTCGAATCCTTCACCCCTGTGGCATTGCAGTTCACTGAGGGTGCAGCGCACAAGGTGAAGACCCTGGTCGATGAAGAAGGCAATGATCGCCTGAAGTTGCGAGTTTTCGTGACCGGCGGCGGTTGCTCGGGTTTTCAGTACGGTTTCACTTTCGATGAAGACGTTGCCGAAGACGACACCATCGTCGAGCGCGAAGGCGTGGCTCTGGTTGTCGATCCGATGAGTTTCCAGTATCTGGCAGGAGCCGAGGTGGATTACCAGGAAGGCTTGGAAGGCTCGCGTTTCGTTATCAAGAACCCGAACGCCACCACGACCTGTGGTTGCGGCTCTTCGTTCTCGATCTGATCGCCAGGGCAGTACCGCAAACGCCGCGCTGATGCGCGGCGTTTTGCTGTCTGCGAGTTATGCCGGGTAGATCGCGCCCAGTACCCGCAGGCCACGGGCAGCGGTGACGCTGGGGCGGTTGGCGGGGATGCGCTGCAGGCAGCAGTGGGCCAGCCAGGCAAAGGCCATGGCCTCAACCCAGTCAGGGTCGATCCCGCAAGCGGCAGTGCTGCTGACCCGGGCATTGGGCAGCAGGGCTGCCAGGCGCTGCATCAGCACGCTATTGTGGGCGCCGCCGCCGCAGACCAGCAGTGCCTGGGTATCATTCTGTGCCGCTTGCAGCGAGCTGACGATGCTACGGGCGGTCAGTTCCAGCAGGGTGGCCTGCACGTCTTCATCCCGAAGGCTTGGCTGAGGGGCCAGGTGCTGATTGAGCCAAAGCAGGTTGAACACTTCGCGGCCGGTACTTTTCGGGCCGCTGCCTGCGAAGAACGGATCGCTCAGCAGCGAGGCGAGCAGGCCTGGGATAACCTGGCCGGTGCCCGCCCAGGCACCATTGGCGTCATAGCTGTGCCCTTGTTTCTGCTGAATCCAGGCATCGAGCAGCACGTTACCCGGCCCGCAGTCGAAGCCGCTGACTGGTTTGTCCTGTTCGATCAGGCTCAGATTGCTGAAGCCACCGACATTGAGCACCGCCAGGCGTTGGCCCTGATGGGCGAACAGGGCTTCGTGAAAGGCCGGTACCAGGGGAGCGCCCTGGCCGCCGGCGGCAACGTCACGGCGACGGAAGTCGCTGACCACGCTGATGCCGGTAAGCTCAGCCAGCAGCGCCGGGTTGCCGATCTGTACGGTAAAGCCGCGCGCCGGTTCGTGGCGGATGGTCTGGCCGTGACTGCCGATGGCGCGAATGGCCTCGGGCGTGAGGTTGCGCGCGGCCAGCAGGTGCTGGATACCTTCGGCGGCAAGCTGCACCCAGCGGTTTTCGGCCAGGGCGGCGCGGGCAATCTCGTCCGGCCCGCTGGCGCACAGGGCCAGCAGGTCCTGGCGCAGGTCGGCGGGCATGGGGATGTAATGGGTGGCGAGCAGCGTGAGTTGCTGCTCCTGTTCGATCAAGGCGATGTCCAGGCCATCGAGGCTGGTCCCGGACATCACACCCAGATAGAGCGGCATTGCTTAACGCTTGCTCGAAGCAAGCAGAGTGGCCTTTTCCTGGTCCATGCGCGCGACCAGTGGCTGGCTTTGCTGCAGGAAACGCTGGCGCTCGGCCTTGGCGATCGGATCAGCCATTGGCAACTTCTGCCCGAGCGGGTCGACGTGGACGCCGTTGACCTGGAACTCGTAGTGCAGGTGCGGGCCGGTAGACAGGCCGGTGGTGCCAATGTAGCCGATGATTTGCCCTTGCTTGACGGTGCCGCCGGTCTTCACGCCCTTGGCGAAGCCCTGCATGTGCCCGTACAGGGTCTGGTAGCGGTTACCGTGCTGGATGATCACGGTGTTGCCGTAGCCGCCGCGGCGGCCTGCCAGCAGCACTTTACCGTCACCGGCCGCCTTGATCGGTGTGCCGCGTGGTGCTGCGTAGTCGACACCTTTGTGCGCGCGGATCTTGTTCAGGATCGGGTGCTTGCGGCCAGCCGAGAAGCGCGAGCTGATGCGGGCGAAATCAACCGGAGTGCGGATGAACGCCTTGCGCATGCTGTTGCCGTCGGCGGTGTAGTAGTTGGTGTTGCCCTGCTTGTTGGTGTAGCGCACTGCGGTGAAACTCTTGCCGCGGTTGGTGAAGCGGGCAGAGAGGATATTGCCGGTACCGACGACCTTGCCGTTCATGACCTTCTGTTCATAGATCACGTCGAACTCGTCGCCCTGGCGGATATCCTGGGCGAAGTCGATGTCATACCCGAAGATGCGCGCCATATCCATGGTCAGGTTGTGATTCAGGCCGGCACGCTGGGCCGAGGCCGACAGCGAACTCTTGATCACGCCATGTACATAGGCCGAGCGCACCACGGGCTTGCTGATTTCACGGTTGAACGCGTAACCGTTTGCGCTCTTGGTCAGGCGAATGGTTTCCAGATCACTGAGCTTGCTGTGCAGGCTGGCCAGCTGACCGTCCTTGTCCAGTTCGATCTGCAGTACCTGGCCATGCTTGAGCTGGCTGAACTGCTTGGCCTGCTTGTTACTGGCCAGCACTTCATGCACAGCGGTGGCCGGCAGGCCGACCTTGGCGAACAGGGTCGACAGGGTATCGCCACGGCTCACGGTGACTTCGCGGTGGCTTGGGTCCTTGGCTGGCGCGGCTTCGGCAGCGGCGGGCGCAGACTCGGTCTTGGCGGTTTCCTCGGTTGCTGCGGCGCTGTTGTCGATCTGCGCAAACGGCGAGGGGGCGGCGTCGGTGTTCTGGGTAAGTGGGGCGTCCTGTTCCTGCTTGAGTTGCTCTGCCGGGCTTTCCAGCTCCAGGTTCAGGGTGGTTTTCTTGGCTTCGACCTCGCTGGATGGGAACACCAGCAAGGCCAGGCTGAGTAAGGCGGCGATGCCGCTGGCGGCCAACAGGTGGCTCTTCGGATAAAGCGGGGGCGCTTTAGGCGGTTCGTTGGTCATAGATGAATTGACTTTGAAATAGATGAAGTGGAAAAGATGAATGACATGATGAAGATGAAATAACTGTATAAAATATAACCAAATCCCCTTCAGCGCAAGCGCGCAGACGTCATCAGTCGGCTTCGAGGTCACACTCGGGGCAAAAACTTGTATTTGATGGCTGATCTTGTATGGTTGGGTCCCTTTGAATCTGAGCCTTACGGGTCTGTTATGAAGTCGGTTGAAGAGCAGCTAGCGCTGATCAAGCGTGGAGCGGAAGAGGTACTGGTCGAGTCCGAGTTGGTCGAGAAGCTCAAGCGCGGGCAGCCGCTGCGGATCAAGGCGGGTTTTGACCCGACTGCGCCTGACCTGCACCTGGGGCATACCGTCCTGATCAACAAGCTGCGCCAGTTCCAGGACCTGGGTCACCAGGTGATCTTCCTGATTGGCGACTTCACCGGCATGATCGGTGACCCGAGCGGCAAGAGCGCTACCCGTCCGCCGCTGACCCGCGAGCAGGTACTGGATAACGCCGAGACCTATAAACAGCAGGTGTTCAAGATTCTCGACCCGGCCAAGACCGAAGTCGCGTTCAACTCCACCTGGATGGACAAGCTCACCCCGGCCGACTTCATTCGCCTGGCGTCGCAGTACACCGTGGCGCGCATGCTCGAGCGCGACGACTTCGACAAGCGCTACACCACCAACCAGCCGATCGCGATCCATGAGTTCCTCTATCCGCTGGTGCAGGGTTATGACTCGGTGGCACTCAAGTGCGACGTCGAGCTCGGCGGTACCGACCAGAAGTTCAACCTGCTGATGGGGCGCGAGCTGCAACGTGCTTACGGTCAGGAAGCACAGAACATCGTGACCATGCCGCTGCTCGAAGGGCTCGACGGCGTGAAGAAGATGTCCAAGTCCCTGGGCAATTATGTCGGCATCCAGGAAGCCCCTGGGGTGATGTACAGCAAGCTCGTGTCGATTCCTGACACCTTGATGTGGCGTTACTTCGAGCTGCTGAGCTTCCGTTCCATGGAAGAGATCGAGCAGTTGCGTGCCGATGTCGCCAATGGCGCAAACCCGCGTGACATTAAGATCAAGCTGGCGGAAGAGATCGTTGCCCGCTTCCATGGCGAGGAGGCTGCCGCCAATGCTCACCGCGCGGCAGGTAACCGTATGAAAGAGGGCGAGTTGCCGGAGGATCTGCCTGAGGTTGAGGTCTCTGCGGCTGAAGGCTTGCCGATCGCTGCCGTGTTGAACCGCGCGGGTCTGGTGAAGAACTCGGCGATGGCGCGGGATCTGCTCAATGGCGGCGCGGTGAAGGTCGACGGTGCGGTGGTTGATCGTGATTTCATGTTTGCACTTGGCGCGACCCATGTATGCCAGGCGGGCAAGAAGGCATTTGCCCGGGTTACCCTCAAGGCTGAGTAGGCGGTAGCGGCAAGCTATAAGCTGCAAGCTACAAGTTGAGCGCAGTGCCTCTGCTTTTACTTGCAGCTTGAAGCTTGCTACTTATAGCCAAACCGCCCCTTCTGAAACAAAGTTGAAATAAGTCCTTGACGCCCCTGCAGATCTCTCTATAATTCGCCCCACTTCCGGCGCAGTCGGAACTGAAAACTCCTTGAGTTTCAATGGGTTAGCGGTTCCAGGGTCATCAGGAAGGGCTTCGGTCGAAAGATCGACAGCGGTGAAAAAGGCAGTTGACAGCGGTTTGAAACGCTGTAGAATTCGCCTCCCGCTGACGAGAGATCGCAGCGAGTCAAGTGGTTGAAGTTGAAAGAGAAATTCTGAAAAACTTCAAAATAAACGCTTGACAGGCTCTGAGGAAAGCGTAGAATGCGCGCCTCGGTTGAGACGAAAAGCTCTT
The DNA here is from genome assembly GCF_024748965.1 of Pseudomonas sp. B21-032. NCBI lineage: Bacteria > Pseudomonadati > Pseudomonadota > Gammaproteobacteria > Pseudomonadales > Pseudomonadaceae > Pseudomonas > Pseudomonas sp. B21-032. The sequence goes on along the minus strand of NZ_CP087180.1, from coordinate 5,349,504 downwards.
AACCAACCGCTCTTTAACAACTGAATCAAGCAATTCGTGTGGGTGCTTGTGAGCTCAGACTGATAGTCAAAAAGATTATCAGCATCACAAGTGGCTACACGAAAATCGAAAGATTTGAAGGTAGGTCATTTGAGATTGCTGAGCCAAGTTTAGGGTTTTCTCAAAACCCAAGCAGTATTGAACTGAAGAGTTTGATCATGGCTCAGATTGAACGCTGGCGGCAGGCCTAACACATGCAAGTCGAGCGGATGAGAAGAGCTTGCTCTTCGATTCAGCGGCGGACGGGTGAGTAATACCTAGGAATCTGCCTGGTAGTGGGGGACAACGTTTCGAAAGGAACGCTAATACCGCATACGTCCTACGGGAGAAAGCAGGGGACCTTCGGGCCTTGCGCTATCAGATGAGCCTAGGTCGGATTAGCTAGTTGGTGAGGTAATGGCTCACCAAGGCGACGATCCGTAACTGGTCTGAGAGGATGATCAGTCACACTGGAACTGAGACACGGTCCAGACTCCTACGGGAGGCAGCAGTGGGGAATATTGGACAATGGGCGAAAGCCTGATCCAGCCATGCCGCGTGTGTGAAGAAGGTCTTCGGATTGTAAAGCACTTTAAGTTGGGAGGAAGGGTACTTACCTAATACGTGAGTATTTTGACGTTACCGACAGAATAAGCACCGGCTAACTCTGTGCCAGCAGCCGCGGTAATACAGAGGGTGCAAGCGTTAATCGGAATTACTGGGCGTAAAGCGCGCGTAGGTGGTTTGTTAAGTTGGATGTGAAATCCCCGGGCTCAACCTGGGAACTGCATCCAAAACTGGCAAGCTAGAGTAGGGCAGAGGGTGGTGGAATTTCCTGTGTAGCGGTGAAATGCGTAGATATAGGAAGGAACACCAGTGGCGAAGGCGACCACCTGGGCTCATACTGACACTGAGGTGCGAAAGCGTGGGGAGCAAACAGGATTAGATACCCTGGTAGTCCACGCCGTAAACGATGTCAACTAGCCGTTGGAATCCTTGAGATTTTAGTGGCGCAGCTAACGCATTAAGTTGACCGCCTGGGGAGTACGGCCGCAAGGTTAAAACTCAAATGAATTGACGGGGGCCCGCACAAGCGGTGGAGCATGTGGTTTAATTCGAAGCAACGCGAAGAACCTTACCAGGCCTTGACATGCAGAGAACTTTCCAGAGATGGATTGGTGCCTTCGGGAACTCTGACACAGGTGCTGCATGGCTGTCGTCAGCTCGTGTCGTGAGATGTTGGGTTAAGTCCCGTAACGAGCGCAACCCTTGTCCTTAGTTACCAGCACGTTATGGTGGGCACTCTAAGGAGACTGCCGGTGACAAACCGGAGGAAGGTGGGGATGACGTCAAGTCATCATGGCCCTTACGGCCTGGGCTACACACGTGCTACAATGGTCGGTACAGAGGGTTGCCAAGCCGCGAGGTGGAGCTAATCTCACAAAACCGATCGTAGTCCGGATCGCAGTCTGCAACTCGACTGCGTGAAGTCGGAATCGCTAGTAATCGCGAATCAGAATGTCGCGGTGAATACGTTCCCGGGCCTTGTACACACCGCCCGTCACACCATGGGAGTGGGTTGCACCAGAAGTAGCTAGTCTAACCTTCGGGAGGACGGTTACCACGGTGTGATTCATGACTGGGGTGAAGTCGTAACAAGGTAGCCGTAGGGGAACCTGCGGCTGGATCACCTCCTTAATCGACAGACATCAGCTGTCTTATGAGCTCCCACACGAATTGCTTGATTCATTGAAGAAGACGATTGGGTCTGTAGCTCAGTTGGTTAGAGCGCACCCCTGATAAGGGTGAGGTCGGCAGTTCGAATCTGCCCAGACCCACCAATTACATGTGGTGCAGCCTGTAGCAATACGGGGCCATAGCTCAGCTGGGAGAGCGCCTGCCTTGCACGCAGGAGGTCAGCGGTTCGATCCCGCTTGGCTCCACCACCTTACGTCAAAGCTTAGAAATGAATATTCGGATCGAATATTGATTTCTGAACTTTTTCAGAATCGTTCTTTAAAAATTTGGGTATGTGATAGAAAGATAGACTGGACAGCACTTTCACTGGTGTGTGTTCAGGCTAAGGTAAAATTTGTGAGTCATTACAAGTTTTCGGCGAATGTTGTCTTCACAGTATAACCAGATTGCTTGGGGTTATATGGTCAAGTGAAGAAGCGCATACGGTGGATGCCTTGGCAGTCAGAGGCGATGAAAGACGTGGTAGCCTGCGATAAGCTTCGGGGAGTCGGCAAACAGACTTTGATCCGGAGATCTCTGAATGGGGGAACCCACTCAGCATAAGCTGAGTATCTTGTACTGAATACATAGGTGCAAGAGGCGAACCAGGGGAACTGAAACATCTAAGTACCCTGAGGAAAAGAAATCAACCGAGATTCCCTTAGTAGTGGCGAGCGAACGGGGACTAGCCCTTAAGTGGCTTTGAGATTAGCGGAACGCTCTGGAAAGTGCGGCCATAGTGGGTGATAGCCCTGTACGCGAAAATCTCTTAGTCATGAAATCGAGTAGGACGGAGCACGAGAAACTTTGTCTGAATATGGGGGGACCATCCTCCAAGGCTAAATACTACTGACTGACCGATAGTGAACCAGTACCGTGAGGGAAAGGCGAAAAGAACCCCGGAGAGGGGAGTGAAATAGATCCTGAAACCGTATGCGTACAAGCAGTGGGAGCCTACTTTGTTAGGTGACTGCGTACCTTTTGTATAATGGGTCAGCGACTTATATTCAGTGGCGAGCTTAACCGAATAGGGGAGGCGTAGCGAAAGCGAGTCTTAATAGGGCGTTTAGTCGCTGGGTATAGACCCGAAACCGGGCGATCTATCCATGGGCAGGTTGAAGGTTAGGTAACACTGACTGGAGGACCGAACCGACTACCGTTGAAAAGTTAGCGGATGACCTGTGGATCGGAGTGAAAGGCTAATCAAGCTCGGAGATAGCTGGTTCTCCTCGAAAGCTATTTAGGTAGCGCCTCATGTATCACTGTAGGGGGTAGAGCACTGTTTCGGCTAGGGGGTCATCCCGACTTACCAAACCGATGCAAACTCCGAATACCTACAAGTGCCGAGCATGGGAGACACACGGCGGGTGCTAACGTCCGTCGTGAAAAGGGAAACAACCCAGACCGTCAGCTAAGGTCCCAAAGTTATGGTTAAGTGGGAAACGATGTGGGAAGGCTTAGACAGCTAGGAGGTTGGCTTAGAAGCAGCCACCCTTTAAAGAAAGCGTAATAGCTCACTAGTCGAGTCGGCCTGCGCGGAAGATGTAACGGGGCTCAAACCATACACCGAAGCTACGGGTATCACTTAGGTGATGCGGTAGAGGAGCGTTCTGTAAGCCTGTGAAGGTGAGTTGAGAAGCTTGCTGGAGGTATCAGAAGTGCGAATGCTGACATGAGTAACGACAATGGGAGTGAAAAACTCCCACGCCGAAAGACCAAGGTTTCCTGCGCAACGTTAATCGACGCAGGGTTAGTCGGTCCCTAAGGCGAGGCTGAAAAGCGTAGTCGATGGAAAACAGGTTAATATTCCTGTACTTCTGGTTATTGCGATGGAGGGACGGAGAAGGCTAGGCCAGCTTGGCGTTGGTTGTCCAAGTTTAAGGTGGTAGGCTGAGATCTTAGGTAAATCCGGGATCTTAAGGCCGAGAGCTGATGACGAGTTGCCATTAGGCGACGAAGTGGTTGATGCCATGCTTCCAAGAAAAGCTTCTAAGCTTCAGATAACCAGGAACCGTACCCCAAACCGACACAGGTGGTTGGGTAGAGAATACCAAGGCGCTTGAGAGAACTCGGGTGAAGGAACTAGGCAAAATGGCACCGTAACTTCGGGAGAAGGTGCGCCGGTGAGGGTGAAGGACTTGCTCCGTAAGCCCATGCCGGTCGAAGATACCAGGCCGCTGCGACTGTTTATTAAAAACACAGCACTCTGCAAACACGAAAGTGGACGTATAGGGTGTGACGCCTGCCCGGTGCCGGAAGGTTAATTGATGGGGTTAGCTAACGCGAAGCTCTTGATCGAAGCCCCGGTAAACGGCGGCCGTAACTATAACGGTCCTAAGGTAGCGAAATTCCTTGTCGGGTAAGTTCCGACCTGCACGAATGGCGTAACGATGGCGGCGCTGTCTCCACCCGAGACTCAGTGAAATTGAAATCGCTGTGAAGATGCAGTGTATCCGCGGCTAGACGGAAAGACCCCGTGAACCTTTACTATAGCTTTGCACTGGACTTTGAATTTGCTTGTGTAGGATAGGTGGGAGGCTTTGAAGCGTGGACGCCAGTTCGCGTGGAGCCATCCTTGAAATACCACCCTGGCAACTTTGAGGTTCTAACTCAGGTCCGTTATCCGGATCGAGGACAGTGTATGGTGGGTAGTTTGACTGGGGCGGTCTCCTCCTAAAGAGTAACGGAGGAGTACGAAGGTGCGCTCAGACCGGTCGGAAATCGGTCGTAGAGTATAAAGGCAAAAGCGCGCTTGACTGCGAGACAGACACGTCGAGCAGGTACGAAAGTAGGTCTTAGTGATCCGGTGGTTCTGTATGGAAGGGCCATCGCTCAACGGATAAAAGGTACTCCGGGGATAACAGGCTGATACCGCCCAAGAGTTCATATCGACGGCGGTGTTTGGCACCTCGATGTCGGCTCATCACATCCTGGGGCTGAAGCCGGTCCCAAGGGTATGGCTGTTCGCCATTTAAAGTGGTACGCGAGCTGGGTTTAGAACGTCGTGAGACAGTTCGGTCCCTATCTGCCGTGGACGTTTGAGATTTGAGAGGGGCTGCTCCTAGTACGAGAGGACCGGAGTGGACGAACCTCTGGTGTTCCGGTTGTCACGCCAGTGGCATTGCCGGGTAGCTATGTTCGGAAGAGATAACCGCTGAAAGCATCTAAGCGGGAAACTTGCCTCAAGATGAGATCTCACTGGAGCCTTGAGCTCCCTGAAGGGCCGTCGAAGACTACGACGTTGATAGGTTGGGTGTGTAAGCGCTGTGAGGCGTTGAGCTAACCAATACTAATTGCCCGTGAGGCTTGACCATATAACACCCAAGCAATTTGAGCGAAAGCCAGATTGCGGTGTTGTGAAGACTGCACAGCCGAAGATTTGTAACTCACAAACATCACATACCCGATTCGCTGGAGTGTCTAACAAGACCTTCTGGCAACAGAATTTCTTGACGACCATAGAGCATTGGAACCACCTGATCCCATCCCGAACTCAGCAGTGAAACGATGCATCGCCGATGGTAGTGTGGGGTTTCCCCATGTGAGAGTAGGTCATCGTCAAGATTAAATTCCGAAACCCCTATCTGCATCTGCAGGTAGGGGTTTTGTCTTTCTGGCTGTTTCCTCTGTGGGCGATGACCACAGAGGGCCATTCCTACAGCTCAGTTTTCTATGCAATCCCCACCTGCATGGCTATCATGCCCTCCTCATTGTGAGTCGAGATTGGCATGCTGAAGTTGTTGAAGCTCCTCAAGGATGGCCGGTTCCATTCCGGGCAAGACCTGGGCGCAGCCTTGGGCGTCAGTCGCGCCGCTGTCTGGAAGCAATTACAGCTTCTTGAGGCTGAGCTGAACCTGCCCATTCATAAAGTCCGTGGCCGCGGCTACCAGTTGGCCACGCCGTTGTCGTTGCTGGAAGAATCGGCCATAGCCGAGCTTTCCCAGGGCGAACAATGGCCAGTATTGATATTCGAATCCATCGACTCGACCAATGCCCAGGCCCTGCGCTCAATCAGCGAAGGCCAGGCTGCGCCGTTCCTGGTGCTGGCTGAGCGTCAGGCGGCGGGGCGCGGCCGACGCGGTCGTCAGTGGGTCAGCCCATTCGCGGAAAACCTCTATTACAGCCTGGTGCTGCGTATTGAAGGCGGCATGCGCCAGCTGGAAGGTCTGAGCCTAGTGGTTGGCCTGGCGGTAATGCGTACACTGCAGGCCTTTGGTGTTGCCGGCGCGGGACTGAAATGGCCGAATGATGTTCTGGTAAACAATCAGAAGATCGCCGGTATCCTCCTGGAGTTGGTCGGAGATCCTGCGGACGTCTGTCACGTCGTGCTGGGGATTGGTATCAACGTCAACATGCAGGTCAACGAGCAGATCGATCAGTTGTGGACGTCAGTGCGTCGTGAGACAGGGGTGGCAGTCGATCGTAATAAACTGGTGGCTGCGCTCAGTCAGAACCTGCAGCAGGATCTGCAGCGCCATCGGCAATCCGGATTCGCCGCGTTCCAGGCCGAGTGGGAACAATCCCATCTGTGGCAGGGGGCTGCGGTGTCCTTGATTGCCGGAGTCAACCGGATTGACGGAATTGTTCTAGGCATTGACCGGCAAGGGGCGCTGCGCCTCGAGGTCGATGGTGTTGAAAAGAGCTTTAGCGGTGGTGAGCTCAGTTTGAGGTTGCGTGATGATTCTTGAGCTCGATTGTGGCAACAGCTTTATCAAGTGGCGAGTCATCAGCGCTACTGAGGGCGCCGTTGTTGCCGGCGGCATTGTGGACTCCGATCAGGCCCTGGTGGCTGCCGTCGCGGCGCTCCCTGCAGCGCCCCGGCGCTGCCGCCTGGTCAGTGTCAGAAGTGAGGAGGAGACCGCTGGCCTTTCGGCGCTGCTCGCCCAGCATTTTGGCTTGAGCGTCGTGGTGGCTCAGCCTGCCAGGGAGGTCGCTGGCGTACGCAATGGCTATGAAGATTACCAGCGCCTCGGCCTGGATCGCTGGCTTGCGGTGCTGGGCGGCTTTCACTTGGCCCGTGGCGCGTGTCTGGTGATGGATTTCGGTACGGCGGCCAAGGCTGACTTCGTTTCGGCCGACGGCGAGCACCTGGGTGGCTTCATCTGCCCGGGCATGCCGTTGATGCGTAGCCAGCTGCGTACCCACACCCGACGCATCCGCTATGACGATGCCTCCGCTGAGCGCGCACTGTCGAGCCTTGCCCCTGGGCGTTCTACCGTCGAGGCGGTAGAGCGTGGCTGCGTGCACATGCTTCAGGGCTTTGTCCGCTCGCAGCTTGAGCATGCCCATGAGTTGTGGGGTGATGATTTCACTGTGTTGCTGACCGGGGGCGATGCGCTCCTGGTGCAAAAGGCCGCTCCACAGGCCCGGGTGGTTCCGGACCTGGTATTTGTTGGCCTGGCCATGGCTTGTCCCCTGGATTGAGGTGCCTATGCGTTGGTTGTTTCTGTTGTTGGTGGTGCTCAACGTCTTTTATTACGTCTGGCACCAGCAGGAAGCGCCGTTGAAGGCCAAGGAAGTGGCGCCGTTGTCGCTGTACAAGGGAAATCAGCAGGATATTCGTCTGCTGAGCGAGTCGAGCAAGGGTAAAACTGCGCCCGAGCGTGGCCAGGAGTGCCTCTATGTAGGTGGCTTGGTGGGCCAGGATCAGCTAAAAGCGCTGCGTCAGCGCTTGCTGACCCTGGATATCGCTGCTGCTCCAGTGACCGGCCGCCTGGGGGACAGCACGGGTTTGTGGTTGCAGATTGCGCCCCAGAGCCAGCGTTTGCTGGACCAAACCGTGCTCGGGACACTTTCCCATGATTTCAAAGACTTAAAACATAAAATAATGTTGTGCGAGGGTATTGCAACTGGCGAATAGCTTGATAGAATGGCGCCCGCTTCACAGGGAACACCACTGAGGTGGTAGAGCTGGAAGCGGTGTCAAAGCAGCTAAGTTTCAGATTTGATTGAAAAAATTTGAAAAAACGCTTGACACTTGATCGGTATCTGAATAGAATGCCGGCCAATTCTGGAGGGATTCCCGAGCGGTCAAAGGGGACGGACTGTAAATCCGTTGCGAGAGCTTCGAAGGTTCGAATCCTTCTCCCTCCACCAGTTTTAGCGAGAGCCGCAAGCTCCGCGGGTATAGTTTAGTGGTAGAACCTCAGCCTTCCAAGCTGATGATGCGGGTTCGATTCCCGCTACCCGCTCCAGGTTTGCTGTTGTTGCACAGTGTTACGCTCTTGTAGCTCAGTTGGTAGAGCACACCCTTGGTAAGGGTGAGGTCAGCGGTTCAAATCCGCTCAAGAGCTCCATATAACAAGGCAGATATGAAAATATCTGCCTTTGTTTTAATGGTCATATTGACTTGCTTGTTTCTTATTGCTGAGGATTGTCTCGATGGCTAAGGAAAAGTTCGATCGTAGTCTGCCGCACGTAAACGTCGGCACCATTGGTCACGTTGACCATGGCAAGACCACGCTGACTGCGGCACTGACCCGCGTCTGCTCCGAAGTTTTCGGTTCGGCCGTCGTTGAATTCGACAAGATCGACAGCGCTCCAGAAGAGAAAGCTCGCGGTATCACCATTAACACCGCACACGTCGAGTACAACTCGAACATTCGTCACTACGCTCACGTCGACTGCCCAGGTCACGCTGACTACGTGAAGAACATGATCACCGGTGCTGCCCAGATGGACGGCGCGATCCTGGTTTGCTCGGCCGCCGATGGTCCGATGCCACAAACCCGTGAGCACATCCTGCTGTCCCGTCAGGTTGGCGTTCCGTACATCGTGGTCTTCCTGAACAAGGCTGACCTGGTAGACGACGCTGAGCTGCTGGAACTGGTCGAGATGGAAGTTCGCGACCTGTTGTCCACCTATGACTTCCCAGGCGACGACACCCCGATCATCATCGGTTCGGCTCGTATGGCGCTGGAAGGCAAAGACGACAACGAAATGGGCACCACCGCTGTCAAGAAGCTGGTTGAGACTCTGGACAGCTACATCCCAGAGCCTGAGCGCGCTATCGACAAGCCGTTCCTGATGCCAATCGAAGACGTATTCTCGATCTCGGGTCGTGGTACCGTTGTTACCGGTCGTATCGAGCGTGGTATCGTCCGCGTTCAGGACGCCCTGGAAATCGTTGGTCTGCGTGACACCACCACCACCACCTGCACCGGTGTTGAGATGTTCCGCAAGCTGCTGGACGAAGGTCGTGCTGGCGAGAACTGCGGCGTGCTGCTGCGCGGCACCAAGCGTGACGACGTTGAGCGTGGCCAGGTTCTGGTCAAGCCAGGTTCGGTCAAGCCGCACACCAAGTTCACCGCAGAAGTTTACGTTCTGAGCAAAGAAGAAGGCGGCCGTCACACTCCGTTCTTCAAAGGCTACCGTCCACAGTTCTACTTCCGTACTACTGACGTGACTGGTAACTGCGAGCTGCCAGAAGGCGTTGAAATGGTAATGCCAGGTGACAACATTCAGATGACTGTTACCCTGATCAAAACCATCGCGATGGAAGACGGTCTGCGTTTCGCTATCCGTGAAGGCGGTCGTACCGTCGGCGCTGGCGTAGTAGCGAAGATTATCGAATAAGTAGTTGATTTCTCTCGATCAGGCCGGCATAATGGTCGGCCTGATAAGCTTTTAGGTCAGTAGCTCAATTGGCAGAGCGACGGTCTCCAAAACCGTAGGTTGGGGGTTCGATTCCCTCCTGACCTGCCAGATTCACCTCGTGTGTCTGGCTTTCTTTTAACAGGATCTTCCTAGATGACTCCCAAGGCTGAAGCCCAAGACTCTCGTTTTGATCTGCTCAAGTGGCTGGCTGTTGTCGCTTTGGTAGTCGTTGGTGTTGTGGGTAACCAGTATTACTCTGCTTCGCCGATTCTGTACCGCGTACTTGCACTGCTTGCCCTTGCTGCTGTAGCTGGCTTTGTTGCCCTGCAGACCGCCAAAGGCAAGTCGTTCTTTGCGCTGGCAAAGGAAGCTCGCACCGAGATTCGTAAAGTCGTATGGCCAACCCGCCAAGAAACCACGCAGACCACGCTCATCGTAGTGGCGGTTGTCCTGGTGATGGCGTTGCTGCTGTGGGGTCTCGACTCCCTGCTGGGTTGGTTGATTTCCTTGATTGTTGGCTAAGGGTGTCCCGTGGCTAAGCGTTGGTACGTTGTGCATGCTTACTCGGGTTACGAGAAGCATGTCATGCGCTCGCTGATCGAGCGCGTAAAGCTGGCTGGCATGGAAGATGGCTTCGGCGAAATTCTGGTCCCCACTGAAGAAGTGGTTGAGATGCGCAATGGCCAGAAGCGCAAAAGCGAGCGTAAGTTCTTCCCAGGTTATGTGCTGGTCCAAATGGACATGAACGAAGGGACTTGGCACTTGGTCAAGGACACGCCTCGCGTCATGGGCTTCATCGGTGGTACTGCAGACAAGCCTGCACCGATCACCGACAAGGAAGCCGAGGCCATTCTGCGTCGCGTTGCCGATGGCAGCGACAAGCCGAAGCCGAAGACTCTGTTCGAGCCGGGCGAAGTGGTCCGTGTTATCGATGGTCCGTTTGCTGATTTCAACGGTACCGTTGAAGAAGTTAACTACGAGAAGAGCCGGATCCAAGTGGCCGTGCTTATTTTCGGTCGCTCTACCCCGGTAGAGCTCGAGTTCAGCCAGGTCGAGAAGGTCTAGCCGAACAAAGCATCCCATACCCCGCAGCCCTATGTGCTGCGGGGTTTTGTCGTCACTGGGATAAAACGCAAGTCATCCGGGGAGCCATCTGGCGTTCGTACCCGATATTGGAGTAGCTCATGGCTAAGAAGATTCAGGCTTACATCAAGCTGCAAGTAAAGGCCGGCCAGGCCAACCCAAGCCCACCCGTTGGTCCAGCACTGGGTCAACACGGTGTGAACATCATGGAATTCTGCAAGGCCTTCAACGCCCGTACCCAGGGTCAAGAAGCCGGCCTGCCGACTCCTGTGATCATCACTGTTTACAGTGACCGCAGCTTCACCTTCGAAACCAAAAGCACCCCTGCTTCGGTTCTGCTGAAGAAAGCAGCTGGCCTGACCAGCGGTTCTGCACGTCCGAACACCGTTAAAGTCGGTACTGTGACCCGTGCTCAGCTGGAAGAGATCGCAAAAACCAAAAATGCTGATCTGACCGCTGCTGACATGGATGCGGCCGTGCGTACCATCGCCGGTTCCGCTCGCAGCATGGGCCTCAACGTGGAGGGTGTGTAATGGCTAAGCTGACCAAGCGCCAAAAGGCCATTGCTTCGAAAATCGAAGCAGGCAAAGTCTACAACTTCGAAGAAGCAGCAGTGCTGCTGGCCGAACTGTCCACCGTGAAGTTCAGCGAATCCTTCGACGTTGCTGTCAACCTCGGTGTTGACCCACGTAAATCCGACCAGGTCGTACGTAGCGCTACCGTGCTGCCACACGGCACTGGCAAGACCGTACGTGTAGCTGTCTTCACCCAGGGTCCTGCTGCCGAGGCCGCTCTGGCTGCCGGCGCTGACCGCGTTGGTATGGACGATCTGGCTGCCGAAATGAAAGGCGGCGACCTGAACTATGACGTCGTTATTGCTTCCCCGGACGCAATGCGTGTTGTAGGTCAGCTGGGTCAGGTTCTGGGTCCTCGCGGCCTGATGCCTAACCCGAAAGTCGGTACCGTAACTCCAGACGTAGCCACCGCGGTTAAAAACGCCAAGGCTGGTCAGGTTCGTTATCGCACCGACAAAAACGGCATCATCCACACCTCCGTTGGCAAAATCGGCTTTGAAGCTGGCAAGCTGAAGGAAAACGTTGAAGCCCTGATCGCTGATCTGAAGCGTATCAAGCCAGCTTCCTCGAAAGGTATCTACGTCAAGCGCGTTACCCTGAGCACCACCATGGGCCCAGGTCTGGTCATCGACCAGAGCTCGCTGAACGCGTAAGACAAACCCGGTGCGAGCGATCGCACCAGGTTGAAAAAATTGGGGTCCCTGCCTGGCGGGGGCTATCCAAGACCGTAGGCGACGCAAGTCTTAAACCACAAGCCTACGCAGATGGTGCCCCTGGTTCCTTACCGAATCAGACACCAAAACGACATCCGGCCCCGGCTGGATGAAACGGTAACAAGCAGGAGTTTTACCCGTGGCAATTAAACTCGAAGACAAGAAGGCCATCGTCGCTGAAGTCAACGAGGCTGCCAAAGTCGCTCTGTCTGCTGTCGTGGCTGATGCCCGTGGCGTGACTGTAGGCGCAATGACCGGACTCCGTAAAGAGGCTCGTGAAGCTGGCGTTTACGTACGTGTTGTACGTAACACCCTGCTCAAGCGCGCTGTTGCTGACACTGAATTCAGTGTCCTCAACGACGCCTTCACCGGCCCTACCCTGATCGCGTTCTCCAACGAACACCCGGGCGCTGCTGCCCGTCTGTTCGCAGAATTCGCCAAGGGTCAGAGCAAGTTCGAGATCAAGGCAGCTGCGTTCGACGGCAAGTTCCTTGCCGCAAACCAGATCGACGTGTTGGCTTCGCTGCCGACCCGCGACGAAGCTATTGCAAAGCTGATGAGCGTGATCCAAGGCGCTACCAGCAAGCTGGCTCGTACTCTGGCAGCCGTTCGCGACCAGAAAGAAGCTGCTGCAGCCTAAGGCGCAGAAAGCACTTTCGAAATCATACGTTTAATTTGATGGCTGCGTAGGCTGTCACCCCAATACAGGATTTAAGTCATGTCTCTGACTAACGAGCAAATCATCGAAGCAATCGGCCAGAAAACCGTTCTGGAAGTTGTTGAGCTGATCAAAGCAATGGAAGAAACCTTCGGCGTTACCGCTGCTGTTGCCGCTGCTGGCCCAGCTGCTGCCGCTGCCGTTGTTGAAGAACAAACCGAGTTCAACGTTGTTCTGGTTGCCGCTGGCGACAAGAAAGTAAACGTGATCAAGGCTGTTCGCGAACTGACCGGCCTGGGCCTGAAAGAAGCCAAGGAAAAGGTTGATACCGCTCCTCAGGTTGTTGCTGAAGGCGTTTCGAAAGAAGCCGCTGACAAAGCTAAAGCTGACCTGGAAGCAGCAGGCGCTACCGTCGAACTGAAATAATTTCGACTGTGCGTCTCCAGCCCGAGCGACAAGCGAAAGGCTGATGGCTGGTGGCTCTTGCCACCGGCCTTTTTCCGTTATTGGCAGCTGACCAGGTCGGCGCTGATAACGAGCTGCAACCACCAATGATGGTGGCGCAAACCAAGGGGTTTGCACGATTTTCTGGCTGCTCCCGTCGGGAGAAGCCAAACAAGCAGGTGACCAAGCTGGGGAACGCTGATGGCTTACTCATACACTGAGAAAAAACGTATCCGCAAGGACTTTAGCAAGTTGCCGGACGTCATGGATGTGCCTTACCTCCTGGCCATCCAGCTGGATTCGTATCGTGAATTCTTGCAAGCGGGAGCGACCAAAGATCAGTTCCGCGACGTGGGCCTGCATGCGGCCTTCAAATCGGTTTTCCCGATCATCAGCTACTCCGGCAATGCTGCCCTGGAGTACGTTGGCTATCGTCTGGGCGAACCGGCTTTTGATGTCAAAGAATGCGTACTGCGGGGCGTGACCTACGCGGTGCCGCTGCGGGTAAAAGTCCGCCTGATCATTTTCGACAAAGAATCGTCGAACAAAGCGATCAAGGACATCAAAGAGCAAGAAGTCTACATGGGTGAAATCCCCCTGATGACTGAAAACGGTACCTTCGTAATCAACGGTACCGAGCGTGTTATCGTTTCCCAGCTGCACCGTTCGCCGGGCGTGTTCTTCGATCACGACCGCGGCAAGACGCACAGCTCTGGCAAACTGCTGTACTCGGCGCGGATCATTCCTTACCGCGGCTCGTGGCTGGACTTCGAATTCGATCCGAAAGACTGTGTATTCGTCCGTATCGACCGTCGTCGCAAACTGCCTGCGTCGGTTCTGCTGCGCGCGCTGGGCTACAGCACTGAAGAAGTGCTGGACGCTTTCTACACCACCAACGTTTTCCACGTGTCGGGCGAGAAGCTCAGCCTGGAGCTGGTGCCTCAGCGCCTGCGTGGTGAAGTTGCGGTCATGGACATCCATGACGAAACCGGCAAGGTCATTGTCGAGCAAGGTCGTCGTATCACTGCTCGCCACATCAACCAGCTGGAAAAAGCTGGCGTCAAGCAGCTGGACGTGCCGCTGGAGTACGTCCTGGGCCGCACTACCGCCAAGGCGATCGTGCACCCGGCTACCGGCGAGATCCTGGCTGAGTGCAACACCGAGCTGAGCACCGACGTCCTGGTGAAAATCGCCAAGGCCCAGGTTGTTCGCATCGAGACCCTGTACACCAACGACATCGACTGCGGTCCGTTCATCTCGGATACCCTGAAGATCGACTCCACCAGCAACCAACTGGAAGCGCTGGTCGAGATCTATCGCATGATGCGTCCTGGCGAGCCGCCAACCAAGGATGCCGCCGAGACCCTGTTCAACAACCTGTTCTTCAGCGCCGAGCGTTACGACCTGTCGGCCGTAGGCCGCATGAAGTTCAACCGTCGTATCGGTCGCACCGAGATCGAAGGTTCGGGCGTACTGAGCAAGGAAGATATCGTCGAGGTCCTCAAGACCCTGGTCGACATCCGTAACGGCAAAGGCATCGTCGACGACATCGACCACCTCGGTAACCGTCGCGTCCGCTGTGTCGGCGAGATGGCCGAGAACCAGTTCCGCGTTGGCCTGGTGCGTGTAGAGCGCGCGGTCAAAGAGCGTCTGTCGATGGCAGAAAGCGAAGGCCTGATGCCTCAGGACCTGATCAACGCCAAGCCGGTAGCGGCGGCGGTGAAAGAGTTCTTCGGCTCCAGCCAGCTCTCGCAGTTCATGGACCAGAACAACCCGCTGTCCGAGATCACCCACAAGCGTCGTGTCTCGGCACTCGGCCCTGGTGGTCTGACCCGTGAGCGCGCAGGCTTCGAAGTCCGTGACGTACACCCGACCCACTACGGCCGTGTGTGCCCGATCGAGACCCCTGAAGGTCCGAACATCGGTCTGATCAACTCCCTGGCGGCATACGCTCGCACCAACCAGTACGGCTTCCTGGAAAGCCCGTACCGCGTGGTGAAAGAGGGCGTGGTTACCGACGACATCGTGTTCCTGTCGGCGATCGAAGAAGCTGATCACGTCATCGCCCAGGCTTCGGCCACGATGAACGAGAAGAAGCACCTGATCGATGAGCTGGTAGCTGTTCGTCACCTGAACGAATTCACCGTCAAGGCGCCGGAAGACGTCACCCTGATGGACGTTTCGCCGAAGCAGGTAGTTTCGGTTGCAGCGTCGCTGATTCCGTTCCTCGAGCACGACGACGCCAACCGTGCGTTGATGGGTTCGAACATGCAGCGTCAGGCTGTACCAACCCTGCGCGCCGACAAGCCGCTGGTCGGTACCGGCATGGAGCGCAACGTTGCCCGTGACTCCGGCGTTTGCGTCGTGGCCCGTCGTGGCGGCGTGATCGACTCTGTCGATGCCAGCCGTATCGTTGTTCGCGTTGCCGATGACGAAGTTGAAACCGGTGAAGCCGGTGTCGACATCTACAACCTGACCAAATACACCCGTTCGAACCAGAACACCTGCATCAACCAGCGTCCGCTGGTTAACAAGGGTGACGCGGTTCAGCGTGGCGACATCATGGCCGACGGCCCGTCCACCGACATGGGTGAACTGGCGCTGGGTCAGAACATGCGCATCGCGTTCATGGCGTGGAACGGCTTCAACTTCGAAGACTCCATCTGCCTGTCCGAGCGTGTTGTTCAGGAAGACCGCTTCACCACGATCCACATCCAGGAACTGACCTGTGTGGCCCGTGACACCAAGCTTGGCCCAGAGGAAATCACCGCGGACATCCCGAACGTCGGTGAAGCTGCGCTGAACAAGCTGGACGAAGCCGGTATCGTTTATGTTGGTGCTGAAGTTGGCGCTGGCGACATCCTGGTCGGCAAGGTCACGCCAAAAGGCGAAACCCAGCTGACTCCGGAAGAAAAACTGCTGCGCGCAATCTTCGGTGAGAAAGCCAGCGACGTTAAAGACACCTCCCTGCGCGTGCCTACCGGCACCAAAGGTACTGTCATCGACGTACAGGTCTTCACCCGTGATGGCGTCGAGCGCGACAGCCGCGCGCTGTCCATCGAGAAGATGCAGCTGGACGAGATCCGCAAGGACCTCAACGAAGAGTTCCGCATCGTCGAAGGCGCAACCTTCGAGCGTCTGCGTTCGGCCCTGAACGGCCAGGTTGTCGACGGTGGTGCAGGCCTGAAGAAAGGCACTGTGATCACCAACGAAGTCCTGGACGGTCTGGAGCACGGCCAGTGGTTCAAACTGCGCATGGCCGAAGACGCGCTGAACGAGCAGCTCGAGAAGGCTCAGGCCTACATCGTTGATCGTCGCCGTCTGCTGGACGACAAGTTCGAAGACAAGAAGCGCAAGCTGCAGCAGGGCGATGACCTGGCACCGGGCGTACTGAAGATCGTCAAGGTCTACCTGGCAATCCGTCGCCGCATCCAGCCGGGCGACAAGATGGCCGGCCGTCACGGTAACAAAGGTGTGGTCTCGGTGATCATGCCGGTCGAAGACATGCCGCACGACGCCAACGGTACTCCGGTCGACGTGGTCCTCAACCCGTTGGGCGTACCATCGCGTATGAACGTCGGTCAGATCCTCGAAACCCACCTGGGCCTGGCGGCCAAAGGTCTGGGCGAGAAGATCAACCGCATGCTCGAAGAGCAGCGCAAGGTCATCGAGCTGCGCAAGTTCCTCACCGAGATCTACAACGAGATCGGTGGTCGTCAGGAACAACTGGAGACCTTCTCCGACCAGGAAATCCTGGACCTGGCGAAGAACCTCAAAGGCGGTGTGCCAATGGCCACTCCAGTCTTCGACGGTGCCAAGGAAAGCGAGATCAAGGCCATGCTGAAACTGGCAGACATGCCAGAAAGCGGTCAGATGCAGCTGTTCGACGGTCGTACCGGCAACAAGTTCGAGCGTCATGTGACCGTTGGTTACATGTACATGCTCAAGCTGAACCACTTGGTGGACGACAAGATGCACGCGCGTTCCACTGGTTCTTACAGCCTGGTTACCCAGCAGCCGCTGGGTGGTAAGGCGCAGTTCGGTGGTCAGCGTTTCGGGGAGATGGAAGTGTGGGCGCTGGAAGCATACGGCGCGGCATACACCCTGCAAGAAATGCTCACAGTGAAGTCGGACGACGTGAACGGTCGGACCAAGATGTACAAAAACATCGTGGACGGCGATCACCGTATGGAGCCGGGCATGCCCGAGTCCTTCAACGTGTTGATCAAAGAGATTCGTTCGCTCGGTATCGATATCGATCTGGAAACCGAATAACACGTGACGCGAATCGGGAGCGTGGCTGAAAAGCCCGCTCCCTGCTCCGCCAGGAGGAAAGGCCTTGAAAGACCTACTGAATTTGCTGAAAAACCAGGGTCAAGTCGAAGAGTTCGACGCCATCCGTATCGGATTGGCCTCGCCTGAGATGATCCGTTCGTGGTCGTTCGGTGAAGTTAAAAAGCCGGAAACCATCAACTACCGTACGTTCAAACCTGAGCGTGACGGCCTGTTCTGCGCCAAGATCTTTGGCCCAGTCAAGGACTACGAGTGCCTGTGCGGTAAGTACAAGCGCCTGAAACACCGCGGCGTGATCTGCGAGAAGTGCGGCGTTGAAGTCGCCCTGGCCAAGGTTCGTCGTGAGCGCATGGCGCACATCGAACTGGCTTCGCCGGTTGCCCACATCTGGTTCCTGAAGTCGCTGCCGTCCCGTATCGGCCTGCTGATGGACATGACCCTGCGTGATATCGAGCGCGTTCTCTACTTCGAGAGCTATGTCGTTATCGACCCGGGCATGACCACCCTGGAAAAAGGCCAGCTGCTCAACGACGAGCAGTACTTCGAAGCGCTGGAAGAGTTCGGTGACGACTTCGACGCCCGCATGGGTGCCGAGGCTGTCCGCGAGCTGCTGCACGCTATCGACCTGGAGCACGAGATCGGTCGCCTGCGCGAAGAGATTCCGCAGACCAACTCGGAAACCAAGATCAAGAAGCTGTCCAAGCGTCTGAAACTGATGGAAGCCTTCCAGGGCTCGGGCAACCTGCCTGAGTGGATGGTCCTGACCGTTCTGCCGGTTCTGCCGCCAGACCTGCGTCCACTGGTTCCGCTGGATGGCGGTCGCTTCGCGACTTCCGACCTGAACGACCTGTATCGTCGGGTGATCAACCGTAACAACCGTCTGAAGCGCCTGCTCGACCTGTCCGCGCCGGACATCATCGTGCGCAACGAAAAGCGCATGCTGCAGGAAGCGGTCGACGCCTTGCTGGATAACGGCCGTCGCGGTCGTGCCATCACCGGCTCGAACAAGCGTCCTCTGAAATCCCTGGCCGACATGATCAAGGGTAAGCAAGGTCGTTTCCGTCAGAACTTGCTCGGTAAGCGCGTTGACTACTCCGGCCGTTCGGTAATTACCGTAGGTCCGACCCTGCGTCTGCACCAGTGCGGTCTGCCGAAGAAAATGGCTCTCGAGCTGTTTAAGCCGTTCATTTTCGGCAAGCTGGAAATGCGTGGTCTGGCGACCACCATCAAGGCCGCCAAGAAGATGGTCGAGCGCGAGCTGCCAGAGGTCTGGGACGTTCTCGCCGAAGTGATTCGCGAACACCCCGTACTGCTCAACCGTGCGCCGACCCTTCACCGTCTGGGTATCCAGGCCTTTGAACCGGTACTGATCGAAGGTAAGGCTATCCAGCTGCACCCGCTGGTCTGTGCTGCGTACAACGCCGACTTCGACGGTGACCAAATGGCCGTTCACGTGCCGCTGACGCTGGAAGCCCAGCTCGAAGCGCGCGCGCTGATGATGTCGACCAACAACATTCTGTCGCCAGCCAACGGTGAGCCAATCATCGTTCCGTCGCAGGACGTTGTACTGGGTCTGTACTACATGACCCGTGAAGCCATCAACGCCAAGGGCGAAGGTCGCGTGTTCGCCGACCTGCAGGAAGTCGACCGCGTATTCCGCGCCGGCGAAGCTGCCCTGCACGCCAAGATCAAGGTTCGTATCAACGAAACCGTAAACGATCGTGATGGCGGCAGCGTCAAGAACACCCGTATCGTCGACACTACTGTCGGCCGTGCGCTGCTGTTCCAGGTTGTACCGCCAGGTCTGTCGTACGACGTGGTCAACCAGCCAATGAAGAAAAAGGCGATCTCCAAGCTGATCAACCAGTGCTACCGCGTGGTTGGTCTGAAAGAGACCGTGATCTTCGCTGACCAGCTGATGTACACCGGTTTTGCCTACTCGACCATCTCCGGCGTTTCCATCGGTGTTAACGACTTCGTTATCCCGGATGAAAAAGCCCGCATCATCGGTACCGCTACCGACGAAGTGAAAGAGATCGAGAGCCAGTACGCCTCCGGCCTGGTAACCCAGGGCGAGAAGTACAACAAAGTCATCGACTTGTGGTCCAAGGCGAACGACGAAGTTTCCAAAGCGATGATGGCCAACCTCTCGAAAGAGAAAGTCATCGACCGCAACGGCGACGAAGTCGAGCAAGAGTCCTTCAACTCGATGTACATGATGGCTGACTCCGGTGCCCGGGGTTCGGCAGCTCAGATTCGTCAGCTGGCCGGTATGCGTGGTCTGATGGCCAAGCCGGACGGCTCGATCATCGAGACGCCGATCACCGCGAACTTCCGTGAAGGTCTGAGCGTACTCCAGTACTTCATCTCGACTCACGGTGCTCGTAAGGGTCTGGCGGATACCGCGCTGAAAACCGCGAACTCCGGTTACCTGACTCGTCGTCTGGTAGACGTTGCCCAGGATCTGGTGGTTACCGAGATCGACTGCGGCACCGAGCAAGGCCTGCTGATGACGCCGCACATTGAAGGCGGCGACGTTGTAGAGCCACTGGGTGAGCGTGTACTGGGTCGTGTTATCGCCCGTGACGTGTTCAAGCCAGGCACCGACGACGTTATCGTTCCGGCCGGTACCCTGGTCGACGAGAAGTGGGTCGAATTCATCGAGCTGAACAGCATCGACGAAGTGATCGTGCGTTCGCCGATCAGCTGCGAAACCCGCTACGGTATCTGCGCCAAGTGCTACGGTCGCGACCTGGCTCGCGGTCACCAGGTGAACATCGGTGAAGCGGTCGGCGTTATCGCTGCCCAGTCGATCGGTGAGCCGGGTACCCAGCTGACCATGCGTACGTTCCACATCGGTGGTGCTGCAAGCCGGACCTCGGCTGCCGACAGCGTCCAGGTGAAGAACGGCGGTATGGTTCGCCTGCACAACCTGAAACAGGTTGAGCGTGCCGACGGTAACCTGGTTGCCGTATCGCGTTCCGGTGAGTTGGCGATTGCCGACGAATTCGGTCGTGAGCGTGAGCGTTACAAGCTGCCTTACGGTGCGGTCATTTCCGTGAAGGAAGGCGACAAGGTCGACGCTGGCGCAATCGTCGCCAAGTGGGACCCGCACACCCACCCGATCGTTACCGAAATGAAAGGTACCGTGACCTTCGTGGGCATGGAAGAAGGCATCACCATCAAGCGTCAGACTGACGAATTGACTGGTTTGACCAACATTGAGGTTCTGGACGTCAAAGACCGTCCGGCTGCAGGTAAGGAAATCCGCCCTGCAATCAAGATGGTCGACGCCAATGGCAAGGATCTGCTGCTGCCAGGTACCGACGTACCGGCTCAGTACTTCCTGCCGGCGAACGCCCTGGTTGGTGTGGCTGACGGTGCCCAGATCGGCGTCGGTGACGTTATCGCGCGTATCCCGCAAGAAACGTCGAAGACCCGTGACATCACCGGTGGTCTGCCACGGGTTGCCGACTTGTTCGAAGCCCGTCGTCCGAAAGAAGCCTCGATTCTGGCTGAAGTCAGCGGCACCATCGCCTTCGGTAAAGAGACCAAGGGCAAGCGCCGTCTGGTCATCACCCCGAACGATGGCAGCGATCCGTACGAAGAGCTGATTCCGAAGTGGCGTCACCTGAACGTCTTCGAAGGCGAACAGGTTAACCGCGGCGAAGTTATCTCCGACGGTCCAAGCGATCCGCACGACATCCTGCGTCTGCTGGGTGTAAGCGCGCTGGCCAAGTACATCGTCAACGAGATTCAGGACGTTTACCGTCTGCAAGGCGTGAAGATCAACGACAAGCACATCGAGACCATCCTGCGTCAGATGCTGCGTAAAGTTGAGATCACCGAGTCCGGCGATTCCAGCTTCATCAAGGGCGACCAGATGGAACTGACCCAGGTACTGGTAGAGAACGAGCGTCTCGGCGCAGATGACAAGTTCATCTCCAAGTTCTCGCGCGTACTGCTGGGTATCACCAAGGCCTCGCTGTCCACCGAATCGTTCATCTCGGCGGCTTCCTTCCAGGAAACCACCCGCGTACTGACCGAAGCGGCGGTAACCGGCAAGCGCGATTACCTGCGCGGCCTGAAAGAAAACGTGGTCGTGGGTCGTCTGATCCCGGCCGGTACCGGTCTGGCCTACCACAGCGAGCGCAAGCGTCGCCGTGATGCCGACAAACCGCTGCGCGTAAGTGCCAGTGAGGTGGAAGCCGCACTGACCGAAGCGCTGAATTCCAGCGGTAACTGAAAGTAGGATAGGGCCCCGGCAAACCTGTTTTGGCCATCGGCGACATAATTTGTTGCCGATGACTGGAAGGGGAGGGCCGGGGCCTTGTCTTGACTGGGGGCAAGATCCTCTTTAGACTCTTGTACCCCTAAATTTGGTGGGACTCCGTCCTGCCAATTTTTGCTTTTCTTGCAAGACAATAGCGTCGCAAGACAACAGTGGAGCTAGTAGATGGCAACTATCAACCAGCTGGTACGTCAGCCGCGTAAGCGTATCGTCGAGAAATCCGACGTTCCTGCGCTGCAGAACTGCCCGCAACGTCGTGGCGTGTGCACCCGTGTGTACACCACCACGCCGAAAAAACCTAACTCGGCACTGCGTAAAGTTTGCCGTGTGCGTCTGACCAACGGTTTCGAGGTTTCCTCGTACATCGGCGGTGAAGGCCACAACCTGCAAGAGCACAGCGTCGTACTGATCCGTGGCGGTCGTGTAAAAGACTTGCCAGGTGTTCGTTACCACACCGTTCGCGGCTCCCTGGATACCTCCGGCGTCAAAGGTCGTAACCAAGGTCGTTCGAAGTACGGTACCAAGCGTCCGAAGTAATCGGCCGTTTGTCGCAGTTTGCAGTTATCAATTTTATTGAGTCGATAAGAGTAAGGTCGGGCACGCACCCTTAAGGGGCACTGTCCCGGGCTAACCTGAAGACCGTTTGAGGGCTTATCAATGCCAAGACGTCGTGTAGCAGCCAAGCGTGAGATTCTGGACGATCCAAAATACGGAAGCCAGATCCTCGCCAAGTTCATGAACCACGTAATGGAAAGCGGCAAAAAAGCCGTTGCCGAGCGTATCGTTTACGGTGCACTGGACAAGGTTAAAGAACGCAAGAACAGCGATCCCCTGGAAATCTTCGAGAAAGCTCTCGACGCCATCGCTCCGCTGGTCGAAGTTAAGTCGCGCCGTGTTGGCGGTGCCACTTACCAGGTTCCTGTTGAAGTTCGTCCATCCCGTCGTAACGCCCTGGCAATGCGCTGGTTGGTAGACTACGCCCGCAAGCGTGGCGAGAAGTCCATGGCTCTGCGCCTGGCTGGCGAGCTGCTGGATGCTGCTGAAGGCAAAGGTGCTGCAGTCAAGAAGCGTGAAGACGTACACCGTATGGCCGAAGCCAACAAAGCGTTCTCGCACTACCGCTTCTAATTCTGGCATCACTATTTTTGCGAGGGCTCTATGGCTCGTACTACACCAATCAACCGCTACCGTAACATCGGTATTTGCGCGCACGTTGACGCGGGCAAAACTACCACTACCGAGCGGATCCTGTTCTACACAGGCCTGAGCCACAAGATGGGCGAGGTGCATGACGGCGCCGCGACCACCGACTGGATGGTGCAGGAGCAGGAGCGGGGTATTACCATTACCTCCGCTGCTGTTACCACCTTCTGGCAGGGTTCCCGTGGCCAGTATGACAACTACCGCGTAAACGTCATCGATACCCCCGGCCACGTTGACTTCACCATTGAAGTAGAACGTTCGCTGCGCGTACTCGACGGCGCGGTCGTTGTGTTCTGCGGCACTTCCGGCGTTGAGCCACAGTCCGAAACCGTATGGCGTCAAGCCAACAAGTACGGCGTTCCACGTGTTGTTTACGTGAACAAGATGGACCGTGCCGGTGCCAACTTCCTGCGCGTCGTAGGTCAGATCAAGAACCGTCTGGGTCACACCCCGGTTCCTGTTCAGCTGGCCATCGGTTCGGAAGATAACTTCCAGGGTCAGGTCGACCTGATCAAGATGAAGGCTATCTACTGGAACGACGACGACAAAGGCACCACTTATCGCGAGGAAGAAATTCCTGCCGATATGCTGGAGCTGGCTGAAGAGTGGCGCGCCAATATGGTCGAAGCCGCTGCCGAAGCCAACGAAGAGCTGATGAACAAGTACCTTGAAGAAGGTGAGCTGACCGTCGAAGAAATCAAAGCCGGTCTGCGCGCGCGCACCCTGGCCAGCGAGATCGTTCCGGCTGTCTGCGGTTCGTCGTTCAAGAACAAGGGCGTTCCCCTGGTTCTCGACGCCGTTATCGACTTCCTGCCTGCTCCGACCGAAATCCCGGCGATCAAGGGTATCCACCCTGATCTGATCGAGAAGCCGAAAGAAGAGCTGGTTGACGCCGACTACGACGAGCGTCATGCCGACGACAACGAGCCGTTCTCGGCTCTGGCGTTCAAGATTGCCACCGACCCGTTCGTGGGTACTCTGACCTTCGTCCGCGTTTACTCGGGTATGCTGCAGTCCGGCGACTCCGTGATCAACTCGGTCAAGGGCAAGAAAGAGCGCGTTGGTCGTATGGTGCAGATGCACGCCAACCAGCGTGAAGAAATCAAAGAAGTACTGGCAGGCGACATCGCTGCTCTGATCGGCATGAAGGACGTCACCACCGGTGACACCCTGTGCAACGCCGACAAGCCGATCATCCTCGAGCGTATGGACTTCCCGGAGCCTGTGATCTCGGTAGCTGTTGAGCCGAAGACCAAGCAAGACCAGGAAAAGATGGGTATCGCACTGGGCAAGCTGGCTCAGGAAGACCCGTCGTTCCGCGTCAAAACCGACGAAGAAACCGGCCAGACCATCATCTCCGGTATGGGTGAGCTTCACCTGGACATCCTCGTTGACCGCATGAAGCGCGAGTTCAACGTCGAAGCCAACATTGGTAAGCCACAGGTTTCGTACCGCGAGCAGATCACCAAGGACAACGTCGAGATCGAAGGTAAGTTCGTTCGTCAGTCCGGTGGTCGCGGTCAGTTCGGTCACTGCTGGATTCGCTTCTCGCAGCCAACAGTGGACGCACAAGGCAACATCACCGAAGGCCTGGAATTCACCAACGAGGTTGTAGGTGGTGTGGTTCCTAAGGAATACATCCCGGCGATCCAGAAGGGTATCGAAGAGCAGATGAAGAACGGCATCGTTGCCGGCTATCCGCTGATCGGCCTGAAGGCTACCGTGTTTGATGGTTCCTACCACGACGTCGACTCCAACGAGATGGCGTTCAAGGTGGCGGCCTCCATGGCGACCAAGCAACTCGCAGCCAAAGGCGGCGGTAAAGTGCTTGAGCCGATCATGAAGGTAGAAGTTGTGACCCCTGAGGACTACATGGGTGACGTGATGGGTGACCTGAACCGTCGTCGTGGTCTGATCCAGGGTATGGAAGATTCGGTGTCCGGCAAGGTTGTCCGTGCTGAAGTTCCGCTCGGAGAAATGTTCGGTTATGCGACCGACGTTCGTTCCATGTCTCAGGGTCGCGCGAGCTACTCCATGGAATTCTCCAAATACGCCGAAGCTCCGTCGAATATCGTCGAAGCACTCGTTAAAAAACAAGGCTAATCCAGCCCTTTAGGCAAGAGGTTCACTGTCGTGGCTAAAGAAAAATTTGATCGTTCCCTTCCGCACGTCAACGTTGGCACCATCGGTCACGTTGACCACGGTAAAACCACTCTGACCGCAGCTCTGACTCGCGTCTGCTCCGAAGTTTTCGGTTCGGCCGTCGTCGAATTCGACAAGATCGACAGCGCTCCAGAAGAGAAAGCTCGCGGTATCACCATCAACACCGCACACGTCGAGTACAACTCGAACATTCGTCACTACGCTCACGTCGACTGCCCAGGTCACGCTGACTACGTGAAGAACATGATCACCGGTGCTGCCCAGATGGACGGCGCGATCCTGGTTTGCTCGGCCGCCGATGGTCCGATGCCACAAACCCGTGAGCACATCCTGCTGTCCCGTCAGGTTGGCGTTCCGTACATCGTGGTCTTCCTGAACAAGGCTGACCTGGTAGACGACGCTGAGCTGCTGGAACTGGTCGAGATGGAAGTTCGCGACCTGCTGTCCACCTATGACTTCCCAGGCGACGACACCCCGATCATCATCGGTTCGGCTCGTATGGCGCTGGAAGGCAAAGACGACAACGAAATGGGCACCACCGCTGTCAAGAAGCTGGTTGAGACTCTGGACAGCTACATCCCAGAGCCTGAGCGCGCTATCGACAAGCCGTTCCTGATGCCAATCGAAGACGTATTCTCGATCTCGGGTCGTGGTACCGTTGTTACCGGTCGTATCGAGCGTGGTATCGTCCGCGTTCAAGACGCCCTGGAAATCGTTGGTCTGCGTGACACCACCACCACCACCTGCACCGGTGTTGAGATGTTCCGCAAGCTGCTGGACGAAGGTCGTGCTGGCGAGAACTGCGGCGTGCTGCTGCGCGGCACCAAGCGTGACGACGTTGAGCGTGGCCAGGTTTTGGTCAAGCCAGGTTCGGTCAAGCCGCACACCAAGTTCACCGCAGAAGTTTACGTTCTGAGCAAAGAAGAAGGCGGCCGTCACACTCCGTTCTTCAAAGGCTACCGTCCACAGTTCTACTTCCGTACTACTGACGTGACTGGTAACTGCGAGCTGCCAGAAGGCGTTGAAATGGTAATGCCAGGTGACAACATTCAGATGACTGTTACCCTGATCAAAACCATCGCGATGGAAGACGGTCTGCGTTTCGCTATCCGTGAAGGCGGTCGTACCGTCGGCGCCGGCGTCGTAGCCAAAATCATCGAGTAATCGTTGATCGCTTAAAAAGGCCCCCGCTCAGCGGGGGCTTTTTTATTGGGTTGACACTCAGTGGGGCCCTCTATAGAATCACGCCTCCTTTTAACGGGCGTAGTGCGCCCGGTGGGAATAGCAGCCTGGAGTCTGAAATCCAATGCAAAATCAGCAAATCCGTATCAGGTTGAAGGCTTTTGACCATCGCCTGATCGACCAATCCACCCAGGAAATCGTGGAAACCGCGAAACGTACTGGTGCTCAAGTGCGTGGTCCAATTCCACTGCCTACCCGTAAAGAGCGGTTCACCGTTCTGGTCTCCCCGCACGTCAACAAAGACGCGCGTGACCAGTACGAGATCCGTACTCATAAGCGCGTACTGGACATCGTCCAGCCAACGGATAAAACCGTTGATGCTCTTATGAAGCTTGATCTTGCGGCCGGTGTGGAAGTGCAGATCAGCCTCGGCTAAGACACGGTCTTAGTCGTGTAACGCTCTGAAATGGGCGGCCATAGCGGGTGAAAGCCCCGTACACTCATGAGGTTTACAACATGACTATTGGTGTAGTCGGTCGTAAATGCGGTATGACCCGTATTTTCACCGAAGAAGGTGTCTCCATTCCGGTCACGGTCATTGAGATCGAGCCGAATCGCGTCACCCAGTTCAAAACTGAAGAAACCGATGGCTATCGTGCAGTGCAAGTCACTGTCGGTGAGCGTCGCGCTTCGCGCGTGACTGCTGCTCAAGCAGGTCACTTCGCCAAGGCGAACGTTGCCGCGGGTCGCGGTGTCTGGGAATTCCGCCTTGAAGAAGGTGAGTTCCAGGCCGGTGATTCGATCAACGCTGAAATCTTCGCTGCAGGTCAGCTGGTAGACGTTACCGGCCAGTCCAAGGGTAAAGGCTTTGCCGGTACCATCAAGCGCTGGAATTTCCGCGGTCAAGATAACACCCACGGTAACTCCGTCTCCCACCGCGTCCCGGGCTCTATCGGCCAGTGCCAGACTCCTGGTCGTGTATTCAAGGGCAAAAAAATGTCCGGTCACATGGGCGCCGAGCGCGTGACCGTTCAGTCCCTCGAAGTAGTGCGCGTCGACGCTGAACGCAATCTGTTGCTGGTCAAGGGTGCCGTTCCAGGCGCAACTGGCAGCGATCTGGTTGTGCGTCCGGCTGCCAAGGCTCGCGGTTAAGGGGAAGCTGACATGCAACTAAATGTAAATGACGCTCAAGCGATCGAAGTTTCCGAACTGACTTTCGGCGGCGAATTCAACGAGACGCTGGTACACCAAGCAGTCGTGGCCTACATGGCCGGCGGCCGTCAGGGCACCAAGCAGCAGAAAACCCGTTCCGACGTTGCTGGTGGCGGTAAGCGCCCATGGCGTCAGAAAGGCACTGGCCGTGCTCGTGCCGGTACTATCCGTAGCCCAATCTGGCGTGGCGGCGGTACCACTTTCGCAGCTCGTCCTCAGGATCACTCGCAGAAGCTCAACAAGAAGATGTACCGCGCAGCAATGCGTTCCATCCTCGCTGAGCTGGTGCGTACCGACCGTCTGGTCGTGGTTCAGGACTTCGCTGTTGAAGCACCGAAAACCAAAGACCTGCTGAACAAGCTGAACGGCATGGGTCTGAGCGACGTTCTGATCGTTTCGGACGCTGTTGATCAGAACCTGTACCTGGCTGCTCGTAACCTGCCGCACGTCGACGTACGTGACGTACAGGGTTCCGATCCGGTCAGTCTGATCGCATACGACAAAGTGTTGATCACTGTGTCGGCCGTGAAGAAATTCGAGGAGCTGCTGGGATGAACCAGGAACGCGTATTTAAAGTCCTCCTTGGCCCGCATGTTTCCGAGAAGGCTACCGTTCTGGCTGAGAAAAAAGGCCAGTTCGTATTCAAGGTTGCTACTGACGCAACCAAGCTGGAAATCAAGAAAGCTGTCGAAGGCCTGTTCGGCGTAAAAGTCGAAAACGTGTCGACTGTAAACGTTCTGGGTAAAACCAAGCGTACCGCACGTGGTCTGGGCAAGCGCAATGACTGGAAGAAAGCGATCGTTTCGCTTCAGCCAGGCCAAGATCTCGATTTCAGCAGCAGTGCTGAGTAAGGAAGGGGTGCATCATGGCAATCGTTAAATGCAAACCGACTTCCCCTGGCCGCCGTTTCGTGGTCAAGGTGGTCAACAAGGAGCTGCATAAAGGCGCTCCTCACGCACCGCTGCTCGAGAAGAAATCGAAGTCTGGTGGTCGTAACAACAATGGCCGTATCACTACTCGTCACGTAGGTGGTGGTCATAAGCAGCATTACCGTATGGTCGATTTCCGTCGCAACGACAAAGATGGCATCGTCGCCACTGTCGAGCGTATCGAATACGATCCAAACCGTACTGCTCACATCGCACTGCTGTGCTACGCAGACGGCGAGCGCCGCTACATCATCGCCCCTAAAGGCGTTGCTGCTGGCGACCAGCTGATCGCAGGCGCTCTGGCTCCAATCAAGCCAGGCAACTCCCTGCAACTGCGCAACATCCCAGTGGGTAGCACCATTCACGGCATCGAACTGAAGCCGGGCAAAGGTGCACAGATCGCTCGTTCCGCTGGTGCTTCGGCTCAGCTGATCGCTCGCGAAGGTGTCTATGTGACCCTGCGTCTGCGCTCTGGTGAAATGCGTAAAGTCCTGGCTGAATGCCGTGCGACCCTGGGTGAAGTCTCGAACTCCGAGCACAGCCTGCGTTCGCTGGGTAAAGCTGGTGCCAAACGCTGGCGTGGCGTTCGCCCAACCGTTCGTGGTGTTGCCATGAACCCGGTTGACCACCCACATGGTGGTGGTGAAGGTCGTACCTCCGGTGGTCGTCATCCGGTATCGCCATGGGGCTTCCCGACTAAGGGCGCGAAGACTCGTGGTAATAAGCGTACCGACAACATGATCGTCCGTCGTCGCAAGTAAATAGAGGGATACGACAGTGCCACGTTCTCTGAAAAAAGGTCCTTTTATCGATCTTCACCTACTGAAGAAGATCGAAGTGGCGGCGGAAAAGAACGATCGCAAACCAGTTAAGACCTGGTCGCGCC
This sequence comes from Pseudomonas sp. B21-032, assembly GCF_024748965.1. NCBI lineage: Bacteria > Pseudomonadati > Pseudomonadota > Gammaproteobacteria > Pseudomonadales > Pseudomonadaceae > Pseudomonas > Pseudomonas sp. B21-032. The sequence goes on along the minus strand of NZ_CP087180.1, from coordinate 5,320,521 downwards.
GTTCCATGATCCTGCCACAAATGGTCGGTCTGACCATCGCGGTACACAACGGTCGCCAACACGTCCCAGTTCTCGTGAACGAAGACATGGTCGGCCATAAACTGGGCGAGTTTGCCGGTACCCGCACTTATCGTGGGCACGTGGCTGACAAGAAAGCCAAGCGTTAAGGGGTAAGGAAATGGAAGTAGCCGCTAAGTTGTCGGGCGCTCGAATCTCCGCCCAGAAAGCCCGCTTGGTCGCCGACCAGATCCGCGGGAAGAAGGTGGGCGAAGCGCTCAACCTGTTGGCTTTCAGCAGCAAAAAAGCCGCTGAAATCATGAAGAAAGTCCTCGAGTCGGCCGTAGCCAACGCCGAGCATAACGAAGGCGCAGACGTTGATGACCTGAAGGTCTCCACCGTTTTCGTCAACGAAGGGCGTTCGCTGAAGCGCATCATGCCGCGTGCCAAAGGCCGCGCTGATCGCATCGTCAAGCGGTCTTGCCATATCACTGTCAAGGTTGCGGACAAGTAACGGAGTCGATCAGATGGGTCAGAAAGTACATCCCACTGGCATTCGCCTGGGAATCGTCAAGGAGCACACCTCCGTCTGGTACGCAGACGGTCGGACTTATGCGGACTATTTGCTCGCAGATCTGAATGTGCGTGAGTACCTCCAAGACAAACTAAAAAGCGCGTCCGTTAGCCGTATCGATATCCATCGTCCGGCCCAAACTGCACGCATCACCATCCACACCGCTCGTCCAGGTATCGTTATCGGGAAGAAAGGTGAAGATGTTGAGAAACTGCGTCAGGACCTGACCAAGCAAATGGGTGTGCCTGTGCACATCAACATCGAAGAGATCCGCAAGCCGGAACTCGACGGTATGCTGGTAGCTCAGAGCGTAGCTCAGCAGCTGGAGCGTCGTGTGATGTTCCGTCGCGCCATGAAGCGCGCCGTACAGAACGCCATGCGCATTGGTGCCAAAGGCATCAAGATCCAAGTGAGCGGTCGTCTCGGCGGTGCTGAAATCGCACGTACTGAATGGTATCGCGAAGGTCGTGTGCCGCTGCACACCCTGCGTGCCGATATCGACTATGCCACCTACGAAGCTCACACCACTTACGGTGTGATCGGTGTGAAGGTTTGGATTTTCAAAGGCGAAGTAATTGGTGGTCGCCAAGAAGAACTGAAACCACAAGCACCAGCGCCTCGTAAAAAAGCTGCTAAGTAAGGGGTACGCCAAATGTTGCAACCAAAGCGTACAAAATTCCGCAAGCAGATGACTGGCCACAACCGTGGTCTGGCACTGCGCGGTAGCAAAGTCAGCTTCGGCGAGTTTGCTCTGAAAGCTGTTGCTCGCGGTCGTCTCACCGCCCGCCAGATTGAGTCGGCACGTCGTGCTCTGACCCGTCACGTAAAACGTGGCGGTAAAATCTGGATCCGTGTGTTCCCGGACAAGCCGATCTCCAAGAAGCCTCTCGAAGTGCGGATGGGTAAAGGTAAAGGTTCCGTGGAGTACTGGGTTGCCCAGATCCAGCCAGGCAAAGTCCTGTACGAGATCGAGGGTGTTTCTGAAGAGCTGGCGCGTGAGGCTTTCGCCCTGGCGGCTGCAAAGCTGCCTCTCGCCACCTCCTTTGTTAAGCGGACGGTGATGTGATGAAAGCGAATGAACTTCGTGAAAAATCAGCACAGCAGCTGAACGAGCAACTGCTCGGCTTGCTGCGCGACCAGTTCAATCTGCGTATGCAGAAAGCAACTGGCCAGTTGGGGCAGTCGCACCTGCTCTCGCAAGTTAAGCGTGACATCGCTCGCGTGAAAACTGTGCTCAACCAGCAGGCAGGTAAGTGATCATGGCTGAAGCTGAAAAAACCGTCCGTACGCTGACTGGCCGTGTCGTCAGCGACAAGATGGACAAAACCATCACCGTACTGATCGAGCGTCGCGTAAAGCACCCGATCTACGGTAAATACGTTAAGCGTTCGACTAAGCTGCACGCGCACGACGAAACCAACCAGTGCCATATCGGCGACAAGGTCTCCATCCGTGAGACCCGTCCGCTGGCCAAGACCAAGTCCTGGGCACTGGTTGAAGTTCTCGAACGCGCTGTTGAAGTCTAAGGGCTAAGGGTCGGAGAAATTTTATGATTCAGACTCAATCCATGCTCGATGTGGCCGATAACAGCGGCGCTCGTCGCGTCATGTGCATCAAGGTTCTCGGCGGTTCGCACCGTCGTTACGCCGGCATCGGTGACATCATCAAGGTAACCGTCAAGGAAGCAATTCCTCGCGGTAAAGTGAAGAAAGGCCAAGTGATGACTGCTGTTGTAGTCCGCACTCGCCACGGTGTCCGTCGTGCTGACGGCTCCATCATCCGCTTTGATGGCAATGCTGCTGTTCTGTTGAACAACAAGCAAGAGCCGATCGGCACCCGTATCTTTGGGCCAGTGACCCGTGAACTTCGTACTGAGAAGTTCATGAAGATCGTCTCGCTCGCCCCAGAAGTGCTGTAAGGAGATCCGACATGCAAAAGATTCGTCGTGACGACGAGATCATCGTGATCGCCGGCAAAGACAAAGGTAAGCGCGGTAAGGTGCTCAAGGTTCTCGCTGACGACCGTCTGGTCGTTGGTGGGATCAACCTGGTGAAGCGTCATACCAAGCCTAACCCGATGTCGGGCGTACAGGGCGGTATCGTCGAGAAAGAAGCGCCACTGCACGCTTCCAACGTCGCCATTTTCAACGGCGAAACCAACAAGGCTGACCGCGTTGGTTTCAAAGTAGAAGACGGCAAAAAAATTCGTGTCTTCAAGTCGACCCAAAAAGCGGTTGATGCTTGAACACTGCTAGGTAGAAGACCATGGCACGACTGAAAGAGATTTACCGGAACGAGATTGCTCCCAAGCTTAAGGAAGAACTTAAGCTGGCGAACGTGATGGAAGTTCCGCGCGTTACCAAGATCACCCTGAACATGGGTCTGGGCGAAGCTGTCGGCGACAAAAAAGTCATCGAACACGCTGTTGCTGACCTGGAGAAGATCACCGGTCAGAAAGCCGTTGTGACTTTCGCTCGGAAATCCATCGCGGGCTTCAAAGTCCGTGAGGGCTGGCCGATCGGCGTTAAAGTTACCCTGCGCCGTGATCGTATGTACGAATTCCTGGACCGCCTGCTGGCGATCTCCCTGCCTCGGGTTCGCGACTTCCGCGGCCTGAATGCCAAGTCCTTCGACGGTCGTGGCAACTACAGCATGGGCGTGAAAGAGCAGATCATCTTCCCGGAAATCGACTACGACAAGATCGATGCTCTGCGCGGTCTGGACATTACCCTGACCACCACTGCCAAGAACGATGACGAAGGCCGCGCTCTGATGCGTGCTTTCAAATTCCCGTTCCGCAACTGATTGGAGTAGGAAAATGGCCAAGAAGAGCATGAAAAACCGTGAGCTGAAGCGTCAGCTCACTGTTGCCAAGTACGCCAAGAAGCGTGCCGAGCTGAAAGCGACCATCGTCAACCTGGAAGCAACTCCAGAAGAGCGTTTTGCCGCTGTCGTAGCTCTGCAGAAGCAACCACGTGACGCCAGCGCCTCGCGCCTGCGTAACCGTTGCCGCATCACCGGTCGTCCACACGGCGTTTACCGCAAGTTCGGCCTCGGCCGTAACAAGCTGCGTGAAGCAGCAATGCGCGGTGACGTTCCAGGTCTGGTTAAAGCCAGCTGGTAAGACGTACCGGCAGCGTCCAGGTGGCGGGGGAGCAATCTTCCGACCACCGGTGACCTTGCAACGAAACAAGCCCCTTCTGGGGCTTGTTTCGTTTCTGGGAACTGTCTAGAATGACCGGCTCTCCTGAGCCCGGGTTTTCACGCCCGGCGATTTCAGGGGACTGTAGTAGCCGAGAGGCTAATTTTTCTTGTATCAGGAGCGTCTAGCCCATGAGTATGCAGGACCCGTTAGCGGACATGCTAACTCGCATCCGTAATGCCCAGATGGCTGAAAAGTCCGTCGTAAGCATGCCTTCGTCGACTCTGAAGGTTGCGGTAGCCAAAGTTCTGAAAGATGAAGGTTACATCGCTGGCTACCAAGTCAGCAGCGAAGTAAAACCATCGCTTTCCATCGAGCTGAAATACTTCGAAGGCCGTCCGGTCATCGAGGAAGTCAAGCGCGTAAGTCGTCCAGGCCTGCGTCAGTACAAGTCCGTCGAAGAACTGCCGAAAGTACGTGGCGGTCTGGGCGTGTCTATCGTCTCCACCAACAAAGGTGTGATGACTGATCGTGCTGCGCGCGCTGCCGGTGTCGGCGGCGAAGTTCTCTGCACAGTGTTCTAAGGGGGGATAAGCATGTCTCGCGTCGCTAAGAACCCCGTTAAGCTGCCAGCCGGTGTCGAAGTCAAATTCGTCGGCCAACAGCTTTCGGTGAAGGGTGCCAAGGGCACTCTCGAACTGAACGTTCACTCGTCGGTTGAAATCGTTGAAGAAGCTGGTGAGCTGCGTTTCGCTGCTCGCAATGGCGATCAACAAACTCGCGCTATGGCCGGTACTACCCGCGCCCTGGTGAACAACATGGTCCAGGGCGTAAGCCAAGGCTTCGAGCGTAAGCTCCAGCTGGTCGGTGTTGGTTACAAAGCACAAGCCAAAGGCACCGTGCTGAACCTGGCACTCGGCTTCTCGCATCCAGTGGATTACGAACTGCCGGCCGGTATCACCGCAGAGACCCCAAGCCAGACCGATATCCTGATCAAGGGTATCGACAAGCAGCTGGTAGGTCAGGTGGCCGCTGAAATCCGCGACTTCCGTCCACCAGAGCCGTACAAAGGCAAGGGTGTGCGTTACGCGGACGAAGTCGTCCGTCGTAAAGAAGCCAAGAAGAAGTAGGGCCTAGCAAATGACCGACAAAAAAGTTACTCGACTGCGTCGCGCTCGCAAAGCACGCCTGAAAATGCACGAACTCGAAGTCGTGCGTCTCTGCGTGTTCCGCTCCTCGCAGCACATCTACGCCCAGGTCATTTCGGCCGACGGCAGCAAGGTTCTGGCCAGTGCCTCGACCTTGGACAAAGAACTGCGTGATGGTGCCACCGGCAACATCGACGCGGCCACTAAGGTTGGCAAGCTGGTAGCTGAGCGCGCGAAAGCCGCCGGTGTATCTCAAGTTGCCTTTGACCGTTCCGGCTTCAAGTACCATGGCCGCGTCAAAGCGCTGGCTGATGCTGCTCGTGAAGGCGGGCTGGAGTTCTAAGTTATGGCAAATAACGATCAAAAGCGCGACGAAGGCTACATCGAGAAGCTGGTTCAAGTTAACCGCGTTGCTAAAACCGTCAAAGGCGGCCGTATCTTCACTTTCACCGCGTTGACCGTGGTGGGTGATGGTAAAGGTCGTGTTGGCTTCGGCCGTGGCAAATCGCGCGAAGTACCTGCTGCGATCCAGAAAGCCATGGAAGCTGCCCGTCGCAACATGATTCAGGTAGACCTGAACGGCACTACTCTGCAGTACGCCACCAAGTCCGCCCATGGCGCGTCGAAGGTGTACATGCAGCCTGCCTCGGAAGGTACCGGTATCATCGCCGGTGGCGCAATGCGTGCCGTCCTGGAAGTTGCTGGCGTTCAGAACGTCCTGGCCAAGTGCTACGGCTCGACCAACCCAGTGAACGTGGTTCATGCCACTTTCAAGGGTCTGAAGGCTATGCAATCTCCTGAGTCCATTGCTGCCAAGCGCGGCAAGAGCGTTGAGGAGATCCGCTGATCATGGCTACCGTTAAAGTAACGCTGATCAAAAGCACCGCCGGCCGTCTCCCTAACCACAAACTGTGTGTTAAGGGTCTGGGTCTGCGCCGCATCGGTCACACTGTAGAAGTCCTGGATACTCCCGAGAATCGCGGGATGATCAACAAGGCTTACTACATGCTGCGCGTCGAGGGTTAATCGATGAAACTCAATGATCTGAGTCCAGCGCCGGGTTCCCGTCGCGAGAAGCATCGTCCGGGCCGTGGTATCGGTAGCGGTTTGGGTAAGACTGGTGGCCGCGGCCACAAAGGTCAGACCTCCCGTTCCGGTGGCACCATTGCTCCAGGCTTTGAAGGCGGTCAACAGCCGCTGCACCGTCGTCTGCCGAAATTCGGCTTCGTTTCCCTGAAAGCCATGGACCGCGCAGAAGTGCGTCTGTCCGAGCTGGCCAAAGTGGAAGGCGACGTTGTCACCGTGCAATCCCTGAAGGATGCCAACGTGATTAACCAAAACGTACAGCGTGTGAAAATCATGCTGTCCGGCGAAGTTACTCGCGCGGTCACCATCAAGGGTATCGCAGCCACCAAAGGTGCGCGTGCGGCTATCGAAGCAGCTGGCGGCAAGTTCGAGGAATAAATGGCTAAGCAAGGTGCTCTCTCTTCGCTCGGCAAAGGCGGGATGTCTGAACTCTGGGCTCGTCTGCGTTTTCTGTTCCTGGCGATCATCGTCTACCGGATAGGCGCACACATCCCAGTTCCAGGTATCAACCCGGACCGGCTGGCGGAACTGTTTCGACAGAATGAGGGGACCATTCTTAGCTTGTTCAACATGTTTTCCGGCGGCGCGCTGGAACGGATGAGCATCTTTGCACTGGGGATCATGCCGTACATTTCGGCATCGATCATCATGCAGCTGATGACCGCCGTCAGCCCGCAGCTGGAGCAGTTGAAGAAGGAAGGTGAAGCTGGCCGTCGCAAGATCAGCCAGTACACCCGCTACGGCACCGTTATCCTGGCGCTGGTCCAGGCCATTGGCATGTCCATTGGCCTGGCCGGTCAGGGCGTGGCGTTTTCTGCTGACTTTGGCTTCCATTTCGTTGCGGTGTCCACGTTCGTGGCCGGCGCGATGTTCATGATGTGGCTGGGCGAGCAGATCACCGAGCGCGGTGTAGGCAACGGTATCTCGATGTTGATTTTCGCAGGTATCGTCGCCGGTCTTCCGAGAGCAATCGGGCAGTCTTTCGAGTCTGCACGCACAGGCGATATCAACATTTTCGCCCTGGTCGCTATCGGTTTGCTGGCAGTAGCGATTATCGGTTTCGTGGTGTTCATTGAGCGTGGTCAGCGTCGTATCGCCGTTCACTACGCCAAGCGTCAGCAGGGCCGCAAGGTCTTCGCTGCGCAGACCAGCCACCTGCCGTTGAAAGTGAACATGGCGGGTGTAATCCCTGCCATTTTCGCGAGCAGCATCTTGCTGTTCCCGGCTTCGCTGGGTGCCTGGTTCGGTCAGTCCGAAGGTATGGGCTGGTTGCAGGACATCTCGCAGTCGATCGCTCCTGGTCAGCCGTTGAATATTCTGCTGTTTAGTGCAGGGATTATTTTCTTCTGCTTCTTCTATACGGCGTTGATGTTCAATCCGAAAGACGTAGCGGAAAACCTGAAGAAGTCCGGTGCCTTTATTCCGGGCATCCGTCCAGGTGAGCAGTCGGCGCGCTACATTGATGGCGTTCTGACCCGCTTGACCATGTTCGGTGCTCTTTATATGACGGCCGTGTGTCTGCTTCCCCAGTTCCTGGTGGTCGCGGCAAACGTTCCGTTCTACCTTGGCGGGACCTCGTTGCTGATTGTGGTAGTGGTTGTGATGGACTTCATGTCCCAAGTACAATCGCACCTCGTTTCGCACCAGTACGAATCCCTGATGAAGAAAGCCAACCTGAAAGGCTACGGTGGCAGCGGTCTGCTGCGCTGATTGACCCTTAAGGTTCGAGGAGTTGGTGATGAAAGTTCGTGCATCGGTGAAAAAGCTGTGCCGTAACTGCAAAATTATTCGCCGCGAAGGTGTCGTTCGAGTAATTTGCAGTGCGGAACCACGTCACAAGCAGCGCCAAGGCTGATTGTGATCTGCGCTACAAACCCAGCAGCTAGTGCGCTGCTGGGTTGATTATTTGTTTCTACAGCGATATTATCTCGCGCCCTATTTCTTGGCTTCCGGGGCGTAGGTAGCTGTCAATTGGAGTCCCACTGAATGGCCCGTATTGCAGGCGTCAACATTCCAGATAACAAGCACACTGTTATCTCGCTGACCTACATCTATGGTGTTGGTCGCACTACTGCACAGAAAATCTGTGCAGAGACTGGGGTCAACCCAGCCGCAAAGATCAAGGATCTGAGCGACGAGCAGGTTGAATCGCTGCGTACTGAAGTCGCGAAGTACATCACCGAAGGTGATCTGCGTCGTGACATCAACATGAAAATCAAGCGGTTGATGGACCTGGGTTGCTACCGCGGCCTGCGTCATCGTCGGGGTCTGCCAGTACGCGGTCAGCGTACCAAGACCAACGCGCGTACCCGTAAGGGCCCGCGTAAGCCGATCCGCAAGTAATCGCACCAGCGAATCGACAGGAATTTAGAAATGGCAAAACCTGCTGCTCGTCCTCGTAAAAAAGTCAAAAAGACAGTGGTTGATGGCATCGCCCACATCCATGCCTCTTTTAACAACACCATCGTGACCATCACCGATCGTCAAGGTAACGCTCTGTCCTGGGCTACCTCCGGCGGTTCGGGTTTCCGCGGTTCCCGCAAGTCCACCCCGTTCGCTGCTCAGGTAGCTGCTGAACGTGCTGGTCAAGCTGCGCTGGAATATGGTCTGAAGAACCTCGACGTCAACGTCAAGGGTCCAGGTCCAGGTCGTGAGTCCGCTGTTCGTGCTCTGAACGGCTGTGGCTATAAGATCGCCAGCATCACCGACGTGACGCCAATCCCGCATAACGGGTGCCGTCCGCCGAAGAAGCGCCGCGTGTAATCAGGAGACAGATAAATGGCACGTTACATTGGTCCAAAATGCAAACTGTCTCGTCGTGAAGGCACCGATCTGTTCCTGAAGAGCGGCGTTCGCGCTCTGGAATCGAAGTGCAACATCGAAGCAGCCCCAGGTATCCACGGTCAGCGCCGCGGTCGTCAGTCCGACTACGGCACCCAGCTGCGTGAGAAACAAAAAGTCCGTCGTATCTACGGCGTACTTGAGCGTCAATTCAGCGGTTACTACAAGCAAGCGGCCTCCAAGAAGGGCGCTACTGGTGAGAACCTGCTGCAACTGCTCGAGTGCCGTCTGGATAACGTCGTTTATCGTATGGGCTTTGGCGCTACTCGTGCCGAATCCCGTCAGCTGGTTTCGCACAAAGCGATCAGCGTAAACGGCAAGACTGTAAACGTTCCGTCCTACCAAGTTCGTCCGGGTGACGTGGTCGCGGTTCGCGAGAAGTCGCTGAACCAGCTGCGCATTGTTCAAGCCCTTGAACTGTGCGCCCAGCGTGGCCGCGTTGAGTGGGTAGATGTGGATGCTGCCAAGAAGTCGGGCGTTTTCAAGAACGTTCCTGCTCGCAGCGACCTGTCCGCCGACATCAACGAAAGCCTGATTGTCGAGCTCTACTCCAAGTAAGGGCTAGAAAATAGGTGCATCCATGCAGATTTCGGTAAATGAGTTCCTGACGCCCCGCCACATCGATGTGCAGGTCGTCAGTCCAACCCGCGCTAAAATCACGCTCGAGCCTCTCGAGCGTGGCTTTGGCCATACCCTGGGCAACGCGCTGCGCCGCATCCTGTTGTCCTCCATGCCTGGCTGTGCAGTAGTCGAGGCCGAGATTGACGGTGTACTCCACGAGTACTCGGCAATCGAAGGTGTACAGGAAGATGTCATTGAAATCCTGTTGAACCTGAAAGGCCTGGCTATCAAACTGCACGGTCGTGACGAAGTTACGCTGACCTTGTCGAAGAAGGGTTCGGGGGTGGTTACCGCTGCCGATATTCAGCTGGATCATGATGTCGAGATCGTTAACCCCGATCACGTAATCGCTAACCTGGCGTCGAATGGCGCCTTGAACATGAAGCTCACTGTAGCTCGTGGTCGTGGTTATGAGCCGGCCGATTCGCGTCAGAGCGATGAAGACGAAAGCCGCAGCATTGGTCGCTTGCAGCTCGACTCTTCGTTCAGCCCGGTTCGCCGTATCGCATACGTGGTGGAAAACGCCCGTGTCGAGCAGCGTACCAACCTGGACAAGCTGGTAATTGATCTGGAAACCAACGGTACCCTGGATCCTGAAGAGGCCATCCGTCGTGCCGCAACCATCCTGCAACAGCAGCTGGCTGCGTTCGTCGACCTCAAAGGTGACAGTGAACCAGTGGTAGTCGAACAGGAAGACGAGATCGATCCGATCCTGCTTCGTCCGGTTGACGATCTGGAATTGACCGTGCGTTCGGCCAACTGCCTTAAGGCGGAGAACATTTACTACATCGGCGACCTGATTCAGCGCACCGAAGTAGAACTGTTGAAGACTCCGAACCTGGGCAAGAAATCCTTGACCGAAATCAAGGACGTTCTGGCCTCCCGTGGTCTGTCCCTCGGCATGCGCCTCGACAACTGGCCGCCTGCAAGTCTTAAGAAGGACGACAAGGCGACTGCCTGATCGTCGTAATCACCGAACGTAGTGTTTGGTAAGGAATGAACCCATGCGTCATCGTAAAAGTGGACGTCACCTGAGCCGTACTAGCTCTCACCGTAAGGCCATGTTCCAGAACATGGCGGTGTCGCTGTTCGAGCACGAGCTGATCAAAACTACTCTGCCAAAAGCCAAGGAACTGCGCCGCGTTGCCGAGCCGCTGATCACCCTGGCCAAGGAAGACAGCGTTGCTAACCGTCGTCTGGCTTTCGACCGTACCCGTTCGAAAGAAATCGTCGGCAAGCTGTTCAACGATCTGGGCAAGCGCTATGCCACCCGTCAGGGCGGCTACCTGCGTATCCTCAAGTGCGGCTTCCGCGCTGGCGATAACGCACCTATGGCGTACGTCGAGCTGGTTGATCGTCCTGTTGGTGGCTCGGTTGAAGCTGCTGAGTAAGGCGAACAGTCTGTAACAAGAAACCGGGCCTAGTGCCCGGTTTTTTGTGTCTATATGTATTGTAATAATCTATTGATCTGAGTCAGGCAATGAATTTGTTGTTGTCATAGTTGTGGTCGATACTCCTCCCAAGCCGATTAGCCGGCCGTTCAAGACCGATAGGGAGAGAGAGCATGAGCCAGAACAAAATACTGACCACCGCCAGCGGCGCCCCGGTAGCCGACAACCAGAATTCGCGTTCGGCAGGCCCACGCGGCCCGCTGTTGCTGGATGACTTCCATCTCATCGAGAAGCTCGCGCATTTCAACCGCGAGAACATCCCTGAACGCCGCGTACACGCCAAAGGCTCGGGTGCCTATGGCACCTTCACCGTTACCCGTGATATCACCCAGTACAGCTGCGCCAAGCTGTTCAGCAACGTCGGCAAACAGACCGAAACCTTCCTGCGTTTCTCCACCGTCGGTGGCGAGCGGGGGTCGGCCGATACCGAGCGCGACCCGCGTGGTTTTGCCCTGAAGTTCTACACCGAGGAAGGCAACTGGGACATCGTTGGCAACAACACCCCGGTGTTCTTCATCCGTGACCCGCTGAAATTCCCCGACTTCATCCACACCCAGAAACGCCTGCCGCAAAGCAACCTGAAGAGCGCGCAGATGATGTGGGACTTCTGGTCGCACTCGCCTGAAGCGCTGCACCAGGTCACTATCCTGTTCTCCGACCGCGGCATTCCGGACGGCTACCGGCACATGCATGGTTTTGGCAGCCATACTTACAGCCTGATCAACGCTCAGGGGCAGCGCACCTGGGTCAAATGGCACTTCAAGACCAAACAGGGCATCAAGAACCTGGCACCTGCCGAGGCTGCTCGCCTTGCCGGTACCGATCCGGATTACGCCCAACGCGACCTGTTCGAAGCGATCGAGCGCGGTGACTTCCCGAAATGGGCCGTGTGCATCCAGGTCATGAGCGAAGAAGAAGCGGCCAGCCGCGACGAGAACCCGTTTGATGTGACCAAGACCTGGTCGCAGAAGGACTACCCGCTCATCGAGATCGGCGAACTGGAACTCAACCGCAACCCGCTGAACTACTTTGCCGAAGTCGAGCAAGCCGCGTTTGGCCCGAGCAACATGGTGCCCGGTGTCGGCCTGTCGCCAGACCGCATGCTGCAGGGGCGCGTGTTCGCTTACGCAGACGCCCATCGCTACCGCGTCGGTACCAACCACCAGCAACTGCCGGTAAACGCCCCACGCAGCCCGGTAAACAGCTACCAGCGTGATGGCTCTATGGCGTTTGGCAGCAACGGTGGTGCGGCGCCGAACTATGAGCCGAACAGCTACGCCAATGCGCCCAAGCAAGCGCCGCAGTACGCTGAGCCGCCACTGGCGCTCAACGGTGTCGCCGATCGTTACGATCACCGCGAAGACACCGACTACTACAGCCATGCCGGTGCGCTGTTCCGCCTGATGAACCCGGAGCAGAAGGCGCTGCTGATCAGCAACATCGCCGGCGCCATGGGCGGCGTTTCTGAAGAGGTGGTCCAGCGTCAGTTGCAGCACTTCTTCAAGGCCGATCCGGCCTATGGCGAAGGGATTGCCAAGGCTTTGGGCATAAATCTCGCCTAAGTCGAAGTGATAAGAAGAACCGCCCTCATTTGGGCGGTTTTTCAATGAATATCACTACCGTTTACCCGCTTTTTTGCACTTTTTTGCCCAATTCTCAGTGACCTTCCGGTCATCCTGGTTCAAACTATGACTTTCACACAGGGAGAGGCAGGGCGATGCAAGGTCACCCGGACGTAATCGATTATCTCAACACGTTGCTGACGGGCGAACTGGCGGCACGTGACCAATATTTCATCCACTCGCGGATGTACGAGGACTGGGGCTTGAGCAAGCTCTACGAGCGTATCAACCACGAAATGGAAGAAGAGGCGCAACACGCCGATGCCCTGATGCGTCGTATCCTCATGCTCGAAGGCACCCCGCGCATGCGTCCTGATGACCTGGACGTCGGCACCACCGTGCCGGACATGATCGCCGCCGACCTGCGCCTGGAGTACAAGGTACGCGCGGCACTGTGCAAAGGCATCGAGCTGTGCGAACTGCACAAGGACTACATCAGCCGCGACATCCTGCGCCTGCAACTGGCCGATACCGAAGAAGATCACACCTACTGGCTGGAAAAACAGCAGGGCCTGATCAAGTCGATCGGTCTGGAGAACTACCTGCAATCGCAGATGTAATTTTCCGGAACAAAAAAAGCCCCGCCAGTGCGGGGCTTTTTCATGTGCGAGCGGCCAGAATCAGGCGCGGTCACGTTCCAGCAGCGGCTTGAGGTAGTAGCCGGTATACGACTGCTTCATCTCGGCCACCTGTTCCGGGGTGCCAAAGCCGATGATCTGTCCGCCCTTGGAACCGCCCTCAGGGCCAAGGTCGACGATCCAGTCGGCGGTCTTGATCACGTCCAGGTTGTGCTCGATCACCACTACGGTGTTGCCGTGATCGCGCAGGCGGTGCAGCACATCGAGCAACTGCTGGATATCGGCAAAGTGCAGGCCGGTAGTCGGTTCGTCGAGGATGTACAGGGTCTTGCCGGTGTCACGCTTGGACAGCTCCCGTGACAGCTTGACCCGCTGCGCTTCGCCACCGGAGAGGGTGGTCGCCGACTGGCCGAGCTTGATGTAGGACAGACCGACATCCATCAGTGTCTGCAGCTTGCGCGCCAGCGCCGGTACCGCGTCGAAGAACTCGCGGGCTTCCTCGATGGTCATTTCCAGGACCTCGTGGATGTTCTTGCCCTTGTACTTGATCTCCAGGGTTTCGCGGTTGTAGCGCTTGCTCTTGCACACATCGCACGGCACGTAGATGTCCGGCAAAAAGTGCATCTCGACCTTGATCAGGCCGTCGCCCTGGCACGCTTCGCAGCGCCCGCCCTTGACGTTGAACGAGAAACGACCCGGGCCGTAGCCGCGCGAGCGCGACTCCGGCACGCCGGAGAACAGCTCGCGAATTGGCGTGAACAGTCCGGTGTAGGTCGCCGGGTTCGAGCGGGGGGTACGGCCGATCGGGCTCTGGTCGATGTCGACCACCTTGTCCAGGTGCTGCAGGCCATCGCAGCTGTCGTGCGGCGCCGCTTCCAGGGTGCTGGCACCGTTGAGGGCGGTGGCGCTGAGCGGGAACAAGGTGTTGTTGATCAGGGTCGATTTGCCGGAGCCGGACACGCCAGTCACGCACGTCAGCAGGCCGATCGGGATTTCCAGGTCGACGTTCTGCAGGTTGTTGCCGCGCGCGCCCTTGAGCTTGATCGAGAGCTTCTTGTTACGCGGCGTACGCTTGGCCGGTACGGCAATCTTCACTCGGCCAGACAAGTACTTGCCGGTCAGCGAGTCGGGATGGGCCATGACCTCGGCCGGGGTGCCTTCGGCGACGATCTGGCCGCCATGCACGCCGGCGCCCGGGCCAATGTCGACGACGTAGTCGGCCAGGCGAATGGCGTCCTCGTCATGCTCGACCACGATCACCGTGTTGCCGATGTCGCGCAGGTGATTGAGGGTGCCGAGCAAGCGGTCGTTGTCGCGCTGGTGCAGGCCGATGGACGGCTCGTCGAGGATGTACATGACCCCGACCAGGCCGGCGCCGATCTGGCTGGCCAGCCGGATACGCTGGGCTTCACCGCCGGAGAGGGTATCGGCGCTGCGATCGAGGGTCAGGTAGTCGAGACCGACGTTGACCAGAAACTGCAGGCGCTCGCAGATTTCCTTGAGAATCTTGTCGGCAATTTCGCCCCGGCGACCGGTCAGCTTGAGGCCACCGAAGTAACCGCTGGCATCGCCGATCGGCAGGCAGGTGACTGCTGGCAGGGTCTTCTCGCCGACCCACACGTGCCGCGCTTCACGGCGCAGGCGCGTGCCACGGCAATCCGGGCAGGGCTGGGTGCTGAGGAACTTGGCCAGCTCTTCGCGCACGGTCGCCGACTCGGTCTCGCGGTAGCGGCGTTCCAGGTTCGGCACGATGCCTTCGAACGGGTGCGAGCGCTTGACGATGTCGCCGCGGTCGTTGAGGTATTTGAAATCAACGTTCTGCTTGCCGCTGCCGTGGAGGATGACTTTCTGCTGCTCGGCCGGTAGTTCGCCGAAGGGGATCTCGAGGCTGAAGTCATAATGTGCGGCCAGCGAGCCGAGCATCTGGAAGTAATAGACGTTGCGCCGGTCCCAGCCGCGAATCGCACCTTCAGCTAGGGTCAGCTCGCTATTGACCAGGCGCTTGATGTCGAAGAACTGCTTGACCCCCAGGCCGTCGCAAGTCGGGCAGGCGCCGGCCGGGTTGTTGAAGGAGAACAGCTTGGGCTCCAGCTCGCTGATCGCATGGCCGCAGATCGGGCAGGCGAAGCGGGCGGAGAAGATCATTTCTTCGAACGGTTGGTCGTCCATCGAAGCGACCAGGGCGATGCCGTCGGCCAGTTTCAGCGCGGTTTCGAACGACTCGGCCAGGCGCTGCTGCAGGTCATCACGCACCTTGAAGCGGTCGACGACTACTTCGATGGTGTGCTTTTTCTGCTTGTCGAGCTTGGGCAGTTCATCGAGCTCGAACAGCTTGCCGTTGACCCGCGCGCGGACGAAGCCCTGGGCGCGCAGCTCTTCGAATACCGCCAGGTGTTCACCCTTGCGCTCGCGAATCACCGGCGCCAGCAGCATCAGCTTGCTGCCTTCGGGCTGGGCCAGGACCAGGTCGACCATCTGGCTGACGGTCTGCGCTTCCAGCGGGATGTCGTGGTCCGGGCAGCGCGGGGTGCCGACGCGGGCGTAGAGCAGGCGCAGGTAGTCGTAGATTTCGGTGATGGTGCCGACGGTCGAACGCGGGTTGTGCGAGGTCGACTTTTGCTCGATGGAGATCGCTGGCGACAGCCCTTCGATGGTATCGACGTCGGGCTTTTCCATCATCGACAGGAACTGCCGGGCGTACGCCGACAGGGATTCGACATAACGGCGCTGGCCTTCGGCGTACAGGGTATCGAAGGCCAGGGACGACTTGCCGGAACCGGACAGGCCGGTGATGACGATCAACTTGTCCCGGGGCAGGGTCAGGTCGATGTTCTTCAGGTTGTGGGTACGTGCCCCACGAATCAGGATCTTGTCCACTGCGGCCTCGCTCGGCGGGCATAAACGGTTGAGTATACGGCTCCATGCCATTACGCGGCAAAGCGTCGCGTATATGCCGTTATGCGATGGGACTGGTAGAATCGCCGCCGGTTCACACGAGGTTTATCCATGCACGATCCCCACAGCGAACGCATGAGTGGCAGCGAGACCCGCGCCGCAGGCGGCCTGGCCCTGGTGTTCGCCTTCCGTATGCTGGGCATGTTCATGGTCCTGCCGGTACTGGCGACCTATGGCATGGACCTGGCCGGTGCCACCCCGGCACTGATCGGCCTGGCCATTGGTGCCTACGGCCTGACCCAGGCTTTCCTGCAGATCCCGTTCGGGGTGATTTCCGATCGCATCGGCCGTCGCCCGGTGATTTACCTGGGCCTGGTGATCTTTGCCCTGGGCAGCGTGCTGGCGGCCCAGGCCGACTCGATCTGGGGGGTGATTGCCGGACGCATCCTGCAAGGCGCCGGGGCGATTTCTGCCGCGGTCATGGCCTTGCTCTCGGACCTGACCCGCGAACAGCACCGCACCAAGGCCATGGCCATGATCGGCATGAGCATCGGCCTGTCGTTTGCCGTGGCCATGGTCGTCGGCCCGCTGGTCACCCGTGCCTTTGGCCTCTTGGGGTTGTTCCTGGCCACCGCGGCCATGGCCGTAGTCGGTATTGCGATCATTGCCTTTGTCGTGCCGCCGTCCCACGGCGCGTTGCAGCATCGTGAGTCCGGGGTCGCCAAGCAGGCGCTGATGCCGACCCTGCGTCACCCGGACCTGCTGCGCCTGGACGTGGGCATCTTCGTCTTGCATGCCATTCTGATGGCCAGTTTCATCGCTTTGCCGCTGGCTTTCGTCGAGCGCGGCGGCCTGCCGAAAGAAGAGCACTGGTGGGTGTACCTGACCGCCTTGCTGATTTCATTCTTTGCAATGATCCCGTTCATCATCTACGGCGAAAAAAAGCGCAAGATGAAACGTGTCCTGCTGGGCGCGGTCAGTGTGTTGATGCTCACCGAGCTATTCTTCTGGCTGTCAGCAGACAACTTGCACGAACTGGTGATCGGCACCGTGATATTCTTCACCGCCTTCAACCTGCTGGAGGCATCCTTGCCTTCACTGGTAAGCAAGGTGTCGCCCGCCGGCGGCAAGGGCACGGCCATGGGGGTATATTCCACCAGCCAGTTCCTTGGTGCCGCGTTGGGAGGAATTCTCGGTGGCTGGTTGTTCCAGCACGGTGGCCTGAGCACGGTGTTCCTTGGCTGCGCAGCGTTGTGTGCCCTGTGGTGGCTCGTGGCGCTGAGCATGCGTGAACCGCCGTACGTGACCAGCCTGCGCATGCCGTTATCGGCCGAGGCGGTACGGGAAGCGGGGCTGACCGAGCGGCTGATGGCCGTCCCGGGTGTGACCGACGCAGTGGTGGTGGCCGATGAAGCCGCCATCTATATCAAACTTGATACACAAATTTTGGATCGCACGACCCTGGAACGCCTGGTAAACCCGGCTTCCTCCGCGTGCGAAGCCTAGGAGAACGTTATGGCCCGTGGGGTTAACAAAGTCATTCTGGTCGGTACCTGCGGCCAGGATCCCGAAGTCCGCTACCTGCCCAACGGTAACGCCGTGACCAACCTGAGCCTGGCCACCAGCGAGCAGTGGACCGACAAGCAGACCGGCCAGAAGGTCGAGCGCACCGAATGGCACCGCGTATCGATGTTCGGCAAAGTTGCCGAAATCGCCGGTGAATACCTGCGCAAAGGCTCGCAAGTCTACATCGAAGGCAAGCTGCAGACCCGCGAGTGGGAAAAGGACGGCATCAAGCGTTACACCACCGAAATCGTTGTCGACATGCAGGGCACCATGCAGCTGCTCGGCGGCCGCCCGCAGAACCAGGACGGCGCCCCGCAAGGCGGCAACAATTTCAACCAGGCGCCACGCCAACAGGCTCCGCGTCCACAGCAGTCCGCGCCGCAACAGCGCCCGGCGCCTCAGCAGGCCGCACCGCAGCCGGCTCCGGACTTCGACAGCTTCGATGACGATATTCCGTTCTGATTCGCCACGCTGACCGCAATACCCTCAAAACGCCCGGTGCATCGCACCGGGCGTTTTGCTTTTCGCCGACCGACAATCCGTTTTCATCCCGCTCCCGGGAATCTTGACTAGAGTGACAGTTGGCGGCCATCAATCTGCCGCCACCGTGATCGTTTCAAGAGACGCCGGCAACGTCCCGCGCGTCCACCACCTGATCAGGAGTGCACGATGGATCTCAACCGTCGGCAGTTCTTCAAGGTCGCAGCAGTTGGCCTTGGAGGCTCGAGCCTGGCAGCGTTGGGCATGGCCCCGACACCTGCCTTCGCCGAGCAGGTGCGCCACTTCAAGCTGGCGCACACTAAGGAAACGCGCAACACCTGCCCCTATTGCTCGGTCGGCTGTGGCCTGATCCTGTACAGCCAGGGGGACGGCGGCAAGAACGTTGCGCAGAACATCATCCATATCGAAGGCGACGCCGACCATCCGGTGAACCGCGGTACGCTGTGCCCGAAAGGCGCCGGCCTGCTCGACTTTATCCACAGCCCCAGCCGCCTGCAGTACCCGCAAGTGCGCAAGCCCGGCAGCAGCGAGTGGACGCGGGTGTCCTGGGATGAGGCGCTGGACCGTATCGCCGATCTGGTCAAGACCGACCGCGACGCCAACTTCATCGAGAAGAACGCCCAGGGGCAGACGGTCAACCGTTGGCTGACCACGGGTTTTCTGGCGGCATCGGCGGCGTCCAGCGAAGCCGGTTACCTGACCCACAAGGTCATTCGCAGCCTGGGCATGCTGGGGTTCGATAACCAAGCGCGTGTCTGACATGGCCCGACGGTGGCAAGTCTTGCCCCGACGTACGGCCGTGGTGCCATGACCAACCACTGGACCGATATCGCCAACGCGAATCTGATCCTGGTGATGGGCGGCAACGCAGCAGAAGCGCACCCATGCGGCTTCAAATGGGTGACCGAAGCCAAGGCCCATAACAAGGCCCGGCTGATCGTGGTCGACCCGCGGTTTACCCGTACCGCGTCAGTGGCCGATTACTACGCGCCGATTCGCACCGGTAGCGATATCGCCTTCATGGGCGGCCTGATCAATTACCTGCTGAGTAACGACAAGATCCAGCACGAGTACGTGCGCAACTACACCGACGTGTCGTTTATCGTCAAAGCCGGCTTTGGCTTCGAGGATGGCCTGTTCAGTGGCTATGACGCGGCCAAGCGCAGCTACACCGACAAGTCCGGCTGGGGTTACGAGCTGGGCGAGGACGGCTTTGCCAAGGTCGACCCGACCCTGCAGGACCCGCGCTGCGTCTACCAGCTGATGAAGCTGCACTACAGCCGCTACACCGCGGAACTGGCGAGCATGACCTGCGGCATGCCGCAAGACCGCATGCTGAAGATCTGGGAAGAGATCGCCACCTGCTCGCAACCGGGCAAGACGATGACGATCCTCTATGCCCTGGGCTGGACCCAGCACTCGATCGGTGCGCAGATCATTCGCAGTGCGGCGATGGTGCAACTGCTGCTGGGTAACGTCGGCATGCCCGGTGGCGGCGTCAATGCCCTGCGCGGGCATTCCAACATCCAGGGCCTGACCGACCTCGGCCTGCTGTCGAACTCCTTGCCGGGCTACCTGACCCTGCCGGGCGATGCCGAGCAGGACTACGACGCCTACATCGCCAAGCGGGCGCTCAAACCGTTGCGGCCGGGGCAGCTGTCGTACTGGCAGAACTACGGCAAGTTCCACGTCAGCCTGATGAAGGCCTGGTATGGCGCCAATGCCAGCGCCGAGAACCATTGGGGCTACGACTGGCTGCCGAAGCTGGATATTCCCGGTTACGACGTGCTGAAGATGTTCGACCTGATGGGCCAGGGCAAGGTCAACGGCTACATGTGCCAGGGCTTCAACCCGATTGCCGCGTTGCCGGACAAAAACCGCGTGACTGCGGCCCTGAGCAAGCTCAAGTGGCTGGTGGTGATGGACCCGCTGGCCACCGAGACCTCGGAGTTCTGGCGCAACGTCGGGCCCTATAACGACGTGCAGAGCGAGGCTATCCAGACCGAAGTCATCCGCCTGCCCACCACCTGCTTTGCCGAAGAGGACGGCTCGCTGGTCAACAGCAGCCGCTGGTTGCAATGGCACTGGAAGGGCGCCGACGGCCCGGGGGAAACCCGCACCGACGTGCGCATCATGAGTGAGCTGTTCCTGCGCCTGCGCAAACGCTACCAGACCGAAGGCGGCGCCTTTGCCGAGCCGCTGTTGAACCTCAGCTGGCCCTACAAGGTAGCCGATGAACCGTCGCCCGAAGAACTGGCCAGGGAGCTCAACGGCAACGCCGTCAGCGACCTCACTGATGTCACTGGCGCTACCCTCAAGGCCGGCCAGCAGTTGTCCGGTTTTGCCCAGCTCAAGGATGACGGCAGTACTGCTTCTGGCTGCTGGATCTTCTGCGGCAGCTGGACCGAGCAGGGTAACCAGATGGCCCGGCGCGACGACAGCGACCCATTCGGCATGAAGCAGAACCTCGGCTGGGCCTGGGCCTGGCCGGCCAACCGGCGGATCCTCTACAACCGCGCCTCGGCCGACCCGCAAGGCAAGCCGTGGGACCCGAACAAGCGCCTGGTGTGGTGGAACGGCAAAGCCTGGGGCGGCACCGATACCCCGGACTACAAGGCAGACGTGCCGCCAGAGGCCGGCATGAACCCGTTCATCATGAACCCTGAAGGGGTGGCGCGCTTCTTTGCCGTCGACAAGATGAACGAAGGCCCGTTCCCCGAGCATTACGAGCCTTTCGAGACGCCGATCGGCATCAACCCGCTGCACCCGAACAACAAGCAGGCGACCAGCAACCCGGCCGGGCGCATCTTCGATTCGGTGTGGGACACCCTTGGCCAGGCCAAGGATTTCCCTTACGCGGCGACCAGTTACCGGCTGACCGAGCATTTCCACTTCTGGAGCAAGCACTGCAAGCTCAACGCCATTGCCCAGCCCGAGCAGTTTGTCGAGATCGGCGAAGTGCTGGCGCAAGAGAAGGGCATCGTCGCCGGCGACCGCGTGCGGGTCACCTGCAAACGCGGGCATATCGAAGCGGTAGCGGTGGTCACCAAGCGCATCCGGCCGTTGCAGGTCAACAACCAGACCGTGCACCAGATCGGCATCCCGCTGCACTGGGGCTTCACCGGCAGTACCCGCCACGGCTACCTGACCAACACCCTGGTGCCGTTCCTCGGTGATGGTAATACGCAGACGCCGGAATCCAAGTCGTTCCTGGTCAACGTGGAGAAAATCTGATGGCTAGCCAAGACATCATCGCCCGTTCGGCCACCACCACGCCGCCCTCGTCGATCCGCCAGCTGGAGGAGGTGGCCAAGCTGATCGACACCACCAAGTGCATCGGTTGCAAGGCCTGCCAGGTGGCCTGTTCGGAGTGGAACGAGCTGCGAGACGAGGTCGGTCACAACCATGGCACCTACGACAACCCCCAGGACCTGAGCGCCGAAACCTGGACGCTGATGCGCTTTACCGAGCACGAAACCGGCGACGGCAACCTGGAGTGGCTGATCCGCAAGGACGGTTGCATGCACTGCGCCGATCCCGGTTGCCTGAAGGCCTGTCCGAGCCCGGGGGCAATCATCAAGCATGCCAACGGCATCGTCGATTTCAACCAGGACCACTGCATTGGCTGCGGCTACTGCATCACCGGCTGCCCGTTCAACATCCCGCGAATCTCGCAGAAGGACCACAAGGCCTACAAGTGCACCCTGTGTTCCGACCGGGTGTCGGTGGGGCTGGAGCCGGCCTGTGTGAAAACCTGTCCGACCGGCGCCATTGTCTTCGGCAGCAAGCAGGACATGAAGGAGCACGCCGCCGAGCGCATCGTCGACCTCAAGTCGCGGGGTTTCGACAACGCCGGCCTGTACGATCCCGATGGTGTCGGCGGTACCCACGTGATGTACGTGCTGCACCATGCCGATACCCCGCGTTTGTACGCGGGCCTGCCGGACCAGCCGATCATCAGCCCGCTGGTAGGCCTGTGGAAAGGCGTGACCAAGCCGCTGGCGCTGCTGGCCATGGGCGCGGCGGTGCTCGCCGGGTTCTTCCACTATGTGCGCGTCGGCCCGCAGCGGGTCGAAGAGGACGAGCACCCGAGCCCTGCGGATACCAGTGTGCAGGTGGTCGACCCGGCGGTGCATGTCTATGACCCGAACCGGCCGGGCGGGCAAGGGGAGGAACGACCATGAACGACAAACCTATCCTGCGCTACAACGCCAACGAACGGACCAATCACTGGCTGGTGGCGATCCTGTTCATCATGGCCGGGTTGTCGGGGCTGGCACTGTTTCACCCGGCACTGTTCTGGCTCAGCCATCTGTTCGGCGGCGGGCCGTGGACACGGATTTTGCATCCGTTCATGGGCGTGTTGATGTTCGTGTTTTTTGTTGGCCTGGTGCTGCGTTTCTGGCGGGCGAACTACTTCATCGCCAACGACCGCCTGTGGCTCAAACGCATCGACCGGGTGATGCGCAACGAAGAGGAGGGCGTACCGCCAATCGGCAAGTACAACCCCGGGCAGAAGCTGCTGTTCTGGACCTTGCTGCTGTGCATGCTGGTGCTGTTGATCAGCGGCGTGGTGATCTGGCGGGCCTACTTCAGCAGTTATTTCGGCATCGGTTCGATTCGTCTGGCGACCCTGGCGCACGCCCTGGCGGCGTTCGTGCTGGTGCTGAGCATCATCGTCCATATTTACGCCGGGATCTGGATCAAGGGTTCGGTCAGCGCCATGCTGCATGGCTGGGTCAGCCGCGCCTGGGCGAAAAAACACCATGAGCTGTGGTATCGGGAAGTGACCGGCGACAAACAGCCGCCACCGCCGATCAATAAAAAAGGATGAGCGCTTGAGTACTCTTCTGGAACCCGGGCAGATCGAAGCGGCGGCCAGCACGCCGCCGTTTCTCTACCTGCCGCCGAAGAACCTGTTCGCCCTGCGCGCGCAGCGCCTGGAGCAACTGGCCGACGGCAACCCGCTGGCGGATTACCTGCGTCTGCTGGCCGGCCTCTGCCATGTGCAACAGAGCCTGCTCGACCAGCCGCCTGCCGCAGCTCCCAGCGACAGCGAACGCCAGCGCCTGTGTGTCGAGCATGGCTTGCCGCCGCTGGCTGCCGACAGCCTGGTGCGCGACGGGCACTGGCTGGCTTATCTACAGGCGTTGTTGCAGCGCTATCCGGCTTCGAGTGGCGCCGTGGCCGATGCCGTGTCTGTGCTGCAATGCGCCGCCGATGAACAGCGCAAGCTGTGGGCCATCGCCTTGCTCACAGGTTCGTACAGCCTGGTGCCGGCGGCGCTGGTGCCGTTCCTGGGCGCGGCGTTGCAGGCGGCCTGGAGCCATTGGCTGCTGAGCCTGCAGGGGGTCGAACTGAAAGCGGCGGACAGCCTCTGCCAATGCCCGGCCTGTGGCTCGCCGGCCATGGCCGGGGTCATCCGCCATCGCGGCAAGTACAACGGCCTACGTTACCTGGTGTGTTCGCTGTGTGCCTGCGAATGGCATGTGGTGCGGGTCAAATGCGTGTATTGCGAACAGAGCAAGGGCCTCAAGTACTTCAGCTTCGAGGATGACCGCTACGCCAGCGCCAAGGCGCCGCTGCAGGCCGAATGCTGTCCGGGCTGCAACACCTACCTAAAGCATATCTACCTGGAAAACGACGCCGATGCCGAAGCGCTGTCGGCCGACCTTGCCTGCCTGGCGCTGGACCTGCGCCTGGATCAGGAAGGCTTCCAGCGCCTGGCGCCGAACCTTTTGCTGGCACCGGGAGGGGAGTGAGATCGGGTCTACACTGAGGTTTTGCCCATGGCCAGCGCCCACTGAAGTTGAGAACCGTCTGCATGCCGTCCAACCTCGCCAAGCTCCCGATCCGCCTGCCCTCCATCGACACTCTGTTGCGTCACCCCGCCAGCCAGCCGCTGACCGAGCGCTATGGCCGCGACGCGCTGCTGGCGACCTTGCGTCAGTTGCTCGACGACCTGCGCGAGGACGCCCGGCTCGGCCAACTGGACGCCGCTGAACTGGCCGCGCCGGTGCTGCTCGGCCGCGCCGGCGAGCGCCTGGTGGTTCGCCACCGCAGCCAGGTGCGGCGGGTCTTCAATCTCACCGGCACGGTGCTGCACACCAACCTGGGCCGGGCCTTGCTGCCCGAGGAAGCCATCGACGCCGTGCAACTGGCGGCCCGCTATCCGCTCAACCTCGAGTTCGACCTGGCCAGCGGCAAGCGCGGCGATCGCGATGACCTGATTGAAGGCTTGATCCGCGAGCTCACCGGCGCCGAAGCCGTCACCGTGGTCAACAACAACGCCGCTGCCGTGCTGCTGGCGCTCAATAGCCTCGGTGCGCGCAAAGAGGGGATCATCTCGCGCGGTGAGTTGATCGAGATCGGTGGCGCTTTTCGCATTCCCGACATCATGGCCCGCGCTGGGGTCAAGCTGCATGAGGTGGGCACCACCAATCGCACCCATGCCCGCGATTACGAGGCGGCCATCGGCCCGCGCAGCGGCCTGTTGATGCGCGTGCATTGCAGCAATTACAGCATTCAGGGCTTCACCACCCAGGTGCCGACCGCAGAACTGGCGCGCTTGGCTCATCACCATGAACTGCCCCTGCTCGAAGACCTCGGCAGCGGCAGCCTGCTCGACTTGAGCCGCTGGGGCCTGCCGGCCGAGCCGACTGTGCGCCAGGCCCTGGCCGATGGCGCCGATCTTGTCACCTTCAGCGGCGACAAGCTGTTGGGCGGGCCCCAGGCTGGCATCATTGTCGGGCGCAAGGATTTGATCGCGCGGATCAAAAAGAACCCGCTCAAGCGCGCCTTGCGGGTCGACAAGCTCACCCTCGCAGCGCTTGAGGCGGTGCTGGGCTTGTACCGTAATCCTGATCAACTGGCCGAGCGCCTGCCCAGCCTGCGCCTGCTGACCCGGCCGCAGGCCGAGATTCTCCAGCAGGCCGAGCGCTTGCAGCCAGCGTTGGCGCAACAGCTGGGCGAACAGTGGACGGTCAGCGCAGAGCCCGCACTGGGCATGATCGGCAGCGGCAGCCAGCCGGTGGCGCGCCTGCCCAGTGCGGCCTTGTGCGTGCGCCCGCAGGTGTCCAAGCGCCTGCGCGGTCGCGCCTTGCATGGCCTGGAACGCGCGCTGCGGGCCTTGCCGATTCCAGTGCTCGGGCGCATCGATGACGATGCCCTGTGGCTGGACCTGCGCCAGCTCGATGACGAAACCGCGTGGCTGGCGCAACTGGCGCAGGTGCAGGCGTGATTATCGGTACCGCCGGGCATATCGACCACGGCAAGACCGCTTTGCTCGAGGCCCTGACCGGCCAGGCGGGCGACCAGCGCCGGGAAGAGCGCGAGCGCGGCATGACCATCGACCTCGGTTATCGTTATGCCGCCCTCAGCCCTGGCGCAGCTCTAACCGGCTTTATCGACGTGCCCGGTCACGAGCGGTTTATCCACAACATGCTCGCTGGCGCCCAGGGCATCGACCTGGTGCTGCTGGTCGTGGCCGCCGATGACGGGGTGATGCCGCAGACCCGCGAGCACCTGGCGATTGTCGAGCTGCTGGGCATTCCCCAGGCCTTGGTGGTGATCAGCAAATGCGACCGGGTCGAGCCGCAGCGGCTGCAGGAAGTGCAAGCCCAGGTCAGCGTGCTGCTGGCTGTCGGGCCGTATGCGGGGGCATTGCAGTTTGCAGTTTCCAGCGTCACTGGCGAGGGCATCGAGGCGCTGCGCCAGGCCTTGCTGGCGGCTCAGGCTGAGGTTAGCCAGCGCAGCAGCCAGGGCGGTTTTCGCCTGGCCATTGACCGCGCTTTTGCGGTTGCCGGTGCCGGCATCGTGGTCACCGGCACGGCGCTGGACGGGCGTGTGCAACTGGGTGACAGCTTGCTGCTCGGCAAAGCCGGCAAGCCGGTGCGGGTGCGTGGCCTGCATGCGCAGAACCAGGCCGCCGCCGAGGCCCGAGCCGGGCAGCGGGTGGCCTTGAACATCAGTGCCGAGCGCCTGGCCCTTGAGCAGATTCACCGCGGTGACTGGCTGCTTGCCGAGTGGCTGCATGCGCCGACCCAGCGCGTGGACATCGAGCTGCAACTGCTGGCCAGCGAACTGCGCGCCTTCGAGCACTTCAGCCCGGTGCATGTGCACCTGGGCACCCAGGATGTCACCGCCCGGGTAGCGTTGTTGCAGGGCGAGCATGTGCTACCGGGCAAGCGCATGTTCGCCCAACTGCTCACCAATGCACCGGTACAGGCGGTGCACGGTGATCGCCTGGTGCTGCGTGACCAGCGTGCGCAACGTACCCTCGGTGGCGGCCGGGTGCTCGATCCCTTTGCACCTGCGCGCCAGCGCCGCAGCGAGGCGCGCATTGCCCAGTTGCAGGCCCTGGCTGGCGCCGACAGCCTTGAGCAGGCCTTGCCGGCGCTGCTGGCCAGTGATGACCTGGGCCTCGACCCGCAACGCCTGGAGCGCCAGTTCAATCGCCTGCGCAGCCGCTGGCAACTGCCGGCCAATGTCCAGGTAATCGCCACTCGCCAAGGCCCGCTGCTGTTCACCGATGAGCATTGGCAAACTCTGCAAACGGCTTTGCTGGAGGGGCTGGCGCGGTTTCATGAACAGGAGCCGGACCAGCTCGGCCCGGATCGTGATCGCTTGCGCCGCTTTGTTGCCCTGACCCTGGAGCGCCCGGCCTTCATCAGCCTGGTGGATGAACTGCTCGCCAGCGGCAGGTTGGTCAGCAGCGGGCCCTGGCTGCACCTGCCCGAGCACCAGATACGCTTGAGCGATGCTGACTCGCAGCTGTGGAGCCAGGTGCAGCCATTGCTGGTCGAGGGGCTGTTCGACCCGCCCTGGGTACGCGACCTGGCCAGGTCACTACAAGTCGATGAAGCCGAGGTGCGCCTGTTGCTGCGCAAGCTTGGGCGTTTGGGCCAGGTGCACCAGGTGGTGCGCGATCTGTTCTATCCTGAGGCCACGATCCGGCAAATGGCGGCTATGCTCTTGCAGCTGGCCAGCGACGATCCGGTGGTGCAGGTGGCGGCGTTTCGCGATGTGCTGGGGATCGGGCGCAAACGCAGCGTGCAGATACTCGAGTATTTTGACCGCATCGGCCTGACCCGGCGTGTCGGTGACCGACGCCAGGTTCGCGCCGACAATGCCCTGGCCCAGGCGCCGGGGCAGTAACCCGTTCAAGGAAGGCAATCGCGCCCGGTGGCGCGGCCGGGCTTCAAACCCGGTTGGGGACGGCAGCCGTTCCCGGGCAGGTTCGACTCCCGCTGCCTTCCGCCATTTCTACTGGGCGCGCTCGCCGCACAGGTCCTGGGCGAACCAGTGTTCCGCCGCTTGCACATCGAGCCCGGCACCGAGCAAGGCGAACATCTTGCCCAGCGCCGCTTCGCGGGTCATGCCGCCGGCGCTGACCAGGCCGGTATCGCGCAGGCGGCTGCCGGCCGCATAGGTGTCGAAGTGCACCGCGCCTTCCGGACACTGGCTGATGGCCGCAATCAACACCCCGCCTTGGCGGGCGTCGTGCAGCGCATCGAGCAGGTCCTGATCGTCCGATGGCCCGGTGCCGCTGCCGTAGCACTCCAGCAGCAAGCCCTGCACGCCGCTAGAGAGCAGGCCGCGCAGATGGCCGACCTGCAGCCCGGGGAACACCGGCAGCACCATCAGGTTTACCGGTTGGCGTGGCTGGCGGTAATCCAGGCAGGCCGGGAGCGACTCGGCGCGTTGTCCATCGCGCTCACGCGGCAGCGCGGCGAAGGCATCGAAGGCTTCGCTGCGCAGCTTCGACGTGCGCGCGCCGTGCAGCAGCTGGCCGTGGAAATACAGCTGCACGCCATTGTCGATACCGGATGCCATCACCCGCAGGGCGCCGCAAAGGTTGTCCCAGGCGTCGCTGTCGGCGGTGCCGGCCGGCAACATCGAGCCGGTCAGCAGTACCGGTACTGGCAGGCCGAGCAGCAAAAACGACAGCGCCGCTGCGGTGTAGGCCAGGGTGTCGGTGCCGTGCAGCAGCAGGATGCCGTCGTGGCCATCGCGCTCCACCGCTTCGACAATCGCCTCG
The DNA here is from genome assembly GCF_024748965.1 of Pseudomonas sp. B21-032. Classification (NCBI taxonomy): domain Bacteria; kingdom Pseudomonadati; phylum Pseudomonadota; class Gammaproteobacteria; order Pseudomonadales; family Pseudomonadaceae; genus Pseudomonas; species Pseudomonas sp. B21-032. The sequence continues at coordinate 5,292,461 of NZ_CP087180.1, read as the reverse complement.
CGCATCGCCAGCCAGTTGCTTTGCTGCATGTTGGCGCTGTCGATCAATGGCCGTAGTTCGCGCAGCCGCCAACTCAGTAGCGGTGCATCGGCCATTTGCTCCAGGTGCTCGCGCATACGCGCTTCAAAGCCACCGGCAGGCGCCAGGCCCTGCGGGGTTTGCAGCATGCCGATGGTGCCGCCGGTGTACAGCACCAGAAGGTTGTTGACGGCGCGCATGTCAGCTCTGCGTCTGTGCGTTGGCGACGTTGACGTCGGTCCGGGTCTCGACCTGCGGATTCACTGGCCAGGCGGCCGGGTCCAGGTCCAGGTCGGAAAACTTCGACGCATCGAACACTGGCTGGGCGATACCGGCGCGGCGCTGTTCGTCGTAGTCGCGCATCACCCGCAGGCCGACCTTGAACAGCAACGCCAGGGCCACCAGGTTGACGAACGCCAGGCAGGTCATGGTGATGTCGGCGAAAGCGAACACGGTCGACAGGTTTTGCACCGAACCCCAAAGAATCAGCAGCAGTACCAGGCCGCGGTAGCCCAACAGCACCAGGCGGTTGCGGGTGAAGAACTGCAGGCTGGTTTCGCCCAGGTAGTAGTTGTAGAGGATGCAGGTGAAGACGAACAGCGACAGCGCGACGCTGACAAAAATCCGTCCCCAGTCACCGACTACCGCAGCCAAGGAGTTCTGGGTCAGGGCAATGCCGTCACCTTCAAAGCCTGGGGTGTAGAAGCCCGACAGCAGGATCAGCAGTGCGGTGCAGGTGCAGATCACGAAGGTGTCGAGGAACACGCTGAACGCCTGGACCACACCTTGGGCGGCCGGGTGTTTCACCGCGGCTACGGCGGCGACGTTCGGCGCACTGCCAAGGCCGGCTTCGTTGGCGAACACGCCACGTTTGACGCCCATGACGATAGCGCTGCCGAGCAGGCCGGCAAAGGCCGGATCAAGGCCGAAAGCGCTCTTGACGATGGTTTCGAGCATGGCCGGCACGTGTTCGATCTGGGTGAAAATCACGTACAGGGTCACGCCGATGTAGGCCAGGGTCTTGACCGGGACCAGCAGGTCGGACACCGAGGCGATACGCTTGATACCGCCGATGAACACCAGGCCGAGCAGGGCGGCGAGGGCGATACCGGTGTATTTCGGCTCGAAGCCGAAGGCGTTCTGCAGCGAGTGGGTCACGGTGTAGGACTGCAGGCCATTGAAGGTAAAGCCGTAGGTCACCAGCAGCAGAATCGCGAACACCATCGCCATCCAGCGCAGCTTCAGGCCGTGCTGGATGTAGTAGGCCGGGCCGCCACGGTACAGGCCGTCGCCGTCGCTACGTTTGTAGACCTGGGCCAGGGTGCACTCGAAGAAGCTGCTGGACATGCCCACCAGCGCGGTCACCCACATCCAGAACACCGCGCCCGGGCCGCCGAGGGTCACGGCGATGCCGACACCGGCGATGTTACCGGCACCGACGCGGCCGGCCAGGCTCAGCATCAGCGCCTGGAACGAGCTCAGTTGGCCTGCCTGGCCGCGCAGGGATTCCTTGAAGACGCTGAACATGTGGCCGAAATGGCGGAACTGGACGAAACGGGAGCGCAGGGTGAAGTAGCTGCCGAGTCCGACGATAAGCACGATGAGGAGTTTCCCCGAGAGGAAATCGTTGAGCGCTTCGAGCATGAAATGACCTCGATTCTTATTCTTCGCATGAAAGACGACAGGTCGGCGTCGATGCGCCGTATCCGTGGGGCGCATGGTTGGTCATGACAAGACTGGTTACAATTTCGCGGGTTGCTCTCAGTTGATGCGACTTGATGCTAAACTGGCGTCTATCGCATCACCTGGAACGGCTCACATGAGCGAACATCTCGGCGCCAATCTCAAGCTCGCCTGCAGCCACTACCGCTCTATCTCGGAAGTTTGCCGGCAGCTGTCGATCAACCGCGCGCAGTTCAACAAGTACCTGAGCGGGCAAAGCCAGCCGACGGCGTACAACCTCAAGCGCATCGGCGATTTCTTCGGTGTCGAGGATTACGAACTGGGTTTGCCGCCGGAGCAGTTCGCGCGCCTGATTGGTGCGCGCAGTACCGCCAACCAGGCGCTCAGCCACAACGATCCGCTGGCCGAGCTGCTGCGGCCGTTGCGCGAACACGCCGGCAACCTGTCGCGCTATTGCGGTTACTACTTCGAATACTCCAACTGCATGTCGGTACCCGGCTCCATCCTGCTGTCGCTGGTGCACCTGCGCGAAGAGCGCGGCAGTTTTCTGTTCGAGCGCCAGGAGCGTCAGGAGCGCTCCAGCAGTACCGATGTGCAGGCCGAAGACTGGGTGCGCTGCCGTTACCTGGGCGCGGCGTTCCAGTTGCAGGACCGCCTGTTTCTGCTCGATTACGAGTCGCTGACGGTCAACGAGATGAGCCAGACCATCCTCATTCCCAGCTTCAAGAGCCGCATCACCCGCCTCAACGGTCTCAAGACCGGGGTTTCCAGTGGTGACCGGCGTACCCCGGCCTGCACCCGGGTGGTGTGGGAGTTCCTCGGCACCGAGATCAACCGCATCAGCGCTTACCGCCAGGTCAAGCTGTACCGCCCGGACGATCCACGGATTGACGATGACGTGCGCGAACGCCTGAGCGCCGGGCCGATCCGCAACGGCCTGTTCGAGATTGAATAACCCGCTTAGCCGAGAATGAACTCGGCCACCACCTGCGCCACCTGATCGGCCACCGCCGGCTTGTCGCGCAGGTGTGCGGCAATGCCGTGATCGCAGTCGGTCAGCAGCAGGCATTCCAGGTGCGGTGCCGGCACGGCGCGCAGCAGGGCCTGGGTGACTTCTTCAGGGATCGGGCTATAGCGCTGGGCGCCGGCCAGCCACAAGGTGCCGGCCGAGGTGCCTTCGGCTTGCCCGTAGGCTTTGGAGTTGAGCCCGTCGAATTCGCCGATCACCAGCAGTACCCGGCCCGCAAACGTGCGCAGAAACTCGTAGCTGTCGCAGTCAAGAAAGCCGTAGGGCTGGCGGATCGCTGCGCTGAAGGCCGGGCCGAACGGCGCCTGGTGGGCGGCGTCCGGGTAAACCGCCGGGCAGATCAGCACCAGTTTGTCGATGGCCGGCGTTTGCGCTGCCAGTTTCAGCGCGATGGCGCCGCCCAGGCTGTGGCCGAGCAGGGTCTGGCAGCGCTCGGCGATATGCCGGTGAAAGCGCTGCGCTTCTTCCAGGTTGGTGGTCAGCGACGGCTGCGGCGCGCCGGGCTCGGCGGCCAGGCTGTGGCCGGAGAGGTTGCCGGTCAGTGAGCCGATCCCCTGCTGCTGCAGGCGATACAGCAGCGGGTTGAGGCGGGTGAAGTCCGAGCGCGCGCCACCGATCACGAACATCGGCGCAGCGCGCTCCTGGTCAGGTATAAGCAGCCGCGCCTGTTGCTGGAAACCGTCGAAGGTTTCGCTGATGAAGCGCTCGGTAGCCGGCGCGGGTTCGTCGTACTGCCAGGTGGAGCGTTGAGTCGAAATTGCTTCCAGGTGCATGGACACCGCCTATAGAAACTGATGTTGCAGCCATTCGCCAAGGGGGTTGCCGGCGCTGAGCAGCAGCTTGAGGGCCATGATGCAGCACACGCAGACCAGCAGCGGCTTGATCAGTTTAGGACCGAAATGCACCGCGCAGCGAGCCCCCAGTTGCGCGCCGACGAAGGCCGCGCAAGCCATCGCCAGGGCCAGCGGCCAGACGATCGCGCCGCTCAGGGAAAACACCGACAGCGCCCCGAGGTTGCAGGCGGCGTTGAGCAGTTTGCTGTTGCACACTGCGCGCAGCATCGGCTGGCCGAGCAGAACCACGCACGCCACCATGTAGAACGAGCCAACGCCGGGGCCGAACACCCCGTCGTAGAAGCCGATCACTGGCGCCACCGCCAGGCAGAACAGGCTGATCGAGATCCTCGCCTTGCGCTGCTGCTCGTCCGGCTTGGGGCTGAAGGCAAAGTAGGCGGCCACCAGGATCAGCAGCACCGGTACGCAGGCCTGGAGGAAACTCTTGGGCACCAGGCTCACCGACAGCGCCCCGAGGGCGCCACCGGCAAAAGCCATGGCCGCCATGGGCAGGCCGCGCTTCCAGTCGATCATGCCCTTGCGGGCAAAGGCGAAGGTGGCCGAGACCGTCGCCGAGGCGGCCTGGAACTTGTTGGTGGCGATCGCTGCCAGCGGGTCGATGCCGGCAACGAACAGCACCGGCAGGGTGATCAGCCCGCCGCCGCCGGCGATGGCGTCGAAAAAGCCGGCCATCAGCGCTACCGACGCCAGGGTCAGCAACAGGGTGATATCAATTTCCATCATCGGGGGGTTCCCTTGTTCAGCCACGCACCAGCAGCGGGTCATCGTTGAGGACTACCGGGCGCGCAAAGCGCGAGTAGCCGAACAGGCGCACCAGCAGGCGCCGGTTGTCCTGGAGAATGTCGCGCCCATGCAGGGCGCGGCAGTTATTGATCAGCAAGGCGCTATCGGGTTGGAGCACGAACGGCAAGGGCTGGGCGTCCCGGACCAGCGCCTGGAAGGCGTCGAAGGCACGGGCTGCGGCGTCGCTGGCGTGATCGTTCAACGAGAAACGATACGAGTTGTAGCGCAGGCTGAAACCGCCGTCGGGATCGAACTGCAGCATCGACGTGGCCTGGCCGGCCTCGCCTTGACCGGCGACAAAGCACTCGCTGCGGGTGAAGTCGAAGGAGGCCGAGGTCAACGCCAGCGCATGCAGGCTGCCCAGTTGCTCGATGATGGCGCGCAGCGGGATGATCCGGGTCGGTTCGCCCGCCGGGTTCCAGCGCGCGGAAAGGATCAGCGCTGACGGCGCAGGTGAGCGGCCCTCGCTGGCGGCAACCGAACAGTTGTAGGGCGCTTCGGTATGCGGGCCCAGGTGCAACCCGGCGTGAGAGCTGAGTTCGACTTCGGTGTGCTGGTGCTCGTCGGGGCGGGGCACGCTGCCGCCGCCTTTGAAGTTGCCGACCAGCCGCATGATCTGGCCTTCGTTGTCGATATCGAAGGCAAAGGCCCGGTAGTTCACCAGCTCCAGCAGCAACTGGTTGCGCGAGGCCAGGTACAGGCAGCGCTCGCTCTGAGCCAGGGTGGCCAGCTCAGGCAGATGCTCGGGCAGCGGATCGCTGCCGGGGCAGGCCATCTGCGAGCACATCAGGGCCGACAACTGGCCATCGGCAAAGCGTTGCAACACGGCCTTCTGGCTGGCGTCGAGGGTAGGGTGCAGGCGTTGTGCCCACTGGCGCGCCTGGTTGGCGACTCCGCGGGCCTGAGGGCCGCCGAGTTCGGCGAGGTGCTGGCTGGCAGCTGCCAGCGTACGGGCCTGGTCCTGGTCGAAACTCAGGTACGCGACTTCCGAATCCTGCATGGGAAACATTCCTTTGTTATTGGTTTTATCTGGCAATCCGTGCCGACCAGGGTGCAGAAAGTGCTGCTGCGCCCCGGCGAACGAATAAGCTAACTATTCTCCTGGTTAATCCATTCAGGCGAGTCAGCTCATTCCGGGCGCAGTATAGGCAGTTTCCGGATTTGTGTAAGCACAGGAAAAACCTTGCCCTCAGCGCCGCGCCGGGCAGGACGGGCGCCCCTGTGTTGGACTTCCCCTGCCGGAAACCGCAAAATGAAGGCTTTCTTCCAATAATCTGATCGGACCTGCTGACTCTATGCGAATGCGCCTGATGCTGTTGGGTGGTGGAAGTGCCCTCGGGCAAGCGCTGATTCGACTCGGGGCCGAGGAAGATATCGGCTTTCTGGCACCGCGCCCGCCGGACAGCGGCTGGGATCCGGCGAGCCTGACCCAGTTGCTCGACGACACCCGCCCTGATGCGCTGATCAACCTGGCTTACTACTTCGACTGGTTCCAGGCCGAAGCGGTCAGCGAGCAGCGCCTGGCCCAGCAGGAGCGCGCCGTCGAGCGCCTGGCCGAGCTGTGTCAGCACCACAACATCATTCTTGTCCAGCCGTCCAGCTACCGGGTCTTCGATGGCTCGCGGGCGACCGCCTACAGCGAAAAGGACGAGCCAGTGCCGCTGGGCCTGCGTGGCCAGGCCCTGTGGCGCATCGAGCAGAGCGTGCGCGCCACCTGCCCGCAGCATGTGTTGCTGCGCTTTGGCTGGGTGCTCGACGAGAGTATCGATGGCGTCCTCGGCCGCTTCCTGACCCGCGCCGAGCAACCGCAGGAACTGCTGCTGGCCGATGACCGGCGCGGCAACCCGACGCCGGTGGACGACGCTGCGCGGGTAATCCTCTCGGTGCTCAAGCAGCTCGATTGCGCCGCGCCCCTGTGGGGCACCTATCACTACGCCGGGAACGAGGCGACCACGCCGCTGGCGCTGGGGCAGGCTATCCTCACTGAAGCGGCCCAGTTGCATAAGCTGGCGGTACAGGCCCCGACCGCGCAGGCCCACGCCGCGCGCCCGGACGCCAGCGAAGAACCGCAGCATGCGGTGCTGGCCTGCAAGAAAATCCTCCACACCTTCGGCATCAAGCCCCGCGCCTGGCGCGCCGGTTTGCCGCCCTTACTGGATCGCTTCTATCGTCATGGCTGATGCCCCTATTCTGATCACCGGTGGCGCCGGCTTCATCGGTTCCCACCTCAGCGATGCGTTGCTGGAAAAAGGCTATAGCGTGCGTATCCTCGACGACCTGTCGACGGGCAAGCGCAGCAACCTGCAGATCGACAACCCCCGGCTGCAACTGGTCGAAGGTGATGTCGCCGACGCCGAACTGGTCAAGCGCGCCGCGGCCGGTTGCCAGGCGGTGGTGCACCTGGCCGCGGTCGCCTCGGTACAGGCCTCGGTGGACGACCCGGTGAAAACCCACCAGAGCAACTTCATCGGCACCCTCAACGTGTGCGAGGCCATGCGCCTGAACGGCATCAAACGCGTGCTGTTTGCCTCCAGCGCGGCGGTGTACGGCAACAATGGCGAAGGCCAGTCGATTGTCGAAGACACGCCCAAGGCGCCGTTGACGCCTTACGCGGTGGATAAACTGGCCAGCGAGCAGTACCTGGACTTCTACCGCCGCCAGCATGGTCTGGAGCCGGTGGTGTTCCGCTTTTTCAATATCTTCGGCCCGCGCCAGGATCCTTCCTCGCCGTATTCCGGGGTTATCAGCATCTTCTGCGAGCGCGCCCTGAACGGCACGCCGATCACCCTGTTTGGCGACGGTGAGCAGACCCGCGATTTTCTCTATGTTGGCGACCTGGTCACGGTAATGGTCCAGGCGCTGGAGTTGGCACAGGTCGAGGAGGGCGCGGTGAACATCGGCCTGAACCAGGCCACTTCGCTGAACCAGTTGCTGGCGGCATTGAAGTCGGTGGTTGGCGATTTGCCGGCGATCAGCCATGGGCCGGCGCGCTCGGGCGATATCCGCCATTCGCGGGCGAACAACCAGCGCTTGCTGGCGCGTTTTGATTTCCCTGAGCCGACGCCGCTGGTGGTGGGGCTGGCGCGACTTTTAGGACGCTGAAAAGCAGCGCGGGGCAAGCCCGCTCCTACATCACGTTGTAGGAGCGGGCTTGCCCCGCGATGTGCGTTTGAAGACGCTTAGAACTTGTAACCCACGCCAACCATGTAGACCCATGGATCGACATCGACGTCGACCTTGGTCTTGCCAACGCCCAGGGCGCTGGGGCCGTCGATGGTGGCCTTGGTGTCGATGTCGACGTACCAGACCGCGGCGTTGATCAGGAAGTTGTCGTTGATCATGTAGTCCATGCCCAACTGACCGGCCAGGCCGACCGAATCCTTCAACTTCATGTTGCTGAAGCCTTGAGCCTTGCGGTTGCTGCTCAGGTCTTCGTCAAAGAACATGGTGTAGTTCAGACCGATACCGGCGTAAGGCTGGAACTTCGACGAAGCTTCCATCGGGTAGTACTGCAGCGACAGGGTCGGTGGCAGTTGCTTGATGTCGCCCAGTTTGCCATCCAGGCCAGCGCCCAGGCCCTTGACGCCCACGGTGTGCTGGAACGGAGTGGCGGCCAGCAGCTCGAGGCCGATGTGGTCGGTCAGCATGTAGGCAAACGCCAGGCCCAGCTGGGTGTCGCTGTCCAGAGTGGCCTTGGTGCCGGACATCTTGGTGCCGTCGAGCTTGATGTCGCCGCTGTTCTCGTTGGGAGCGGTAGTGATCGCACCGGCACGCAGGATGAAGTCGCCAGCCTGGTGGGCGTGGGCAACAGGGGCTGCAAGCGCCAGAGCAACGAGCGAGGCGCCAAGCAAGGACTTGTTCATGGAAGCTCCCAAAGGACGTTTAGAATTTAATGAGTCCAATGGTAAGGAGCTGACGGACGGCGACTTTTGACGCAGCTCAATGAAATCGTCAAAGGCTGACAAGCGGACATTCATTCTAGCTCGTATGCGTAGATTTTCTCGGCTTCCATCTGATATCCGGCATCGGCCAGCTCGCTGCTGGAGGCTTTGACCTGCATCTGGCCTTCAATCCAGTACGGTTGGTAGAGGTCTTCGACCTTGACGCCGATCTCGCTGAAGATGTGAACGATCTGGTTCGACGGCGGTGGCGGTACATGAATGCAGGCGCCGTAGTAAGGCACCAGCAGGAACTCGGTGGTGCGGCTTTCTTCGCTGACCTCCAGCGGCACGATATACCCCGGCAGTTTGACCTGCTGGCCATCCAGGGCCTTGACCACCGGGGCATTGGGTGCGGTTTGCCGCGCAGCGGGTGCAGCTTCCGCGGCCAGGGCGTCGCTCAATTGCGAAAGGTCGTGCAACGGCGCCAGTTGCGGCTGGATCACCGGCACCCCGGCCGGGATCAGTTGCTGCCACTCCAGGGGGCGCGGTTCAGCGGCCCACAGCGGTGAGGCAATCAACAGCAGCAACAGCAGCAAGACGCGGTTCATCGAGTTACTCACAGGTGAATGGACAGGCCGTCGGCCAGCGACTGGCGATAGGCGCGCCAGGCCGGCACGCTGCCCATCAGCAAGGCGGCGCCAAGGATGATACCCAGCAGGATCCATTCATGGGCGCTGGGCCAGGCCAGCGGCAGCAACAGGCCGTAATTGGCCTGCACGTAACCCTGGGCCAGGGCGATGCCGGCGTACAACAAAGCCACCCCGGCGATGATGCCGGCCACCGCCAGGGCCAGTGCTTCGAGCACCAGCAGCCCGGCAATGTGCCAGGGACGCGCGCCGACCGAGCGCAGGATGGCCATTTCCCGGCGCCGTTCGTTGAGGCTGGTGAGGATCGCCGTGAGCATGCCAATCAGGCCGGTCAGCACCACGAACAGCGAGACCACGAACAGCGCCTGCTCGGCCGTGCCCATCAGGCTCCAGAGCTCTTGCAGGGCCACGCCCGGGAGGATCGCCAGCAGCGGCTCGCTGCGGTACTCGTTGATCTCCCGTTGCAGGCTGAAGGTGGCCACTTTGTTGTTCAGGCCGAGCATGAAGGCGGTGATGGCGGCGGGCTTGAGGTCCATGTTGCGCGCCTGATCGGCGCTGATACGCCCGGCGCCGCGGGCCGGCATGCCGTTGTGCCAGTCAATGTGGATGGCTTCCATACCGCCCAGGCTGATGTGCAGGGTGCGGTCGACCGGGGTGCCGGTGCGTTGCAGCACGCCGACCACGGTGAACGGTTTGTCATCGTGTTTGACCAGGCTGATGGCCGCCACGCCATGGGCCAGCACCAGCTTGTCGCCCAGCTTGTAGTGCAGGGCATCGGCCACCTCGGCACCGAGCACCACCTCGAACGGGTCGCTGGCGAAGGCGCGGCCCTCGGCCAGTTGCAGGTTTTGCTTGCGGCCGTACTGGTAGTGCTCGAAATAGCGCGCGTCGGTGCCCATCACCCGGTAGCCGCGATGGGAATCGCCCAGGGAGATGGGAATGGCCCATTTCACCCGTTTGTCGCTGGCGTAGTGTTCGAAGCTCTCCCAGCGGATGTTGTTGGTGGCGTTGCCGATGCGAAACACCGAGTACAGCAGCAGGTTCACCGAGCCCGAGCGGGCGCCGACAATCAGGTCGGTGCCGCTGATGGTGCTGGCAAAGCTGGCGCGGGCTTCGGTGCGCACCCGCTCGACCGCCAGCAGCAGGCACACCGACAGGGCGATGGCGAAGGCGGTCAAAAATGCAGTAAAGCGGCGGTTGGCCAGGCTGGCCAGGGCAAGGCGGAGCAGGTACATCAGGCCTCCAGGTCGTTGGCCGGGCGGGCCGCGCGGTTGAGTTCGGCAAGGGACAGCTGGCGGTCGAACAACGGTGCCAGGCTCTGGTCGTGGCTGACGAACAGCAGGCTCGAGCCGGCCGCACGGCATTCGGCGAACAACAGGCGGATGAAGGCTTCGCGGGTGTCGGCGTCGAGGGCTGATGTTGGCTCGTCGGCGATTACCAGCTCCGGCTGGCCGATCAAGGCCCGGGCGGCGGCAACGCGCTGTTGCTGGCCGATCGACAGGCTGCCCGCGCGGCGGGCAAGCAACGCCGGGTCTTTCAGGCCCAGGTGGGCGAGCAGGCTGGCGGCGGCCTGGTCGATGCTGCCATGGCGCTCGGCGGCGCGTTGTGCGCGGCTGCGCGAGAAGCGGCAGGGCAGTTCGACGTTCTCCCGTACCGAGAGAAACGGCAGCAGGTTGAACTGCTGGAAGATGTAGCCGGTGTGATCGACGCGAAAACGGTCGCGGGCGGCCAGCTTCAGTTCGCTCAAGTCCTGGCCGAGCAGGCGGATGCTGCCGCGATCGGGCTTTTGCACACCGCCCAAAAGGCCCAGCAGGGTGGTCTTGCCGCTGCCGCTGGGGCCTTTGAGAAACAACGATTCGCCGGCTTCCAGGCGCAGGGTGGGAATCTCCAGCAGGGGGGCTTGGCCCGGCCAGGCGAAGCCCAGGTCGGTCAGTTCAATCAGTGCCTGGCTCATAAATGAACGCCCGGGTTACCCCGGGCGTTTCGCTGCAAAAGGGCTATCAGAAGTTGATCGTGGCCTTGGCCGGGGTCGCTTCGACACCTTGCTGGCCGTTGGGCCCGATCAGTTGCAGGGTAATTTTCTGGGTGGCGGGGAAGGCCTTGAACAACGGAGTCAGGTCGAGGCTCTTGAGCTCAGCGGGCTTGTCGCAGGTCAGCCGGTAATGGGCATGGACCTCACTGTGCTCATGGCCTTCGTGCTCGTCGCCGTCATCATCGACTGCCGGCTTGTCGCCGAACAGCGGGCTTTCCAGCTCCTGGTCACTTTCGCTGCAGTTGGCCGCCTTGGCCAGGCCGAACAGCGCCAATGGTTTTTCCAATTGTGAACGCACGGCAGCAACCTTGGCTTTGTCGGCGGCGCTGGTGGCCGGGTGTTCGAAGCCGACCAGGTTCATCGCCGGGCTGTCCAGTTCCAGTTCCAGGGACTTGTCGTCGAGCACCACATTCAAGCGCGCGACGCCGTGTTCATGGGCGCCGAGGCTGCCATGGGCGTGGTCATGATCGTGGTCGTGGCCTTCATGGGCGTGGGCGACGGCCAGGGGCAACAAGGCAAACGGCAAGGCGAGCAACAGACGACGCATGGGCTGACTCCGCGGAGGCACTGGAATGATTTGGTAATGTTATAACAACTTGTTCGGCGTGCGCCAGTGTGCTTGGCGATGAAGCGTTGGCGTGGGAGCATGGGCCCATTGACTGCGCACAAGGACACCCCCATGCGAATTCGCGGACACATCGGCGACTGGCCGGTAGACCTGACCCTGGAACTGGACCCGGCGGAATGGGCGCAACTGGGCGGCCAGCTGGCCGCTGTGACGCCAGCGCCTGCAGCAGCGGCGAGTGCGGTTGCGGCGGTGCGACCGGATGATGCGCTCTGGCAGGCGGCGCGCGAGGTACTGCGCAAGGCCGGGCAGCTCAACGGGCCGGAGTTGCTTGAACACTTGGAAGGGCTGGCGGGCAATACCGCGGCGGGCAAGCGACTGCTGGTGCGCCTGCGCCACAGTGCCGAGGTGAAGGTGCAAAGCGGGGCGGATGCGCCGGTTTATCACTGGGTGGGGTAATGAGGGTATCGCGGGCCAAGCCCGCTCCTACAGGATCAGTAGGAGCGGGCTTGCCCCGCGATCAATTCAATACAAGGCAGCAAACAACTTGCGACGGTAGTTGCCAACCAGCGGGTGGTCGTTGCCCAGCAGGTCAAACACCTGCAGCAAGGTCTTGTGTGCCACCCCGCCGTCATAGCCGCGATTGCGCTTGAACAGCTTGAGCAAGCCTTCCAGCGCCGCTTCGTACTGCTGACGCGACAACTGCTGGATACACAGCTGGTACGCGGCCTCGTCATCTTCAGCATTCTGCGCCAGGCGCGCTTTAAGGTCGGCGACTTCCGGCAGGCTGGCGGCCAGGCCGAGAAAGGTCAGCTGCGCCTTGGCACCGGCCAGGGCAGCCTTGTGCTCGTCGCTCTTGACCGCGTCGAGCACGGTCTGGGCTTCACCCAGTTCGCCGCGCTCAGCCAGGCAGCGGGCGTAGAGGATCAGCGCGCCGGCATTGCTGTTGTCTTCGCTGAGCAGCGCCTTGAGGGTGCTTTCGGCTTCGCTGAAACGGCCTTCGGCAAACAGCGCCTGGGCTTGCTCCAGCGGGTCGGCGGCAGCCGGTGGCGGCAGTTGTACATGGGGTTCGAGCAGGGCGCGAATCGCCGACTCGGGTTGGGCACCGGCAAAGCCGTCGACCGGCTGGCCATCCTTGAACAGCACTACGGTGGGCAGGCTGCGGATGCCGAAGCGGGCGACGATGTCCTGCTCGATATCGCAGTTGACCTTGGCCAGCAGCAGTTCGCCCTGGTAGCTCTCGGTGATCTGCGCCAGCAGCGGCATCAGTGCCTTGCACGGCGCGCACCACTCGGCCCAGAAGTCGACCAGTACCGGTTTATGGAAAGAGTTCTGGATCACCAACTGATCGAAGTCGGCGCCAGTGGCATCGAAAATGTACGGGGTAGCAGGGTTCATCGCGACTCTCGAAAATCCGTGAATGGCATCACTATAAAGGCTGGCGGCTGGCGTGGTACAGGCTGACCCGGCGGAATTCGTGGGGCTCGGCCAGGTCCGGCAGGGTCAGGGCATCGAGCACGCCCAGCGACCGGTACAGCGGGTGGCTGAAATCCCGTACCCGCGAATCGGCGACCAGGGCCTGCTGGCCACGGCTGAGAAACTCGTCCAGCAACGGTAGGTTGGCGCGGTCGTAGAGCACGTCGGCGACCAGGATCAGGTCGAAACGGTCGGCCTCCTGGAAAAAATCGCTGGAATAACTCAGTTCCACCTCATTGAGCTCGGCATTCGCCCGGCAGGCCTGCAGCGCCAGCGGGTCAAGGTCGCAAGCCACCACTTCCAGCGCGCCGGCCTTGGCTGCCGCGATACCGGCAATCCCGGAGCCTGCGCCAAAGTCCAGCACGCGCTTGCCTTCGACCCAATGCCGATGCTCATCCAGGTAGCGGGCCATGGCCAGGCCGCTGGCCCAGCAGAAACTCCAGTACGGCGGCTCGTGAAGGATGCGCCGGGTTTCTTCGGAGCTGAAGGCGCGGTCCATGTTCTGCGCATCGATCAGCCACAACTTGAGCGCGCACTCGGGCAGGTCGCTGACCACCAGTTGCGCATCCCCAAGCAACTCGCTCAAGGCCTGTTGCAGTGGAGCGGGCGCCATCATGGCGCCTTTTCGAAGCGCAGCGGGCCGGTGGCCTGGGTTTGCGCCTGGGCGATGCGCAGGGGCGGCAGGTGCAGGATCAGCTGGCCGGACTTGCTCGCGCGACCGCGCAGCTCGACCCGCGCCCCGGCGGGAAAGGCCTCGGGGTTGAAGCGCAGGCGAAACGGCAGGTCCAGGCCATTGCCGCTGAACGTGCTGCTGGCCAGCAAGCCTTGCGGGCGGCCGCGCTCATCGATCACCAGCAGGGCCAGTTCGACTTCGGCGCCGGCCGGAATGTTCTGCAAGGTGCCGCTCAATTCGCGTTGATAGGCCGGCAGTGGCCCGAGCTCCTTGGCCGGTTTGCTGGCTACCGGGGCTTTGGGCGCCGGCACAGGCTGGGGTTTATCGCTGCTGCACGCGCTCAGCACGGCAGCAAAACTGAGCACGACAAGCGCTCTTGATGGCATAGGGAATTCCTTCGCGGCGTATTTCCTCACTGGATGGTAACCCCTTTGGCTTGTCTTGCCAGTGGGATGCGCTACCATGGCCCTCCCTTTTTTTGTTGCCTGCCACCATGCACTGTCCCTTCTGCGGTGCCAACGACACCAAGGTCATCGACTCGCGACTGGTTGCCGAGGGCGAGCAAGTGCGCCGTCGGCGCGAATGCGTAGCCTGCGGTGAGCGCTTCACCACCTTCGAAACCGCCGAACTGGTTCTGCCCCGGCTGATCAAGCAGGACGGCAGCCGCCAGCCTTTCGACGAAGAAAAACTGCGTGCCGGTATGCAGCGCGCCCTGGAAAAACGCCCGGTCAGCGTCGAGCGCCTGGAAGCGGCGCTGGCGCATATCAAGCACAAGCTGCGGGCTACCGGTGAGCGCGAGATCAAGTCGCTGGTGGTCGGCGAGCTGGTGATGGCCGAGCTGCAAAAGCTCGATGAAGTCGCCTATATCCGCTTCGCCTCGGTGTACCGGCGTTTCCAGGACCTCAACGAGTTCCGTGAAGAAATCGACCGCCTGGCCCGTGTGCCGGCTAAAGAGTGAGCATGTCTAGCGAACGCGCGGTGCTTGATGCGCACTACATGGCCCGGGCCGTCGAGCTGGCCCGCAAAGGCTTGTACTCCACCCACCCGAACCCGCGCGTGGGCTGCGTGATCGTCCGTGACGGCCAGGTGGTCGGCGAAGGCTGGCACGTGCGCGCCGGCGAGCCGCATGCCGAGGTGCATGCCTTGCGCCAGGCCGGCGAGCTGGCCCGCGGCGCTTGCGCCTACGTCACCCTTGAGCCGTGCAGCCACCATGGGCGCACGCCGCCGTGTGCCGAGGCGCTGGTCAAGGCCGGTGTGGCGCGGGTGGTCGCGGCCATGCAGGACCCCAATCCGCAAGTCGCCGGCAACGGCCTCAAGCGTCTGGCCGATGCGGGTGTCGAGGTTGCCAGCGGTGTGCTGGAGGCCGAGGCCCGCGCCCTGAACCCGGGCTTTCTCAAGCGTATGGAACACGGCCTGCCGTTCGTCCGGGCCAAGCTGGCGATGAGCCTGGACGGCCGCACGGCCATGGCTAGCGGCGAGAGCCAGTGGATTACCGGCCCGGCGGCGCGCTCGGCAGTGCAGCGTTTGCGCGCACGCTCCAGCGTGGTGCTGACCAGCGCCGAAAGCGTATTGGCCGACAACGCGCGGATGACCGTGCGCGCCGAAGAACTGGGCCTGGACCCGGCAACCACCGCGCTGGCCCTGGTGCGTCCGCCCTTGCGGGTGTTGATCGATGGTCGCTTGCGTGTGCCGCTCGATGCGCCGTTCTTTACCGCCGGCCCGGCCCTGGTGGTCACCGCCGCTGAAGCCGACGCACGTTATGCCCAGGCCGGTCATGAGCTGTTGAGCCTGCCCGGCAGTGCTGGCCGCGTCGACCTGCCGGCGCTGATGCTTGAGCTGGCCGCGCGTGGCGTCAACGAAGTGCTGGTCGAAGCCGGTGCCGGCCTGGTCGGCGCCTTTGCCCGGCAGGGACTGATCGACGAGTACCAGATTTTTGTCGCCGGACGCATCCTTGGCTCCAGTGCCCGGCCGTTGCTCGACTGGCCCCTGGATAAAATGAGCCAGGCGCCCCATTTGCAGATCACCGAAATGCGCGCAGTAGGCGATGACTGGCGAGTCACTGCAGTACCCAAGCCTGCGCCCGGCGTATAATTTGCGGCTAGCGCCATGCGCAGCCCTGTTCTCGAGGAGGACTTCATGTTCACCGGCATCATCGAATCGATTGGCAGCATCCGTTCCCTGACCCCAAAAGGCGGTGACGTGCGGGTGTATGTCGAAACCGGCAAGCTCGACCTGGGCGACGTCAAGCTGGGCGACAGCATCGCCGTCAACGGCGTGTGCCTGACCGCGGTCGAGCTGCCTGGCGATGGCTTCTGGGCCGACGTCAGCCGCGAAACCCTCGACTGCACCGCCTTCAACGAGCTCAAAAGCGGCAGCCGGGTCAACCTCGAAAAAGCCCTGACGCCGACCACCCGCCTGGGCGGTCACCTGGTCAGCGGCCATGTCGACGGCGTCGGCGAAGTGGTCTCGCGCAGCGATAACGCCCGCGCCATCCAGTTCCGCATCCGTGCACCCAAGGAGCTGGCCAAGTACATTGCCCACAAGGGCTCGATCACCGTCGACGGCACCAGCCTGACGGTGAACGTCGTCGATGGCGCCGAGTTCGAGCTGACCATCGTCCCGCACACCCTGGCCGAAACCATCATGGCCGACTACCGTCCAGGTCGTCGGGTGAACCTTGAGGTCGACCTGCTGGCACGTTACCTGGAGCGTCTGCTGCTGGGTGACAAGGCCGCCGAGCCAAGCAAAGGCAGCGGCATCACCGAAAGTTTCCTGGCCGCCAACGGCTACCTGAAATCCTGATTTGAAAGGGGGTGCCGAGTGGCGCTCAACAGCATCGAAGAACTGGTCGAAGACATCCGCCAAGGCAAAATGGTCATCCTCATGGATGACGAAGACCGCGAGAACGAAGGCGACCTGATCATGGCCGCCGAGTGCTGCAAGGCCGAGCACATCAACTTCATGGCCAAGCACGCCCGCGGCCTGATCTGCATGCCGATGTCGCGCGAGCGCTGCGAAACGCTCAAGCTGCCGCTGATGGCGCCACGCAATGGCTCGGGTTTCGGCACCAAGTTCACCGTGTCGATCGAAGCCGCCACCGGCGTCACCACCGGCATTTCCGCCGCCGACCGCGCGCGCACCGTGCAGGCTGCCGCTGCCCGTGATGCCAAGGCCGAAGACATTGTCAGCCCCGGTCACATTTTCCCGCTGATGGCCCAGCCTGGCGGGACCCTGGCCCGTGCCGGCCACACCGAAGCTGCCTGCGACCTGGCGCGCATGGCCGGTTTCGAGCCGAGCGGGGTGATTTGCGAGGTGATGAACGACGACGGCACCATGTCGCGTCGCGCCGAACTCGAGACTTTTGCCGCCGAACACAACATCAAGATCGGCACCATTGCCGACCTGATCCACTACCGGATGATCCACGAACGTACCGTTCAGCGGGTTTCCGAGCAGCCGCTGGACAGTGAGCTGGGCCATTTCAACCTGGTCACCTACCGTGATTCGGTCGAAGGCGATGTGCACATGGCGCTGACCCTGGGCAACATTTGCGCCGAAGAACCGACCCTGGTGCGGGTGCACAACATGGACCCGCTGCGCGACCTGCTGATGGTCAAGCAACCGGGCCGCTGGAGCCTGCGCGCGGCCATGAGCGCCGTTGCAGACGCCGGCAGCGGCGTGGTGCTGCTGCTCGGCCACCCGCTCGATGGCGACGTGCTGCTGGCGCACATTCGCGAAAGCGCCGACGCTGGCGCCCAGGCGAAAACCCCGACCACCTACAGCACCGTCGGTGCCGGTTCGCAGATCCTGCGCGACCTGGGCGTGCGCAAAATGCGCCTGATGAGTTCGCCAATGAAGTTCAATGCGATATCCGGATTCGATCTGGAAGTTGTAGAATACGTGCCCTCCGAATAAAGCAGGCGGTTTTTCGCGCTGCCATTCGTGTCCCAAACACCCACAGGCCGCCCGTTTGCGGCCTGGCTCTTTAAGATGAGAACTCCGCAATGACCCTGAAGACCATCGAAGGTACCTTCATTGCCCCCAAAGGTCGCTATGCTTTGGTGGTTGGCCGCTTCAACAGCTTCGTCGTCGAAAGCCTGGTGAGCGGTGCCGTTGATGCCCTGGTTCGCCACGGTGTGAACGAAAGCGACATCACCATCATCCGTGCCCCGGGTGCCTTCGAAATCCCGCTGGTGGCACAGAAAGTCGCCCAGCAAAGCGAATATGCCGCGATCATCGCCCTGGGCGCCGTGATCCGTGGCGGTACCCCGCACTTCGAATACGTTGCGGGCGAATGCACCAAGGGCCTGGCCCAGGTGTCCATGGAGTTCGGTGTGCCGGTCTCCTTCGGTGTCCTGACCGTCGATTCGATCGAACAGGCCATTGAGCGTTCCGGCACCAAGGCCGGCAACAAGGGCGCCGAAGCTGCCCTGTCCGCTCTGGAAATGGTCAGCCTGCTGGCGCAGTTGGAGGCCAAGTGATTAGCGACGAAAGCGATCGTTTCAACCCGCGCGATCCAAAACCTGCGGATGCTGGCAAGCCATCGAAAAGCGCCAAGCGTCGCGAAGCCCGTCAGCTCGCGACCCAGGCCCTGTACCAATGGCATATGGCCAAGCAGTCGCTGAACGAGATCGAAGCGCAGTTCCGGGTCGATAACGATTTCACCGATGTCGACGGTGCCTACTTCCGCGAAATCCTTCATGGGGTTCCGGCGAAGAAAGTCGAAATCGACGAAGCACTCAAGCCGTGCCTGGACCTGGCCCTCGAAGAGCTCGATCCGGTTGAACTGGCGGTGCTGCGCCTGTCCACCTGGGAGTTCATGATGCGCGTTGATGTTCCGTACCGCGTTGTGATCAACGAAGGTATCGAACTGGCCAAGGTGTTCGGTTCGACCGACGGCCACAAGTTCGTCAACGGCGTGCTCGACAAGCTGGCACCACGCCTGCGTGAAGCCGAAGTCAAGGCGTTCAAGCGCTGATTCCGGCGCTCTGTGCCAATGGGTGAGTTCGAGCTGATCCGTCATTACTTCGCCGCCGCGTCCTGTGCGCAAGGCGGCGAAGGTGTGGCCCTGGGCATTGGCGATGATTGCGCCTTGCTCAGCGTGCCAGCCGGCGAACAGCTGGCGATCTCCACCGATACGCTGGTGGCCGGGGTGCATTTCCCGGCTGTCTGCGACCCTTTTCTGCTCGGTCAGCGTTCGCTGGCCGTCGCTGCCAGTGACCTGGCTGCCATGGGCGCCACGCCCATCGGCTTTACCCTTGCCCTGACCCTGCCCGAGGTTCGCGCCGACTGGCTGCAGGCTTATGCCCGCGGTTTGAACCAGATGGCCGAAAGCTGCCAGCTGAGCCTGATCGGCGGCGACACCACCCGTGGCCCGCTGAGCCTGACCATGACCGTGTTCGGCCGCGTACCCGGCGGCCAGGCCCTGACCCGCAGCGGTGCCCGCGCCGGCGACCTGCTGTGCGTCGGCGGCGAACTGGGCAATGCCGCCGGCGCCTTGCCGCTGGTGCTCGGCGAGCGCGTGGCCGAGGCGGCCCAGGCCGAACCGCTGCTGGCCCATTACTGGTCGCCGCAACCGCAACTGGCGCTGGGCCAGGTGCTGCGCGGCAAGGCAACCTCGGCGCTGGATATCTCCGACGGCCTGCTCGCCGATTGCGGACATATCGCCAAGGCGTCGCAGGTGGCATTGCAGGTCGAGCTGGAGCGGCTACCGTTGTCGGCGGCGCTGCTGGCCTTTTTCGGTCGCGCAGGCGCGCAACAGGCGGCATTGGCCGGCGGCGACGATTACGTCCTGGCCTTCACCTTGCCCGAAGCCGAGCGTGCACCGTTGCTGGCGGCCGGCTGGCCGATCCATGTGGTCGGGCGGGTGAGTGCCGGCAGCGGCGTGCGCCTGCTTGATGGCAGTGGCCAGGACATCACCCCGCACACCCGGGGCTATCAACATTTTAAGGAGACACCGTGACCGATCACCCCAAACAGGTGCCTGCGGAGTTCGTTCCGCCGTCGGTCTGGCGCAATCCCTGGCATTTCCTGGCATTCGGCTTTGGCTCCGGAACCCTGCCCAAGGCGCCGGGAACCTGGGGCTCGCTGGTGGCTCTACCGTTTATCCCGTTGTGGCAGATGCTGCCCGATTGGGGCTACTGGCTGATGCTCGGGTTGACCATGCTGTTCGGCTTCTGGCTGTGCGGCAAAGTTGCCGACGACCTTAAGGTCCACGACCATGAGGGCATCGTCTGGGACGAAATGGTCGGCATGTGGATAACCCTGTGGCTGGTGCCGGAGGGCTGGATGTGGCTGCTGGCGGGCTTTTTGATGTTCCGTTTCTTCGACATCCTCAAGCCCTGGCCGATCCGCTGGATTGATCGTCATGTGCATGGCGGGGTCGGGATCATGCTCGACGATGTTCTGGCCGGGGTGTTTGCCTGGCTGGGCATGCAGGTTCTGGTATGGAGTTTCACCTAAGGAGCGGGGCGATGACGGGATGGCGGCTGTTGCTGGTGTTGCTGGTCCTGGCGGCAGGTGTGGTCAAGGCGGCAGACGCGCCGTCGGCGACACCTGGCCAGGTTCGTCTGGTCAGTGAAGAGTGGCTCGACTACACCAACGCCGACGGCAGCGGCCTGGCCTGGGACGTGCTGCGCAAGGTGTTCGAGCCGGCCGGCGTCAAGGTTCGCACCCAGAGTGCGCCGTACAGCCGGGCGGTAGGCCTGGTCAAACGCGGTGAGGCCGATGCCTGGGTCGGTTCCTATCACGAAGAGAACGCCGACAACCTCTATCCGCGCTGGCATTTCGATATGGACCATATCTATGCCCTGGGCCTGGCCACCAGCCCTGTGCCGACCCAGCAGACCCTCGGCCAGTATCGCCTGGCCTGGGTGCGCGGCTATGACTACAAAAGCTATCTGCCCAATGTCGGTCACTTTCGCGAAATCCAGCGCCGCGAGGGGATCTTGCCGATGCTTGAACATGATCGCGTCGACTACTACATCGATGCCCTGACCGAAGTCGACTATGTGCTCGGCCAGGCCTCCGATCCCAAGCTGTTTCGCCGCAGCCACCTGGCGGAGCTGCCGCTGTACCTGGCCTTTGGCCGCTCCGCCGAGGGCAAGGCGTTGCGCGCGCTGTTCGACCAGCGCATGGACAAGCTGGTGGCCAGTGGCGAGTTGCGGGCGATCTTCGAGCACTGGAAGCAGCCCTATCCGTTCGACGGCGAGGGCAAGCGGCCGTAGCTGATATCGAACTTGTCGATCTGTTTGCCCAATAATTCAGCCTAAGCAGCAGCGCCACGCTGCTGATACAATCGGCCCACGTCAATTTTCAAGTTACTGATCAGGAGCACAACGTGCCCGTCGTTTTTGTTGCCGCTTCCAAGCTGCCTACCCCGTTTGCGACCTTCACCATGCATGGTTTTCTCGATGAAGCCACCGGCCGCGAGCACGTCGTGCTCAGCCTGGGTGATGTGGCCGATGGGCAGCCGGTGCTGGGGCGCCTGCATTCCGAATGCCTGACCGGCGACGCCTTGTTCAGCCAGCGCTGCGACTGCGGTTCGCAACTCGAAGCGGCCCTGCAGGCGATCGCCCGCGAAGGCCGCGGCGTGCTGCTGTACCTGCGTCAGGAAGGCCGTGGCATTGGCCTGTTGAACAAGATCCGCGCCTACGAACTGCAAGATGGCGGCGCCGACACCGTTGAAGCCAACGAGCGCCTGGGCTTTGCCGCCGACCAGCGTGACTACGGCATGTGCCAGCCGATGCTCGAGCATCTGGGTGTCAAGTCGCTGCGGCTGATGACCAACAACCCGCGCAAGGTCAAGGCACTGACCGGCATGGGCATTCCGGTTGCCGAGCGGGTGCCGCTGCACACCGGCCACAACCCGCATAACAAACACTACCTGGCGACCAAAGCCGGCAAGCTCGGCCACATGATGGGCAACGAGCACCAGGGCGAGGCCGGTCGGGCGTGACCCGCGCCCAGGTTCGCCGTCGTCTGGAGCTGGCCTGGTGGCAGTACCTGGCGGTGGCGCTGGCGCCGTTGCTGGTGTTTGCCTGGGCCTTCGGTGGCGTGCAGGCGTTGATTCCGATCCTGGCCATGCCGATGTTCATCGCCGGCGTGGCCTCGATGTTTCTCAGCCTGCCGCGCTTTGGCGCCTACAAGCACGGGCTGATCGCCACCCAGAAAGCCCTGAACAGCGACGATGAGCCTGCGGCCTGGATCGAGCTGGCACGTATCCGCCGCCTGGGCATGTTGTTCGCCTGCCTGCCGGCCTGGGTCGCCGCGTTGTCGGTATTCGTTGGCCTTGAGGCGGTGCCGCAGATCCTCCTGGCAATCTCCAGCGTGGTCCTGCTCTACCTCTATCGCATTCCTCGCCAGCTCGGCTGATGCGTCGCTACCTGTGGCTGTTGCTGCTGGCCTTCGGCATGCCGCTGGCCGCGGCGCCGCGGGTGGTCAGCCTGGCGCCCTCGATCACTGAAATCATCCTCGACCTGCAAGCCGGCGACCTGCTGGTGGGCATGGCCGAGTGGCACGAACGGCCGGCGCAGTTAAGCGCCGTACCGTTAGTGGGCCGTTATGGCCAACTGGACATGGAGCGCCTGCTCAGCGTGCGCCCGGACCTGGTGCTGTACTGGCCGGGCAGCGTGCCGGCGGCCCAACGCGACCAGCTCGAACGCCTGGGTATCCCGCTATACAGCGTCGATGTGCACGAGCTGGATGACCTGGTGTCGCAGGTGGACGAAATTGGCCTGCGGATCGGGCGCAAGGCGCAGGGCGGGCAGTTATCCACAGCCTTGCGCCAGCGCCTTGCCGCGTTGCGCCAGCAGTACCATCGCGAGCAGGCGCTGACGGTGTTCTACCAGGTCTGGGACAAGCCGCTGTATACGGTTGGTGGTTACCAGATCATCTCCGATGCGCTGAGTGTCTGCGGCGCGCGCAATGTGTTTGCCGACCTCCCCCAGCCGGCGCCGCAGGTTAACCTGGAGACCGTGCTGGCGCGCAACCCGCAGGTGATCCTTGCCCCTGATCAGCTCCAGCTCGAGGCCTGGAAGGCCTGGCCGCACGTCGCTGCCGTGCGTGATGGCCTGTTGCTGCAGGTGCCGGACAAAGGCCTGGAGCGCCCCAGCGGGCAGATGATCGAAGCGACGGCCAAGCTGTGCGAACTGCTGCAGGCTAAAGCGCCGGCGTCCAGGTGACGCCCAATAGCCAGGTGCGGCCTTCTTCGCGGTAATCGGCATAGCCTGTGCCGTAGCTGTACTGCGCACGGCTGTAGGTTTTATCCAGCAGGTTATCGGCTTTGAGCTCCAGGCGAACCTCGCGGCTCAGGTTCCAGCTGCTGCGCAAACCGAGCAGACCGTAGCCACTGAGTGAGCGCTTGTTGTCGGCGTCGGCGTAACTGCTGCTGACTGCCTGCCAGCTGGCACCCAGGCCGAGGCGATCGAACTGGCGATCCAGGTCCAGGCTCAGGGTGCGGCGGGCGCGACGTTCGAGGGTGTGCCCGGAATCGCGGTCACGCGGGTCGATCAGTGCCAGGCCCAGGCTGCTCTGCCAGCCAAACCACTGCTGATGCAGACTGGCTTCGAAACCATTGATGCGTGCCGAGCCGACATTGTGTGGAATGAAGTTGGGGCCCAGGGAGATCGCATTGCGCAGGTCGGTGCGGTACAGCGAGGCCTCCAGCCGGGTGCTGTCGGTCAGTTGGCTGCGCCATTGCAGCTCGTAGCTCTTCGAGCGCTCGGGCTTGAGGTCGGGGTTGCTGAAGTCCGGGTAATAAAGGTCGTTGAACGTCGGTGCGCGAAAGCCTTCGCTGTAAGACAGAAGCAGGTCGTTGTCGACGTTGAGCGGCACGCCGAGACTGGCGCTCCAGCTGTTCTGGCTGCCGAATTGCTGGTTCTGGTCGCGGCGCACGCCGATTTCGGTGTTGAAGCTGTCGCCTTTGTAGCGATGCTGGACAAAGGCGGCGCGGTTCCAGCGGCTGTCTTCGTCAAAGGACGTGCTGCCATGTAGGCGATCCTGATACCAGTCGCCACCGAGCAACAGGTTGTTGCGCTCGTCGAGGCTAAGGTCATTCTGCCAGTTGATCGAGTCGCGGTAAGTGTTGAACTCGCTACCGCCCGGCTGCAGCGAGTCGCGCTTGGTATCGCGGTTCTCGCTGTGGCCCAGCTCCAGGCGTGAATGCCACATCTCACTGAGCTGTGCGTCGGCATAGGTGCCGAGGCTACTGACGGTGAAATCGGTGTAGGGCTGGCTGTGGTCGCCAAACAGGTTGTCGTATTCGCTGCGTCCGCGGCTGTCGAGCAGGTTCAGGCCCAGTTCCAGAGCGTCGCTGGCAACATGGCTGAGGTTCAGGCTCAGGCTCTTGTTTCTGTAGGCATCATGATCGCCGTTGGCCGGGAATGACTCGCGGGTAGCGTTGATGCCGTCGGTTTCGTCCAGACCTGCGGCGAGGTTGAAACGAGTGCGCTCGTCACCTGCGGACAGGCCGACATCGCGCTGCCAGGTCTTGTTGCTGCCACCGGCCAAGTGCAGGCGCGGTTGCAGGCCGGGCTTGCTGGCGCGGCGGGTGAAGATCTGGATCACCCCGCCAATCGCATCGCTGCCATAGATCGCCGAGCGCGAACCGCGCAACACTTCGACCCGCTCGATCTGATCAATGTTGAGAAATTGCAGGCCGCTGTCGCCGGACGAGGTGTTGGCAATACGTACGCCATCGACCAGCACCAAGCTCTGGGCCGACTTGGTGCCGCGAATGAAAATGCCGGGCAAGCTGCCACGCCCGCCTGTGCGCGAAATTTGAACCCCCGGCACCCGGGTCAGCAGATCAGTAACACTGGAAGGCTGCAGGCGGTCGATGTCGTCACGGGTGAATACCGTGTTGGCGGCGCTGGTTTGCGTGCGGTCTTCGACCTGGCGGTTGGCGCTGATCAGCGTGTTGGGCAGTTTCAGGGCGCTTTCGCGGTCGATCGGGTCGGCCAGCAGGGTGGTTGGCAATAGCAGGAGGGGGGCAAGGCGCAGGGATTTCATGGGCAATTCCATTGCTATCGCGGGTCAAGCCCGCTCCTACAAAACCTGTAGGAGCGGGCTTGACCCGCGATGCGGTCTCAAAGACCGAGCAGTTGCATCCGCTGACGCACCGAAGCCTCGATGCCGGCGGCATCCAGGCCGCACTCGGCGAGCATCTGCGCAGGCTTGGCATGCTCGACATACACATCCGGCAGGCCCAGGTGCAGCACTGGCTTGAGCACCGCTTCGCGGGCGAGGAACTCGCTCACTGCCGCACCGGCGCCGCCCATGATGGCGTTTTCTTCGATGGTCACCAGCAGTTCGTGGCTACCGGCAATCTCGCGCACCAGGGCTTCATCCAGCGGTTTGACGAAACGCATGTCGACCACGGTGGCATCGATCTGCTCGGCAACCTTGAGGGCTTCGCTCAGCTGCACGCCGAATACCAGCAAGGCGACCTTGCTGCCCTGGCGGCGGACGATGCCCTTGCCGATTTCCAG
Source organism: Pseudomonas sp. B21-032 (assembly GCF_024748965.1). Taxonomy (NCBI): domain Bacteria; kingdom Pseudomonadati; phylum Pseudomonadota; class Gammaproteobacteria; order Pseudomonadales; family Pseudomonadaceae; genus Pseudomonas; species Pseudomonas sp. B21-032. Next base: position 5,267,333 of record NZ_CP087180.1, on the reverse strand, counting down.
TGGCTCAAGGTTGTTCTCGATGGTTGCGTTCGGGCCGCTGCCACGTGGGTAACGCACGGCGGCCGGGCCGTTGTACAGGTGGCCGGTGCTGAGCATCTTGCGCAGTTCGTTCTCGTCGCTCGGGGTCATCACCAGCATGCCGGGGATGCAGCGCAGGAACGACAGGTCGAAGCTGCCCGCGTGGGTCGGGCCGTCTTCGCCGACCAGGCCGGCGCGGTCGATGGCGAACAGCACGTCGAGGTTCTGCACCGCGACATCATGGATCAGCTGGTCGTAGGCGCGCTGAAGGAAGGTCGAATAGATCGCCACCACCGGCTTGGCGCCTTCGCAGGCCATGCCCGCGGCCAGGGTGACCGCGTGCTGCTCGGCGATGGCGACATCGAAGTAGCGATCCGGATAGCGCTCGCTGAAGGCCACCAGGTCGGAGCCTTCCTTCATGGCCGGGGTGATGCCGACCAGGCGCTGGTCGGCAGCCGCCATGTCACACAGCCATTGGCCGAACACCGCGGAGTACTTCGGCCCGGCGGCCTGTTTCGGCGCGGCGGCAGGTTTGTCCACAGGCTCGAGCTTGGTGATCGCGTGGTAGCCGATCGGGTCGACTTCGGCCGGAGCGAAACCCTTGCCCTTTTTGGTGACCACGTGCAGGAACTGCGGGCCCTTGAGGTCCCGCATGTTGCGCAGGGTGGTGACCAGGGTTGGCAGGTCGTGGCCATCGATCGGGCCGATGTAGTTCCAACCCAGCTCTTCGAACAGGGTGCCGGGTACCAGCATGCCCTTGGCGTATTCTTCGGTGCGGCGGGCGATTTCCCAGGCGCCGGGCAGGCGCGAGAGGACCTTCTTGCTGCCTTCGCGCATGCTCGAGTAGGTGCGGCTGGAAAGAATCTTGGCCAGGTAGTTGGACAGGCCACCGACATTGCGCGAAATCGACATGTCGTTGTCGTTGAGGATCACCAGCATGTCGGCATCGACTTCCTGGGCGTGGTTCAACGCCTCGAAGGCCATGCCGGCGGTCAGCGCGCCGTCACCGATCACGGCAATCGACTTGCGCGGATCGTTCTGCAGACGGGCGGCGATGGCCATGCCCAGGGCCGCACTGATCGAGGTGCTGGAGTGACCGACGCCAAAGGTGTCGTACTCGCTCTCGGCGCGGCGCGGGAAGGCGGCCAGGCCGTCCTTCTGGCGCAGGGTGTGCATGCGCTGGCGGCGACCGGTGAGGATCTTGTGCGGATAGGCCTGATGACCGACGTCCCACACCAGACGGTCGTCCGGGGTGTCGAAGACGTAGTGCAGGGCGATCGTCAGCTCGATGACGCCCAGGCCGGCACCGAAATGCCCGCCGGTCTGACCAACGGTATAGAGCAATTCCTGGCGCAACTCGTCGGCCAGGTTCTCCAGGTCGGCTTCAGCCAGGCGGCGCAGGCCGGCAGGCGTATCGGCACGGTCAAGCAGCGGCGTGACCGGGCGTTCGCGGGGGATCTCTTGAAACGTCGTGGGCATCAGGCGAATCGTTATAGATATGAAGTGGCGGCAGTTTACCTTATTGCGGTGTTGGCTGCCCATTTGAGCTAATCGGGGGCAAGCCCGCTCCTACAGTGATCGCTGTGGGAGCGGGCTTGCCCCGCGATACCCGCGCTGCTTAGTTACGGCGCTCGACGATGTACCGCGCAAGTTCGCGCAGCGGCTCGGCTGCCGCGTCAAACGGACGCAGGGCATGCAGGGCCTGGTCGCGCAGTTCCAGGGCGTAGGCCTTGGCTGCCTCGAGGCCGAGCAGGGCCGGGTAGGTCGGCTTGTCGCGGGCGATGTCGGCGCCCTGGCGCTTGCCCAGGGTGGCGGTGTCGCTCTCGACGTCGAGGATATCGTCCTGAACCTGGAAGGCCAGGCCGATGGCCTGTGCATAGGTTTGCAGGGCCTTGAGCTGGGTCTGGTCGGCGCGGGCGCTGGCCAGGGCGCCGAGCCTGACGCTGGCTTCGATCAGCGCGCCGGTCTTGTGCCGGTGCATGAACTCCAGCGCCGTCTGGTCGAGCTTGAGGCCCACCGAGCCCAGGTCGATGGCCTGGCCGCCGACCATGCCGGCAGGCCCTGCGGCCAGCGCCAGGGTCTGGACCATGGCCAGGCGGATGCTGTCTTGCTGCGGGCTCAATTGCGGGTCGAGCAGGGCGCTGAAGGCCAGGCTCTGCAAACCGTCGCCAGCGAGGATCGCGCAGGCTTCATCGAAAGCCTTGTGAGTGGTCGGCTGGCCGCGGCGCAGGTCGTCATCGTCCATCGCCGGCAGGTCGTCGTGCACCAGCGAGTAGGCGTGAATCAATTCGACCGCGCAGGCCGCGCCGTTGGCCTGCTCCGGTGCAGCACCGAGGGCCTGGCAGGCGGCATAGGCGAGCAGCGGGCGTACCCGTTTGCCGCCATTCATGACGCTGTAGCGCATGGCCTCATAGAGGCGGCTGAGCTCAACCGAGGGGGCGATGAACAGGTGTTCGAGGGCGGCGTCGACCCGCGCCTGGCAACTGGCCTGGTAGGCGGCGATCATTCCGGCTGTTCCGCATCGAAAGGCTCGGCCGCCAGTTCGCCATCGCGCTCAAGCAGCACCTGGACCTTCTGTTCGGCCTGGGCCAGCGCGCTCTGGCAGTCGCGGGTCAGGCTGATGCCTTGCTCGAAGGCAGTCAGCGAGTCTTCCAGCGACAGCTCGCCGTTCTCCAGGCGCTCGACCAGGACCTGCAGGTCGGCGAGGGATTGCTCGAAATCAATGGAGGCTTTTTTTCGGGCCATGGCGGCTGTCTCGGTGGCAGTATAAACGGCGCGACACTAGCAGAGCGGGGCGGGGGGAGCAAATCGATAGGGTCGATCTTTCGTCGCATTCTGTTGCACAAAGGCCGACGGTGAAGTCTTGATTTTTCTACAGGGCTCGCATTGTTAGGGCTTGTGGCTCTCTGCCATAATCGCGCCCGCTTTGCCCCGCGGCTCTGCGGCGGTAACGCCTCCTATTTCTGTTGTCACGTAATGGACTACGTTGTGAGCTTCCTTTCGATCGAGTTCGGCCTCTGCTTCACACTGTTTTTCATCGTTTACTGGAGCCTGTGCTGGAGCGTTCGCTTGCAGAACGTCCTGCTGCTGGCCGCCAGTTACGGCCTGGTGGCCAGTTTCAGCTTCAACTCCCTGTACATCCTGCTGGGCTACAGCGCCCTGGTGTATCTGCTCGGCCTGGTCGGTGAGCGTTATCCCGGGCGGCGCTTCAGCTATTTGTTGGTGTTGCTGCTGGTGCTGGGCTGTTTCTACCTGTTCAAGTACCAGGAGTTCTTTGTCGGCGGCGTGCAGGGCGCCTTGGCCAGTGCCGGGCTGGACGTGTCGCTGCCGGTGCTGGAAGTGCTGGTGCCGATCGGCCTGTCGTTCTACGCCTTTCACTCGGTCAGCTACCTGGTGTCGATCAACCGCCGCGAGATGCCCTCGGCTTCGCCGTTCGACCTGGCCCTGTACCTGGCGTTCTTCCCCAGCCTGATCGCCGGCCCGGTCAACCGCGCCAGCCACATGCTGCCGCAGATTCGCACGAGTACTATCCGTGAAGTGCTGGAGCCGCAACGGGCGCTGGGGTTGATTGCCCTGGCGGTGGTCAAGCTGTTCTTCTGCAGTGCCTGGCTGGCCAGTGAGTGGGTTGACCCGGTGTTCGAGACGCCGGGCAGCTATTCGCCCGAGCAGATACTGCTGAGCGTGTATGGCTACAGCTTTCTGATTTATTTCAACTTCAGCGGTTACACCAACCTGGTCACCGGCATTGCCTTGCTGCTGGGCTTTCGCCTGCCCGACAACTTCAATGCGCCTTATGCCGCGCACAACCTCAAGGAGTTCTGGGGCCGCTGGCACATCAGCCTGTCGCTGTTCATTCGCGACTATGTCTACATTCCGCTGGGCGGCAATCGCCAGGGGGTGTGGCGCGGCAACCTGAACATGCTGCTGGCGATGCTGATTTCCGGCCTGTGGCACGGGGCGAGCATCAACTTCATCATCTGGGGGGCGCTGCATGGCATTGGCCTGGCGCTGTACAAGGCTTCGACCTACATCCTGGCGCAGCCGATGCGCTGGCCGGGCGCCGGCCTGGCGGCGCGCCTGCTGACCTTCCACTACGTGGCCTTCGCCTGGATCTTCTTCCGTAGCGCCAGCCTTGATGAAGCCATGGACATGCTCGCCGGTATCGGCGGCTTGAGCCTGGATGGATTGTTCTCCAGTACCGGCCTGCTGTTGCTGGCGAGCGTGTTGTATGTCGCCGTCTACCCGCAGTTGCTGGTGCTGCTGCGCCAGTTCTTTGCTACCACCACGCGCTTGCCCTGGCAGCTGTATCCAATACCGCTGGGGTTGTTCATTTCCTTGGTCATTTTTGCTTCGCAATCGGGCGTGCCGGGGTTCATCTATGCAAGCTTCTAATGCCGGTCGTTTGCTGTCGTCGCAACTGGGCGCGGCCAAGGCTTTTTACGCCGTTGTCATCACCACGCTGTTGCTGTTCTGGCTGAACCAGGATTCGATCAGCCTGTATTGCCAGCAGAAGTATCACCAGAGCTGCGAGCTGCCGGTACTTGGCCAGAGCCCGGCCTGGCGCATGGGCGGTAGCCTCACTCATGCCCTGGGTGATGCTCGCGACAGCTTTATCGACAGCCTGGAAAAACGTAGCGAGCAGGTGCTGGTGGCCAAGGTTGAGACCAACGACACCGTGGAGCTGCCAGCGCCGATTCCTGTGGTCCCGGTGCACCTGGACAAGCCGCCGGTTGCGGCTCACCCGGTGCCAGTCAAGGTTGCGACAACGGCTGCGCCTGTGCCGGCAACAGTGGCTACGCCAGTGCCGCAACCCGCAGCGCAAGTTGCCCAGGCACCTTTGCAAGCCGGCACCGTGGTGTCCCTGGCGGCGGGTGATGAAGTCTTCCTGGTCGGCGACTCACTGATGCAGGGCGTCGCTCCGCACCTGGCCAACAGCCTGCGCAAGCGTTACCAGATCAAGAGCGTCAACCTCAGCAAGCAGAGCACCGGCCTTGCCTATCCCGGTTTCTTCAACTGGCCGCAGACCGTGGCCAAGACCCTGGAAAGCGAGCCGAACATCCGCCTGATGGTGATCTTCCTCGGCCCCAACGACCCCTGGGACATGCCCCAGGGCAAGGGCAAGCCGTTTTTGCGCTTCAAGTCGCCGGAGTGGGAAGTCACCTATCGCCAGCGTATCGACTCGATCCTCGACCAGGCCCGTGAGCACAATGTGCAGGTGATCTGGGTCGGGCCGCCGAACATGCAAAAGCCCAAGCTGTCTACGGCCATGGCTTACCTGAGCGGGCTGTACGAGCAACAGACCGGCCTGTATCAGCAACATTACCTCTCGGCCAACCCGGTCCTGGGTTACAACGACGACAGTTTCTCCTATACCTTGCAGAACGCTCAGGGCAAACGGATCAAGACCCGGGTCGATGACGGCATCCATTTCACTACCACCGGACAGAAGCTGATCTCGGAACGGATTCTCTCGTTGATCGCCTTTCCCGGCCTCACTGTAACGGGACACTGATGCCTCGACTGCACAACATTCTGGGGTTGGCCCTGCTGATCTGCGCGTTGCCGGGCTGTAGCCCGGTGGCGGCGGTCAACACCTCGGCCAAGCCTGCCAATACGGCGGCCAAGGCCCCGGCCAACCGCGTCGACGGCAACCTGGCGGTACTGGCGGGCAAGTTCAAAAACGCCAACCGCGCACCGGTCAACATCATCCAGTTCGGCGATTCGCACACCGCTGCCGACCTGTTCAGTGGCGAGATGCGCCGCCTGCTGCAGGCGCGTTATGGCGATGGCGGTATCGGCCTGATTGCCGCTACGCCGGTGCCGGGCACCCGCTACGACCAGGTGATCCTGAAAACCGCCAAGCGCCAGTGGGAGCTGGTGTCGGCGCGCAACCAGCAGAGCACGCAATTCCCGCTTGGCGGTTACCTGTCGGTGCCGATGGCGGCCACCCCCAGCGTGCGCATCGAAGCCCGCGAGCCTACGGCGCAACGCTATCGGGTGCAGGCGCTGTACCAGGCGCGGGAAAACAGCACCCTGGTGCTGCGCGATGGCCGTGGACGCAACCAGCGCCTGCTGGCGGCCACCGGCGGGCAGTGGCGCTTCGGCCCGCAAGTCAGCAACCTGGCTCTGCCGCTGGACCTCAGTGTCAGCAACCGCCCGGGCACGCTGCTGGGTGGCTGGTATATCCAGGGCCAGAAGAATGCCGGGGTGATCTACTCGGCGCTGGGCATCAATGGCGCGCGCCTGGAAGTGCAGGACAAATGGCAGGCTGGCTGGCAGGACAACCTCAAGACCCTGCGCCCGGACCTGGTGATTCTCGCCTACGGCACCAACGAAGCCTTCGATGACACCCTCGATCTTGGCCTGTACCAGACGCAACTGCGCAACACCCTCAAGCGCCTGCGCCAGGATCTGCCGCGCGCGGTGATATTGCTGGTCGGCCCGCCGGACTCGATCAAGCAGCGCAAGGCTCGTAGCTGCAGTGCGCGCCAGCCGCAGCAACTGGCCCAGGTGATCCGCATCCAGCGCCAGGCGGCCAAGCAGGCCAATGCGCTGTTCTGGGACTGGCAGGCGTACATGGGCGGGCAGTGCTCGATTGTCGGCTGGCAGGCGTCGGGCCTGGCCCGTGGTGATCTGGTGCACCTGACGGCTGATGGCTACAAGAAAAGCGCGGCCGGCCTGCACGAGTTTTTGCGCAACCAGCTGGGCTTGAAGTAGAGCAGAAAAAAGTAGAGGCGGGGACGACTCAGGGTTGGCTTGCGGCGCCCCATGAAGTCGTCTTCCCGCCCCTTAACAGAGGCAAACCCGGGGGCGTGCAACCGCCCCCGCTCAGCACGATGCGACTGCCTTGAATCAGTCGCGGTTCATTCCTCTGCATTCACCTTAGTAGCTGTCTGCAGGGCTGTAAATTTTCTCGAACAGATTATTTCTCAGGTGCTTTCCGGGGCTGCCTGGCGCGCACTCAAAGGCCCAGGGCGTAGTCCAGGTAGCCTGGGTAGGCCTTGCGCCAGTCGTCCTGGAAGGTGTGGCCTTCAGGGTGTTCGTGGCTCTGCACCTTGTTGTTGCTGGCGAAGGCTTTTTCGGTGGTGGCGGTCAGTTGCAGGTTGCTTTCATGCTCCTGGGCGCCGTGGACCACGACCAGGCGCTTGTCCTTGGCCTTCTGCACGGTGAACGGGATCTTGAAGCCGCCCGGCGACAGCAGTACCGCGCCGCTGTAGTTCTGCGGGTACTGGGCGATCAGGTGGGCGGCGTGTTCGGCACCCTGGGAGAAGCCGATCAGGGCGACTTTCGAGCGGTCGATGCGGGTGTCTTTTTCCAGCTTCTTCAGCGCTGCGGCCACCGCTTGTTCGGTCGGCTCGACCGACTGCTGCTGCCACATGAACTGATGCTCGTCGCGCTTGAGGGTACCGTTCAGGGCCACCAGCACGGCCTTGTCGCCGACCAGGTCGGCGCGCATGTTGGTGCCCTTGACGCCTTCGGTGCCAAAGCCTGCCAGCCACACCACCACCGGCCAGCCGCCAGCCGGGGCCTTGCCTTCAGGGATGCTGAAGGCGGCGAGGCCGGCGTCCTTGGCCTGGGTCGGGTAGTTCTTCTCGGCCGCTTGCAGCAGCTTCTGGTAGGCCGGGTCGTTTTTCATCGGCTCCAGTTCGTCGTCTTCCTTGAGAATAACCGCTTGCCAGAAGCCGCGCTCGCGGGCCTCGTCGAGGTATTGCGCGGCCAGTTCCGGGCTGTCCATGGACGACAGCGCGGCAGCGGCCTGGTACGCGGCGAAGGCGTTCTTCGGGTCGAGGCGGGCGGCGGTCAGGTAGAAGGCCAGGGCGCCGGCATAGTTGTCGTGCTCGCTCTTCTCTTTGTCACCGGCATCCATGAACTCGGCCGGGGTGGCGTCGTTGAGGTACAGGTTGGCCATGGCGGCCATGCCTTGCCAGCGGCCTTTGTGCAGGGCCTGGTCGGTGGCCTCGTCGGCGAAAGCAGTGGTTGCGGTGAGGCTGAGGCCGGCCAGCAGGCCGAAGGAGCAGAGGTGCAGGCGGGTCGCTGTCAGCAATGACATAGCCGAGAGTCCTTTTTCGGTAGTGCTCGGCCAGGTGCGGCCGAAGAGGGCGCGGATTCTAGCACCCTGTTCAGCCCTTGAGTTGATTCCAGTCCAGGCCAAAGCGTGCCAGGTATTTGCGCAAACGGTCGGCGTCATTGGGCTTTTCTTTTTCCAGGCGCGAGACATCGAACAACTGGCGCCCGGCCTCGGACAGTGTGCGGGCGTTGCCGCACACCTTGAGTACCGCCTGCAGTTGCAGACGGTCGAACTGGTCAAGGGCCTGGTCGCCGAGCAAGGCGTCGAGTGGGTCGGCACCTTGCTCCAGGCCCCAGGCGTGTTGCAGGCGCTCGATTTCTTCCAGTACCAGCGGCTCGTCGATACGGCCGCTGTCGGCGAGGGTGGCCATGCGCGTGATCGACGCCGACAGCTCGCGAAAGTTACCGGCCCAGCGCGCTTGCGGCGAGTTGGCAAAGGCCAGGTAGCGGCGCTTGGCTTCGAGGTTGAAGCGCACTTGGCGGTTCTGTTCGCGGGCATGGCGCTGCAGTTCGAAATCGATGTTCGGCTCGATGTCTTCGCGGCGCCCTGCCAGGCCTGGCAGGGCGAAGGTCCAGAGGTTGATGCGCGCGTAAAGGTCTTCGCGAAACAGCCCTTCGGCGACCCGGCTGCGCAGGTCGCGGTGGGTGCCCGCGATCAGCTGGAAGTCGCTCTCTACCTCACGGTCCGAGCCCAGCGGGAAGAAGCGTTTTTCTTCGATGGCCTTGAGCAGCATGGCTTGCTCATCCGCGCCCAGCTCGCCGATTTCATCAAGGAACAACATGCCGCCATCGGCGGCGCGCAGTAGGCCTTCGCGGGCGTTCTGGGCGCCGGTGAAGGCGCCTTTGCTATGGCCAAACAGTGTCGACATGGCGCCGTCGCCGCGCAGGGTGGCGCAGTTCACTTCAACGAAGCGTCCCTCCAGCTGATGGCGGCCGCGCTTGAGCTCATAGATGCGCCGGGCCAGGAACGACTTGCCAGCGCCGGTCGGGCCGACCAGCAGCATCGGTGCCCGTGAGCGCAGCGCCACCCGCTCGATCTGCTCGATGGAGCGGTTGAAGGCGGCGTTGCGGGTAGCGATGCCGGCCTTGAGAAAATTCAGGCTGTCGGCCTGCTCGCGCTGAAAGCGCGATGCGATGTGGTCATAGCGCGACAGGTCGAGGTCAATCAGCGTGCTGGTGCCGGCCGGGTCGGCGATGTCTTCCTTGCCGCGCGCTGGCGAGGTCTGGATCAGCCGCGCCGGCAGGTAGCGCGCCTCGGTCAGCAGGAACCAGCAGATCTGCGCCACGTGGGTACCGGTGGTGATATGCACCAGGTAGTCCTCGTGCTCGGTATCGAAGGGGTAGGCGCTGGCAAAGTCGTGCAGCGCGCCATAGACCTCCTCGAAGTCCCAAGGGTTACGCAAAACCATCGGCTGCAAACGCACCTCGGTGTGCGGCGAGATGCTCTGGATATCTTCGCGAATGCGCTCGGCCAGGCCCAGGTCGCGAGCGCTGGTGCCGTGGATCAGCTCCAGGCGGTCGATGGGGGTTTGTGCCTGCTGGCACAGGCTGATGGTCGGCCGCCAGCGCTGCCAGCGCGCCGCGCCTTTGCCGTTGCGATCCAGGGTGGTGCCGAGAAAGCCGATGGCGACGCTGCGCTTGCTCATTGCTGTTTAGCTCAATAGATAAATGTGTATCCCATAATATATAAAAATCTTGTCTGGTGTAGGCTGAGAAAACTCATGATTTTTTGTTGGTAAAAATAAAAGCCTTATAAATCAGTAAGTTAAAAATTAATTTCGGACCTGATTCAAAACCTGGCACGCCCCTCGCAATATCTTCCCCGACCGCATCGCCAAGCTGGCCAACGGGACGGGGTTTATGTCCCCGCCGGTGCACGAGCCCACCCCTGGTGTAGGTGTCGTGCATGCCGCCGCCGCAACGTGCAGTCGATAGCGTGGCTCCTCACGGAGACGCTGGTCTCGAGGCCTGACTCGAACCTTACATACCCTCCAAGGTATTCAAATGTTGTACCCGCCGGTGGGGCGTAGCCAGGCAAGGCTGCAAGGTGCGCACGGAGCGCACACGCCCACCGCCGATTTGCCCGGCTTGTTGGCCGGGCCCGGAGCAAGGCAGTTGCCGCACCGCAGGATGCGGCCAGTGGACAGGAAGTCCCGGCAACTGCCTCCTCCGGGCCACGCCCGCAACGCTCGGCGCTTTGGCAACACCGGCACCAAGGACTTAATTGCACAGGATGATCAAGATGAAACTGTTGAAACGCTTTATCGTGAAAAAGAACGAACGCGGCCTGCTGTTCTGCGAAGGCGACTTTGTGTCGATCCTCGAACCTGGCGTGCACAAGCGTTTCGACCTGCACAACCGGCTGACGGTAGAAACCTTCAGCCTCAATACTTCGCTGTTCGAACATCGCCTGGCGGGCTACCTGCGTCAGAGCGAGCCGGCCTTGGTCGAGCAGTATTTCGAGCGCATGGACCTGGCGGAAAACGAAGCCGGCCTGCGTTTTGAGGACGGTGCCCTGGTCGAATTGCTGGCTCCGGGCAGCCGCCAGCTGTACTGGAAGGGCCAGAGCGCGCAGACCCTGCAGCGCATCGACCTGAGCCAGACCTATCGCCTGGATACCGCCCTGGTAGCCCAGCTCAACCAGCCTAAACTGCGCGGTCGCAGCCTGGCCGGGCTGGATGCGGTATTGCTGGCGGCGGTGCCGGCGTTCCATGTCGGTGTGTTGAAGGTCGATGGCGTGGTGGAAGAGTTGCTGGGTGCCGGGCAGTACGGTTTCTGGCGCTTCAACCGCCAGGTGAGTGTCGAGTTGGTCGACATGCGGATCCAGGCCATGGAAATCAGCGGGCAGGAAATTCTCACCCGCGACAAGGTCAGCCTGCGCCTGAATCTTGCGGCCAACTGGCGCTACAGCGATGTGCTCGGTGCGTTCGCGCAGTTGAGCAAACCGCTGGAGCATCTGTACCGCGAGGTGCAGTTCGGCCTGCGGGCGGCGGTGGGTACCCGCACCCTCGATGAGCTGTTGGAAAACAAGCAGTTGATCGACGATTCGGTCAGCCAGTACCTGCAGGAGAAACTCGCCGGCAGCGGCATCGAAGTCAGCGGCCTGGGGGTGCGCGACATCATCCTCCCAGGCGAGATGAAAACCCTGCTGGCGCAGGTGGTGGAGGCAGAGAAAGCGGCGCAAGCCAACGTCATCCGCCGCCGTGAAGAGACCTCGGCGACCCGATCGCTGCTCAACACCGCCAAAGTCATGGAAGACAACCCGACGGCCCTGCGCCTGAAGGAGCTGGAGACCCTGGAGCGGGTGGCCGAGCGCATCGACCGGATTTCGGTGTTCGGCGGCCTGGATCAGGTGTTGAATGGACTGGTCAGCATCAAGGCCGGATGAGCGTTGCCGGGCTCAAGCAGCCCGGCAGCAACAGATTAAAATGGAAGTACCGACATGAACATACTCGAAGTGGCCGGCGGCAAGCCGATCAAGCTCTGGACCGACGGCGTCCCGGTGGACGAGGGCGCCCGTGAGCAACTGCTGAACACCGCGAAGATGCCGTTCATCTTCAAGCACCTGGCGGTGATGCCCGATGTGCACCTGGGCAAGGGCTCGACCATCGGCAGCGTGATCCCGACCCTGGGCGCGATCATCCCGGCGGCGGTTGGCGTCGACATCGGCTGCGGCATGATTGCCGCGCGCACCTCGCTGACCGCCAGCGACCTGCCGGACAACCTGCACGGCCTGCGCTCGGCGATCGAAAAGGCTGTGCCCCACGGCAAGACCTTCGGCCGCCGCGACCAGGGCGCCTGGGACAGCGTGCCGGCCATGGCCGACCGTGCCTGGCACGACCTGGCGGCGCGCTTCAAGGCGATCACCGACAAGTACCCGAAGCTTGAGAAAACCAACAACCGCCAGCACCTGGGCACCCTCGGCGGCGGCAATCATTTCATCGAGGTTTGCCTGGATGAAGCCAACCGCGTCTGGTTCATGTTGCACAGCGGTTCACGCGGGGTCGGCAATGCCATCGGCAACCTGTTCATTGAACTGGCCCAGGCCGACATGCGCCAGCACATCGCCAACCTGCCGGACCGCAACCTGGCCTATTTCGAAGAAGGCAGCCGGCACTTTGCCGACTACGTCGAGGCGGTGGAGTGGGCTCAGGATTTCGCCCGGCAGAACCGTGCGCTGATGATGCACGCGGTGATCGCCGCTACACGCAAGGTGCTCGGCAAACCCTTTGAGGCCAACCTCGAAGCGGTCAACTGCCACCACAACTATGTGCAGCGCGAGCATCACTTTGGCCACGACGTGCTGGTCACCCGCAAGGGCGCAGTGTCGGCGCAAAAGGGCGAGCTGGGGATTATTCCCGGCTCCATGGGCGCCAAGAGTTTCATCGTTCGTGGCCTGGGCAACGAAGAGGCGTTCTGCTCCTGCAGCCATGGCGCCGGGCGGGTGATGAGCCGTACCCGGGCCAAGCAGGCGTTCACCGTTGAGGATCAGCGCCGCGCCACTGCCCATGTCGAATGCCGCAAGGACAAGGACGTGATCGACGAGATCCCCATGGCCTACAAGGACATCGACGCGGTGATGCAAGCCCAGCGCGAACTGGTGGAAGTAGTGCACACCCTGCGTCAGGTGGTGTGCGTAAAGGGATAGGAAGGGATACACCATGAACAAGGAAGACCGTCACCCACTGCCGTGCGCCATGCGCGAGTGGGTGCTTGAAGAATTGCGCCGGGTCGAGCTTGAACACGATGTGCGCGTGCTCTACGCCTGCGAATCCGGCAGCCGTGCCTGGGGCTTTGCCTCCACCGACAGCGATTTCGACGTGCGCTTCATCTACGTCCCGCGCCAGGACTGGTACCTGCGTGTCGACGAGCCGCGCGACGTGATCGAACGGCCGCTGACCGACGAGCTGGACATCAGCGGTTGGGAGTTGCGCAAGACCCTGAAGCTGCTGCGCAACTCCAACCCGACCCTGCTCGAATGGCTCGGCTCGCCGCTGGTGTATCGCGCCGAGCCCGGTGCGGTCGAGTCGCTGCGGGCGCTGGCGCTGAACTTCTACAGCGCCCGGGCGGCGCGGCATCACTACTTGTCGATGGCGAAAAAGAACCACCGCGACTTTCTCCAGGGCGAGCAGGTGCGCTTCAAGAAGTACCTTTACGTGCTGCGTTCGCTGTTGGCGGTGCGCTGGATCGACCTGGGCCTGGGCATGCCGCCGACGGCCTTTGCCGACCTCTTGGCAGGCACCTTGAACGAGCCACAGATGCTTGCCGAGATCGATGAATTGCTGCGCATCAAGCGCCAGGCGGTCGAGGCCGATTACGGGCCGCGACGGGTGGTGCTGCAGCAGTTCATCGACACTGAGCTGCTGCGTGCAGAAACTTCACCAGCCTTGCCGCGGCTGCGCGGTGATACGCAACAGCTGGATGACTATTTGCGCGATACTGTGCGGCGTTATTCATAGGAGGCGCGCCTTGGCGTGCCTTCCTTGTCGAAAGGACTCGGACCGTTTTCATGCCTGACAGTAAGTACCAACGCCTGCCCCATGCCGGAGACTTCGAGCAAGTCTCTGGCACCGAGATTGTCTACCTGTCGCCCAAACCCTTGCCCACGGGCGTCGAGGCCTACAGCTACCAGCTCCTGCACCGTGATGCCAACGAGGTCTACCTGGACTTCGGCATCGGCCGGGGCAACTTCGAGTTCATGGCCCGCTGCGGCATTGCCGCGGTCATGGGCGTGATCACCAGCTTTGTGATGACGGCGCTGCTCGCGGGCTGGGCACGGCGCAAGTACGAGCCGTTCTGGTCGGGTGTTCTCGACTTTCTCGCCTCGCCGCCGATCTGGGGCTTTATCGGCGCGTTGGCGCTGATGTACGTGTTCATTTTCTGCAAGACTGTGCGCGAGCTCAGAGTCCAGCCGCCGATCCGTTTCAACCGCCAGCGACGCGAAGTGGCGATGGTGCCGAAGAAAGGTGCAGCCCCCCATTATGTGCCGTGGGAAGAGGTTATCGCCTGTGTCTCGGCCGGCAAACTGGTCACCGAATACGCGGTGCTGCCCGAGTTCAAACTGATGATCGGCCTGCGTGACGCCGCCAGCGGTAACGTCCTCTGGCTGACTGTGGCCTGCGGCAGCCTGCGCGCTGCAGTGGCCGAGTGGGAGGCGATTCGCGCCTACATGGAAGAGGGCCCGGCAGCCTTGCCGGCGCCACCGTCAGAAGAATTCGAAGAGGGCACGGTGGCGTTTTTCCACATGGCCCGCCTCGGCTATCGGGAAAATTTCCCGTGGCTGCAGTACGTGTTCGGCTTTCTGTTCGTCCAGGCGTTCGGTGGCTGGACCTTGCCCTGCCATATCTCCAACTGGGTCAACAATCGTCCCAGGGCCCTGTTCCCCAAAGCGGTGCAGGAGTGGTCCCGGCCCTTGCCGGCGGATCAGCATGCGCTTCCTAGTGAGGCGCTGCTCAAAGAAAGTGCCGAGGTGCGCGAGGTTTTTTACCGGGGCAAAACCCTGCTGGATTACTTCAAGGTGAAATTTGCCGAGGCGGCCTGACTGCGCGCCTTATGCAACGGAGTTGAGCATGAACAAGGACGTGATTCAGAGCGCGGCATGCTGAAGCTGCGCGTGAAAGAACGCTGGCAACGCTTGCAGATAAGCGGCAGCGATCAGGTGGTGATGCTGCTGCTTTCAGTGATGGTCGGCTTGTGCATCGCGGCGGCGTACTGGACGGCCCACCCCAAGTCCGGGTGTATCCGCCTTGGGCGCGGTAATAGCGGGCCGATCAGTTGCGATCCGCAGGTCATTGCCGGTGAAGCGATGAACATCGTGCTGTTCAGCCTGCTGTTCGCGGTACCACTGCTCTACATACTTGGCCGGCTATTGGTGCAACTGTTCAGGCCGTTGAATTCGCCGCCGTGATGGAATGTTCAAGGCCAGCACACTGATCAACACGACCACCGCTGCGACTATCACCATCAGCGAAGGCTGCTCGCCGAGCAGCGAGGCCGCGATCAGCATGGCGCAGGGCGGGATCAGGTACAGCGCCATGGTTGCCCGGCTGACCTGCGTGTGGCTCAGTACAAAGGCCCAGCCCAGGTAGGCCAGGGCGCTGGGAAATACGCCCAGCATCAACACCGCCAGGTCTGCCTGCAGTGGCGCGGCCTTCACGGCGCCGGCCAGGCCCGGCAGATACACCAGCAGCAAGGCGGTGCCGGCCCAGATGGTGTAGCAGACCATGGTCAGGCCGTCGTACCGATGGCCATGAAGTTTCTGCAGGGTGAAGTAGATACTCCACGACAGCGCGGCCAACAGCACCAGCAGGCCGTGGGCGTTCAGTGCGCCTGGCCCGTGATCCCCGGCAACCACCATCGCCGCGCCAAGCATGCCCAGCACCAGGCAGCCCCAGTGCCAGGCGCTGGCCTTCTGACGCAGAACAAAACAGCCGATCAACAGGCTGAACAACGGTGTGGATTGCGCCAGCACACTGGATGCCCCGGCACTGATCCCGCGCTGGCCGAAGTTGATCGCCACATGGTGGGCAAACACTGCGAAAAAACCGAGCAGCATCAACAGCGGCAAGTCCTTGAGCCGGGGCAGGCTGATCCCTCGCCACAGTGCGACAAAGGCCATGAATACCGACGCCACGATAAACCGCGCCAAGGCCAGATGGCCCGGTTCGTAGCCTTGCAGGGCGATATGGATGCCGGTGGGTGAGTAGGCCCAGCACAGCACCACGAACAGGGTCGCCAGGACGATTTTCAGGGATTGGGCGCGTGGCATCGCAAGAGGCTCCGGGGGGCTGGGAGCTTCAGTATCAGAAAGGCCTATGCTCACCACAATCGACTTATACTGAGCGTATCGTTCACTTTGGGTGATGTATGGAGCTGATGCAGATTCGCATGTTCAAGACGGTCTACGACACCGGCAGCATCGCCCGTGCGGCCGAGGTGTTGCACTACGTGCCGTCGAACATCACTGCGCGGATCAAGGCGCTTGAACAAGAGCTGGGCGTGGCGCTGTTCTTTCGCCATGGTCGCGGTTTGAAGATCAGCCCGGCAGGCGAAACCTTCCTTGAATACGCCACCCAGATGCTCGCCCTGGCCGAAGCCTCGAAGGCCGCCCTGAGCCCGCAAGCCATGCCCAGCGGGCGCCTGCGTATCGGCGCCATCGAGTCCTCGGCCAGTGGCCGGCTTCCGCGGTTACTGGCCGAATACCATGCGCGCTTCCCGCAGGTATCACTGGAATTGAGCACGGGCACCTGGTCGCAACTGCTCGATGACGTGCTCAACCATCGCCTCGACGGGGCGATTGTCGCAGTGGAGGTCGAGCGGCCGTTGCTCAAGCGCACGCCCATGTACCAGGAAGACCTGGTGCTGATCGCGCCTGAATCGCTGGGGCCGATTCGCAGCGCTGAAGACCTGCAGGGCAAGGCCATCTTCATGTGGCCGGAAGGTTGCCCATACCGCGCGGCTCTGGAGCACTGGTTGCTCGAACAGGGGCAAAAACTGCCGATTGTCGGCATTGCCAGCTATGGCGCCATCGTCAGTTGCGTCAGTGCTGGCGCCGGAGTGTCGCTGGTGCCCAGGGGCATCTTCGAGCAATACCGCAAGGGCGCCGGCTGGAGCGGCCATGAGTTCGCCGAACTCAAGGCCATCAGCAACGCCTTCTACTGGCATGCCCAGGCAGCAAGGCATCCGGCCCGGGATGCCTTCGTGCAGATGCTGCGCGAGGGGTTGGCGCCGGACGCTATTCGATCGGGTACTTGAGCATCGCCGGATGCCCTTCGATCTTCTGCGCCAGACGCTGCACATGCGCATAGTCGCTGGCCGCAACCACCTCGGCGCATACGTACTGGGTGAACGACCAGGCCACCGCCGTGGTGATTTCTGCCTGGCTCAAGGGCAGGGTGGGGCACTTGCTCGGCTGTTCGGCGAGCAAGCCGTCGAGCCGCGCATACGCCGCCTGCAACTGCCCGGTCACCCGCTCCAGCCAGGGCGTGTGCAGCTTCTCTTGGGGGCGCAGGTTGTGCTCGTAGTAGATCTGCACCGACTTCTCACTGGCCGCCAGCGCCAGGCCGATCACCTGCAAATCGCTGGCGCGGGCCAGCGGGTCTTGTGGCAATAACTTTTTGGCGGGTACGGCCAGGGCTTCGAAGTAATCCAGAATCAGCGTCGAATCCATCAGCAGCGTGCCGTCGTCCAGCACCAGGCTCGGTGCCTTGACCACCGGATTGATCGCGGCGAATTCGGCAAAATTGCGAAACACCGACAGCGCCTGGTGTTCGAAGCTGATGCCGTACAGCTCCAGCGATACCGCGACGCGGCGCACGTAGGGGGAATCGAGCATGCCGATGAGTTTCATGACCACTCCAGTGAGAATAGGTTACGACCGAGTAAAAGTAGTCGAGTTTTTCCCGGTGTGGTTCGAAGTGTGGGCTTGGCAGCTCAGGTGCGCGCAGGGGAATGTTTCAGGCATTAAAAAGCCGGCTTGTGGGCGGCGTTTTATGGTTATAATGTATTGATTTTAAAGAGATTGTTAGAGAGTTTTTCATTCATCCCCCCATTTGTCCCCCCATGCTAACTCCGCGTGATAGGTCGTATCTGGATGGCTCCCGTCCACCGTCGTTGGCCGGCAACCTAAAACGAAGCATCGAATATTCAAGACGGCGATTCGGGCGAGTGGACCGTGTCAGGGGGGTCAACAGATAATAGCTCTGGCACTTGGTAGGTATGCGACTGCGTTTCGCCCACCGAATCATACGTGAGGCGGCCATTGAGTACATAGAGCTTGAAGAGGCTCATGACGCTTCTAGCAGGAAGCTTCCTGTGGGGTTGTTCGAATCACTCCGTCCTGACCCCTAAGCTTAAAATAATCCAGCCACTTAGCGATGGCTGGTTTTTTTATGCCCGTCGTTTTCTAGCTTTTCTGATTTTGAAGCTTTGTGATTGCCAATTGAGATTGGCTGCACGATAGTTTCGACTAAATGGATTAAGCTCTTTGGGGTGGGCTTCATGGATAAGACGCAATTTTCTGAGCGTGACATCTGCACGAAGTTCATCACTCCGGCCATCCATCAGGCAGGGTGGCAGATGTACCAGTTTCGTGAAGAGGTGAGCCTCACCGATGGTCGCGTGATGGTGCGCGGCAAGTTGGCAGCACGCGTTAAGAATCCCGAAGCAAAAGGCGGCCCCAAGCGTGCCGATTTCGTGCTCTATGCCCGGCCTAATGTCCCGATTGCTGTGGTCGAAGCCAAGCAGGCCAGATTTTCGGTCGGACAGGGTATGCAGCAGGCTTTGGCCTATGCAGAGATGCTGGATGCACCTTTTGCCATCAGCAGCAATGGCGATGGCTTTCTGATCCACGACCGTACTGGCCTCACCCTGCCCGTCGAGCGCGAGCTGCAGCTCAGCGAATTCCCTTCGCTAGATGATTTGTGGCCGCTTTACCAGGAGTGGAAAGGACTGGCTACACGTGAGGCCGTCAAACTCATCGAGCAGCCGTACTACACCGATGGCAGCGGCCGCGAACCGCGCTATTACCAGCGAGTGGCCATAAATCGTGCCGTTGAAGCGATTGCCAAAGGCCAGCAACGCGTGCTGTTGGTCATGGCCACCGGCACTGGCAAAACCTACACTGCATTCCAGATTATCTGGCGCATGTGGAAAGCCAAGGAAAAAAAACGCATCCTGTTTTTGGCCGACCGCAACATACTTGTCGACCAGACGATGCAACAAGATTTCGCCCCCTTCGGCGAGGTCATGCACAAGGTTACCAATCGCGAGATAAAGAAAAACTACGAGATCTACCTTGCTCTTTATCAGGCGGTCACCGGCAAGGAAGAGTGGAAACAGATTTATAAGCAGTTCCCTGCGGATTTCTTCGACCTGATCGTTATTGATGAATGCCACCGAGGCAGCGCTGCTGAGGATTCGGCCTGGCGCGATGTGCTCGAATATTTCAGCAGCGCCACACATCTGGGCCTGACCGCAACACCCAAAGAAACCAAAGAAGTCAGCAATGTCACTTACTTTGGTGACCCGGTCTATACCTACTCGCTCAAGCAAGGAATCGAAGATGGCTTCCTCGCACCTTACAAGGTGATCCGTATTGCCACCGATCTCGATGCGGTTGGTTATACACCCGAAAAAGGCAAGGTCGACAAGCTTGGGCAGGCAGTTGAGCAACGCCAGTACAACACCAAGGATTTCGACCGCAATCTAGTGCTAGAAAAACGCACCAAACTCGTGGCTAACAAGGTTTGGGAGTATCTCAAGGCCACTGACCGGATGGCCAAGACCATCGTGTTCTGCGATGACCAGGACCATGCCGAACGCATGAGACAAGAGCTGGTGAAGCTCATCCCGTCCGCCGCCAACAATAGACGCTACGTGATGCGTATCACCGGTGATGACAACGAAGGCAAGGCCCAGCTCTCGTATTTCATTGACAACGACGAGCCTTATCCGGTCATCGCCACCACCTCTAAGCTGCTGACCACCGGTGTCGATGCCAAGACCTGCAAGCTTATTGTGCTGGACCAAAGTATCAACTCGATGACCGAGTTCAAACAGATCATTGGTCGCGGTACTCGTCTGCGTGAGGACTACCAGAAGCTGTACTTCACCATCATGGATTTCAAAGGGGCCACACGTCTGTTCGCCGACCCAGATTTTGATGGCGAGCCTGTGGTAATTTACGAGCCCACGCCCGACGATCCCGTGGTGCCTCCCGAAGACACCAATCCGCCCGGCACTGGCGAGCCGGAAACACCACCCGATGGATTTGGTCCAACGGGTGATGACAATGGCGGTAAAGGCGACGGCGGTGGCGGCGAAGGCCGCACCAAATATGTGATTGACGATGTCAACGTGCGTGTGGCGGTGGAGCGCTCACAATACCTGGATGCGGACGGAAAGCTCATCTCTGAGGATTACCGCGTTCTGCTCAGGGGCGACATCAAGAAAGCGCTACAAGCCGAATTCGGTACCATGACCGACTTTCTGCGCCGCTGGAACAATGCCGAGCGCAAACAGGCCGTACTGGACGAACTGGCGGAGCACGGCGTGCCGCTCGAAATACTGCAGCAGGCTGTAGTCAACGGCTTTGAGCTGGATATTTTCGATCTGGTCGCCCACGTTGCTTTCGACCAGAAGCCACTCACCCGCCGGGAGCGTGCCAACAACGTCAAGAAGCGCGATGTGTTCGGCAAATATGGCGAGCAAGCCCGCGCGGTGCTCGAAGCTTTACTGGACAAATTCGCCGACCACGGCGTGCAAGACATTGAAGACGCCAAAGTGCTGGAGTTGCCGCCGTTTGATCAGTTCGGCAGCAAAACCCAAATCCGGCGAGGCATTTTCGGTAGCGTTGAGCAATACACCAAAGCTGTGCACGAGCTCGAGCAAGCGCTCTACGACATACCTGAACAAAAGCAGGCTTGAGCATCGCTCAGGCCGAACGATTTGAGAAGAATTCAATGAATCTAAGCAGTACCATCAAGTCCATCCAGGACATCATGCGCAAGGACGACGGCGTTGACGGCGATGCCCAGCGTCTCGGACAGCTCACCTGGATGCTCTTCCTCAAAGTGTTCGACCAGCGCGAGGAAGAGTGGGAAGACGACATCGCCGGCTATCAGTCGCCCATACCGGAACGCTTCCGCTGGCGCAACTGGGCGGCTTACAAGGCCGATGGTGAAGGTAAGAAGAAGCCGCAGATCGCTGGTAGCGAGGTGATCAGCTTCGTCAACAACGAACTGTTTCCCTCGCTTAAGGACCAGATTGACGCAGATCGCAGCCCCCAGCACAAAGTCATTCGTGAAGTTTTCCGCGACGCCAACAACTACATGAAATCCGGCCCGCAGATGCTGGCCGTGATCGAAAAGCTGGAAGACGCCATCAATTTCCACGACTTCAAAACCCGCTCCAGCCTGGGCGATGTCTACGAGCAAATGCTCAACGACCTGCGCGGCGCAGGCAATGCGGGCGAGTTCTACACCCCTCGCGCTATCACCGCCTTCATGGCAGACCGCGTAAACCCGCGTCTAGACAAGCGCGAAGCGGTGATGGACCCGGCCTGCGGCACCGGCGGCTTCTTAACTGCGGCGATTGACCATTTTCGTAACCAGCTCACCATCAAATCCAGTGCTGAAGACAAGCGCGCCATTGAAGAACTGATCCACGGTATCGAAAAAAAGCAATTGCCCCACCTACTGTGCACCACCAACATGCTTCTGCACGGCATCGACGTACCCAGCCAGATCGAACACAAAAATACACTGGGCATCGGCTGGAACGAATGGAACGCCAACAACAAGGTTGATTGCATCATCACCAACCCACCTTTTGGAGGCTACGAAGATGATGGCGTGGGCAGTGACTACCCAGCTGACCTGCGCACCCGTGAAACCGCCGACATGTTCATGGCGCTTATTATCAAAAAGCTACTTAAAGAACACGGCCGCGCCGCCGTGGTGTTACCTGATGGCTTTTTGTTTGGTGATGGCATCAAAGGCGCGTTGAAAAAGTTGATGCTGCGCGACTGCAAACTACACACGATCATCCGTTTACCCAAAGGCGTATTTGCCCCTTACACCACCATCAAAACCAACCTGCTGTTCTTTACCAAGGGCGCCACGGTGGACGATGGCACCGAACATTTCCACACTGACACCATTTGGTTTTACGAGCATCCCTACCCGGCGGGCTACAAGAGCTATTCCAAAACCAAGCCTATTCGGCTGGAAGAGTTCAAGCCCGAGCTGGAATGGTGGGGCACCGAGACGAACGACTTTGCCGACCGCGTGGAAAACGAATGTGCTTGGAAGGTGGACTTTAAAACCAAGCGTGAGCAAGCCGAGGCTGCAGCACAACCTCACTGGCAACGCGCCGAAGACCTGAATAATCAAGCCGCTGCACTGGAGGGCGAAGCGACCGACTTACGCAGGAGCATGGTCGGAACTACTGACACAGCCCACCGTGAAAAGATTGACGCTCACATTGCCGAGCTACGTGCCAAAGCCGAACCGCTGCGCCTGCAATCGAGGGATGCACAGGGAGCAGGCGACCGCATCTACTGGCCAATCTTCAATCTCGACATCAAGAACCCAAATGCACCGGAAGAAGAAACCCACGACCCGGATTTGCTGCTGGAGAAACTCAAAAAACTGCTTGGCGAAATTGAAGAAACCGAAAACCAGCTCAAGAGCGAGCTGGCTGCCGCACTTACGCATCACTTTTTGAGTGAGGACGTCTGATGGATGCGCAGCAGTTTTTGGCGGAGTTTGGGCATATTGCGAATGCGCCGGGAGGGGTTGGCAAGCTGCGTGAACTGGTCATCCAACTGGCCATTTCAGGCCGGCTTGTAGAGCGTGTCGAAGCAGAAGCTGCTGCTTCGCAAGCCATCGAAGCGGCTGCTGAGTTACGTCGTGTTTATGAAAAAGAGCTCAATTTGCGAGCAACCAGGATGCACCCACCATTGCATTCGAAACCATTTTCGGTGCCCGATCATTGGCAATGGACTCGCCTTGAACAGATCTGTCTCTATATTCAACGAGGTAAAGGCCCAAAATATGTATTGAATAGCTCGACCCACGTTGTTTCACAAAAATGTGTGCAATGGTCTGGATTTGATTTGTCACCCGCACGTTTTGTGGCGGATGAGTCATTGGCTTCATACGGCAAAGAACGATTTCTTTGCATGGGCGACTTGTTGTGGAATTCCACGGGAACTGGGACCGCCGGTCGAGTGGCAATTTACCAGTCGGACGAAAACGTCACAGCCGTAGCAGATTCGCACGTTACTGTAGTTCGGCTTGCCAATTGCTCTCCACGCTACTTGTGGTGTGTGATCGCTTCGCCTTGGGTGCAGTCACGTATCAATCCGTCACATCCTGATTCGCTTGTTTCAGGCACCACGCAGCAGGTGGAATTAAACACCAGCACAGCACGCGCGCTACCCATTCCTCTTCCCCCAATCGAGGAGCAATCCCGCATCGTCGCCAAAGTCGATGAGCTGATGGCTTTGTGTGACACGCTGGAAGCGCAACAGCAAGTCCGCAGCAAACTGCAAAGTAATCTGCGTCAATCCACCCTTCAAGCCGTCGCTAGCGCCGTCAGTCCGCACGAACTGAGAACCAATTGGACGCGTCTGGCCGATAACTTCGGGCGACTGTTTCATGGGCCAGGGGACATGGATGAGTTCGTTACAGAACTCAAAAACATGGCTGTCCGTGGTTTGCTTTCGTTGCCATCTACATTCCCCTCGCCTGTGGATGAGGTCGTGGCGGATTGCGATAGCTTGCGTGACCAATACATCACATCAGGTCTTATGCGGCGTCAGAAACTCATCTCGGTTGCAGACTCGGATGTTGTATATCCAAAGCATTGGGCAATAGCGCCATTTGACAAAGTGGCTGTCGTTATAGGTGGGGTGACCAAAGGCCGCGATTTACGTGGGCGAGATGTCATCACTTGCCCGTATCTGGCGGTGGCCAACGTCCAGCGTGGATTTTTTAAGCTCGCTGCGCTGAAGACAATTCAGATTGGAAAAGAAGAGCTTGATAAGTATCTCGTGGAAGAGGGGGATTTACTGATTACCGAAGGTGGTGATTGGGACAAGGTTGGCCGTACTGCTATTTGGCAAGGTGGTGTGGAAAACTGCCTCCACCAAAACCATGTGTTTAAGGCACGCGTGCCGTCAACGTCATTGCTCAGTAAATGGGTTGAGCTCGTATTCAATTCCAGTGTTGGTCGCGACTATTTCGCCGGAGCTTCCAAGCAAACTACTAATCTGGCGTCGATCAATATGACGCAGCTTCGAAGCTTCCCAATGCCCATTCCTCCGCTTGATGAACAGCGAGCAGTTTTGGCCAAGCTTGATGTGCTGACGGAGCAAGCATTTGTGTGGCGAGAGCAGTTGGGGAGAAAGCAGCGTCTGGCTTCATTGCTCGCAGGCGCAACTGTGGCAGCCTTCACCGGTATCGCCATCGAAGAACAAGAGGAACCCATGAAAGCTCCGAAAACCGAGTTGATCGCTCCGCTGCGTTTGGGCGCGATACCCGACATCAAAGCTCAAGCTCCGCTCGCGACCGTTCTGGCCCGCCACAACGGCGAAATGAGTGCCAAGGATTTGTGGCAGCGCTTCGGTGGTGAGATTGATGCCTTTTACGCTCAGTTGAAATCCGAGGTGGCTCACGGCTGGATTCTGGAACCTGCGCCCGCCGAAATGCGCGAAATGCAAGCTGATGCGGGGAGCGCCTGATATGCAATTGCAGCGCATCCGTATCCCGGCTTTTCGCAATTTGCGCGATCTCGATGTCGTCTTCGACTCGCACTTGCAGCCTGCTGTGGGTGTGCCTGCGGATACGCTACCAAAACCCATCCGCAGCCACGCACTGATAGGTCAAAACGGCACCGGTAAGTCCAACTTGATTGAGGCGCTGATCACCATCTTCCGCGATGTTGATCTGGATCGCGAAGCGGCCTTTGATTACACACTGGAATACAGCATCCGTGGTCATGTTGTGCGCATCCAAGCTGATATCGCAAAGCAGAAGCGTTCCTTTGTATGGGTGGATGATGAAGCCGAAACACAGGGCTACCTGCTGAAAAACCGCAAGCTGCTGCCGGCACACATCTTTGCTTACTATTCGGGCCGCAATGAGCGTATCGAAGCCTTATTTCAGGAGCATCAGCGCCGTTTTAACCAGCGTCAGGAAATCACCACGGACGAGGTGCTGTCGGAACAGCTATTGGATAACTTTACCGGCTCCGAAGCGGATATCCGCGCGGTGGAAGAAGCCAAGCGCCGCCGTGAGTCACGGTTGAAACAGGCAGGTGATGACCGTCTGCGCCGCTTGTTCTACTGCCGTGGTGGCCACAGCCAGTTGGTTTTGCTGGCGTGTTTGCTGTCCGACGATCCGGTGTTTCAGAAGGTGCTCAAAAACCTGCACATCGAATCACTGGAGTCTGCGCTGTTCGTTTTGAAAGAACCGCACCGCTTGCGCGAAAAACGCCGTGGCGGCAAGTTCGACGAACAAGAACTGAACGAAGGTGACCCGCGCTTCTGGTATGCACGTGGCAATGTTGTGAGTGAGTTTCTCGATAAGCTCTGGCAAGTGGCATGGGCCCCGATTGAGCAAGAGGCCATCAAACAGATCGACTTCCGGGGTCGAACGGAGAATCAAAAGCAGCTTTATTTGTTTGTGCCGAGTCAGGAAAAGCTCAGAGAGCTAGGCGAATTGGTCGGCAGCACGGACAGCTTTTTCCGCTACGCCGAGGGTGCCTACATCGGCGACTTGATCGACGAAGTGCGCATTACTGTCAAGAAGCGCGACGAACACGGCGGCAAGGTAAGCTTCACCCAGCTCTCCGAAGGTGAGCTGCAAATGCTCACCGTGCTGGGCTTAATGCGCATCACGCGGGAAGACCACTGCCTATTCCTGCTCGATGAGCCGGACACACACCTGAACCCAATCTGGAAGTTGCGCTACTTCGACGATATTGAGGGCGTGCTGACTTCAGATGACGGCGTGCTCATGCAGGGTGAATCGCAAATACTCATTACCACCCACGATCCGATGATGGTGGGTAGCCTCAAACGTGAGCAGGTGCACATCCTGCGCCGCGATGCTAATCGCACGGTGGTGGATATCCCTGATGAACACCCACAGGGCATGGGCGTGACTGGGCTGCTCAAAAGCGAGTTATTTGGATTGTCCTCCACGCTGGACATCGAAACGGAGCGTCGCCTGTTCCGCCGTAATGAGCTGTTTGTGAGGTCGCCACGCACATCGGCGGAAGAGGCTGAGTTGAGCCGTTTGTCCGCCGAACTGGCCGACTTGGGCTTTTCCACTGCTGATTTCCGTGATCCGGATTATGCGTTGTTCGTTCGCAAGATGGCGCAACACCGTCGTTTCCGGAAACCGGTGTTGACACCGGAAGAGCAGGCAGAGCAAGACGCGATAGCTGACTCGATCATTGAAGAGATTTTGCGCGAGGAGGCGTCCCAGTGATTTGGATCGACCTCAAGGGCAAATTGCCTACTGCAAGTATCCCGAATTGGGACCCAACCGCTACAAATCAGCAGTGGGTGCCCTGGACACAGGAAAAGTGGGATGCATGGTTAGCTAAGTCAAAACAGTTGGTTGCTGAGTTGGCTGCGCTGGATTCGGCAGGTGAACGTTTAGAGCGAAATGCTCTTATAGACGCGAATAGTGGGCACTGGGGGGCACTGAAGGACTGGCTGTTGGCTTTGTCGGCTGGTAAGTGTTGGTTTTCGGAAGTTCGTGAATTGTATTCGCATTATGATGTTGAGCATTTTCGCCCTAAAAAGGAAGCCAAGGCGTTAGATACCACATTGCGCGATGGCTATTGGTGGCTGGCCTTCGATTACATGAATTTTCGTGCTTGCGGCAATGTAGGTAACCGCAAGAAAGGTGGCTGGTTTCCGCTTAGGGATGGATCGCTGTGTTCATCCTTCGCTGATCCATGTGAGGAGTCGGAAACCCGTTACCTCCTCGATCCTATCGACGACGACGATGTGGATTTGATCGCCTTCGATGAAGAGGGAAAAGTCATTCCTATGCCTGGTACATCCGAGTGGGATCAAAAGCGTGTTCAAGAAACAGTTAGTCGTCTGAAGCTGAATGATCACGTGCCCTTGGCTGAGGAGCGTAGAAAAGTTTGGCAGAAAGTGGATGGGCTGATTGAAGACTTCAGGACAGCTAAAGCACGCTGTGGTGGCAATAATCCAGCTGCCAAAGCAAAGCTATCAGAAGTGCGCGCTAGGATTCGAGAAATGACCAGCCGCACTGCTGAATTATCGGCCGTCGCTCGCTGGTGCGTGCTTTTTCGAAACGAACCGCTACTTACTAAACTAGTGAGTTAGGCATGCACCGGCTCTAGTTGGATGTTGATACTAAATAGGATCTTACTGAGAGGCCGCAACGCAGGTGAGTAGCTGCTGTTGCTACTCAAGTGCATTCAAGGATTGGACCTCGATGAAACTCACCACAAGCTGGTTGAAACCGCCCTACGCGAGTTCCGGGATCGATCACCTAGGCACTCAAGCTCCCTGTGTGATGATCGTAAGCGTCCGGCGAACTCACCTTCCGAACTCCAGCTTTAAGGGCGATGGTGTCCGCGTATTTTTAAGCGGACGCGATCACCCTTATCGCCAGGATTTCCATGCGCCAACGAAGCTCTTATCCGAAACCGTTCAAAGCCCAGGTCGTTCAGGAATGCCTGCAACCTGGCGCATCCATTTCCAGTGTCGCCATCAGCCATGGCATCAATGCCAACGTTATCCGCAAATGGATGCCGCTCTATCGAGATCAGCCCGCAGCGGCTTCACTACCGGCATTCGTCCCGCTTAAAGCCGCACCTAAACGGCCAGCCGAAGCGCCAGTGATCATCGAGTTGCCCATGGCCGGGCAAGTGATCACGGTGAAATGGCCAACCTCAGACCCTGAAGGCTGCGCGCAGTTTATTCGGGCTGTCACTCGATGATCCGTATCGATGCCATCTGGCTGGCCACCGAGCCGATGGACATGCGCGCCGGTACCGAAACCGCATTAGCCCGAGTGATCGCGGTGTTCGGTGCGGCGAAGCCGCACTGCGCTTACCTGTTCGCCAATCGCCGGGCTAACCGGATGAAAGTGCTGGTGCACGATGGCGTCGGCGTCTGGCTTGCAGCGCGTCGACTGAACCAAGGCAAGTTCCACTGGCCCGGCATTCGCCATGGCTGCGAGGTCGAACTCGACAGCGAGCAACTCCAGGCGTTGGTACTGGGTTTGCCGTGGCAGCGAGTCGGCACGGGTGGCGTGATCAGCATGCTGTAATCGCCGGCCATTTGACCGGTCTGCTTGTCGTCGTTTCGGGCCTGCTCTGGCACAATCGGCGGCATGACTTTCTCGCCCAACCTCGACCAGATGACCCCGGAACAGCTCCGTGCCTTGGCGGCACAGGCGCTGCAGTTGCAGTCCCAAGTCGAGGCGATGAGCAGGAAGATCCAGAACGATGAAATCCTCATCGAACAGTTCAAGTTCGAAATCGCCCTGCTCAAGCGCCACAAGTTTGCTAAGCGCAGCGAGCAAATCAGCCCGGCGCAAGGCAGCTTGCTGGATGACCTGCTCGACACAGACCTTGAAGCTATCGAAGCAGAGCTGAAACAGCTCCTCCCAGCTTCGCCACAGGTCGAGCCACGGCAATCCCCGAAACGTGCGCCATTGCCGCCGCAGTTTCCACGCACGGTGATCCGCCACGAACCGGAAAACACTCAGTGCACCTGTGGCTGCCAACTTCAACGCATCGGCGAAGACGTTAGCGAGAAGCTGGATTACACGCCGGGCGTGTTCACTGTCGAGCAACATGTGCGTGGCAAATGGGCCTGCCGTCAGTGCGAGACACTGATGCAGGCGCCGGTGCCGGCGCAGGTTATCGACAAAGGTCTCCCGACCGCAGGGTTGTTGGCCCACGTGATGGTGGCGAAGTTTGCCGACCACTTGCCGCTGTACCGGCAGGAGAAAATCTTTGGCCGCGCGGGGCTGGCAATCGCTCGCTCGACCCTGGCCCAGTGGGTCGGACAAACCGGTGTGCGGCTCCAGCCGCTGGTCGATGCACTGCGTGAAGCCGTTCTGAACCAGGGCGTGATTCACGCTGATGAAACACCGGTGCAAATGCTTGCGCCGGGCGAGAAGAAAACCCACCGAGCCTATGTCTGGGCCTACAGCACGACGCCGTTTTCGGCGCTCAAGGCGGTGGTCTACGACTTCAGCCCAAGCCGTGCTGGCGAACACGCGCGTAACTTCCTGGGCGACTGGAACGGCAAGCTGGTTTGCGATGACTTCGCTGGCTATAAAGCTGGTTTTGAGCAAGGCATCACTGAGATCGGCTGCATGGCCCACGCCCGTCGCAAGTTTTTCGATCTGCATGTGGCGAACAAAAGTCAGCTAGCCGAACAGGCGTTGCACTCGATCAGCGGCCTGTACGAGGTCGAACGCCAGGCGCGGGACATGAGTGATGAAGATCGCTGGCGAATACGTCAGGAAATGGCGGTACCGATCAGTAAAAAACTGCATGACTGGATGTTGGCCCAGCGCGACCTGGTGCCCAACGGATCAGCCACGGCCAAAGCCTTCGATTACAGCCTGAAACGCTGGGTAGCGCTGACGCGCTACCTGGACGATGGAGCTGTGCCCATCGACAACAACCAAGTTGAAAACCAGATACGGCCGTGGGCACTCGGGCGCTCGAACTGGCTGTTTGCCGGATCGCTGCGCAGCGGTAAACGGGCGGCTGCGATCATGAGCTTGATCCAGTCAGCGCGTATGAATGGGCATGATCCATATGCCTATCTCAAAGATGTACTGACGCGGTTGCCGACGCAACGGGCCAGTGAGATCGGGCGACTGTTACCGCATCAGTGGGTGTCTGCCTAACTTACGCAAGGTGAGTTGGGCGGACGCTTACTGATGATCTATGGCCAACTGCTGCCGGGCATTACCAACGTTACCGATCGCGCGCGCTACTACTCTTTCTATCCTTGGCTGGTGTGGTCCTATGATCAGCGCTACGCGAAGGATGATTATGCCAACTTCGTCGAGCTATTCCGGCGAGCGGATTGTCTGTTTACCCTGATCGCCGAGCGGCATTCACAGACAAGCGTTCAAGAAAATAAGCTGCATGGCGTCGCGATGGTAGGCCGCAGCAAGCTCGTTCCCGCATTGGCCAGTTTGAAAGCCGGTGAATCTCTTCGGTTATCCCAGTACGCAACGACCGAGGACTCCCCGGACCGTTACTTCATGAACAGGCTAGGTGGTCTGTCGCAGTATTACGCAGGCACCTTGGCCGATCTGATGATCATGGAGTCGTCCACGCAGTCCTGGGTCAGATATAGCAAGGAGTATGGAGCACTGCTGGCGAAGAATTTCGATGCGGGTATTCCTGGCGAGCATTTCTGGCAGATGGTCGAGGGCGACGAAGTAACGCTGGCGGCCTTGGATGAGCTCAGTGGATTCTGTGGCTGCAATATTCCTTCAAGCCCCGCAGAGTGCCAACAGCTCATCGATATCTTTTTCGATAGTAGCAGTGCATACGCGGAGGAGGGCGAGCAGCGCCGCCGGAGCCTGGCGCTGATCCAGCAGTTGGCTGATTCCCTTCCTGCTGACTGGGATCTTTCTGAGACAACGTTTCGCGCGTGCGTATATACGGGCGCACTGCCTGGGTGTATGCCGTGGGTTATTCCTGAAGCCTTGCGAAACACCTATGCGCATTGGGTCGTATACGTGCGTAACGACCTGTTATCAGTGGCCTTCCAGACCATCCTTGCTATTTGCTTAAAGGAGCTGCAGCCACAGTTCTCCGGTCAGCGACAGATGTTCAGCTCGATTGAAGCGTTCGCCGAGTGGTTTGCTAGCTCGGAAAAGGTTGCTGGAGTGTTGAGCAATCTGGGGCTAGGCAGCTTCGATGCACTTGTAACTCACTCAAGAGATCAGGGTCCGGACCTTGGTGACTGGGGCAACATTGCGCATGAGTTCCAACTTGGTAGGCAGCTGATTGACGGGTGGAAGCCCGAAGCTGAGATCAAGCCCTTACTGGCTCAGAGCCTTAGGTTACTGGCAATGCTTGTCGTCCGCGATGATCTGAGTAAGTTGCCTTATTCGGGGCTAGCGATTACTCCAGAGTCGCTTAGGGACTACCCGATCAATCTGATGAGCTTCCGCAATCGCTGTGCCGACTGGCAGTCGATGTCCCTCCAGCAGGTGGTTAACGAATTGGTCCTATGGAGCTTGGATACACATCTGCGTGTGGCACTGCGCAAACTTCGGCAGTCAAGTCGATCGACTTTCCAATTACGTCCCTCGGAGCGTGGCTTAGAAGTGGTGTGCGATCAGATCCCGCCACCTTCCCAGACGACCCCGCGCTTTAGACCGGCAGTGCAGATCCTGCGTGACCTGGGATTGTTTACGTGCGATGACCAACCAAAGACCCGACTGACCGATTTGGGCCGAGAGCTGATGGAGGTGGCCAGTGCCTGAAGCCGTCTCTCTTCTCGAGGTGATCAAGCGAGGGGGGTACGAGGCTTCGTTGATCACCACATTCAACGCGACGCTGCCCTTTTACGAGGAGGTCTTGCTCCGAAAGTTGGTTGGTGCTGGATGCCGACATAATGTGGTTCTGATGGATCGCCAGCAATGCGCCGTCGCTTGGGGAAGCCAGGCTACCCGACCTCGTTTGGCTGGGCATGCTTACACGCTTTTACCCATTGGGGTGAATGGGGCCTTTCACCCAAAGATCTGCCTGTTGCTGGGGGCGAAGAAAGCTTCGATCCTGATCGGCAGCCACAACCTCACTCTGTCCGGACTGGGCTTCAACCGCGAGATTACCAACTGGGTTGAGGTTGGCGGCGTTAAGGATGGAGAGGGCGCAGCCATTCTCAGATCGGTCTGGCAGATGCTCCGGGAATGGATCAATCTGGAGCACGGCAAAGTGCCTGCGCCGTTACTGGAATCAGCTCTGGCTATCGACCGCTTCATCGCTCCGTTGATCGCCAGGGTTGGTCCTATGACCACGCCGGCCGTTTTAGGACAGTGGGCAGGAGCGCCATCACTTATTGATCAAGTTGCCGCGCATATCACCGCGCCGGTCAGAAGGATCGCAGTGCTGGGCGCCTTCTTCGACCGCGAGCTACTTCTGATTCGGGAGCTGAAGGCTCGCTGGCCTGAGACCCAAGTGGTAATTGGCATCGACCCCGAGACGGTCCAGCATCCCGGAATCAGTGATCTCAAAGCGGCACGGCACGTTGATGCACGTTCGCTGTGGAGCAAGGAGGCGGGCTATCTGCACGCGAAGGTTTTCTACTTCGAGTCCGATCAGGCTGCCGCAGATGTATTTGTCAGTGGCAGTGCGAATCCAAGCCGCCCTGCCTGGATGGGCCGCTCCGGGAGTGGCAACGTCGAAGCGGTTCTGCTGCAGGTCGGTAATGCCGCCCGCAAGGCCGCTGAGGCAACTTCGATGCGCGATCTTTTCGAGCTACCTGATCTTGATCATGAGACGTTAGTCGATATCCGGCAGCGCAATGCGGTCGGCGAGATCACGTATCCCGAGGGCGGTTTGCCAATCCTCATGGGTTTTTCCATCGCGCAACAGGGTCTGGTACGTATCACTTGCCGGGGAAACCCTCTGGTTGTCACCAGGGCGGTACTGCTCGGTCCTAGCCAGGAGGAGCTGGAGCGGGTCGATGTGATCGACTGCAGCGACGATGAAGTCGCGTTCAGAACGACAGTCGAGCCAACAGACATTCGCTCCTGTCTGCTGGAGGAGGATGGCTACCCTGTCGCTCGCGCCATGATTCTGCATCCTTCCATCATCGAGTCGAACGCGCAATCCTCCAGGCATTATCAGATTCGTTCGGCTCTTAGCGAGTTGGGGTCCAGTGATGCTGATATCTCCAAGCTCATCGCGAGCGTCGAACGAGTCATTTTTGCTGAGCAGACGGACCACGAGATCGAGGAGGCCATCCGTGAGCATCACGGAAGGTTGGACAGGCCGGTAGCTGGTGCAGCTCCGGAGTCGCTAGTAATCAATGTAAATGAGATGACTAGAAGTAAGCACAAACAGCGTCTGCTGAAATCCGGTGATTTGGCCTATTTGATCGATGTGCTGATGCGGCGCTTGAGCGAGGGTCTTGAGGTGCAAGGTATTGAGGTTGATCGCGCTGGGAGGACCGAAGAAGAGCAGGTAGGGCAGGAAGACGAAACGCCAGATGACTACGTTGACAACCCTGCTGAAAAGACCAGGCTTTCAGATGCTGAAATCGTACAGATTGTCGCCAGAAAAGCACGGTCGTTGTGCAGGAAAATGGTCCAGCAACTTGAACTGGCAAGTCATGAGGAGTCGCGACAGGTAGTTGCTCCTATCCAGTTGATTGCGGTATTGGCTTTGATTCGAGAGTTGCGCCACCTGGACAAGCAGAAACGCTGGCTGGCCACGGGTCAGCCTCTTGTCGAAGAGTCCGACCGCCGCTATCTGCTCGATGAGAGCGTCAGGTATCTGCTTGGATCGCAATCGCGTCTGCTCGACATGATAGATAAGGCCGCTGGCGACTCCGCTGATGAAACGATGCAGTTGCGCACTCTGCTTGTCTGGCTCGCGTGGGACCTGGGGGATGAGCTGACGGGCGAGGTCAGCCGCATCTGGGATGCGGACGAAAAACGCTGCAAGCTGCAAGCGAATGCATTGTTTCTGGCGCTTTTGCCTGCTATTGCGGCTGATCGGCAAGCCAGTACAGAGCTACGTGACAGCATCCAGCGGACAGTCAAAAGCACTCCCGTTGCTTCCATGCAGGCCGAGAAATGGCTGGGGCTGCATATGGTCTATGGCTCCTCATGGACGGTGGGTGAAGTAGAGTCTGAGCAGATGGAGGTTGGCGGTTACTGCCGTGTTCCTGGCTTGTTCGACGAACCACGGATAATTCTTGAGCTTAGTCAGGATGTGGTGGGCTTCTGGGATTTCGACAAGGTGCGGAAATTTGAGCGTGGGCGCGTGATTGCTCTGGTGCCTGCTCTCTAAGCTTGAGCTTGACGTCCTGGATCGAATGTCAGCGCAGTCGGGATAAAAAAGAAAATAGCACTCAGGCAGACAGGAGGCGCTTCAGCCTCCTGTCTGCCTTATGTTGTTTAACCATTTCTGGGGAGGCGCTTGAGCACCCGGTGAGAGAACAGGCAAGCAATGCTTACCGCGATTAAGATTGGCGGATATCGCAGCCATCATAGCCCACTACGACATGATCCAATATTTGGGTACCAATCATGTTGAGTGCATTCTTGAGGCCGGTGATCAGTGCGCTATCGATTTGACTGGGCTGTGAGTCGATGGAGGCATAGTTATGCACCAGGATCACGGCGGCAGCGTTGTGCTCCAAGGCTATCTTGACCACCTCCCTAGGGGATACGCAGGCAACTTCTAATGCGCCCTTGAAAAGCTCCTTGAATCCAATAACCCGATGCTCTGTATCGAGTAGTAATAAAGCAAAGACATCGTAATCATGGAACTGCAGCAGCGTCTGTAGGTGACTGAATACGAGTCTGCGCTCAGTCAGCGCGCGTCCCTTAGACAGACGAAACATCGCGAGTTGTTGAGCCATCTGCAAGACGTCGGCCTCGGTGAGCGGTGATTCCATGGCATAGGTGCCGGGCGTTTCACCGGCTTTGAGCTTGGGATATTTCATGCTGGTATTCCTATCACGAACGCGTGAAAGCACTGGAGGATGGGTGGCGGGGTTACTGAAAATGGGTTTTGGGATTAAATGATTCCGAACGCCCCTGTAGGCGAGAGCGCTCGGCAGTGATTTGGCTCGATGGTTCATGCAACGAGTTGTAAGGCTGCATCGAGTGCCTTCTGTTTGATAATTGCGCCTTGACCAAACCATGCCGAATCCATTCGATACTCAGGGCTCCTGGCGCGCCTTTCATGATCCACGTATTCAGTCACGGCGTTCAGCAAGCCCCATGCTGTTCCGCGAGCGGACGCCATATCAGATCCTCGGCCTTTACCTTCGTAAAGGCTTTGTACCTTCTCCATAGCTCGTTTGTTGGGCAGTACATTGGGAATGGGGTCATGCGCGCTGGTGTCGCACAGCACATCCAGGAAGAAGCTCATGGCCTCAGTCCACTGAACCTTACGTTCCGCGAGTGCGTGCATCCGATACATGAATTCGTCCCATTGCGAGACGGCGATGCCTAGTTGTTTCTTTACTGCCTGCGAATCAAAGCGCGTGTTGTGCGGGACTTTGATGGCTCGGATGGTTCCGTTCAGAGAGATAGTCAGCGTGTTATTGCAGACCACGCGAACAGTGGTGGGAGTCGCAGTGGTGGCTAGTGTGCCGTCACAGGAGGTGGCCAGCAGCAGATAGCCGTTCACTTGATCATTCCCCTTCAGCGCGGTCTCTTGGCCCGTCCTGGCAAGCGCCCAAAATTTGCGCCCACCTTTTAGCACTCCGGCAGTTTCCAGTTCATACCCTGAGACCTCGGTGAGGTCTCGGTAGAACTCCAGAACTTCACGCGGTTGCACCACTTGATAGCGATTAGATACCACCGATAACGGCGCTTTGGTGTCGGAGCGGTACAGCACCTTCTGTTCCGGAAAGGTGTGGATCGAGCCCAGGGCGCCGATAGTGTCTGATTTGAAATGCACTGGACTGTCCTGGATTTGCCAGTTCATGCCGGCTTCGCGTTGCCAGACTTCCAGCGGTTGTTTTTGCGTCAGGCGGTTACCCAGGCCATGCCAAGGGGTAGCGCCAACGTAGGCCATTTGTTCGATGAGATGAGCCATGGGAATGAATCCTTTTCATAGGCGCACGACGAGGCCGCTAAGCGTTCAGCAGGGGGCAGTCGGCGTGCGGGATGGGATTGGAGAGGGCTAGCGATGGATCAGATAGGGACCAGCAGTTGCGTCAAGCGGAAGATGAACAGTTCAAGCGGAATGACGGCTGCTAAATGACAGTCCGCAGTCAAGACAACCGTAATTGTCCAAAACCCGTTCATCGATGACTTCGCCGAGTTTGGCGCCTGCGATACAGCCGGTCGCCGCTCCGGCTATTCCGCCGAGAATGACACCGGCCATACCGCCAGCAACGACACCAGCGGGACCGGCCACGACGCCGATGACAGCGCCAACCTCGGCACCGCCCATAGCGGCTGCGACACCTTGGGCGGAGCCACCGACGGTGCCGATAAGGGTGCCGACTTTTCTGGCGAAATCCTTGGTGATGACAGCGCTGGAGCTACAGCGTGGGCATTGAGTGGTCATGTTTAGGGTTCCTGTAGAGAGAGTCGTGATGAAGACATTGCCCGGGCATAGAGCTCATCAAGCAGGTCGCCCAGGCGACCTGCTTGTATGGTGAGCTGTTCACTCTGGAGGGATGGTTGATACGCAGAGATACAGGGGTGTGATGTATGACTGAAAATTTGTTGACTGCGATTTTTGATGGATTTGCCCATTGCATTTTGTTGCGGTGTTTCAGATGGTGGGTTTGTGCTAATTGATCATTCGTCGAATGACTGCTGCGTTAATCAAGATCATGACTTGAATTATGCTTATGAATGATGCTTTGGGACTGTTTGGATCTTGCAGTATTGGCTTAGATCGAATTGGACAAGGTTAGGAACAGACATTTTCTGCTGGAATTGGACAAGAGAACTAAGTCGCTTGTCAGAGAACTAACTTTAGGACGAGCCAATGCGTGCGCACATGCACGTGCCCGTATACGCGCACGTGCGCGAGGTAGACAGTCGTGGTCAGCAGTCATTGGCGCAGCGTTGTGGCCCCGCTTGGTGTGTTGATGCGTTTCTGTAAAACTTCTACGAAAGCACAGGTAATTTTCTGCACGATGGAATCCCTTTAGAGTACTCCCGTCGCGTGCCAACGCAGTCTGGAGCTTACGAAATGGCAGAAAGCAGCACTACCCATCCCAGAGTTTTGCGCCTCAAGCAGGTGCTGGATCGTGTGGGATTGTCGCGTTCAACGATTTATGACCGGATGAACCCTGCGTCACCGCGCTACGACGACTCGTTCCCCAAGCCGATGAAAATTGGTAGTTCAGCGGTAGGCTGGTTGGAATCGAGCATTAACAAGTGGATTGAATCACTGGCCGATAATTCTTTTGGAGGAAAGTGAACTTAGAAGAAGCGGTCAGGAAAAGCCCATCTAAATGTAAGCCTTTTGCGTACTAACTTAAAGGCGTGGTTGAGTTTATTATTGCTCAATCTAGGTGGTGTATTGAGTTTTATTTGTGATGTCTCTGGTGTGAGGGATGCGCCTGAGTATTGGTTTATATGTTATTAGGTAGTATTAAATAATAACTACAATGTGTTGAAGGTCGGCATTAGAGTCTGGCAGGCTATATGTTTCTGATGGGGTGAGTGCTAGAGAAGAAGCTAAGGTATTCTAGAAGGTAAGTGTGACTAAGGGTTTGTATCATCTGTGGGAATGGTGGGGCTATGAATTTTAATGAGTGGGAGTTTATCGATGCGTATAAGGATAAGGTCGTTGAGGAGTTTTATGACCCAATAAAGGGTATGAAGTCTTTATCTGGTAACGTAGACGGTATGCTGTTTGGATCTGTTAGCAAGATCATGAGGGCTGTAAGTGCGCTGGAGAAAAAGTCAGGGGGTATCTTTAAGGTAGAGTCGATTGAACGTCGAGGTGAGATGGTGTTTAGTAAGACTGAAAGCATTATTATTTCAGCGGTTACAATTAACTACGTTGAGCTTGAAAGAGGGATGGTGCTGTTTAAGGTTAATCCTTATGTCAGCGCATTTTATGAGTGCTATAAAAACATCATGCCCTCAAGTCCACATGTGGTGGATCAATCGGAATTGCCTGAATGTTTTCGTAAGCTAAATCGGTTTGTTGGTGCGGTAAGAGAGCGGATCTCTAGCGGGGCATTCAAGCGTGAGATGTCCGCACATATGCGGGCGGTTAATAAAAACTACGCAGGCCTGTTAAGTTACATAGATTCTTTGTTTGCGCGTTATTCTAGATTGTTGGTGTTGAGAGTTGATTTTTCATACGGAAAGGGGAAGCTTGAGATTGAGGATTATAGCCGGCCGAATGATAGGTTGGATGCGCTTTGTGTCGTTACTGAGCAGATTGTTCAGCATCGGATAGAACTGATCGACTATCTGAAGAATAAGTGCCCTGAACTTGGTATGGTGGGGTATGTTTGGAAGCTTGAATATGGGAGAGAGAAAGGCCATCATTATCACATGATGTTTTTTTTGGATGGGGCAAAGGTGCGGCAGGATATTGTCATTGCCAAGCGGATAGGTGAGTACTGGAATAATGTGATAACCCAGGGAAAGGGCGTGTATTACAATTGTAATGGAAATAAAGACGGGTACAAGCACTGCGGTGTGGGGATGATCAGCTACAATGAGATGGAAAAGCTGAGTAGCCTGAAGGAGAAGGCAGCAATCTACCTTACGAAAGCGGATCGCTATATAAGTGCTTGCATGCCTGGGAATAAGAGAACTTTTGGTAAAGGGAACTCCCCAAAAATTGGCGAGCGATCAGTTGGTAGGCCGAGAGAGCATTAATATCAATCAGAGCCATTATGAGGTGGAGATTGGGCGATCCTAACGGCAGCGGAAACGATAGGGTCATTTTTTATCCAGCGTCTCAATGTTTTTTCGATGCTGGTCGGTGCAGGGCGTCTTATCTTATTTTCCGCTATGTATTTTTTTATTTCTGGTAATATTGCTTTGTATGCATCTAGCTCTTGAGTCCAGCCTTCTTGCGGAGCTAGTGTATTAAGAAGGTCGCAAGATTTTTGTTTGGTGGCCAAATAGTGCTCCTTACGAGCAAGGCCTCCTTCTGCGGCAACTTCTGAGCGCGTTTTTATTTTTTCATTAAAAAATCGTTGATCGCCTAAATAAAGTACGTATAAGCCGCTGCATAATATTTTTATTGCTGTATTGGCTCCTAAGGTTTGGTGGTTTGCAATTGCGAGAGGTATGCTTGAGTAAGCGTCTTTTATATGTTGGAAGGCAGCGATTTTTTCTTTTCCTAAAAATGCGGTTAGTTTATTTTTTAGCTTTTTCTTGTCGTTATTTGTGCGGGGGCGAGTCTCCAGAAACTCTATTAATATTTTATCAAGGTTGATATTGTTTTCTTGTGAAAGCGTTCTGCGAAGCATCATGTATCGTTTGCTTACTATATCGAGCACCTCCTTTGCGGCATCCTCAATGTCAAGGGAGATTAAGTGTTTGTATTCCGGGTAGTCCTCTATGTTCACTAGGAAGGGTTTTTCTTTAGAGGTGGATTGCTCGATGATAAGCTCTAATTTTGACTTTGGTGTTGCATTCCAGGCGAGCGGGGCGTTTAAACCGATTCTTATGTTTAATGGTTTATGCATAATGGAATCGCCAGTTTAATTCAAGGGGAGTATTGTTTTGTAGGGTTGGCGCATTCAGTTCTATTTCCTCGGGTCGCACAACGTAGCAGCTACTTCGCAGTAGCTGCTATTTAGGCTGGATTAGTGGCTTTTACGTTATCAACTCGCGGCTTGCAGATAAAGTCAGCCCAATCAGTCATGAGTGCTCGTCGCTTGTCGAGGAAATCGGAGCGAGAGTACGCTCCTTCAGTTTGGTCGCGTTCGTCATGTGCGAGTGCCATTTCACAAACTTCTCGTGGGTAGTGCGTGCATTCACCCGCCCAGTCACGAAATGAAGAGCGAAAGCCGTGTCTCGTGATGTGTTCGTATTCCATGGCATGCAGGAGCGTGCGTATGGCGTTTGCGTGCATCACCCCTGACTTGCCCTGGCCTGGGAATAGAAAAGGGCTTCCTTCAGTCCGTGAGATGCTCCGCACCAGATTGATGACTTTGTCGGCAAGCGGGATGACAAAGGCCACGCGCATTTTCATGCGTTCATCCGGTAAAGACCAAGTGCCAGCTTCCAA
Source organism: Pseudomonas sp. B21-032 (assembly GCF_024748965.1). Taxonomy (NCBI): domain Bacteria; kingdom Pseudomonadati; phylum Pseudomonadota; class Gammaproteobacteria; order Pseudomonadales; family Pseudomonadaceae; genus Pseudomonas; species Pseudomonas sp. B21-032. The sequence continues at coordinate 5,227,802 of NZ_CP087180.1, read as the reverse complement.
ATCAAACTCATCCCAACGAGCGAACCTTACCATGTGGGCGCGTGCGCTGGTCATGATCAGCAGTTGAGTGGCCAAGGAGGCGGGTGTGGTGTCAGCGTTGAGTTTGGCCATTAGCGCGGGTACGTCCTGCCAGCGCAATGCTTCGAAGTGTTCGCGTTTTCGAGCCTTCTTCTTTTCCGAACGACTCAGTAAGTTGTTCAGGTGTCCGCGCCAACGAGCAGGATTTTCACCATCCCGAAGGTTATGGGCTTTGGCGGCATCCAGTATTTGCTCAATCTGGCCGCGAACTTCGTCGGCGGTTCTAGTTTTGCTAGCCCAAATTGGTTGCAGCACCTTGAGCACTTCTGGTGTACCGATTTCCCCGGCTGACAGCTTACCAATGTGGTCAAACGCATACAGTTCCAGCTTGCGTAGCCAACCTTTGCGCCACTTCTCTGACCAAGAGCCGCCATGTGCGTTGCAGTACTCTGTGGCTAGGGTTTCAAATTTCAGCTGTTTGGCTTCGCTGGCGCGTTGAGCTTCGCGTTGGGCAGCGCGCTCGATATCGCGAGCGGCTAGAGGATCGACACCATCGCTCAATTGGCTGCGTTTGGCACTGGCTTCAAGTCTGGCTTTCTTGAGGCTGACTTCAGGGAATGAGCCCAGGCCCATCTCCCTGCGGCGTCCTGCCAGTTGGAAGCGAAGTAGCCAGGACTTGCGACCGGTTGGCTTGACGATCAAACGGAGCCCATCACCATCTTCATAGGTGCCGGGCTCGGTCAGGTTTTCGACTTGTTTCGGATTCAGCTTGCCCATTGATTTTCCCCTGTCGTCCCTTCTGTCCCCCCACCTGTCCCCCCACTTCATCGTCGGATGAGGTCAAATGGCGTTGAACACCATCGGACAGGGACGAGCCTGAAATGCCCGTAATAGCTAAGCTATCGGCAGTATTCGCGGATGGGATAGGATTATTTTGGACAATTAAAAAGCCGGCTTGTGGCCGGCTTCCGGGGACGGGCTTGGCTAATTTTTGGTAAGCCGCAACCGCCTTAAAATCGTTGCTCCGGCGCTGGGGCCGGGAGGTGGCGGGCAAGCTGTGGAGTGCCGCGCCAGGGCCGCGGACGGGCTGGGCCGTCGGGCTAAATGTGCGGCGTAGCATACTGGGATTGGCCGGCGATGCCCAGCAAAAAATCACTGGCCGGTGCTCAGCCCGGGCGGCTGTCGCGCAGGTGGCCCCACCAGAATACCCAGCCCAGTACTTCCAGACGCTGGGTTTTCAGTTGTGCCGGGCTGTAGGTTTCGGTGGGGTATTCGTCGCTGTCCTGGCTGTGCAGGCGCAAGGCGCCGTTGGCGCGGCGGCTGAGGCTGTTGATGCGCAGGCGGCCGTTGTGCAGCAAGGCATAGATTTCGCCTTCGACCACCCGGGTCAGGCTGCGGTCGACGGCCAGGGTGGTGCCGCGTGGCAGCAGCGGGCTCATGTTGTGCCCGGGCATGCTCAGGCACAGGGCATCGCCCGGGTCGACGCCGACGGCGTCGAGGGCACGCAGCGGCAGGCGCAGGTAACGGTCTTCGACCGGTTTTAGCTGGCGGGTCTGGATGCTGTAGAACGGCACCTGGATGTCGTTGTAGCTATGCGCCGCCAGCGCGCTGGCATCGGGGCCTTCGACGCCTGGGCGGGCGGCCTGGCTGTTGAGGCGCGGCAAAGGGTTGGGGTGCTTGGGGCCTTCGCCGTTGCGCAGCCAGCGGCTGCGCACGCACAGCAGTTCGGCGATTTCATCCAGCCGGGCCAGGGGCACGCCGCGCTTGAACCAGTTGTTGACGTGCTGCGGCGTAACCTTGCGCTGCGCAGCAAAGTCGGAAGGGGACAGGTTGCACTCGCTCAGGAGCGCTTTGAGACGATCACCGGATGTATTCATGAGGCCCGAGTTTAGTGGGCTCGTACAGCCCGGGCTATAAACGCGAGGTTCATTTTCAAGGCTGGAAAATGGCTGGATTACAGGTGGTTGCTTAGGCTCGCGTAGGAGGTTTCTCGGCAAAAAAATCCACTTGAATGACGTTCGGAACTATCCTACGCACGCTGCTGCCTTTTCACTGTTGTGATAAAGGTGCTACAGGGTTAGTTTCCTCGGGTCGCTACGTTGGCGACCGGGTGTGAGAGCTCGAGTAGATAGTAGAAGCAGCTAGTTATGGCAGCTGTGCGCGGGCAGACCTCGGTCTGGCCGGGTTTCCTATGTCTACCGGTCTCTCACCCCGCGTACGGCTGCCACCCTAATCCTGTGAGAGGGATGCGGAGGTAGCTCCTGATAGATATAGGAGGTACGTCATGAAGAAGATCGTCCCCGACCCACCGTATTCCGATATATCTCGCAACAACACCACCACCCCCTACTTCTCCATCCACAGCGACCTGATCCCTCCTGATTCCCTGGCCTATGCCAGCGAACTGCTGCGCGGTATCCATGAAACCACCGACGAATTCTGCCGAGCCCATGCCAACGAACCCGGCCAGGGCATGCTGGTGAATGTGCTGCATTCGGCCGAGATGGCCAGGGCGTTGGTCGAGCATGCGCTGAGCAAGCTGCTGGCCGTGGAAGAGGGAGTGATGGCATGAGCAAGGATTCGTACGACGAGACGGTAGGTATCGCGAGCTTTATCAGCAGCCAGCAATTGCCCATGGGGCTATTTCGGATTACGCCGGGCGTGCCGTGCGATTACGCGCTGGAGCAGGCTTCAACCCTGCTGGGATGTGTGCACAAGCTGATCCGGGCGGGGGTTATGGATGAAGACGGCGACATGATGTGGGCCGCTTTTTATCTGAGCGGGCTCGCCAAGGCGATTGTTGATGATGTGGGTTTGGGAATGAATCGGGCTTAAGAAGGTAGCTGTCTTTGCTGTGGGAGCGGGCTTGCCCCGCGATGCGATGTGGCTGACAGTCAGCTATCGCGGGACAAGTCGAGGCGTCGCACCGCCGCTCCTACCTTGATGGGTTGTTCTTGCCCTGAAACAAAAAGCCCCGCGTGTGCGGGGCTTTTTGCTCAAGCGCTTGCTTAGCCTTTGTAAGCGGCAACCGACTTGGTGATCGCAGCGCGGGCGGCGTCAGCGCCATCCCAGCCTTCGATCTTGACCCACTTGCCTTTCTCGAGATCTTTGTAGTTCGCGAAGAAGTGCTCGATCTGCTGGATCAGCAGGGCTGGCAGGTCGGTGTATTCTTTGACGTCGACGTACAGTTGCGACAGTTTGTCGTGCGGTACGGCGATGACTTTGGCGTCGCCGCCGCCGTCGTCGGTCATGTTCAGGATGCCGACCGGACGGGCGCGGATGACCGAGCCTGGCGCTACCGGGTACGGGGTAACAACCAGCACGTCGAGGGGGTCACCGTCGTCGGCCAGGGTGTTGGGGATGTAGCCGTAGTTGGCCGGGTAGAACATCGGGGTAGCCATGAAACGGTCAACGAACAGGCAGTCGCTGTCCTTGTCGATCTCGTATTTGATCGGCGCGTGGTTGGCTGGAATCTCGATGGCGACGTAGATGTCGTTCGGCAGGTCTTTGCCAGCCGGAATCTTGCTGTAGCTCATTGGGCAGTGCCCCCATGTTTGGCCAAAAATTGGTCGCGATTATAGGCACATTCCAGCGCGCTTGCCACGCCCGGGCGGATGTCCGGCAGGCTCAGTCCTGCGCGTCCTGGTAATGCGGGTGGTGGCGCTGCAACTGCTGCAGGCGGGCCAGCGGGTCCTGGCGGTAGAAGCCGCGCAATTGCTGGTACACCGCGGGGTAGGCGTCGTTGAGCAGGTCCGGGGCGCTGAAGAAGTATTCGCAGGTGACGGCGAAGAATTCTGCCGGGTTTTCCGCGGCATAGGGGTCGATGGCGGTTTCGGCGTCGGGGTTGCGGTCGAGCTGGGCGTTGAGGTCGTCAAAGGCCGCTTGCATGACCTGGGCCCAGTCGCTGACGCGCAGGTCACTGTGCAGCGGCGGCAGGCCGTTGGCGTCGCCATTGAGCATGTCGAGCTTGTGCGCCAGTTCGTGGATCACCAGGTTGTAGCCTTCCCAGCCGCCACTGGCCAGCACGCCAGGCCAGGCCAGGATCACCGGGCCCTGCTGCCAGGCTTCGCCGCTGTGCTCGCCGTCCCATTCGTGTTCGATGCCGCTGGCGTCGCGATGGCGCTGGGGGCTTACGAAGTCGTCGGGGTAGAGGATGATTTCGTGAAAACCCTGGTACCAGTTCAGCTCGCCCAGGTGCAGCAGCGGCAGTTGCGCCTGGGCGGCAAGAAACAGCCGCTGCTCGCCGTCCAGCTCTACCCCGGGCAGGGCGGTCAGGTGCTTGTGATCGAGGAACAACACGCAGGCTTCACGCAGCCATTGGTCTTCTTCGTCGCTCAGGCCATCGAGCATCGGCAGGCGCTCGCGCACCCGCTGCCAGCGCTGCGGGTCGAGCGGGTGTCGGGCCAGGGTGCGGCGACGGCGCCAGGCGCTCAGCGACCACATAAACCGGGCTTAGTGAACCTTGGCTTCGTTGCGGCCCATGCGGCTGCGCACGATGCCGATGATCATCGGCACCAGCGACAGCAGGATGATGGCGACGATCATCAGCGACAGGTTCTGCTTGATGAACGGCACGTTGCCGAAGAAGTAGCCGAGGGTGACCAGGCCGCCTACCCAGAGCACGGTGCCGGCGACGCTGAAACCGAGAAAGCGCGGGTAGTGCATTTTAGCGATGCCGGCGACGAACGGCGCAAAGGTGCGCAGGATCGGCAGGAAGCGCGCCAGGGTCACGGTCTTGCCGCCATGGCGCTCATAAAAGTCGTGGGTCTGCTGCAGGTAGTCGCGGCGGAAGATCTTCGAGTTGGGGTTGCGGAACAAGCGTTCGCCTGCTGTTCGGCCAATCACGTAATTGGTGCTGTCGCCCAGGATGGCCGCCGCCATCAGCAGGCCGCCGAGCAGTACCGGGTCCATACCGCCGCCTGCGGCCACGGCGCCGGCGATGAACAGCAGGGAGTCACCCGGCAGGAACGGCATGACCACCAGACCGGTCTCGCAAAAGATCACCAGGAACAGGATCGCGTAGATCCACGGGCCGTAGTTGTTGACCAACAGGTCCAGGTAGGCGTCGAGATGCAGAATAAGGTCCAGCGGGTTGAAATCCATGTACAGCACCTTGTGTTCTTGACCCGGGCGACGGGCTTGCGATGGCTGGCAGTGCGAATGCGGACGGTCGCTACCCGGAAGTTGGGTAAAGTTTCACACACAATGAAGAGGCGCATTATACGGCTACGAACAGATTGTGCCTGCGCAGTTTGTAGCGGCGGATGTCGAATGAATGTGAACGGCAGGCATCGCGCCTGCCGTTGCGCCCGGATCAGTCCGAGTGAATAGGCAGGATGTAGCTCTTGAACTCGGTGTCTTCGTGAAATCCGATGGACTCGTAGGTTTTCATCGCCACTTCGTTGTCGCTGCTGGTCGATACCCGCAGGCGCACGGCGTTGGTTTCCTTGGCCAGCTTCTTGGCTTCGCGCATCAGGTGGTCGGCCACCAGCATGCGCCGGGAGTCTTCGGCGACATAGATGTCGTTGAGAATCCACACGCGCTTGAGCGACAGCGACGAGAAGCTCGGATAGAGCTGGCAAAAGCCCATCAGTTTGCTGTCGTCATCGTCCGGCAGGGCCAGGTAGATGATCGACTCGCCACGCTCCAGGCGTTTTTCCAGGAACGAGCGCGAGGAGTCCGGGTAGGGCAGCTGGCCGTAGAACTCGCGGTATCTGACGAACAGCGGGGCAAGCAGGTCCAGATGTTCCAGGGTTGCTTTGATGATTCGCATAAGCAGGCCTCAGGGTCCATGGGAGTTTGCGGCGAATCGCCGGCAGCCTTGGCAGATGCTGCCTGAAAGCAATTAGAAAGCGCAATCTACGATCTCAAGGTTTACTCAACAGGAAATTTCCGCTTTTCGGCGCATCGGTGTCTGACTCAAGGGTTTGCACCTGGGCTTCGTCCTTCAGATTGACCCCCGACAACTGCCGCCGACAGGCCTCGCGCATCAGGTACAGCAAGCGGTGGGCGGCCATGCCGTAGCTCAGGCCTTCCAGGCGCACGTTGGAGATGCAGTTGCGGTAGGCGTCGGTGAGGCCGACCTTGGGGTTGTAGGTGAAGTACAGCCCGAGGCTGTCCGGCGAGCTCAAGCCCGGGCGTTCGCCGATCAGGATCACGGTCATTTTCGCCCCGAGCAGCTCGCCCACTTCATCGGCCACCGCCACCCGGCCTTGTTCGACCAACACCACCGGTGATGTCGACCAGCCGTCGGCGGCGCTCTGTTCTTCCAGGCGGGCGAGAAACGGCAGGGTATGGCGATGCACGGCCAGGGCCGAGAGACCGTCGGCAACCACGATGGCCAGATCGACGCCGCCGGGGTTGGCCTGGGCGTGTTCGCGCAGCCGTTGTGCTGAATCTTCGTGCAGGCGGCGCCCCAGATCGGGGCGTTGCAGGTAGCTGTGACGATCGGCGGCGGCGCTGTGCAGCAGCAGGCTTTCACGTCCGCGCTCGCTCAATTGCTGGCGCAGGCCGGCATGGTCGAAGGCCAGGTGCACGGCGTCGCGGGCCTGGGCGTGGGCGAACTGAAAGTCCAGCTGGGCGCCGGTCGGCAGGCTGGTGCCGGTGCGGCCCAGGGCGATGCGCGCCGGGGTCAGGCGGCGCAGTTCCAGCCAGGGATTGGCGCTGTTGTCGTGTTGGGGAGTATTGGCCATAGTCGACTCGCTTATCCCAGTTGCGCCAGGGCCTGGCGGAAGGCCGGTGGCAGGTTGTCACCGAAACGCACCCGGCCGTCGGCCTGGGTGAAGATACCCATGCGCGCCAGCCAGCTTTCGAACTCCGGCGCAGGCTTGAGGCCCAGGGTTTGCCGGGCGTAGAGCGCATCATGGAATGAAGTGGTCTGGTAGTTGAGCATGATGTCGTCGGAGCCGGGGATGCCCATGATGAAGTTGATACCGGCCACACCCAGCAGGGTCAGGAGCATGTCCATGTCGTCCTGGTCGGCTTCGGCATGGTTGGTGTAGCAGATGTCGCAGCCCATGGGCACGCCCAGCAACTTGCCGCAGAAGTGGTCTTCAAGCCCGGCGCGAATGATCTGCTTGCCGTTGTACAGGTACTCCGGGCCGATGAAACCGACCACGGTGTTGACCAGAAACGGCTTGAAGTGACGGGCCACGGCGTAGGCGCGGGTTTCGCAGGTCTGCTGGTCGACGCCATGGTGGGCGTTGGCCGAGAGGGCGCTGCCCTGGCCGGTCTCGAAGTACATCAAGTTCTGCCCGAGGGTGCCGCGGTTGAGGCTCAGACCTGCGTCGTAACCCTCCTTGAGCACATTGAGGTTAATGCCGAAGCTGGCGTTGGCCGCTTCGGTTCCGGCAATCGACTGGAACACCAGGTCCAGTGGCACGCCGCGGTTGATCGCCTCGATCGAGGTGGTGACGTGGGTCAGCACACAGGCCTGGGTGGGGATGTCATAGCACTGGATGATGGCGTCGAGCATCTCCAGCAAGGCGCAGATCGAGGCAATGCTGTCGGTGGCCGGGTTGATGCCGATCATCGCATCGCCATTGCCGTAAAGCAGACCGTCGAGAATGCTCGCGGCAATCCCGGCCGGCTCGTCGGTCGGGTGGTTGGGCTGCAGGCGGGTCGACAGGCGCCCGCGCAGGCCCATGGTGCCGCGAAAACGGGTGACCACGCGGATCTTCTGCGCCACCAGCACCAGGTCCTGCACGCGCATGATTTTCGACACGGCCGCAGCCATTTCCGGGATCAGCCCCGGGGCCAGGGCACGCAGGCTGTCTTCATCGGCGGCTTCGCTGAGTAGCCAGTCACGCAGCCCGCCGACGGTCAGGTGGCTGACGGCGGCAAAGGCATTGGCATCATGGGTGTCGATGATCAGCCGGGTGACTTCATCGTCTTCGTAGGGGATCAGCGCTTCAGTCAGAAAATGCTTGAGCGGGATGTCGGCCAGGGCCATCTGCGCCGCTACCCGTTCGCCGTCGTTGCTGGCGGCGACACCGGCGAGAAAGTCACCCGAACGCGCCGGGCTGGCCTTGGCCATGACTTCCTTGAGGCTGTCGAAACGGTAGGTCTGGTTGCCTGCCGTGTGAACAAAACTTGCCATACAGACTCTCCAGAACGCCGCAGGGCTGGCCTGCGGCGTAGGTGGCGTTGATCAGTGCAGGGCCTCTTCGGCCTTCTGGATCGCGGCGAATTCTTCTTCCGGGGTCCCGGCGACCAGGTGGTGCCGGCTGTAGAAAGCAAAGTAGGCAATCAATACCGCATAAATCGCCGCGGCGCCAATCACTACCCGTGGGTCGACCAGAAAGCCCGCCACCACCGCGATGCAGGCCAGCACCAGGGCCACGCCCGAAGTGAAGATGCCGCCCGGGGTGCGATACGGCCGCTCCATTTTCGGCCGACGGATGCGCAGGGTGATGTGCGCGGCCATCATCAGTACATAAGACAGCGTAGCGCCGAACACCGCGACCAGGATCAGCAGGTCGCCCTGGCCGGTCAGCGACAGGCCAAAGCCGATGATCCCGGGGATCACCAGGGCCAGTACCGGCGCTTTGCTCTTATTGGTTTCCGAGAGCTTGCGTGGCAAGTAGCCGGCACGCGACAAAGCAAAAATCTGCCGCGAATAGGCGTAGATAATCGAGAAAAAGCTGGCGATCAGGCCGGCCAGGCCCACCAGGTTGACGAAACCGCCCATCCAGGTCGAACCGCCGTAGGCCTTCGACAGCGCCTCCACCAACGGGTTACCGGAGGCTTTGAGCGCCTCGGCACCGGCACCACCCGGGCCGACCACCAGGATCAGCAGGGCAAAGGCCAGCAACACCAGCATGGCGCCGATCAGGCCGCGGGGCAGGTCGCGCTTGGGGTTCTTGGTTTCTTCGGCAGCCAGCGGCACACCTTCGACGGCGAGGAAGAACCAGATCGCGTAAGGGATCGCCGCCCATACCCCGACATAACCGAATGGCAGGAAGCTGCTGGCGCCGACGGCGTCGGTCTGGGCTATATCGAACAGGTTGTTGACGTCGAAGTGCGGCACCATCGCCACCAGGAACACGCCCAGGGCAATGGCGGCCACGGCGGTGATGATGAACATCAGCTTGAGCGCTTCACCGACCCCAAAAATGTGGATGCCGATGAAGATGATGTAGAAGGCCAGGTAGATCATCCAGCCGCCGATGCCGAACAGCGACTGGCAGTAGGCGCCGATGAACACGGCAATGGCCGCCGGGGCAATCGCGTATTCGATGAGGATCGCCGTGCCGGTGAGAAACCCGCCCCAGGGCCCGAAGGCGCTGCGGGCAAAACCGTAGCCACCACCGGCGGTAGGGATCATCGACGACAGCTCGGCCAGCGAGAAGCACATGCACAGGTACATGGTCGCCATCAGCAAGGTGGCGAGGAACATGCCGCCCCAGCCACCCTGGGCCAGGCCGAAGTTCCAGCCGGCATAGTCGCCGGATATCACGTAGGCAACGCCCAGGCCCACCAGCAATACCCAGCCGGCGGCGCCCTTTTTCAGTTCACGTTGTTGGAAATAGTCGGAGCCGACCTTTTCGAAGTCGACAGAAGAGCCTGCCGGCACGCTGCCGGTATGATCGCTTGGCATAGGATTCACCTGTTGTTTTTATCAATACCGGCGGGTGCCGGTTTGTCTGGTGATGGTCTTGCAGGAAGCGAGCCAGCGCGGCCCCGGTTCGAAGCCGCGCTGTATCTCGTTTAGAAGAAGCCCAGCGGGTTGATGTCGTAGCTGACCAGCAGGTTTTTGGTTTGCTGGTAGTGATCGAGCATCATCTTGTGGGTTTCACGGCCGACGCCGGACTTTTTGTAGCCACCGAACGCGGCGTGGGCCGGGTACAGGTGGTAGCAGTTGGTCCAGACGCGACCGGCCTTGATGCCGCGGCCCATGCGGTAGGCGCGGTTGATGTCGCGGGTCCAGACTCCGGCGCCGAGGCCGAACTCGGTGTCGTTGGCGATCGCCAGGGCTTCGGCTTCGTCCTTGAAGGTGGTGATGCTCACCACCGGGCCAAAGATTTCTTCTTGGAACACGCGCATCTGGTTGGTGCCCTTGAGCAGGGTCGGCTGGATGTAATAGCCGGTCGACAGGCTGCCTTCGAGTTTTTCCACCTTGCCGCCGGTGAGCAGTTCGGCGCCTTCCTTCTCGGCGATTTCCAGGTACGAGAGGATCTTGTCGAACTGTTGCTCGGAGGCCTGGGCGCCGACCATGGTGTCGGTGTCCAGCGGGTCGCCGCGCTTGATCTGCTTGATCTTCTTCATCACCTCTTGCATGAACGCCGGGTAGATCGACTCCTGCACCAGTGCCCGCGATGGGCAGGTGCACACCTCGCCCTGGTTGAAGAATGCCAGCACCAGGCCTTCGGCGGCTTTCTCGATGAAGCTCTGCTCGGCCTGCATGATGTCTTCGAAGAAGATGTTCGGCGACTTGCCGCCCAGTTCGACGGTTGACGGAATGATGTTCTCGGCGGCGCATTTCATGATGTGCGAACCGACCGGGGTAGAGCCGGTAAAGGCGATCTTGGCGATGCGCTTGCTGGTGGCCAGGGCTTCACCGGCTTCGCGGCCATAACCTTGCACCACGTTGAGCACGCCAGGCGGCAGCAGGTCGCCGATCACCTCCAGCAGCACGCTGATGCCCAGCGGGGTTTGCTCGGCCGGCTTGAGTACCACGCAGTTGCCGGCGGCAAGGGCCGGGGCGAGTTTCCACGCGGCCATCAGGATCGGGAAGTTCCATGGGATGATCTGGCCGACCACACCCAGTGGTTCATGGATGTGGTAGGCAACGGTGTTGCCGTCGATTTCGGCGGCGCTGCCTTCCTGGGCGCGCAGGCAACCGGCGAAGTAGCGGAAATGGTCGGCAGCCAGCGGGATGTCGGCGTTGAGGGTTTCGCGGATGGCCTTGCCGTTGTCCCAGGTTTCGGTGATGGCCAGCAGTTCGAGGTTCTGTTCGATACGGTCGGCGATTTTCAGCAGGATCAGCGAACGTGCCTGCACCGAAGTTGTGCCCCAGGCATCAGCGGCGGCGTGGGCGGCATCCAGGGCTTTTTCGATGTCTTCGGCAGTCGAGCGGGGGAATTCGGCGATCAGTTGGCCGTTCACCGGCGAGGTGTTTTCGAAGTACTGGCCTTTGACTGGGGCAACGAACTCGCCACCGATGTAGTTCCCGTAACGGCTCTTGAAGGAAACCTTGGCGCCTTCGGTACCGGGATGTGCATAACGCATGATGTTTCTCCTGGCTATTGTGCTTGTTGGGGAGGATGTAAAGCATAGAGCAAGGGTTGGGCCAGTGTGGCCGACCCCAGTTAAATCAAGGGCTTGGCAGGTTTTTACGCAGGTGCAGGAAGGGCGCTGTAGCGGCGCCGGTACAGCCTGGGTGACACTTTGTACCGTTGCTGACACAAAGCGTGACCCGGCGGTCAAGCCAGCATTGCATTGCGCCGACGGGTGGAGGATGCTGGGCTTATCTCGTCTGCGGAGAACAATAAAAAGTGCAGAGCAATCACCTTAGCCGGCATGCCCGGCAAGTCCTCACCGTGACCCAGGGCAAGGCCCTGGCACAGGGCCCCGGCAGCGATCCGTCGATTGCCCGTTCCTGGCTGCGTTGCCTTGAGGACTATCACCTGGATCCGGCCCAGAGCATGGCCCCGACCGTGCTCGAGCACGGCCGCGTGCTGGAAAGCCGCGAGCGCTTGCAGCAGGTACTGCAGATCGCAGGCAACGAGATGAACAGCCTGCACCAGCAGCTGTCCGGTGCCGGCCATGCGGTGCTGCTCACCGATGCCCGCGGGGTCATCCTCAATTGCGTCACCGCGCCTACCGAACGGCGCATCTTCGAGCGCGCCGGGCTGTGGCTGGGTGCCGACTGGAGCGAGGCACGTGAAGGTACCAACGGCATCGGCACCTGCCTGGTCGAGCGCCAGGCGGTAACCATCCACCAGGATGAGCACTTTCGTGGCCGTCATACCGGCCTGACCTGCTCGGCCAGCCCGGTGTTCGACCCGCACGGCGAGTTGCTGGCGGTGCTCGATGTCTCGTCTGCCCGCGCTGATGTTTCGCGCCAGAGCCAGTTTCACACCATGGCGCTGGTCAACCTCTCGGCGAAGATGATCGAGAGCAGCTACTTTTTGCGCTATTTCGATAACCAGTTCCTCCTGCGCTTTCATCTGCAGGCCGAATCGGTAGGAATGTTCAGCGAAGGGCTGCTGGCTTTTGATGGCGACGGGCGGATCTGCGCGGTCAACCAGAGCGCCTTGAACCTGCTGGGCACCATCCGTGGCGGTGTGCTCGGCAAGCCTGTGGATATGTTCTTCGATTGTGCCCAGGACGAGCTGTTCAGCCGCGCCACTGCCCAGGCCAACACCAGTTGGCCATTACGCACCCGCGATGGCCGGGTATTGTTCGCCAGTCTGCGCGGCCAGGTGCGTTCGCTGCCGCCGGCAGCGGCGCCGTTTGTTGCCCCGGCGAAAACCTCGCAGCCCGGTGGTATCTGCCTGGTCGATCCGGCCCTGCAGAACGATTTTCGCCGGGCCGTTCGTGTGTTCGAACGCGATGTGCCATTGCTGCTGCGCGGCGAGACCGGTTGCGGCAAGGAGGCCTTCGCCAAAGCCGTGCACCAGGCCAGCCAACGCAGCAGCAAGGCGTTTGTTGCCCTCAACTGTGCGTCGATCCCCGAGAGCCTGATCGAGAGCGAGCTGTTCGGCTATCGCGGCGGCAGTTTTACCGGGGCGCGCAAGGAGGGCATGCGCGGCAAGCTGCAGCAGGCCGACGGTGGCACGCTATTGCTGGACGAGATCGGCGACATGCCGCTGGCCCTGCAGACCCGTTTGCTCCGGGTGCTGGAAGACCGCATGGTGGTGCCCATCGGCGGCGAACCGCAGGCCGTCAACGTGCGCATCATCAGCGCCAGCCACCGCAACTTGCTCGAGCGGGTCGAGGATGGCAGTTTCCGCGAAGACCTTTACTACCGTCTCAACGGCCTGGAAATCGATCTGCCGGCCTTGCGCGAGCGCAGCGACAAGTCGCAGTTGCTCGACTTCATCCTGGCCGAAGAGGCCGGTGAGCAAAGCGTAAGCCTGGACCCTGCGGCGCGCCGGGCGTTGCTCGACTTCGCCTGGCCGGGCAACGTGCGCCAGCTGCGCAACGTCCTGCGTACCTTGGTGGCGCTGAGCGAAGAGGGGCACATCGAGTTTGCCGACCTGCCGGCGGTCGTTCGCCAGCCGCCGACACTTATCAAAAGCTCCTCACCTGTGGATAACCCCGCGCCGCTGCTGGACAGCGCCGAGCGCAACGCCTTGCTGGCAGTGCTGGAGCAGCAGCGCTGGCACATGACCCATGTCGCCGCGCAGTTGGGGGTTAGCCGTAATACCTTGTATCGAAAACTTCGCAAACACGGCATCGCCCGGGACGCCTGAGCGAAACACAGGATGCGATTTGTCGCGCCCTAGGCTACCCTGCCTCGACGTTTTGCGAGGTCGATCATGCACATTCATATTCTCGGTATTTGCGGCACTTTCATGGGTTCGCTGGCCGTGCTGGCCAAGGAGCTTGGCCATCGGGTCACCGGCTCCGATGCCAACGTCTACCCACCGATGAGCACCCAGCTTGAAGCCCAGGGCATCGAACTGACCCAGGGCTATGACGCCGCCCAACTGGACCCGGCGCCCGACCTGGTGGTGATCGGCAACGCCCTGTCGCGGGGCAACCCGGCAGTCGAGTACGTACTGAACAAGGGCCTGCCCTACGTGTCGGGCCCGCAGTGGCTGGCCGACCACGTGCTGCAAGGCCGCTGGGTGCTGGCGGTTGCCGGCACCCATGGCAAGACCACCACCAGCAGCATGCTTGCCTGGGTGCTGGAGCACGCCGGCATGAGCCCGGGCTTCCTGATCGGCGGCGTGCCGCAGAATTTCTCGGTCTCGGCGCGCCTGGGCGGCACGCCGTTCTTCGTGGTCGAGGCCGACGAATATGACAGCGCCTTCTTCGACAAGCGCTCGAAGTTCGTGCACTACCGTCCCCGTACCGCGATCCTCAATAATCTTGAGTTCGATCATGCGGATATCTTCCCTGACCTGGCCGCCATCGAGCGACAGTTCCACCACTTGGTGCGAACCATTCCAAGCGAAGGCCTGGTGATCCATCCGACCACCGAGCCGGCCCTTGAGCGCGTGATCAAGATGGGCTGCTGGACGCCGGTGCAGACCACCGGTGAAGGCGGGCAGTGGCAGGTCAAACTGCTCAGCGCCGACGGTTCGCGTTTCGAAGTCAGCTTCGAAGGCGAAACCCAGGGCGTGGTCGAGTGGGAGCTGACCGGGCAGCACAACGTCGCCAACGCCCTGGCTACTTTGGCGGCTGCACGTCATGTCGGCGTGGTACCGGCCATGGGTATTGCCGCATTGAGCGCGTTCAAGAGCGTCAAGCGGCGGATGGAAAAGGTCGCTGAAGTACAGGGCGTGACCATCTATGACGACTTCGCTCACCACCCGACCGCTATCGCCACCACCCTCGATGGCTTGCGCAAACGCATCGGCGATGCTCCGCTGATTGCCGTGATCGAGCCGCGCTCCAACTCGATGAAGCTCGGCGCCCACCGCGATGGCCTGCCCGAGAGCGTCAACGATGCCGACCAGGTGATCTGGTACGCACCGCCGAACCTGGGCTGGGACTTGGCCGCCACCGCCGCCGAATGCAAGGTGCCGGCTGTGGTGGCCGACAGCCTTGAAGCGATCATCGAACGGGTCAAGAGCCAGGCCAAGCCCGGCACCCAGGTGGTGATCATGAGCAATGGCGGCTTCGGCGGCCTGCACGGCAAGTTGGCCGAGGCGCTGAAATGAGCGGGCCGGAACGCATCACCCTGGCCATGACCGGGGCTTCGGGGGCGCAGTATGGGCTGCGCCTGCTCGATTGCCTGGTGCGCGAAGACCGCGAGGTGCATTTTCTGATCTCCAAGGCCGCGCAACTGGTGATGGCCACCGAGACTGATGTGTTGCTGCCGGCCAAACCGCAAGCCATGCAAGCCTTCCTCACCGAGTACACCGGCGCTGCCGCCGGGCAGATCCGCGTGTATGGCAAGGAAGACTGGATGTCGCCGGTCGCCTCGGGCTCTGGCGCGCCGGCGGCGATGGTGGTGGTGCCGTGCTCGACCGGGACCTTGTCGGCGATTGCCACCGGCGCCTGCAACAATCTGATCGAGCGGGCTGCAGACGTGACCCTGAAGGAGCGTCGGCAGTTGATCCTGGTGCCGCGTGAGGCACCGTTCTCGACCATCCACCTGGAGAACATGCTCAAGCTGTCGAACATGGGCGCGGTGATCCTGCCGGCGGCGCCGGGCTTTTATCATCAGCCGCAGACCATCGACGACCTGATCGACTTTGTTGTCGCACGGATCCTCAACCTGCTGAACATTCCCCAGGACATGCTGCCGCGTTGGGGCGAGCATCATCTGGGCGCGGATGAATGAAGCGCCTGCTGGGCGTGATGCTGCTGTGCGTGATGGCTAGCGGTTGCGCCAGCGTGCGCACCCTGGATGCGGCCAAGCCGGGGGCGCCGGTGGTGTATGCCGGTACGCGCCTGGATCTGTATGCGTTGCAGGGCGGTTGTTGCGCCATTGACCGCTTTGGCGCCGAGGCGCCGAAGTATCCCGGGCTGGACCTGCCGGGTAGTGCCTTGCTTGATACCGTACTGCTGCCGCTGTCGGTATTGACCGCGCTGGGAATTGGCTTTCAGGCGACGGGCGGGTTGTAGCGGCTGGCCTGATCGCGGGGCAAGCCCGATCCCACACACTCTGTGGGAGGGGGTTGCCCCGCGATTGCTACTTGCCCAACCGGCGCAATTCATCCGACTCGACAATCCGGATCCCGTCCTGCTCTTCCAGCGCCAAACGCCACAGCGCCCTGGCCAGTTGGCAGGCCTCGATGCCCCGGTACTTGCCCGGGATCAGCTTCGACAGCGGCCCGGCCAAGCGTTCCGACATCCGCGGTTCGATGCGGTCACCCAGCAGCAGCGAAGGCCGGGCGATGGTCAGTTGCGGCCAGTCCTGGGCCTTCAATGCGGCCTCCATTTCGCCTTTGACCCGGTTGTAGAAGATCGGCGATCTGCGGTCGGCGCCCAGGGCGCTGACCACCAGAAGGTGCCGCGCGCCCAACTCTCGGGCGCGTTTGCCGAAGGCGACGACCATGTCCAGGTCGACCGCGCGAAAGGCCGGCTCGGACCCTGCCTGCTTGATCGTGGTGCCCAGGCAGCAGAAGGCGATGTCGACGCGACCTGCCAGTTGCGGGAGGAACACCGCCGGGTCACCCACCGGGTTTTCCAGGTGCGGGTGTTCGGCCAGGGGGCGACGGGTGGGGGCCAATACGCGGCTGACGGTGGGCTCGTTGAGCAGCCGATCAAGTAAGTGTTCACCGGTAAGACCGGTGGCTCCGGCAAGCAGGATGTGCTGAGGCGTCAAGTACATGATGTCTCTCCCTTGATACAGTCAGCTTAGTGGTTGCCAGCATTTTTTGCATGCTCGGCCTGTTGCTTGCCCGCATCACTTTGCAAGGCTTTGCGCGCTTGTTGCTGGCGCAGGCGCTGCCAGTGATCGAGTACGCCCTTGGGTGCCCAGATCTGCGGCTCGGAGGCATCGAAGCCTTCGATTGCCTCACGCTCGGAGACGCTGGCGCTGGCCCGCTCGAAGGCCTGCTGCAGGTCGTCGGTCTGGTTCAGGGCCTGGGCGAACAGGGCGTCGCCAAAGTAGGTGAAGTCGGCTTCTTCGGAGCAGCCGAACGACACCCGGTCGGCGCGCGAGGCGGTCATGATCAGGGTCCGCTCGTCTTTGAGCGGGGCGATATAGCCGCCTGAATAACAGGCCGAGATGACAATGATCTTGTCGCGGTCTTTCAAGGGCGCCAGGGTCGTGGCCAGGGCATCGGCGGGCAGGTCTGCCAGTTGCAGGCGCGGCTGGTCGAGTACCAGTTCGTGCTCGTGGCTGCCGTGGCTGGTCAGGTAGATGAACACCAGGTCTTCCGGGCCGCTGCGTTCGGCCAGGGTGCGCACGGCGCGGGCAAGGTTCTCGCGGGTGGCCATGGGCCGGTCGCTGAGGTGGTCGCGGTGGTTGACCAGGCTGATCTGGCCGACCGCGCCAAAGCGGCTCTTGAGCATGTTGCTGACGTAATCGGCCTCGCGCAGGAACACGCTCTGTTTGCCATCGCCCCCCAGGGCCAGGCTGTAGAGTTCGATGTCCGGGGTCGAGGCCGGCACCTTGGCCAGCGCTTGGTCGAGCAGGCCGCCCTGGTTGAGCAGCGCCAGTTCCAGCGGGTCGGGCAGCAGTTTGCCGTGCTCGTCGCGCACGCGCTGGCCATTGAGCCACTGGCCGCTTTCATTGCGCCCGTCGAGCAGGGTCAGGCGGCCGTTGCCCTGGTAGGTGTCGTTCTCGAAGCCGCCGACATAGACACTGCCGTCCGGCAACTGCAGGCGCCCGTTACCGGAAAACCGCCAGTCGCGAAAATAACCCTTGTAGTGGCTGCCGTCGCTGCCGATCAGCTCGCCCTTGCCGCTGAGCGAGCCGTCCTTGAACTGGCCGATCCACACGTCACCATCGGTGTTTTCGTAACGGCCGCGGCCTTCCAGGCGGTTGTCATGGAAGGCACCGATGTACTGGTCGCCTTCGGCGCTGTTGAAGGTACCGCTGCCTTCGAGCTGGCCGTTGACGAAACGGCCGCTGAACTGGTTGCCGCTGGCGTCGCTGCGGATGCCTTCGCCATTGGGTTTGCCGCGGGCGAACAGGCCCTGGTATTGGCTGCCGTCAGCCAGTTCGAGATGGCCGGCGCCGTGGTACTGGTCGTCCTTGAACTGGCCACGGTAAAGCAGGCCGGGTTCCTTGAGGGTGCCTTCGCCGTCGCGGCGGCCGAGCTTGAACCCACCGGTGTAGCTGCTGCCCGGTGTTTTCAGGGTGCCCAGGCCGTGGAACAGGCCCTGCTGGAACCCGCCGCGGTAGACCTCGCCATTGCTACCATGCCATTCACCCTGGCCATGCCACTGGCCATTGAGGAAGTTGCCCTTGTACCAACTGCCGTTGGGGTAGTCGATGCGCCCGGCACCTTGCAGCAGGCCGTCGACCACCTCGCCCCGATAGCGGCCGCCATCGGGCAGGCGCGCATCGGGCGGCGACAGGGGTTCGCCGTCACCGCAAGCGGCCAGTAGCAGGGTCAGGGCAAGGGGAACGAGTGGGCGCATGGCGGGGTCCGGACAAGTGAGGCCCCGAGTATGCCGTAGAACGCGGGGGGTGAAACAGTCGCCAGGACGGTTTCACCCAGTGCCTGGCTCAGATGAAGCAGAGCGACAGCGGTTCGGCGATATAGGCAGGTTTTTCCTGGCCTTCGATTTCCAGGGTGGCGGTGACCTTGAGCAGCCACTGTCCGGGTTTCTTCTCGGTCACCTCGGCCAGATCGACCTTGAGCCGCACCTTGCTGTCGACTTTCACCGGCTGGATGAAACGCACGCTGTCCAGGCCATAGTTGACGGCCATTTTCAGGCCTTCAGGCACAACCAGAATGCCTTCCATCAACTTGGGGATCAGCGACAGGGTGAGAAAACCGTGAGCGATGGTGCTGCCAAATGGCGTTTTTGCCGCCTTGTCCGGGTCGACATGGATGAACTGAAAGTCGCCGGTCGCCTCGGCAAACAGGTTGATGCGCTGTTGATCGATGGTCAGCCATTCGGAACGTCCCAGTTCCTTTCCAACGTACTGCGAAAGCTCTGCAACAGGTACATAGGGCATTGTGACTCTCCAGATTGTCTTTGGTTTTGTTATGACTTCGGCAGATTCGAAAGTCTAAGATCAGCACGCCTGCAGGAAGTGGTCAAGTCGGCGAAGATCGGCTTATAGCCCGGTCGTTAGCGTGCTTATAATGGCCGCCAGGCCTCAAGGAGATGCTTATGCTGTTGCGTGGTTTGACCTGGCTGGTGCTGTTCCAGTTGCTCGGAACGGCGATCAATCACCTGGTGGTGCCGATCCTCCCCGGGCCGATCATCGGCCTGCTGTTGCTGCTGGTGTACCTGATGCTGCGTGGCGAGGTGGGCGCGCCCCTGAGCGAGGCGGCCAACAGCCTGCTGCGCTACTTGCCACTGCTGCTGGTGCCGCCGGCGGTGGGGGTAATGGTCTATGCCGCGGATATCGCCGCCGACTTCTGGGCCATCGTCGGCGCCCTGGTGCTGTCGGCGCTGCTCACCCTGGTGTTCGTCGGCGTGCTGATGCACAAGCTGATGGCCCGCCAGGGCAGCCATGAGGAGCAGCCATGAGCCTGGACTGGAGCGGCGCCGTTAACGCCGTCATCCACCATCCGCTGTTTGGCATCGGCATCACCCTGGGCGCCTACCAGCTGGTGCTGGCGGCCTACGAGAAAACCCGCTGGATCTTCCTGCAGCCGGTGCTGGTGTCGATGCTGGTAGTCATTGGCGTACTGCTGGGCTGTGGCCTGACTTACAGCGAATATCGCAAAAGCACCGAGATCATGAACATCCTTCTGGGCCCGGCGACCGTGGCCCTGGCGGTGCCGCTCTATCTCAACCTGCGGCGCATTCGCCAGCTGTTCTGGCCGACCTTTACTACGCTGGTAATCGGAGGGGTGTTCGCCACCGGCGCCTGCCTGTTGCTGGGCTGGTGGTTTGGCGCCGAGCACATGATCCTGATGACCATGGCGCCAAAATCGGTGACCTCGCCGATTGCCATGCTGGTGGCCGAGCAGATTGGCGGTGTGGCCGCGCTGGCGGCGGTGTTCGTGTTGATCACCGGGGTGATCGGGGCGATTTTCGGCCCGGCGCTGCTGTCGCGTTGTGGTGTGCACAGCCCTGAAGCGCGCGGCATGGCTTTAGGCGTGACTGCGCATGCGGTTGGTACTTCGGTAGCGCTGCAGGAAAGTGAAGAATGCGGGGCCTTCGCGGCCCTGGCGATGAGCCTGATGGGGGTTGCCACGGCGGTATTCCTGCCACTGGCGGTTAGCCTGGTTGCTTGAGGAGTTGCAATGACGTTACCCCTGTTTCCGCTCAATACCGTGCTGTTCCCGGGCTGCTTTCTCGATCTGCAGATCTTCGAGGCGCGTTACCTGGACATGATTGGTCGCATCATGAAGCAGGGCGGCGGTTTTGGCGTGGTGTGCATCCTTGAGGGCGAGCAGGTTGGCGCTGCGCCCAGCGGTTTCTCGCAGGTTGGCTGCGAGGCGCTGATTCGCGATTTTCAGCAGCAGGACAACGGCCTGCTGGGGATTCGGGTCGAAGGCACCCGGCGCTTTCGTGTCGGGCCGTTCGAGGTGCAGAAGGACCAGTTGCTGGTCGCTGATGTGTCGTGGCTGCCGGAGCTTGCCGACGAGCCGCTGGAAGATGACCATCACGACTTGCTGGCGCTGCTGCAAGCCCTGGGCGAGCACCCGATGGTCGAGGCGCTGGGCATGCCGGTGACGGTGCAAGGCCAGCAGGCCCTGGCCAACCAGCTCGCCTACCTGTTGCCGTTCGTTGAAGAAGACAAACTCGACCTGCTGGCCATCGACTCACCGCTCAAGCGCCTGGAGGCTATCCAGGCGCTGCTTGACCGGCTGCAAGGCGAGCTGTTCGCCTGATGCCTCAGTACTGGTAGCGCAGCAAGGCGTGCGGCAGCGAGTGCAGGGCGAAGAACGCCAGCAGGGCGACGCAGGCCGGCAGGATCAGCCACCAGACCCGTAGCGGCAGGGCGGTGAGTGGTTGCCGGTATTGGGTCAGGGTCAGGCTGGTAGCGCACACGCAGCAGGCGAGCATGGCGCCGGCGAGGATGTCGGTCGGCCAGTGCGCCCCCAGGTACACCCGTGACAGCGCGATCGCCAGTGCCGGAATGCAACCCAGCATGATCCAGGTCAGGCGCATGCGCGGCGGCTGCCCGCGCCCGGCCAGCACCGCCAGTACCAGGAAGAACGCAAACGACGCCGAGCTGTGGCCGCTGGGCATGCTGTAGGTGGTCAGCGGATCAGTGAGTACCTCCGGGCGCGCCCGGGCAAACAGCCACTTGAGGCTGCCATTGGCCAGGGCCGTGCCGATCAGGGTGCTGCCGGCGAAAATCGCCGGGCGCCACTGGCGGGCCAGCAATAACAGGCCGGTGAGCAGGCTGCCGAGGAAGAACTGGGTTCGGAAATCGCCGAGGCGGGTGATCAGTACCACTGTGCCGTCGATGGCGCGGCTGCGGTTCTCCTGGATCAGGGTCATCAGGCCCTGGTCGAACTGGGTCAGGTATGGCCAGCCGAGAAACAGCCCGGTCAGGGCCAGCAAGCTCATCCCGGCAATCAGCCGGGTGCCGCGGCGCATGCTGCGCAGGCTGCTGTTGATGCTCAGGCCGACCAGCACCGCCAGGCCGCCCATCACTACCCCAGCCTGTGGCCAGAAGCCTTCCGGCAACGGCAGGCGCATGGCCGCGCCGGTTGCCCAGCCCGGCAGCAGGTAAGCCACTGCCCAACCGGCCCCGGCCAGCAGGCTGACGGCGATAAAACGCGGCAGCGGCATGTCGAACATGCCGGCGACCATGGGCAGCATCGGCCGCAGCGGGCCGATGAAGCGCCCGACTAGCAGGCTGGCGATACCATAGCGCTGAAAGTAGGTTTCGGCGCTGCCGATCCATTCCGGATGGTGGCGCAGCAGCGGCAAGCGGCGGATGTTCTGGTGAAAGCGCCGGCCTAAGGTGTAGGAGATCGCGTCGCCGAGCAAACCACCGGCAAAGCCCAGCAACAGGGTTTCGCCAAGGCTCAAGGCACCGCTGCCGGCCAGTACCGCGACGGCGAACAGCAAAACGGTGCCGGGGACGATAATCCCGGCAATCGCCAGGCATTCCACGCAGGCCACCAGAAAAATCGCTAATCCCAGCCACTGCGGGTTGGCGCTGAGCCAGGTGGTCAGGCTGTCGAGCCATGGGCCCATCGTGTCAGTTTCCTTGTGTCAGTAAAAAGTAGTCCCGGCCTTCGACTTGGCCCCGGCGCAGCGGGTTCCGTGTGCAATGGCGGGCAAAGTCGGCGTCGACGAAACGGTAGGGCAGATGTTCATCGCGGCCGTGGGGAATCCCCAAGCGGGTGGTCTGGATAATTTGTTTCACTTTGATACCGCAGTCCTCGACAAACAGCTGCTCGGGATCAAAGCGTTTGCCGTCCCAGTGCGGCACTTTCAGGCCCAGGGCCTTGCACAGCAGGGTCTGGCCGGCGCACAGGCGTTCGGGCGGGCGCGCCTGGCCGCTGGCGTCAGGGTTGTTCAGTTGCATCTGTGCCAGGCTGTTGTCATCCGACAAGGCATCGACGAAGGGGTAGGCCGATTTGATCAACACCGCATTGCCCGGCCCGTGGGCGCTGAAGTTCAGCGAGTCGCCGCCCCGGGCGTAATACATGTAGATGTGCCCGCCGTCGAGAAACAGCGCCCGGCGTTTTTCGGTGTAGCCGAGCGAGGCGTGGCTGCCCTTGTCGCTGAGGTAGTAGGCCTCGGTCTCGATGATTCGCGCCGCCAGCCAGTACGGGCCGTGGCGGTGGCGGATGACCTTGCCCAGCAGGGCCCTGGCCAATTCGCCAGCGTCGCGGTCGAAGAAGCTGTCGGGCAGGGCCTTGGGCGGGCAGGGGGCGGAGTCTGGCATGCGGGCAGGTTCGCGGGTGGACAGGTGGGCGATGATAGCAATTTCTGTCTTAACCAACCCTGAATGGCCATTATGAAGCGAGGGGCCGGCACTCTTTTCGACCATCCGCCTGTCACCGCTGGGCGTGGGGCCACACGACAGTTATAATCATCCGATTTTCCCCTTCGCCAAGACCACTGAGCCCATGACTGAGTCCGTTCTTGACTACATGACCCGCCTGGGTCGCGCTGCCCGCGCGGCGTCGCGCGTGATCGGCCGTGCCAGCACTGCGCAAAAGAACCGCGCCCTGCAAGCCGCCGCCAACGCCCTGGACGCTGCCCGCGCCGAGCTGACCGCCGCCAACGAGCTGGACCTCGCTGCTGGCCGCGCCAATGGCCTGGAAGCGGCCATGCTCGAGCGCCTGGCGCTGACCCCGGCACGCATCGACGGCATGATCGTCGGCCTGCGCCAGGTGGCCAGCCTGCCGGACCCGGTCGGCGCGATCCGCGACATGAGCTACCGGCCATCGGGTATCCAGGTCGGCAAGATGCGCGTGCCGCTGGGGGTAATCGGCATCATTTACGAATCGCGTCCGAACGTGACCATCGATGCTGCCAGCCTGTGCCTGAAGTCGGGCAACGCCACCATCTTGCGCGGCGGCTCCGAAGCCATCCATTCCAACCGTGCCATTGCCGCCTGCATCCAGCGCGGCCTGGCCGAGGCCGGCTTGCCGGCGGCGGTGGTGCAAGTGGTCGAAACCACCGATCGCGAGGCGGTTGGCGCATTGATCAGCATGCCGGAGTTCGTCGACGTCATCGTGCCGCGCGGCGGCAAGGGCCTGATCGAGCGCATCAGCCGCGACGCGCGCGTGCCGGTGATCAAGCACCTCGATGGTATCTGCCACGTCTATGTGGCTGAGCACGCCGAGCTGGACAAGGCCCGGCGCATCGCCTTCAACGCCAAGACCTACCGCTACGGCATCTGCGGGGCGATGGAAACCCTGCTGGTCGATCAGTCGGTCGCGGCCGAGTTCCTGCCGGAAATGGCCCGCCAATTTCGGGAAAAAGGCGTCGAACTGCGCGGTTGTGAGCGCACGCTGAAAATCATCGAGGCGCTGCCGGCGACCGAAACGGACTGGAACACCGAATACCTCGCGGCGATTCTGTCGATCCGCGTAGTGGACGGTCTGGACCAGGCCATCGAACACATCAATCGCTATGGCTCGCACCATACCGATTCCATCGTTACCGAACACCAGGCGCAGGCTCGCCAGTTCATGGCCGAGGTCGATTCGTCGTCGGTAATGATCAATACCCCGACCTGCTTTGCCGACGGTTTCGAGTACGGCCTGGGCGCGGAGATCGGGATTTCCACCGACAAGCTGCACGCCCGTGGCCCGGTTGGCCTGGAAGGCCTGACCTGCGAAAAATACGTGGTGATCGGCGACGGTCAGCTGCGCGGACAGGAGTCGCTCTGACTTGGCCGAGCGCAAACCGCTCGCCCCAGTCTCGACGATGTCGCCCGCCCGGCGCATCGGCGTGCTCGGCGGGACTTTCGACCCGGTGCACATCGGACACCTGCGCAGTGCGCTGGAGGTCGCCGAAGTGCTGGCGCTCGACGAGCTGCGGCTGATGCCCAACGCCCGCCCGCCGCACCGTGATACGCCGCAAGTGTCGGCCCAGGACCGGCTGGCGATGGTCCAGTGCGCGGTTCAGGGCGTGCCTACGCTGTCGGTCGATGCCCGCGAACTGGCCCGTGACAAGCCGTCGTACACCATCGAAACGCTGGAACTGATGCGTGCTGAAATGGCCGCCTCGGAGCAGCTGTTTCTGCTGCTGGGCTGGGACGCGTTCTGCGGCCTGCCCAGTTGGCACCGTTGGGAAGAATTGCTGCAACACTGTCACATCCTGGTGCTGCAACGCCCGGATGCCGACGTCGAGCCGCCGGATGCCTTGCGCAACCTGCTGGCCGCACGTTCGGTCAGTGATCCGCAGGCCCTTGAAGGGCCTGCCGGGAATATTGCATTCGTCTGGCAGACGCCGCTTGCGGTGTCAGCCACGCAGATCCGACAGCTGCTGGCCAGCGGCAAGTCGGTGCGGTTTCTGGTGCCGGACGCAGTACTGGCCTACATCGATGCGCACAACCTTTACCGTGCGCCGAACTGAGGGTGCTGAGAAGCGCCTCATACTATTGAGTTGAATGAGTTTTATATGACCAAGCAAAAACACAACGTCAGCGCCGAAGAGCTGGTCGAACTGACCAAGTCCGCCCTGGAAGACGTCAAGGCCCAGGACATCCAGGTTATCGACGTAAAAGAAAAGCACAGCCTGACCGACTACATGATCATCGCCACCGGTACCTCCAACCGCCAGATCAGCGCGATGCTGGAAAAGGTCCGTGAGCAGGTCAAGGCCAAGGGCGTGCAGCCGTTGGGCGAAGAAGGCAAGGGCGACAGCGACTGGGTACTGCTGGACCTGAATGATGTCATCGTCCACATGATGACTGCCGCTGCCCGTCAGTTCTACGACCTTGAGCGTCTGTGGATGGGTGCCGAGCAGAGCCGTGCCGCCGATGGCAAGCACCACAGCCCGGAAAACACCCACGACTTTGCAGACAAGCTGAAAGATCGGGAATAAGGAAGGCTCGTGCGTCTGCGTCTGATCGCGGTCGGCTCGCGCATGCCCAAGTGGGTCGAGGACGGTTGGCATGAATATGCCAAGCGCCTGCCCGCGGAGCTGTCGCTGGAGCTGGTGGAAATACCGCTCAATACCCGGGGCAAGAATGCCGACGTCGCCCGCCTGATCCGTCAGGAGGGTGAGGCCATGCTCGCCAAGGTCCAGCCAGGGGAACGGATTGTCACCCTGGAGGTCCATGGCAAGCCCTGGAGTACCGAGCAACTGGCGGTCGAGCTGGACCGCTGGCGGCTGGATTCGCGTACCGTCAACTTCATGGTCGGCGGCCCCGAAGGGCTGGCGCCGGAAGTCTGTGCGCGGGCCGAGCAGCGCTGGTCGCTGTCGCCGCTGACACTGCCCCACCCGTTGGTAAGGATACTGATCGGCGAACAGCTGTACCGCGCCTGGACCGTATTGTCCGGGCACCCCTACCACAAATAAGCCTTAAGCCTTTTCAATGTCGCAGCCGATTCGCCTCAAGGATCACGAGAAAGACGCCCGTCTGGTGCGTAGCCGCGTCGTGGTCGGTGCAGTGGCGATCGTCCTGCTGATTTGCGTGTTGATCGCCCGCCTGTATTACCTGCAGGTGATCCAGTACGACTATCACTCGACCCTGTCGGAAAACAACCGGGTGCATGTGCAGCCGATTCCGCCGACTCGCGGGCTGATCTTCGACCGCAACGGGGTGATCGTCGCCGATAACCGGCCAAGCTTCAGCCTGACCATGACCCGTGAGCGCTCCGGCGACTG
Source organism: Pseudomonas sp. B21-032 (assembly GCF_024748965.1). Lineage (NCBI taxonomy): Bacteria > Pseudomonadati > Pseudomonadota > Gammaproteobacteria > Pseudomonadales > Pseudomonadaceae > Pseudomonas > Pseudomonas sp. B21-032. The sequence goes on along the minus strand of NZ_CP087180.1, from coordinate 5,201,774 downwards.
GCAGCAGGTACTCGATGTGATCGTCGAGGTGCTCGAGCTGACCCCGGACGACCGCACCCTGTTTGAAAAGCGCATGCGCCAGGGCCGCCGGCCGTTCGAGCCGGTGCCGATCCTGTTCGAGCTGACCGAAGAGCAGATCGCCCGGGTTGCGGTGAACCAGTTCCGCCTGCCCGGCGTTGAGGTGGTCGCCCAACTGGTGCGCCATTACCCGCAGGGAGCGCACTTTGCTCACTCGGTCGGTTATGTCGGGCGGATCAACGAGAAAGAGCTCAAGACCCTCGACCCGGTCAACTACAGCGGCACCCACCATATCGGCAAGACCGGCATCGAGCGCTTCTACGAGCCGGAACTGCACGGCCAGGTGGGTTACGAAGAGGTTGAGACCAACGCCCGTGGCCGGGTATTGCGGGTGCTCAAGCGCACCGACCCGATCCCCGGCAAAGACATCGTCCTGAGCCTCGACATCAAGCTGCAGGAAGCTGCCGAGGCCGCGCTGGGCGGGCGCCGCGGCGCCATTGTCGCACTCGACCCAAATACCGGCGAAGTACTGGCGATGGTCAGCCAGCCAAGCTTTGACCCCAACCCGTTCGTCACCGGCATCAGCTTCAAGGCCTATGCCGAGCTGCGCGATTCGATCGACCGGCCGCTGTTCAACCGCGTGCTGCGCGGCCTGTACCCGCCGGGTTCGACCATCAAGCCGGCAGTGGCCATCGCCGGCCTCGACAGTGGTGTGGTCACCGCCAGCAGCCGAGTGTTCGACCCGGGCTTCTACCAACTGCCCAATTATGACCACAAGTACCGCAACTGGAACCGCAGCGGCGACGGCTGGGTCGACCTCGACCTGGCGATCATGCGCTCCAACGACACCTACTTCTACGACCTGGCGCACAAGATGGGCATCGACCGTCTGTCCAGCTACATGAACAAGTTCGGCCTCGGGCAGAAAGTCTCCCTCGACATGTTCGAGGAGTCCGCCGGCCTGATGCCGACTCGCGAATGGAAGCGCGCCACCCGCCGCCAGGCCTGGTTCCCGGGCGAGACGCTGATCCTCGGTATCGGCCAGGGCTACATGCAGACCACGCCGCTGCAGATGGCCCAGGCCATCGCCCTGATCGCCAGCAAGGGCAAGTGGAACCGTCCGCACCTGGCCAAGACCATCGAAGGCCAGCCACCGGTGGACGAGAACCCGATGGAAGACATCGTCTTGCGTGACAAGTCCGACTGGGCCAGGGTCACCCATGGCATGGAGCAGGTGATGCACAACGCCCGCGGTACCGCCCGCGCCGCCGCCGCCGGTGCCCAGTACCGGATTGCCGGCAAGAGTGGTACCGCCCAGGTGGTAGCGATCAAGCAGGGCGAGAAGTACGACCGCAACAAGGTTCAGGAACGCCACCGCGACCACGCCCTGTTCGTCGGCTTCGCCCCAGCAGAGAACCCGAAGATCGTGGTTTCGGTGATGATCGAAAACGGCGAAGCGGGTGGCCGCGTCGCGGCGCCGGTGATGCGTCAGGTAATGGACGCCTGGTTGCTCGACGAGCATGGCCGGCTCAAATCCGAGTTCGCTCCCGCCACCGTCGTTCAGGAATCGGCCCAGTGAAGAACAATTTCGATCGCATGCTTTCCAGCGAGGACGTAATGCGTCGTCGCGCAAGCTTCCTGCAGCGCATCCATGTCGACGGCCCGTTGCTGATCCTGCTGCTGACCCTGGCTGCCGGCAGCCTGTTCGTGCTCTATTCGGCCAGCGGCAAGAACTGGGACCTGCTGCTCAAGCAAGCCAGTTCGTTCGGCATCGGCCTGGTGTCGATGTTCGTCATTGCCCAGCTCGAACCACGTTTCATGGCGCGCTGGGTGCCCCTTGCCTATGTGGTCGGGGTGATCCTGCTGGTGGTGGTCGACGTCATGGGCCACAACGCCATGGGCGCCACGCGCTGGATCAACATTCCCGGGGTGATCCGCTTCCAGCCCTCGGAGTTCATGAAGATCATCATGCCGGCGACCATCGCCTGGTACCTGGCCAAGCGCTCGCTGCCGCCGCATTTGAAGCACGTGGTGATCAGCCTGATCCTGATCGGCCTGCCGTTCATCCTCATTGTGCGCCAGCCAGACCTGGGTACCGCCTTGCTGATCCTCGCCTCCGGCGCCTTCGTGCTGTTCATGGGCGGCCTGCGCTGGCGCTGGATCCTCAGCGTGGTGGCGGCGGCAGTGCCGGTGGCGGTGGCGATGTGGTTCTTCGTCATGCACGACTACCAGAAGCAGCGGGTACTGACCTTTCTCGACCCGGAAAGCGATCCGCTGGGCACCGGCTGGAACATCATCCAGTCGAAAGCGGCGATCGGCTCGGGCGGGGTGTTCGGCAAGGGCTGGCTGCTGGGCACCCAGTCGCACCTGGACTTTCTCCCGGAAAGCCACACCGACTTCATCATCGCCGTGCTCGGCGAGGAGTTCGGCCTGGTCGGCATCTGCGCGCTGCTTTTGATCTACCTGCTGCTGATCGGCCGCGGCCTGGTGATTACCGCCCAGGCCCAGACGCTCTACGGCAAGTTGCTGGCCGGCAGCCTGACCATGACCTTCTTTGTTTATGTGTTCGTCAATATCGGTATGGTCAGCGGCTTGTTGCCCGTGGTGGGGGTGCCGCTGCCCTTCATTAGTTATGGCGGAACTTCGTTGGTGACGCTGCTGTCAGCGTTTGGGGTTTTAATGTCGATCCATACGCATCGCAAATGGATTGCGCAGGTTTGAATAAGGTGAAGAATTACATGCAAGCAATGCGTGGCTGGGCGGCTCGTTGTGCGCCCTGGGTCGGCTTTGTAGGTTTGCTCGGCGGCGCGCAAGGCGCTGCTGCCGGCGACTACGACGGCTCGCCCCAGGTAGCCGAGTTCGTCGGCGAAATGACCCGCGACTACGGTTTTGCCGGTGAGCAACTGATGGGGGTGTTTCGCGAGGTTCAGCGCAAGCAGTCGATCCTTGACGCGATCTCGCGCCCGGCTGAACGGGTAAAGCCCTGGAAAGACTACCGGCCGATGTTCCTCACCGACGCCCGCGTCGCCCGCGGCGTCGACTTCTGGCGCCAGCATGAGGCCACCCTGGCCCGCGCCGAACAGGAGTACGGCGTGCCGGCCCAGGTGATCGTCTCGATCATCGGCGTCGAAACCTTCTTTGGCCGCAACACCGGCAATTACCGGGTGATTGATGCGCTGTCGACCCTGGGCTTCGATTACCCGCCGCGTGCCGAATTCTTCCGCAAGGAGCTGCGCGAGTACCTGTTGCTGGCCCGTGAAGAGCAGGTCGACCCACTGACCCTCAAGGGCTCCTACGCCGGGGCCATGGGCTTGCCGCAGTTCATGCCGAGCAGCTTTCGCGCCTACGCCGTGGATTTTGACGGCGACGGCCACATCAACATCTGGAACAACCCGGACGATGCCATCGGCAGCGTTGCCAGCTACTTCAAGCGTCATGGCTGGGTAGCCGGCGAACAGGTGGTCAGCCGCGCCACGGTGCGTGGCGAACGCGTCGACGAAGGCCTGAGCCCGGGCATCGACGCGGTCAAGACGGTCGGGGAGTTGCGGGCACTGGGCTGGTCGAGTCATGATGCGCTGCGCGATGATCTGCCGGTCACCGCCTTCCGGCTCGAAGGTGACAACGGCCCGGAATACTGGCTGGGCCTGAAAAACTTCTACGCGATCACTCGCTATAACCGCAGCGTGATGTATGCCATGGCAGTGCATCAGCTCTCGGACCTGCTGGTTCAAGCACGGGGCGCCAAGTAATGCGCGTAATGTTCTCCGCTACATCGCTGAAACTGCTTGGTTGCGCGGCCCTGGGCCTGGTGCTGGTGAGCTGTTCGAGCAGCCGCCCGAGCACCTCCACCCCGGGTAATGCCAATGTCGTGCGGGCCAAGCCTGGCCTGGACATCAACCGGGCCCACAAGGACGGCGCGCCATGGTGGGACGTCGACGTCTCGAAGATCCCCGACGCGACCCCGACCGTGCACACCGGCAACTACAAGGCCAACCCCTACACCGTGCTGGGCAAGACCTACTTCCCGATCCCCGACTCGCGCAACTACCGCGCCGAGGGCACGGCATCCTGGTACGGCACCAAGTTCCACGGCCAGAACACCGCCAACGGCGAGGTCTATGACCTCTACGGTATGAGCGCGGCGCACAAGACCCTGCCGCTGCCGGCCTACGTCAAGGTTACCAACCTCGATAACCAGCGCAGCGTGATCCTGCGGGTCAACGACCGCGGGCCGTTCTATTCCGACCGCATCATCGACCTGTCGTACGCGGCGGCGAAGAAGCTTGGCTATGCCGAGACCGGCACCGCGCGGGTGCGCGTCGAAGGCATCGACCCGAAACAATGGTGGGCCCAGCGGGGCCAGCCGGCGCCGATGGTCCTCGACCAGCCGCAAGTGGCCCAGACCCAGGCGCTGCCGGCCAGCACCGGCACGGTCGAGCAATGGACGCCACCGCCGCAGCAGCACGCCGCTGCGGTCGTACCCCTGCAAGTCGCCAGCAACAACACGATGGCCAGCAATGGTCTTTACTTGCAGGTCGGCGCTTTTGCCAACCCCGATGCCGCCGAACTGCTGCGCTCCAAGCTCAGCAGCATGGTCAGCGCACCGGTGTTCATCAGTTCGATCGTGCGCAACCAGCAGACCCTGCACCGGGTCCGCCTGGGGCCGATCAACAGCCAGGGCGAAGCCCAGCAGATGCAGGACAGCGTGCGCCTGGCCAATCTGGGGCAGCCCAAAGTCGTCACGGCAGACTGATCGGGGGGACTGATCGGTTTGTCATGCAGCCGGGCGCAGCCGCCATGTACAATGGCGGTTTTGCCCGTCAGGCCATGCGCCTGTAAACGTTTTGCCCATGAGGGCATGAGCCCATTAGCCATTTCGAGAGACGGATGAACATAACCAGCTTTGCCAAACGCCTTTGCCTGCTTGTACCGCTGATGATTGCCCCTGCCGCCTTCGCGGCAGAGCAAATGATGCCGTCGCCGCCGCAACTGGCTGCCAAGTCCTACGTGCTCATGGAAGCCTCCAGCGGCAACATCCTGGTCGAGAACAATGGTGACCAGCGTCTGCCTCCGGCGAGCCTGACCAAGCTGATGACCGCCTACATCGCGACCCTGGATATCCGCCGCGGGCAGATCGGCGAAAACGACCCGGTCACTGTCAGCGAAAACGCCTGGCGCACCGGCGGTTCGCGGATGTTCATCAAGGTCGGCACCCAGGTCAGCGTCAGCGACCTGCTGCACGGCATCATCATCCAGTCGGGTAACGACGCCAGCGTCGCCCTCGCCGAGCACATCGCCGGCAGCGAAGACGCCTTCGCCGACATGATGAACAAGACCGCCGGCGACCTGGGCATGAGCAACAGCCACTTCATGAACCCGACCGGCCTGCCGAACCCCGAGCACTACTCGTCGGCTCATGACATGGCGGTGCTGGCGCGCGCGATCATCCACGAAGACCCGGCTCACTATGCGATCTACTCGCAGAAAGAGTTCTTCTGGAACAACATCAAGCAGCCTAACCGCAACCTGCTGCTGTGGCGCGACAAGACCGTCGACGGCCTGAAAACCGGCCACACCGACGAAGCTGGCTACTGCATGGTGTCTTCGGCAGTACGTGACGGCATGCGCCTGATCGCCGTGGTCTTCGGTACCAACAGCGAGCAATCGCGTGCGGCCGAAACCCAGAAGCTGCTGACCTACGGCTTCCGCTTCTTCGAAACCCAGACCTTCTACCAGAAGGGTACCGAGCTTGCCCAGGCACCGGTCTGGAAGGGCGCAACCAATCAGGTCAAAGCCGGTCTCGCCGAAGACCTGACCATGACTTTGCCTAAAGGCCAATTGAAAAAGCTGGCCGCAAGCATGACCATGAACCCGCAATTGATCGCTCCGATCAACAAAGGTGACGTGATCGGTAAAGTGGAAGTCAAACTGGATGACAAGGTTGTCCACAGTGCCGACCTGATCGCGCTGGATGGCGTTGAGGAAGGTGGTTTCTTCCGTCGTGTGTGGGATAGCATTCGGCTATTCTTCTACGGGTTGTTCAACTGATATCGTGACCTGCCACGCCCCCGCCACTCATGCGGGGGCGTTGTTGTTGCCACGGCTTACGAGGCCGTTACTGCTATGACCGAAGCTGACAAGTCGCACAAAATCGAATTCCCCTGCGCCGATTACCCGATCAAGGTCATCGGCGACACCGTGGTCAATTTCAAGGACACGGTGATCGAGATCCTCAAGAAGTACGCCACGGTCGACATGAGTACCCTGGCTGAACGTCAGAGCAAGGAAGGCAAGTACACCACGGTGCAACTGCACATCATCGCCACGGGTGAAGACCAGCTGCACGATATCAACAGCGCCCTGCGCGCGACCGGAATCGTGAAAATGGTGCTCTGATGCCCGCGTGCCTCGGCTTTCGCGACCTCGGCCTGCTGCCTTACGAGCCGGTGCTGGAGGCCATGCGTCGGTTTACCGACCAGCGTGGCCCGGGCACCGCGGATGAGGTATGGCTGGTTGAACACCCGGCGGTGTTCACCCAGGGCCAGGCTGGCAAGGCCGAGCATCTGCTGGTACCGGGTGACATCCCGGTGGTGCAGACCGATCGCGGCGGCCAGGTGACCTATCACGGCCCGGGTCAGCTGGTGGCGTACCTGCTGCTGGATGTACGCCGCCTGGGTTTTGGCGTGCGCGATCTGGTCAGCCGCATCGAGCGCTGTCTGATCGAGTTGCTGGCCAGTTACAACGTCGAGGCGGCGGCCAAGGCCGATGCCCCAGGCGTTTATGTCGACGGGGCGAAGATCGCCTCGCTCGGCCTGCGGATTCGCAATGGCTGTTCGTTCCACGGCCTTGCCTTGAACGTGGACATGGACCTGGCGCCATTCCGCCGGATTAACCCCTGCGGGTATGCGGGGCTGGCCATGACCCAGCTGCGCGACCAGGCAGGCTCGATCGAACTCTCTGAGGTAAGGGCAAGGCTGCGCGGGCAGCTGGTCAAGCACCTCGACTATGCTGAGCAGACGACCCTTACGGGCGGAATCTTCTGAATATGACTACTGTTGTGCAAGAACCAGTGCAAAGCGTGACGCCAGCGCCTCGGCCGAAGGTCGAGGCGGGTGTCAAACTGCGTGGCGCGGAAAAAGTCGCGCGTATCCCGGTAAAGATCATCCCCACTGACGAGCTGCCAAAGAAGCCTGACTGGATTCGCGTGCGTATCCCGGTTTCGCCGGAAGTCGACCGCATCAAGCAACTGCTGCGCAAGCACAAGCTGCACAGCGTCTGCGAAGAAGCCTCCTGCCCGAACCTGGGCGAGTGCTTCTCGGGCGGCACCGCGACCTTCATGATCATGGGTGACATCTGCACCCGTCGCTGCCCGTTCTGCGACGTCGGCCATGGCCGGCCGAAGCCCTTGGACGTCGACGAGCCGAAGAACCTCGCCGTGGCCATTGCCGACCTGCGCCTGAAGTACGTGGTGATCACCTCGGTGGACCGCGACGACCTGCGCGACGGTGGTGCCCAGCATTTTGCCGACTGTATCCGTGAGATCCGCGCGCTGTCGCCGGGTGTGCAGCTCGAGACCCTGGTGCCGGACTACCGCGGGCGCATGGATGTGGCCCTGGCGATTACCGCTGAAACCCCGCCGGATGTGTTCAACCACAACCTCGAAACCGTACCGCGCCTGTACAAGGCCGCGCGTCCGGGTTCGGACTACCAGTGGTCGCTGACCTTGCTGCAGAAGTTCAAGGAACTGGTGCCGCACGTACCGACCAAGTCCGGGCTGATGCTGGGCCTTGGCGAAACCGATGAAGAAGTGATCGAAGTGATGCATCGCATGCGCGAGCACAACATCGACATGCTGACCCTCGGCCAGTACCTGCAGCCGTCGCGCAGCCACTTGCCGGTGCAGCGTTTCGTGCACCCGGACACCTTTGCCTGGTTCGCCGAAGAAGGTTACAAGATGGGCTTCAAGAACGTTGCTTCCGGTCCGCTGGTGCGTTCTTCGTACCATGCCGACCAGCAGGCGCATGAGGCCAAGATCAAGCTCTGATCGACAGCCTGGTTGTCTCGATGCCGATGTCTGCTGCAAAGCGACATCGGCATTTTTGTTTGCCGACCTGTCCACACAAGGAGTCGTCTGGATGAACCTTCCCTTCACCCATCAGGCCGATGTGCTGTCTCACGCCCAGCCGTTGCCCATGGCCTTGCCCGCTGGCGGGCTGATCGCAATCATCGCCCCGGCAGGTCCCGCCCAGGTCGATACGCTCAAGGTCAACCAGTGGTTCGAAGCGCGCGGCTATCGCTGCCGGATCTACCCGGGAGTGACCGCCGCCGAGGGTTATCTGGCCGGTAGCGATGCGCAGCGCCTGCAAGACCTGCACAGTGCATTTGCCGCTAAGGATGTCGATGCCATCATCTGCCTGCGCGGTGGCTACGGCAGTATGCGCCTACTGGAAAACATCGATTTCGACTTGCTGCGCCGGCATCCCAAGCCGTTGGTCGGCTACAGCGACATTACCGCGCTGCACACGGCGATTGCCCGTCATGCCGGGTTTGTGACTTTCCATGGTGCCATGCTCAAGTCGGAGCTGCTGGGCAACAAGCAGGAGCCGACACTCTCTTCGCTGTTCGAGCAGCTGCGCGGCCAGCTGGGCGCCGGTGACCGTCTTGAGCACCCTCAGGCCTGGCCATTGACCAGCATCCTGCCAGGCTCTGCCAGCGGGCCTTTACTGGGGGGGAATCTGTCGTTGTTGTGCGCGACCCTGGGCACCCCGGCAGAACTCCACTGTGATGGCGGTATTCTGTTTATCGAAGACGTCAACGAGCCGCTGTACCGGGTCGACCGCCTGCTGACGCAATTGCGTCTGGCGGGTAAGCTCGAAGGGATTCGTGGCGTGCTGGTCGGGGATTTTGCCGGGATTGCACTAGAGGCGCTGGCGCCCTTGCTGCGCCAGTTCTTTGCACCGCTGCAGGTGCCGGTGCTGGCCGGCTGGCGCAGTGGTCATTGCGACCCGAACCTGACGTTGCCGATGGGGGCCAGGGTGTGCCTGGATGCCGATGGCAAGTGTTTGCGACTGGAGCAGGATTTGTTTGAGCGCCATCGCGGGCAGGCCAGAGTGACCTGCCCCGCGAGGTGCTTCAGCGCTGACGCAAGCTATCGAGCAGCTTGTGCGTCGGATAGCCATCAGCCGGCCAGCCCAGCGCCTGCTGGGCGCTGCGGATGGCCTTGCGGGTGTTGGCGCCGATAATGCCGTCGGCGGCGCCGGCGTCGTAGTTGCGGGCACTGAGCAGGGTCTGCAGCTCGACACGCTCGCTGCGGCTCAGTGGCAGGTCATCCTTGGGCCATGAGCCGGCAATGTAGCCCGAGCCATCGAAGCGCTGGCCGAGCAGGCCGACGGCCATGGCGTAGGACGACGAGTTGTTGTATTTGAGGATCGCGCGGAAGTTGTCCAGTACCAGGAATGCCGGGCCGCGATAACCGGCCGGCAACAGCAGGGCGGCGGACAGCTGCTCGCTGCCGGCTGGCAAGCGTACACCGGCGGGCAGTTTCAGGCCCATCTGCAGCCATTCCGATACCGGCTTGCGCTGGCTGCCATCGGCCAGCCAGTAGTCGAAGCCAGGCGCCAGCTGCACCTCAAAACCCCAGGGCTCGCCGCGTTTCCAGCCGGAGCTTTGCAGGTAATGCGCAGTCGAGGCCAGGGCATCAGCCGAGCTGTTCCAGATATCCCGGCGGCCGTCGCCGTCAAAATCCACGGCATGGGTGTTGTAGGTGGTGGGGATGAACTGGGTCTGGCCCATGGCCCCGGCCCACGAGCCCTTCATGGCGTCGGGCTGGATATCACCGTTTTGCAGGATTTGCAGCGCCGCGATCAACTGCGCCTGGGCGAATGCCGGGCGGCGGCCTTCATAGGCCAGGGTGGCGAGAGAGCGGATAACCGATTTGTTGCCCTGGAACTGGCCAAAGTTGCTCTCCATTCCCCACACCGACACCAGCACATTGCGGTCGACGCCGTAGCGTTGTTCGATCTGGCTCAGCAACTCGGCATGTTTTTCCAGCAGGCCTTTGCCGTTGCGTACCCGCAGTGGCGACAGCGCACCATCGAGGTACTCCCATACCGGCCGGGTAAACTCAGGCTGGCTGCGGTCGGCCTTGATCACATCCATGTCGGGTGTGACACCGAGGAATGCGCGGTCGAAGGTGCTGGCATTGATACCCGCTTGCAGGGCTTGCTGGCGGAATCCCGCCTGCCATTGGGCGAAGCTTTGCAGCGGCTGGATCTCGCTGAGCGTGTCGACGGCAGGGGTGGGCAGGGTGACGACTGGAGCCGGTTGGGCAGGGGCCAGCGGCAGCGCATCGGCGGCGGTGGGTTTCTCCGCGCAGGCGACAAGCAGGATGAGGCTGGAGGCGGCAATCAGCTGGCGAGGTTGCCAGCGACGGGAAAGACAAAGGGGCATGCACAGGTCCAGGTATTTCAGGTCAGGTGCCGACCATACCATGCCTGCCGGATTCTTGCCTTTATGCGGCCAAAAAGTAAGAAGCCTCCCAATCTCTCGATTGGAAGGCTTCGCGGCGGTAGCTGCCTTTGCCTTTGCCGGCGCGTTCCTGGCGGCTGCGGAACAAGGGCTGGGCGACGATGGATTTGGCCTTGTTGGGCCCGGGCTTTGCGGGTTTTTTGCTCATGACAGGGAGTCCTGCAGGGTGGGTGTGGGGCGCAATATAGGTGTGAAGTTATCGCGGGGCAAGCCCGCTCCCACACAAATCGGTAGGAGCGGGCTTGCCCCGCGATACATTTCACTCCGCCGGCAAAGCCAGGCGCTGCCCCGCCATCAACAACGACAAGCGCGCCAGGCTGGTCCACGCTGAACCCTGGGCCTGGCCCTTGATCTGCGCATCGATGCGCTGGGCATCCTGCAGCAACTGGCTCCAGCGCTGCGCCGAATGGCGTTGCAGGGCTTTGCTCATCAGCGGCTTGCGCTTGTCCCAGACCGGCGGCCGGGCCTGGCTGAAGGCCTTGTCCAGCGGCACGCCCTGGCTGAACTGCTGGGCAAGCCCGGCCAGCAGGCGCAGTTCCCGGGCCAGGGCCCAGAGAATCACCGGTGGCTCGACACCTTCGCCGCGCAAGCCCTCAAGCATGCGCAAAGCATGGGCTGCCTCGCCATTGAGGATCGCATCGACTAGGCCGAACACATCGAAACGGGCACTGTCGGCTACCGCCGCCTGGACCGTTTCAACCGTGATCTGATTGCCTTCGGCCAGCAGCTTGAGCTTCTCGATCTCCTGGGCTGCTGCCAGCAGGTTGCCTTCAACCCGGGCGGCGATCAGGTCAACCGCGTCGCGCTGGGCGCTCAGCCCGGCCTGGGACAGGCGCTGGCTGATCCATTGCGGCAACTGGTGGCTGTCTACCGGCCAGATCTGCACGAACTGGACGTGCTGGCCTTCGATCAGCGCCTTGCCCCACTTGGTCTTCTGCGCACTGCCATCGAGCTTGGGCAGGCTGATCAGCAGCAGGGTGTCTTCGGCAGGCTTGGCGCAGTACTCGATCAGTGCTGCCGCGCCCTTGTCGCCAGGCTTGCCGGAGGGCAGGCGCAGCTCGAGCAGGCGGCGCTGGGCGAACAGCGACAGGCTGGCCCCGGCCTGGAGCAGGGTGCCCCAGTCGAAGTTGGCGTCGGCGCTGAACACCTGGCGTTCATCGAAGCCTTGCTGGCGCGCCGCGGCACGCACGGCGTCGGCCGCTTCCTGGCACAGCAGCGGGTCATCGCCGCTGATCACGTAAACCGGCGCGAGGCTGCCTTGCAGGTGTTTGTTGAGCTGGGCGGGAGTTAGTTTCATGATGGCAGACGGGGCACCGAAGTGCCCCGTTCAGTCTCAGTTGCGCGGCAGTTGCAGCGGCGACTGCTGAGGCGTTTCGTCCTGGGCACGGCGGGCAGCTTCCAGGGCGTCGGCTTCGGCTTGCGCACGTTCGTCAGCCTTTTGTTGCAGGCCTTCAAGCTGGCTCGGGGTCAGCAGTTGCAGGCGTACGAGCATGTTCTGCACCAGGTCGCGGCGCATTTCCTTGCGGGTCTGGTTGGCTTCCTGGTCGGAACCGGTGATGTTGTTGCCGTCATGCACGTAGATCTTGCGCACTTCGAGCTTGTCGTTGAGCAGGTTGGTGTCGTTGTGACCTTCGATGCTGTAGCTCAGCACGGTGGTCAGTTCGTACTCGGCCGAGCGCCCGGAACCGGCGTAGGTTGCCGCACGCTGGGACTCTTGTTCGTTGGTCAGCACCAGCTTGTAAGGCGCGCCGGCGTGGACATTGACGCCGTTGCTTTGCAATGCCTGGCGCAACTGCAGCACGGTATCGCCGTAGGCGTTACGCGCGCTCAGGTCCAGTTCCTTGATCGCCAGTTCCGTGTTGCCGGTACCGCGCAGCTGGAAACCGCAGGCGCTGAGCATAACGGCCAGGCCCATTACCAGCAGATTGCGTTTGATCATGTTGTAGCTCCCTTGTGGGCCGATTCTGTGCGCCGGCCCGCGCTGTGGCGGGCCGGCTTTTCCTGTCAGTTGGCGACGATGTTGACCAGCTTGCCCGGTACCACGATGACCTTGCGGATGCTCAGGCCTTCGGTGAAGCGCAGCACGTTCTCGTTGCTGCGCGCGGCGGCTTCGACTTCTTCACGGCTGGCCGCGGCCGGCATTTCGATCTGGCCACGCAGCTTGCCGTTGACCTGGATGACCAGGACGATGCTGTCCTGGACCAGGGCGCTCTCGTCCAGTACCGGCCAGGCCGCATCGATCACTGCGTCCTGGTGGCCCAGGCGCTGCCACAGCTCGTGGCTGATGTGCGGGGTAATCGGCGCCAGCAGCAAGGTTACTGCTTCCAGGCCTTCCTGCAGCAGGGCGCGGTCCTGTTCGCTGGCTTGCGGGGCTTTCTCCAGTACGTTCATCACGGTCATCACCTGGGCGATGGCGGTGTTGAACTTGTGGTGCTGGCCGACATCGGTGCTGGCCTGCTTGATGGCTGCGTGGATGGCGCGGCGGATCACTTTTTGCCCGTCATCGAGGCTGGCGACATCCAGCTTGCCCGGCAGGCCCTGGGCCACGTGGGCCTGGGCCAGGCGCCAGACGCGGCGCAGGAAGCGGTTGGCACCTTCGACGCCGGAGTCGGACCATTCCAGGCTCATGTCCGGCGGCGAGGCGAACATCATGAACAGGCGGCAGGTGTCGGCGCCGTAGGCTTCGATCATCGCCTGCGGGTCAACGCCGTTGTTCTTGGACTTGGACATCTTCTCGGTGCCGCCGATCTCGACCGGCAGGCCGTCGGTTTTCAGCGTGGCGCCGATGATCTTGGCCTTGGCGTCGCGCTCGATCTCGACGTCGGCCGGGTTGAACCAGTCCTTGCCGCCGTTGCTGGCAACGCGGTAGTAGGTTTCGGCAACGACCATGCCCTGGGTCAGCAGGTTCTTGAACGGCTCGTTGGAGGTGACCAGACCTTCGTCGCGCATCAGCTTGTGGAAGAAGCGCGCGTACAGCAGGTGCAGGATCGCGTGTTCGATACCGCCGATGTACTGGTCGACCGGCAGCCAGTGGTTGGCCGCTTTCGGGTCGACCATGCCGCCTTCGTAGTTTGGCGAGGCGTAGCGGGCGAAGTACCACGACGACTCGACGAAGGTGTCCATGGTGTCGGTTTCACGCTTGGCCGCGGTGCCGCATTTCGGGCAGCTGCACTCGTAGAACTCGGGCATGCGCGCCAGCGGCGAGCCGGCGCCATCGGGCACGACGTTTTCTGGCAGGATGACCGGCAGTTGCTCTTCCGGTACCGGCACATCGCCACAGGACGGGCAGTGGATAATCGGGATCGGGCAGCCCCAGTAGCGCTGGCGGCTGATGCCCCAGTCGCGCAGGCGGAACTGGGTGCGGGATTTGCCCAGCTCTTTCTTGATCAGCGCCACTTCGATGGCGTCGAACGCGCCGGCGAAGTCCAGGCCGTCGAATTCGCCGGAATTGATCAGCTGGCCGTGCTCGCCATAGGTGGCCAGCCACTCGTTGCCGACTTCATCGCCAGCGCTGGTGCGCACCACTGCCTTGACCGGCAGGTTGTACTTGTGGGCGAACTCGAAATCGCGCTCGTCGTGTGCCGGTACCGCCATTACTGCGCCATCGCCGTAGTGCATCAGCACGTAGTTGGCGACCCACACCGGCAACTTCTCGCCGGTCAGCGGGTGCTCGACGAACAGCGAGGTGGCCAGGCCCTTTTTCTCCTGGGTGGCGATGTCGGCTTCAGCGACGCTGCCGCTCTTGCATTCATCGATGAAGGCTTGCAGCTCGGGGTTGCCCTGGGCAGCCTGGGTGGCCAGCGGGTGCTCGGCGGCAACGGCCACGTAGGTGGCGCCCATCAGGGTGTCCGGACGGGTGGTGAAGACTTTCAGCACCCCGGCGTGGCCGATGCTGGCCTGGTCGTAGGGGAACTGCACTTCCATGCCGCGGGACTTGCCGATCCAGTTGCGCTGCATGGTCTTGACCTGCTCAGGCCAGCCCGGCAGCTCGTCGAGGCTTTCCAGCAACTCGTCGGCGTAGTCGGTGATCTTGAAGTAGTACATCGGGATTTCGCGCTTCTCGATCAGCGCGCCCGAACGCCAGCCGCGACCGTCGATGACCTGCTCGTTGGCGAGCACGGTCTGGTCGGCCGGGTCCCAGTTCACGGTACCGTTCTTGCGGTAGATCACGCCTTTTTCGAACAGGCGGGTGAACAGCCACTGTTCCCAGCGGTAGTAGTCCGGCTTGCAAGTGGTGACTTCACGCGACCAGTCGAATGCCAGGCCCAGGCTCTTGAGCTGGGTCTTCATGTAGTCGATGTTTTCGTAGGTCCACTTGGCCGGGGCGACGTTGTTCTTCATCGCGGCGTTTTCCGCCGGCATGCCGAAGGCGTCCCAGCCCATTGGCTGCAGGACGTTCTTGCCGAGCATGCGCTGGTAACGGGCGATCACGTCACCAATGGTGTAGTTGCGCACGTGGCCCATATGTAGCTTGCCGCTTGGGTACGGGAACATCGATAGGCAGTAGTACGTGTCCTTGCCTGGCTGTTCACTGACTTCAAAAGACTTTCGCTCATCCCAGTAAGACTGGGCGGCGGCTTCGATTTCGCGGGGCTGATAGAGTTCGTGCATGGCTACTTTGCGCTGAGAAATGGGAGACCTTATCCAGGCAGCGATCAAACCGCTGCATCGGCAATCCGGTGTCAAGTATGGTGAACGCCCTAGCATACATGACCCCTGTCCACCGAGGGAAACCCTGATTGCACCGCCTTTGGCGCGGCGGGCCGTTGGTCGCGGCGTCCGGCTGCTTTTGCGAGTAACGCTAAGCTCATGTGTGGGGGGAGATATATTTATCTTCAATGAGGTGAACGGATGGGAGAGTCGCAGCAACAAGTAACCAAACCGGAGCTTTACGAACGGCTGATCGATCGTCTGGGCCTGGCCCTCGAGGTCGCCAGAACCTCCGTTCGATTACGCGATGAAGTGCCTGCTGAATTGGAGTTGCGTGGTTTGAGCCGCGCTGAATTCGAAGTGATCAAGGCCTATCTGGAATCCCTTCCGGAGGGCGGGCATGGACGCGTCGGCGCATTGCCACACGTGGAGACGCCACCTGCGGCCAGAGTTGTCTGGCTCAAGGACAAGCGCTCCGCTACCACAGCGAAGTCCAGGACGCTGCATTTCAAGTAGCTGTTCGGGTTTTTCCGGCGCAAGGCGGAGTGCGCCACTGCAGCAAAAACTTCCCGGAGCGGCACCTGACTATTGTTGCCAGGTGCCGTTCCTCTTAGGCTGCGCACCTCCAAGGAGGTGTCCTGTGCCCATTCGCTATCTCATCAAACAAATGATCATGCCGCCCGGCATCCTGTTTCTTTTGCTGATTGCTGCCTGGTGGCTGCCCAAATCCTGGCCGCGGCTGTCGACCCTGTGCTTTGTCCTGGGCCTGGGCGGCTTGTGGCTGATGAGCCTGCCGATCGTGGTGGAGCAGGCTGCCCGGCAACTGGAAAGCGAGCCGGCCCTGGCCAGCAGCCAGTGGGCGGGGCTTGCGCAGCAGGCCGATGCCATCGTCATCCTCGGGGCCGGGCGCGAGCGCGGCGACCCTGCCTGGGACTCGCAGGACCAGCCCACGGGCGTGGCCATGGAGCGCATGCGTTACGCCGCGCAACTGGCCAAGGCCTCGGGGTTGCCAGTATTGACCAGCGGCGGATTGCATTACGGTACGCCGCCCAGCGAAGCGCAGCTGATGGCCGATTCCTTGCAGCGAGACCTCGGGGTCAGCGTGCGCTGGAAGGAAGAGCGCAGCCGTACCACCTGGGAAAACGCGCAGATGAGTGCCGAGTTGTTGCAGCCTCTGGGGATCAAGCGCGTAGTGGTGGTGACCCAGGCCTGGCACATGCAGCGTTCACGCTGGAGCTTCGAACAGGCGGGGTTTGTCGTGGTGCCGGCACCGGTGGGCTTTCTGGGTCGTGACCATGCCCGGCCCTTCGGTGGCTGGCTGCCGGAAGGCAAGTCGCTGTGGCAGAGCGGCCAACTGCTCAATGAGGCAGTCGGCCTGCTCGGCTACAAGCTGTTCTACTAGACGGTCTTGGCGATCCGGCTGGCCAGCAGGGCCCAGCCCAGCAGCAACGCGCAGAGAATCACCAGTGGCCAGGAGCGCCACTGCAGGTACGGGGTGAGTTGCTGCATCGGCACCACTTCGCCATAGAGGATGCCACGCTCGAACTGCGGGATCTGTGCGGTGATGCGCCCGAACGGGTCGATCAGGCCGGTGACGCCGTTGTTGGTGGCGCGGATCATCCAGCGGCCGGCTTCCAGGGCACGCATCTGCGCCATCTGCAGATGCTGCAGGGGGCCGATCGAGGTGCCGAACCAGGTGTCGTTGCTGATGGTCAGGAGGATATCGCTGCGGGCCGCCAGGCTTGCGGCAAACTCCGGATAAACCACTTCGTAGCAGATGTACGGCGCGATTTGATAGCCCTTGGCCTGCAACAGTGGCTGATCGGCCGGGCCACGGGCGAAGTCCGACATTGGCAGGTCAAAGAAGGCGATCAGGCCACGGAGCATGTCCTGCAGCGGCACGTACTCGCCAAATGGCACCAGTTTTTGCTTGAGGTAGGTGCCATCGCCTTCGCCGGTGACAGTGATGCCGTTGTAATAGCGGCGTTGCTCGTGCACCACTTCACGTACCGGAACCCCGGTGATCAAGGCGGTACTACGCTCGGCGGCGAAGTTGCCCATCATGTCCAGGTAGCCCTGGGCCTGATCCTTGAGGATCGGCACCGCGGTTTCCGGCCACACCAGCAGGTCGACCGGCTTGGAGCTGAAGCTCATGTCGCGGTACAGGGCCAGTTGAGCATTGACGTGTTCGGGGTTCCACTTCATTTCCTGCTCGACGTTGCCTTGCAGCGCAGCAACGGTCAGCGGCTTGCCCGCCGGGCTGGTCCAGGCGTGGTTTTTCAGCGCCAGGCCGATGGCCCAGGGCGCCAGCAGCAAGACCACGGCCACTGCCAGAAACGACGTGCGCGCGCGCAGGCGTGGCAGGTTGCACAGCAGCGCCGCGCACAGCGCCAGGCAGAACGAGATCAGCCACATGCCGCCCAGCGGCGCCAGGCCCGACAGCGGGCCGTCGAGCTGGCTGTAACCGGAGTACAGCCAGGGGAAACCGGTAAGGAACCAGCCGCGGAACGCCTCCTGGCCGACCCATAAGGCGGCGAAGCACAGGGCATCGGCCAACGGCGCCTCGTTGCGCCGTAGCCAGCGCGCCCAGAGCCAGGCGGGCAGGGCGAAGAACCAGGCAATGGCGGCAAAGAACGCCAGCAACAGCCCGGTGGCCAGCAGCGGCGTGGCGCCGCCGTAGGTATTGATGCTGACGTAGATCCAGCTGGTGCCGGCGGCGTACAGGCCAAAGCCGAAGCACCAGCCGCGGCCCAGGGCCTGGCGCGGGCTGAGCTCGCGCAGGCCGAGGTAGAACAGGCCGGCCGCAAGCAATGCCAGCGGCCAGATGTCGAACGGCGCCAGGGCCAGGGTGGTGATTGCACCGGCCGCCACGGCCAGCAGGTTACCGGGCCAGCCGGGGCGGGTGATCCAGCGCATGGTTGTCCTTAACGGGTGATAGGGGTCAGACGCAGCAGGTGAATCCGGCGGCTGTCGGCGTTGAGAATACGGAAACGGTACGGGCCGATCTCGGTGGTCTCGTTACGCTTGGGCAGGTGGCCGAAGGCGCTCATCACCAGGCCGCCGACGGTGTCGAACTCGTCGTCGGAGAACTGGCTGTCGAAGAACTCGTTGAAGTTCTCGATCGGCGTCAGCGCCTTGATCAGGAAGTCGCCGCTGGGCAGTGGCTTGATGTAGCTGTCCTCCTCGACGTCATGCTCGTCTTCGATGTCGCCGACGATTTGCTCAAGGACGTCTTCGATGGTCACCAGGCCCGCCACGCCGCCGTACTCGTCGATGACGATGGCCATGTGGTTGTGGTTGGCGCGAAACTCGCGCAGCAGCACGTTCAGGCGCTTGGACTCGGGCACGAAGGTGGCCGGGCGCAGCAGGTCCTTGATGTTGAAGCTGTCGCCGTTCTCCTTGAGGATCAACGGCAGCAGGTCTTTGGCCAGCAGCACGCCGAGCACGTCATCGTGGCTTTCGCCGACCACCGGGTAGCGCGAGTGGGCGGCGTCGATCACCGCCGGCAGGAACTCACGCGGCGACTGGGTCGCCTTGATGCTCATCATCTGCGAGCGCGGCACCATGATGTCGCGCACCTGCAGGTCGGCGACCTGGATGGCGCCCTCGACAATGGTCAGCGCCTCGCTGTCGAGCAGCTTGTTCTGATGGGCTTCGCGCAGCAGCTCAAGCAGCTCCTGACGGTTTTTCGGCTCGTGGGCAAAAGCCTGGGTCAGTTTGCCCAGCCAGGACTTTTGCCCGTTGCTCGATCGATCTTCGCTCATGGCGGTTACTCGTGATCCTTTGCAGATATCAGTGTTGAATTGTCGTCGTGTTCGTCGTCGGCGTACGGGTCCGGATGACCCAGTTCAGCAAGCAACGTTCGTTCCAGTGCTTCCATTTCCTCGGCCTCATCGTCGTCAATGTGGTCGTAGCCCAGCAGGTGCAGGCAACCGTGGATGACCAGGTGCGCCCAGTGGGCCTCGAGCGCCTTGCCCTGTTCGACAGCCTCGCGTTCGACCACGGCGATGCAGATCACCAGGTCGCCGAGCAGCGGAATGTCGAGCAACTCGTCAGGCACATCGGCCGGGAACGACAGCACGTTGGTGGCGTAGTCTTTGTGCCGCCAGGTGTGATTCAGTTCGCGGCCTTCGGCTTCATCGACCAGACGGATGGTCATTTCCGAGTCGGCCGTGCGCTGGCGCAGGGCCAGCTCGCACCATTGGCGGAATTGTTCTTCGGTCGGGTGGTTCGCATCGCTTGCCAGCTGCAGATCGAGCTCAAGCATCGCGGTGTTTGCCTTCAGCCGGGTTCTGCTGCTGGCTGTCGAAGCGCTCGTAGGCCTCGACAATGCGCTGCACCAACGGATGGCGGACCACGTCCTTGGGCTGGAAGTGCGTAAAGCTGATGCCCGGCACGCCCTTGAGCACCTCGATGACATGGGCCAGGCCCGACTTGGTGCCACGCGGCAGGTCGACCTGGGTGATGTCACCGGTGATCACCGCGGTGGAACCGAAACCAATGCGGGTGAGGAACATCTTCATCTGCTCGACCGTGGTGTTCTGGCTTTCGTCGAGGATGATGAAGCTGTTGTTCAGGGTGCGCCCGCGCATGTAGGCCAGCGGTGCGATCTCGATCACCTGGCGTTCGATCAGCTTGGCCACGTGTTCAAAGCCGAGCATCTCGTACAGCGCGTCATACAGCGGGCGCAGGTACGGGTCGATCTTCTGTGCCAGGTCGCCGGGCAGGAAGCCGAGTTTTTCACCCGCTTCGACCGCCGGACGCACCAGCAGGATGCGTCGCACCTGTTCACGCTCCAGGGCATCAACCGCGCAGGCCACGGCCAGGTAGGTCTTGCCGGTACCGGCCGGGCCGATGCCGAAGTTGATGTCGTTGCCGAGGATTTCCTTCACGTAGCGCTGCTGGTTCAGCCCGCGCGGACGAATCATGCCCTTGCGCGTGCGCAAGGAAACACTGACTTCGTTGACGGCCGGGTTCTCCAGCTCTTCGACGGCCGATTCCTGCAGGTACAGGTGGACCATTTCCGGCGACAGCTCGGTGGCCTTGGCCTCGCGATAGAGGCGGCGCAGCAGTTGCTCGGCAGAGGAGGTGTGCTTGGGTTCGCCGATCAGTTCGAACTGATTGCCGCGGTTGCGGATTTCGATGGCCAGGCGCTGTTCGATCAGGCGCAAATGCTCGTCGAACTGCCCGCACAGGTTGGCGAAGCGATGGGCCTCGAAAGGCTCGAGGATGAAACGATGTGGTTCGATAGGTGCGTTCAAGGTCGTTTTTCAGCCGCCCAACGGCAAAGGATATGGTCTCAAGGATAACCCTAGCCGCTGCAGGGCGAAAGCGCTGAAACGATCAAGGGTCGCCGGGCCTGTAACCAGGCCCGGCAGGACAGCTCAGTGGGCCAGCGAGCCGAACAGCGAGTGTGGGCGCGCGTCGTCGATATGGATATCGACGAACTGGCCGATCAGCTTGGGATTGTCGCAGCGAAAGTTGACGATACGATTATTCTCGGTACGCCCCTGCAACTGGCCAGGATCGCGGCGCGAGTAGTCGGTGACCAGAATGCGCTGGACCGTACCGACCATTTGTCGGCTGATCTCGAAGCCCTGGGTGTCGAGGCGGTGCTGCAGGGCCTTGAGGCGCTCTTTTTTCAGTTCTTCCGGGGTTTCGTCCGGCAAGTCCGAGGCCGGGGTGCCCGGGCGCTGGCTGTAGACGAACGAGTAGGAAAAATCGAAACCGACGTCGGCCACCAGCTTCATGGTCTGCTCGAAGTCTTTCTCGGTTTCGCCGGGGAAGCCGACAATGAAGTCCGAGCTGATGCAGATGCCCGGTACCGCCGCCTTGAGCTTGCGCAGCTTGGACTTGTACTCGAGGACGGTGTGGTTGCGCTTCATCGCCGCCAGCACCCGGTCGGAGCCCGATTGCACCGGCAGGTGCAGGTGCTTGACCAGCTCCGGCACCTCGGCGTGGGCCTGGATCAGGCTGTCGGAAAATTCCAGCGGGTGCGAGGTGGTGTAGCGGATGCGCTCGATGCCATCGACGGCGGCGACCACGCGGATCAGCTCGGCAAGGTCGGCCAGGCGGCCGTCGTGGGTCTGGCCGCGGTAGCCGTTGACGTTCTGCCCCAGCAGGGTGACTTCACGCACGCCGTTCTCGGCCAGGTGGATGACCTCGGCCAGCACGTCGTCGAACGGCCGGCTGACTTCCTCGCCGCGGGTGTAGGGCACCACGCAGAAAGTGCAGTACTTGCTGCAGCCTTCCATTACCGAGACATAGGCGGTGGGGCCGTCGATGCGTGGCTCGGGCAGGTGGTCGAATTTTTCGATCTCCGGGAACGACACATCGACCTGCGGCAGGCGCGTGGTGCGCGCCGCGTCGATCATTTCCGGCAGGCGGTGCAGGGTCTGCGGGCCGAAGACCACGTCGACATACGGCGCGCGCTTGCGGATCGACTCGCCTTCCTGGCTGGCCACGCAGCCGCCGACGGCGATGACCATGTCCGGTTTGAGGTCCTTGAGTTCACGCCAGCGACCCAGCTGGGAGTACACCCGGTCCTGGGCACGCTCGCGGATCGAGCAGGTGTTGAGCAGGATGACGTCGGCGTCTTCGGCGCGGGCCGTGACTTCAAGGGCTTGATGTTCACCCAGCAGATCGACCATGCGCGAGCTGTCGTACTCGTTCATCTGGCAACCGTGGGTTTCGATGTAAAGCTTCTTGGCCATGGGAGATCATCTGGTAATTCGAAGAACCGCACATTATAAGGGGCCGGCGCCGTGGATCCTAGCGTTGTCGGCCCGGTGCCTATGTTATAGTTTGCGACTTCTTTACCACCCTTGATTGTCCCCGCCCAAAATGACCAAACGCGAAGCTCCGATCTACAAAGTGATCTTTCTCAACCAGGGCCAGGTGTACGAGATGTACGCCAAACAGATCTACCAAAGCGATCTGTGGGGCTTCCTTGAGGTCGAGGAGTTTGTCTTTGGCGAGCGCACCCAGGTGGTGGTCGACCCGAGCGAAGAAAAGCTCAAGGCCCAGTTCGAAGGCGTGGTGCGCAGCTTTGTGCCGATGCATTCGATCGTGCGTATCGACGAGGTGGAGCGTCTGGGCACGCCGAAGATCAGCGAAGCACGCGGTACTGGCAATGTAATGCCATTCCCGATGCCAATGCCGGAAAAGTAAGCGGGGATCAGGGCAGCGGCGAGAAGGGCGTGCGGCCTTCGGCGGTCTGCAGCTCCAGCAGGTACTTGCGGAAAATCTGCCCCAGCACCTGGGTGGCGACTTCCAGTTCATCGCGGGGCATCTTCGCAGACACCTCGTCGGCCATGTCCAGGGCATCTTCGGCGCCGTTGACCGCCGCCATCTTCAGCACGATGTAGGCCTGCACATTGTTGGCCGCCACACCTTCACCCTTGTAGAACATGCTGCCCAGGCGGTATTGCGCCTCGGCGTGGCCTTGCAGCGAGGCTTGCTCGAAGTAGCTCAGGGCCTGGTTGAGGTCGCGCGGGGTGTTGGTGCCCTCGTAGTAGAACTCACCCAACTCGTACTGGGCCTGGGCATCCCCGGACTTTGCCGCGTCCTGGCAGGCGGCGAGGGCTTGCGGCAGGTCTTCGGGCTGGGAATCGAGGGTGCAGCGGCCCGTTGCCGGAATCAGCAACGAGTTACCGCCTGCCGTGGCCAGCAGGGGCTGAAGAAGCAACAGGCAGCCCAGGGCGAGGGCGCGGCCGGTGCGGTTCATGGGGATCGACATACCTCTGCAAAGCTGCGGCCAAAGTGTCTGGTGGCACATTATGGGATAAGCAGCGCCTACCTTACAAAGTCTTTACTCGATTTTCTGCTTTGCAAGGCCCCATCGCGGGGCAATCGTGCGCCTGCAGGCACACGATTGCCCCGCGATGGTCCACTGAATTACAGCTTGGCAAACGCCTTCTCAGCCGCATCCAGGGTGATCTGCAGCTCGGTGTCACCGTGGGCGATCGAGGTAAAGCCGGCTTCGAAGGCGCTTGGCGCCAGGTACACGCCACCTTCGAGCATCAGGTGGAAGAAGCGCTTGAAGTGCTCGGCATCGCTGGCCATGACGTCATCGAAAGTAACGATATCGTCGGCGCCACTGAAGTACAGGCCGAACATGCCACCGGCCTGGGTGGTGACGAACGGGATGCCAGCAGCATCGGCGCGCTGTTGCAGGCCATCGAGCAGGCGGCTGGTGAAGGCGCTCAGCTCGTCATGAAAGCCCGGGCGGCTGATCAGCTTGAGGGTGGTCAGGCCGGCGGCCATGGCCAGCGGGTTGCCCGACAGGGTGCCGGCCTGGTAGACCGGGCCCAGCGGCGCGATCTGTTCCATGATCTTGCGCTTGCCGCCGAAGCAGCCCACCGGCATGCCGCCGCCGACGATCTTGCCGAAGGTCGACAGGTCCGGGGTAACGCCGTAGTGCGCCTGGGCGCCACCCAGGGCGACGCGAAAACCGGTCATCACTTCGTCGAAAATCAGCACCACGCCGTGCTTGTCGCACAGTGTGCGCAGGCCTTCGAGGAAGCCCGGCGCCGGCGGTACGCAGTTCATGTTGCCGGCTACCGGCTCGACGATGATGCAGGCAACCTCCTGGCCGACTTCGGCGAGCATCTTCTCGACCGCGTCGATGTCGTTGAACGGCAGGGTCAGGGTGTGTTTGGCAAAGGCTGCCGGCACGCCGGCCGAGCTTGGCACGCCCTGGGTCAACAGGCCGGAACCGGCTTTGACCAGCAGGCTGTCGGAGTGGCCGTGGTAGCAGCCTTCGAACTTGATGATGCTGTCGCGGCCGGTGTAGCCACGGGCCAGACGGATGGCGCTCATGGTCGCTTCGGTGCCGGAGCTGACCATGCGGACCATTTCCATCGAGGGCACGATCGAGCAGACCAGGTCAGCCATTTCGGTTTCCATGGCGGTTGGCGCGCCATAAGACAAACCGTGTTCCAGCTGCTTGCGCACCGAGTCGAGCACGTCCGGGTGGCTGTGGCCAAGGATCATCGGGCCCCATGAGCCAACGTAGTCGACGTAGCGTTTGTCATCTTCATCGGTGACATAGGCGCCAGCGGCATGCTTGAAGAACAGTGGCGTGCCGCCAACGCTCTTGAACGCCCGCACCGGCGAGTTGACGCCACCGGGGATGTGTTTCTGGGCGTTGGCAAACAGGGTTTCGGAACGAGACATGATGGGCTCTCTCAATCAGGCAGAAGCGAACAGGGCGTTGAAGGCGCGTGCACGGCGGGTGACTTCCTGCGTGCTGTCGGCGCCAAACAGGCCGTGAATCACCGCAAGCAGGCTGGCGCCGTGGGCGACCAGCGGGGCGGCGTTGTCGAGGGTGATGCCGCCGATCACGCAGATCGGCAGCTTGATGCGGGTGCGCGCTTGTTCCAGCAAGGCGATGTCGGCGGCGGGCACGCCCGGCTTGGTCACCGAGTTGAAGAAGCGGCCAAAGGCGACGTAGCTGGCGCCTTCGCGGGCGGCCTGTTCGGCCAGCTCAAGCTGGGCATGGCAGGTCGAGCCGATGATCGCTTCGCGGCCGAGCAGGGTGCGCGCTGGCGTCAGCGGGCCATCGGTCTGGCCTAGGTGCACACCGACACCCAGGCGCGCGGCCAGCTCGGCATCGTCGTTGATGATCAGTTGGGTCTTGTAGCGTGCGCAAAGCTCGGCCAGGGCTTCGGCTTCGCGCAGCCGGTGGGAATCGTCCTGGCTTTTGTCACGGTACTGCAGCAAGGTCACGCCGCCTTCAAGCGCCGCTTCGACATAGGGCAGGAACTTGCCGGCCAGCAACTGGCTGTCAGTGATGGCATACAGGCCGCGTAACTTCATGGTGTAGACCTCAAGCGAAGATCAGGAACAGAAATCCAGGGGCAGGCGGCGCGGCACGTACTGGCCTTTGCCCAGTTGCTCGGCGTCGCGCAGGGTCCGCCAGGTGTAGTCCAGGGCCGAACGCACCGCGCTTTGCAGTTGCTCGCCAAGGGCCAGGCGGCCGGCCAGGGCGCTGGCCAGGGTGCAGCCGGAGCCGTGGTAGCTGCCGGGCAGGCGCTGGCAGGTCCAGGTATGACGCTGGCCGTCGCGGCTGTACAGGCGGTTGTGGATTTCGTGTTCGTCACCGTGACCGCCGGTGATCAGCAGGTGTCTGACAAACGGCAGGAGTTTTTCGGCGCATTCATCGGCGCTGCCGTCGGGCAGCTCGGCCAGGATGCGCGCTTCGGGAAGGTTGGGGGTAGCAATGGTTGCCAGCGGCAGCAGGCGTTCGCGCATGGCGTAGCCGACTTCATCCTTGCCCAGGCGGCCACCGCCGCCAGCGCGCAGGACCGGGTCGCAGACCAGCGGCAGGTGCGGGTGGGCACTGAGCAGTTCGACCACGGTATCGACCATTTCGGTCGAGCCGAGCATGCCCAGCTTGACCGCCGCTACGGTCGAATCGGCAAGCACGGCATTGGCCTGGGCCAGTACCCACTCGCGGTCGAGGACGCGGAAGTCAGTGACATTGACGGTATCCTGAACGGTCAGGGCGGTCACGGCCGGAGCGGCATGACAGCCTTGCGCAATCAGGGCTTCGATATCTGCCTGCAAGCCGGCACCGCCACTGGGGTCGTGGCCGGAGAGACAGAGGACAACGGGGCGGGAGCTGTAGGTATTCATGGTGCGCGAGCTTATCACCAAACGCTTTTGCTGGGTCCGCCCCGGCGCCGGGGATTTTTCAACGGGCGTTTGAACTGTACTTGTGAAATCGCTGAAAGTGGCGTTCTAGAGCCTTCGGCGTAAAGTTTTCAGTGGCATCTGGCAGGCTCGGAAAGCTATGCTAGAGTGCTCGAATAAACCGATAACGGTTACTGCCGGATTGCATCGCCTCAAACGGACAGGAGGCTACGCGACGCGACCGGGACAGGCCATGCTGGGGCTGTATGCGCTATTTGCTGATTGTTGTGCTGGGCTGGTTGCCGTTACTGGCCCCGGCGGTCGATTTCGACGACTCCACCCGCAGCTTGCCGCTGGGGCAAGTGATGCAAGTGTTCGAAGACCGCGATGGCAATGCCAGCATTGCGCAGGTCAGTGCGCCCTCGTTCGCCGAGCATTTTCGCCCGCATCGGGCTGAGGTCCTCAACGCCGGTTACTCCACCTCGGTGTTCTGGCTGAAAGTCCAGCTGCGCTACACCGCCTTGCCCTCGGCTGCGCCCCGCGCCTGGTTGCTGGAACTGGCCTACCCGCCGCTCGATCACCTGGAACTCTACCTGGCCGACGCCAGCGGCACCTTCCACCTGGCCCAGCGCACCGGCGACGCCTTGCCCTATGCCAGCCGGCAGATCAAACAGAACAACTACCTGTTCGAATTACCGTTCACCCCCGGCCAGACCACCACCGCTTATTTGCGCCTGCACAGCGAAGGGTCGGTGCAAGCGCCGCTGACCCTGTGGTCGGCCCAGGCCTACCTCGAAGCACAGCCCACCCGCTTGTACGTGTTGGGCCTGATCTACGGCGTATTGCTGGGGATGCTGGTGTACAACCTGTTCATCTACCTGAGCGTACGCGACACCAGTTACCTGTACTACATCCTCTACATCGCCTCGTTCGGCCTGTACCAGGTGTCGGTCAACGGCGCTGGCGTTGCGTATTTCTGGCCGGACAGTCCCTGGTGGGCGAACGCCGCCACGCCGATGTTCATCGGCGCGGCAGGTTTGTTCGGTTGCCAGTTTGCCCGCAGTTTCCTGCAACTGCGCAATCACAGCCGTGCCTTCGATGCAGTGCTCAAGGTGCTGATGGGCTGCGGCGCGCTGGTCATGCTGTTGTCGCTGACCAGCAGCTACGGTGTTGCCCTGCGCCTGGCCACCGCTTTGGCCCTGCTGTTTACCGTGTGCATTTTCGCCGCCGGGATTTTCGCCTGGCGCCGCGGTTTGCGCGTGGCCCGCTACTTCATCATCGCCTGGTCGGCATTCTTGCTCGGCGGCCTGGTCAACACCCTGATGGTGCTGGGTTACCTGCCGAACGTGTTCCTGACCATGTATGCCAGCCAGATCGGTTCGGCGCTGGAGGTCGGCCTGTTGTCCCTGGCCCTGGCCGACCGCATCAACAGCATGCGCGACGAGCAGGCCCGCACCCTGCGCGAAACCGGCCGCACCCTGGAACAGCTGAACATCGAGCTGGCCAACAGCAACCGTCTCAAGGACCAGTTCCTGGCTACCGTCACCCACGAACTGCGCACGCCGATGAACGGCGTAATCGGTTCGCTGGAGCTGATGCAGACCATGTCGCTGGACGGCGAGCTGGCCCAGTACCAGCACACCGCAAGCTCCGCGGCCCAGGACATGATGGGCATGGTCGATGACATCCTCATCCTCACCGAACTGCAGGCCGGCCGCCTCAGCGCGCAAAATGCACCGTTCAGCCTGCGCTCGCTGCTGCAGGAAGTGCGTGCCGAATACGCCGCGCCGGCCATGGCCAAGGGCTTGTACCTGAGCCTGGATATCCCGGCGGAGCTGCCTGACGTACTGATCGGCGATCGACACAAGCTGGCCATGTGCCTGGGTTACCTGATGGACAACGGCATCAAATTCACCCACCAGGGTGGAGTCATGTTGCAGGCCCGCGGCACACGGCTGGGGCCGGACCTGTTGGGCCTGAGCATCAGTGTCAGCGACAGCGGCATCGGTTTTGACTGCCTGGACGAAGCCACGCTGTACCAGCGCTTCTTCCAGGTCGACGGTTCGATGACCCGTGAATACGGCGGCTTGGGCATTGGCCTGGCGATTTGCCGGCAGCTGGTCGAGTTGATCGGTGCACGCCTGCAGCACGAATCCAACCCGGGCCTGGGCAGCCGTTTCGAGCTGAACCTGAGCGTGCCCTTGAGCCCTCCCCAGGCGCAGTTGGGCATGCCTCGGCCAGGGTTAAACCACGGCTAGTTAGGCGTTTTTGTCACTTTGACAGGGGGGCAGGGCGTGATTCACTGAAAATTCAGTCACGCCAGGATCCAGGAGGCCCCTCGATGAACCTGCACCAGTACGCTGAAACCCATGAGGTCACCAACCAGCCGCCGTCCCTGGACGGGGCCAACCTGTACCGCATCGACCTGCCACTGCAGGAATGGTCGCGGCGCTACGGGGCGGGTTGGGCGCAGGAGCGCATCGACGCGTACGGTGCCCTGGCCGGCGGGCCGCTGATGGCCGCAGGCTTTCTGGCCAACCAGAACAAGCCGCAGTTCAGCAGCCATGACCGTTATGGCCATCGCATCGATCTGGTGGAGTTCCATCCGGCCTATCATGAACTGATGCGCACGGCCATCGAGCATGGCCTGCCGTCCTTGCCCTGGACTGACCCGCGTGAAGGCGCGCATGTCGCCCGCGCCTCGATGACCTACCTGCACAGCCAGGCCGAAGCCGGCAGTGGTTGCCCGCTGACCATGACCTTTGCCGCGGTGCCGGCGCTCAAGTTGCAACCTGAGCTGGCCGAGTACTGGCTGCCGAAAGTGCTGGCCACCGAATACGACCCGCGCAACCTCGGCGATCGCCACAAGGTCGGCGTGACCCTGGGCATGGCCATGACCGAGAAGCAGGGCGGCACCGATGTGCGTGCCAACACCACCCGCGCCTATCCGGTGGGAGCACCCGGCCCGGGCCAGGCCTATGAGCTGGTCGGGCATAAATGGTTCTGTTCGGCGCCGATGTGTGATGCCTTCCTGACCCTGGCGCAGACTGACAAGGGCTTGAGCTGCTTCCTGCTGCCGCGCCACCGCCCGGATGACAGCCGCAACCAGTTCTATATCCAGCGCCTGAAGAACAAGCTCGGCAACTGCTCCAACGCCTCCAGCGAGGTCGAGTTCCGTGGCGCCCTGGCCTGGATGATCGGCGAAGAAGGCCGCGGCGTGCCGACCATCATCGAGATGGTGGCCATGACCCGCTTCGACTGCATGGTCGGCTCCAGCGCCCTGATGCGTCAGGCCCTGACCCAGGCTGCCCATCACTGCGCCCATCGCCAGGTTGGCGGGCGCTTGCTGGCCGAGCAGCCATTGATGCAGAACGTGTTGGCCGATCTGGCCCTGGAAAGTGAAGCGGCGCTGGCCCTGAGCCTGCGCATGGGCCGTGCCCTCGACCAGCCGGATGATCCGCACCAGGCGCGTTTTGCCCGCTTGATTACCGCCGTGGGCAAGTACTGGATCTGCAAGCGTGCGCCGGCAATGATCAACGAAGCGGCCGAATGCATGGGCGGCGCCGGTTATGTCGAAGACAGCATCCTGCCGCGGCTGTACCGCGAAGCGCCGGTCAACTCGACCTGGGAAGGTTCAGGCAATGTCCAGTGTCTGGACGTGTTGCGGGCACTGTCCAAGGAGCCAGGTGTGCTCGACACGTTGTTCGCCGAGCTCGGTGATGGCCACGGCGACCCGCGCCTGGCCGCACATATCGGTAACCTCAAGGCGGCCTTTGCCGACACCGCGGACATCCAGTACCGCGCCCGCCAGCTCACCGAAGACATCGCCGTCGGCCTGCAGGCCAAGCTGCTGCTCGAAGCCGGTAACGCCGCGGTCAGCGATGCCTTTATTGCCAGCCGCCTGGGCGGCAATGGCCGGGTGTATGGCGTACTGCCCCGTGGCGTCGACGTCGCCGCGCTGGTGCAACGCTCGACCCCGAACTGGCCGCTCTAACGTGCGTGCCTTTGCCGCCGGATATAGGCAAGATGGGCGTATGCATGTCAGACAGGAAGTACATTGTGAGCCGTACTGATGAAGCCTTCGTTGTCGTAGAAACCGCCGAGCAGGCCGTCGATCGCCTCGCCGCCCTGCACGAACAAGCCACCGCGGCCCTGAGCCAGGCGCTCAAGCGCTACCTCAAGGACCGCACCGAGCCGGATGCCGAGGAGCGCGCACTGTTCCGCTACCCCGAGCTGCGCCTGACCTACCAGTACCATGGCGAAGTGCCGGCGATCACCCGCGCCTACGCCAAGGTCCAGTTGCCGGGCACCTACAGCGTGACCGTGACCCAGCCGGCGGCGTTCCGGGGTTACCTGCTGGAGCAATTGAAGCCGCTGATGCGCGACTTCACCGTCACGGTTGAAGTGGGCGTCAGCCAGCAGAACATTCCGTACCCCTATGTGGTCGAGCAGGGCGACGAACTGGCCGGTACGGGCATTACGGCTGCGGCGCTGGCGCGGGTGTTCCCCAGCACCGATCTTTCTGCCGCCACCGATGGCATCGCTGACGGCCTGTACGACTGGGCCAACGTCGACCCGCTGCCGCTGGCGCTGTTCGACGCCGCGCGGGTGGATTTTTCCCTGCGCCGCCTGGTGCATTACACCGGCAGCGACTGGCGCCATGTGCAGCCGTGGATCCTGCTGACCAACTACCACCGCTATGTCGACCAGTTCATCAGCCACGGCCTTGAGCGGTTGCGTGACGACCCGCGTTTCGTACGCATGGTCCTGCCCGGCAACGTAATCATCGAAAAGGCCATGGACAACGGTGAAGCCCAGGCCCTGGTTGCCGGAGTGGTGTGGCACCGCTACCAGATGCCGGCCTACCACCTGATCGCCGCCGATGGCGACGGCATCACCCTGGTCAACATCGGCGTCGGCCCGTCCAACGCCAAGAACATCACCGACCACCTGGCGGTACTGCGCCCGCATTGCTGGCTGATGATCGGCCACTGTGGCGGCCTGCGCCAATCGCAGACCATCGGCGACTACGTGCTGGCCCACGCCTACATGCGCCGCGACGGGATTCTCGACCGGGTAGTGCCGCCGAACATTCCGATTCCGGCCCTGGCCGAAGTGCAACTGGCCTTGCAGGAAGCGGCGGCGCAGGTGACCGGCGAGCGTGGCGACGAGCTGAAAAAGCGCCTGCGCACCGGCACCGTGCTGACCTACGACGACCGTAACTGGGAGTTGCGCTGGGCGCAGGAACGGCCGTTGATCAACCTGTCGCGGGCGGTGGCGGTAGACATGGAAAGCGGCACCATCGCCGCCCAGGGCTATCGTCTGCGGGTACCCTACGGCACTTTGCTGTGCGTCTCCGACAAACCGCTGCACAGCGAAATTAAACTGCCGGGAGCGGCCAACGCCTTCTACAACCGGGCGGTCAGCCAGCACCTGAAGATCGGCATCGCTGCCCTCGACCTGCTGCGTACCGAGCTCAACTCGCTGCACTCGCGTAAACTGCGCAGTTTTGACGAGCCGCCGTTCCGCTGAGGCCCCATGTCGTTACCCCCACGCTCCAAGCCGCGGCGCCCCGCGGCCAAACCCGCCGGCCCGCGTCGCCACGCCAAGGCGCCGCCGGCCGAGCCGCGGTTGATCCTGTTCAACAAGCCCTTTGACGTGCTGACCCAGTTCAGCGACGGCGAAGGGCGCGCGACCCTCAAGGACTTCATCGCCATCCCCGGCATCTACCCGGCTGGGCGCCTGGACCGTGACAGCGAGGGCCTGCTGCTGTTGACCAACGACGGCCAGTTGCAGGCGCGGATCGCCGACCCCAGGCACAAGCTGGCGAAAACCTATTGGGTACAGGTAGAAGGGGAGCTGAGCGAGGAGCAACTGCAGCGTTTGCGCGATGGCGTCGAGCTCAACGACGGCCCGACTTTGCCGGCCCAGGCCCGTCAGCTCGACGAGCCCGAACTGTGGCCACGCAACCCGCCGGTACGCTTTCGCAAAAGCGTACCGACAAGCTGGCTGGAGCTGGTCATCAAGGAAGGGCGCAACCGTCAGGTGCGGCGCATGACCGCTGCCGTCGGCTTGCCGACCCTGCGCCTGGTGCGCGTGCGGATCGGCGACTGGAGCCTGGATGGCCTCGATCAGGGCCAGTGGCGGGAAGTACCGGCCAAGCTTTAGACGCCTTCGATGAAGCCGATCACCACGCTTTTGATGATGAAGGCGAGGATGCCCAGGCCCAGCACGAAAAACAGGATGAAGGTGCCGAACTTGCCGGCCTTGGATTTTTTCGCCAGGTCCCAGACGATAAAACCCATGAAACCAATCAGGATGGTGACCAGGATGGTCATCATCCATTCTTCGAACAACGCAGGATCCATCGATACTCTCCGGCAGGTTGAGGCGCGCGATTATACGCCGCCGTTGCCAGCCTGACTAACGCAGGTGCGTGAGCGGCAGTTCGGTGCTGGCCAGTACCTGGTTGAGAACAAAGCTGGAGCGCACGCTGGTCACGCCTTCGATACGGGTCAGGTGGCCGAGCAGCAACTGCTGGTAATGGTCCATGTCGGGCACCACGACTTTCAGTTGGTAGTCGGCATCCATTCCGGTCACCAGGCTGCATTCGAGCACCTGCGGCAGGCTGCGGATCGCCGCTTCGAAGGTCTCGAAGCGCTCGGGAGTGTGCCGGTCCATGCCGATCAGCACATAGGCGGTCAGGCTCAGGCCGAGCTTCTTGCGGTCGAGCAGGGCGACCTGGCGGGCAATATAACCGTCGTCTTCCAGTTGCTTGACCCGACGCGAGCAGGGCGAAGGCGACAGGCCGATGCGCTCGGCCAGTTCCTGGTTGGAGATACGCGCGTCGCGCTGCAATTCGGCAAGAATGCTCAGGTCATAACGGTCGAGCTTGCTCATGGGATTGGCCTTTTCTGTTTCGATTGCGTCGAATTATCAATCTGTAGGCAAAAATTGCGCAAGTGATATTTAAATGAGCAATCTTCGCAATCCTCTGCCGCTGCCATCGCCGTATTCTTATCACCAGAATCACTGCCCGGACATCAGTCCAGTGCGGCGGGCCGAATCAGGCCAGCTGCGGCCAGCAACCCCACCAGGTTGTGCTCGGCCCCCGGGCTACACACTGTCCACAAGACGGCGTGAGGTGAGCCGGTGTCACAAGCGCCGAGCACGGACAAAATTCTCAAAGGGAGACCCCAGGGTCTCCCTTTTTTATTACTCAAATTTCATCTGGCGGCCGATAACCCCTGGCAGACGGCCTGATAGAGTAATTACAGGCCCCTTGTTATCGGTCCGAGAGGAAAGTATGAAGTCGCGTGTCTGGGGTATGGCGGGTGTGGGTGTGCTGTGCACGAGTGTCAATCTGCCGCTGCTGGCTGAGGGCCAGGGAGCTTCACCCTTGCTGTCGCGGCCCGATGAAGTGCGCCAGACCCAGGAGCCACGCACCGGCTATTACCAGGATATCCCGCGGCGCAACGACAACCGCTATTACCACGCCGGTGGCAGTGGGCATGGGGATGGCCACGGCAATGGCTGGGGGCCGGAGCCGCAATACCGTCCGGGGCAGACCATCGAACACTTCCCCGAGCAGTACTGGAAGGTGCCCTATCGCGGGCATGACTACTTCTATTCCGGCGGCTACTGGTATCGCCCGCAAGGCCCGCGTTATGTGGTGGTGACTCCGCCCTATGGCGTGCGGGTCAACTACCTGCCCGACTATGCCCAGCAAGTGTGGATAGGCAGTGCGCTGTTCTTTCTGGCGGCAGGGACGTATTACCAGTACCTGGAAGACAGCCGCGAGTATGTGGTGGTCAACCCGCCGGCGGCCAGTACGCCGGCCCGAAGCGGCCCAGGTTATGACGTGATTGCTTATCCCGCGCAGGGCCAGAGCCCGCAGCAGCTTGATCGCGACCGCTACGAATGCCACCGCTGGGCGGTGCAGCAGACCGGTTTTGACCCGGCTGCGGCCAGCTACGCGCCGTCGGCGCAGGTGGCCGATAACTATCGGCGGGCGCAGAGTGCTTGTTTGAGCGGGCGGGGGTATAGCGTCAACTGAACCGGGTGCTGCTGCGCAGCCCCTCGCTGGCAAAGAGCAGCCTTGCCAACTGCCTCACATCACCGGATCTGCATGCACCAGCACTTCAGCCTTGGGGTACTTGCTGTTGATCGCCGCCGCTGCCTGGTCACACAAGGCATGGGCCTGGGTCAGCGGCAGGTCCCCGGGCAACTCCAGGTGCAATTGCACGAACCAGTGGCTACCCGACACCCGCGTACGCAAGTCGTGGGCGCCGCGCACCCCCGGCACACTGCAGGCCAGCGCCAGCATCTGATCGCTGATGTCGCCGGGCAGCTCCTGATCCATCAGGATCGAGCTGCTCTCGCGGGCAATCTGCAGGGCGCTCCAGAGGATGTACAGGGCAATGCCCAGGCCGAAGATTGCATCCAGCTGTGGCCAACCAAAGCGCGCCAGCACCAGGGCAACGAGAATGCTGCCGTTGAGCAGCAGGTCAGAGCGATAGTGCAGTGAATCGGCGCGCACCGCTGTCGAGCCGGTGATGCGGATCACCTTGCCCTGCAGCATCAGCAAGGCAATGGTCAGCACCAGCGACAACAGCATCACCGCAATGCCGATGCCGGTGTCACCCAGAGGCTGCGGATTCTGCAGCCGCTCAACCGCCTGCACGCCGATCAGCACCGCGCTGACACCGATGAACAGCGCCTGGGCCATGCCGGCCATGGCCTCGGCCTTGCCGTGGCCGTAACGGTGGTCGTCATCGGCCGGGCGCAGGGCGTAGTGCACCGCCAGCAGGTTGAGGAACGAGGCGACGCCATCGAGCGCCGAGTCGGTCAACCCGGCCAGCAGGCTGACCGAACCGCTGAGCCACCAGGCCAGCGCCTTGGTCAGGATCAGGAT
Organism: Pseudomonas sp. B21-032; assembly: GCF_024748965.1. Lineage (NCBI taxonomy): Bacteria > Pseudomonadati > Pseudomonadota > Gammaproteobacteria > Pseudomonadales > Pseudomonadaceae > Pseudomonas > Pseudomonas sp. B21-032. Next base: position 5,167,030 of record NZ_CP087180.1, on the reverse strand, counting down.
ACTGGCCACCGCCAGCGATGCGCGGGTGGCCAGGCGCAGCAGGCGTTGGTGTTCAGCCGAGGGAGTCATGCCTAAAGTGGCTTCCTGTCAGAGTTCAAGCAGCGGGCTTGAGGCCGTACATGGCCAGTTGCTCGACACTGCCCTTGTGCTGGATCAGGCGCGGGTCGTTGAGCGGTAGGCGCTGGCCCAGTTCGCTTTCGAGAATAGCCTGCAGCTTGCTGTTGTCGACCTTGCCGTCGGCGCTGATGGCTTCATTGAGTTTTTCAGGCGCGACCTGGGCAGTGGTGCCGCCGGGCAGGTAGATGGCGCCGGTGGCGAAGTCGATGCCGAAAGCGATCAGGCCCGGGATCACATAGAAAAGAATGCCGATGGCGTCGAGGGCAGCGACCACCGGGTCGATCTTGCCTTCGATCTGGCCGCGCCGGTCGGGGAAGAACAGGGTGCCGCAGGCGGTCAGTTGGCTGAGCAGGGTGGCGATCACGACGCCGCCAATGACACGGGAGGGAATACGCATGGAAGTCTCCGGAATGAAGGCGACAAAGATACAGGCAAAGAGCCTGTATCTACAGCTAAGACCATGATAAGGCAGGCTCGGTTCGCCGTTATACTCGGCGGATTGTTTGAGGGCCACCATGAAATCATTACCGATCGATGCCGTACTGCCAGCCTTGCGCGCTGCCTTGAGCCAGCGCCACGAAGCGGTGCTCGAAGCGCCCCCCGGCGCCGGCAAGACCACCCGCGTACCGCTGGCGCTGCTCGATGAGCCGTGGCTGGCCGGGCAGCGCATCCTCATGCTCGAACCACGGCGCCTGGCGGCGCGGGCGGCGGCCGAACGGCTGGCCAGCGAGTTGGGTGAGCAGGTCGGGCAAACGGTTGGTTACCGCATTCGCCTGGACAGCAAGGTCGGGCCGAACACGCGCATCGAGGTGGTCACCGAAGGGATTCTCACCCGCCGCCTGCAGGCCGATCCGGCGCTGGACGGAGTGGGCCTGCTGATCTTCGACGAATTCCACGAGCGCAGCCTCGATGCTGACCTGGCCCTGGCCCTGAGCCTCAATGGTCGCGAATTGTTGCGTGACGACCCGCCGCTGAAAATCCTGCTGATGTCGGCGACCCTTGAGGGCGAGCGCCTGTCGAGCCTGCTCGACGATGCTCCGGTGGTCAGTAGCGAAGGGCGCATGTACCCGGTGGATATTCGCTGGAGCCGGCCGTTTCAGGCGGGCGAGTTCATTGAGCCGCGGGTGGTCGATACGGTGCTGCAGGCCATCAGCGACGAGTCGGGCAGCGTGCTGGTGTTCCTGCCGGGGCAGGCGGAGATTCGCCGCGTGCATCAGTCACTGCAGGAGGCCCTGGGCGAGCGCCGCGATATCCTCCTGTGCCCGCTGCATGGTGAGCTCGACCTCAATGCCCAGCGCGCCGCCATCGACACCCCAGCCGCCGGCTTGCGCAAGGTGGTGCTGGCGACCAACATCGCCGAGACCAGCCTGACCATCGACGGCGTGCGCGTGGTGGTCGATGCGGGCCTGGCGCGGGTGCCGCGCTTTGATCCTGGCAGCGGCATGACCCGCCTGGACACCCAGCGCATCTCCCGCGCCAGCGCCACCCAGCGTGCTGGCCGCGCTGGGCGCCTGGAGCCCGGCGTGTGTTATCGCTTGTGGTCCGAAGCCCAGCACGAGCAACTGGCGGCCTATGGCGCGGCCGAAATTCTCCAGGCTGACCTGGCTGGATTGGCCCTGCAACTGTCGCGCTGGGGCGTTACCCCCGAACAACTGCGCTGGCTCGATCAGCCACCTGCGGCCGCCTATGGCCAGGCGCTGGAGCTGTTGCAGCGCCTGGGTGCGTTCAAGGCCGACAGCCCGGACAGCCTCAGCGCCCACGGCCAGGCCATGGCCGAACTGCCGGCGCATCCGCGCATCGCCCACCTGCTGTTGCGCGGCCAGGACCTGGGCCTGGCCGACATGGCCTGCAACGTCGCCGCCTTGCTCGGTGAACGCGACATTCTGCGCGGCGGCGGTGCCGACCTGCATAGCCGCCTGGCCCTGCTCAGCGGCGAAGCCCGCGCGGCCAAAGGCGCGCAGGGCGGTGTGCAGCGCGCCCGGCAACTGGCCCGCCAGTACCGCGGTTACCTGCGCGGCAAAGCCACTGCAGCCGTCGCCGACCCCGAGCATTCGCGCTGGCTCGGCGCCCTGCTGGCGCTGGCCTATCCCGACCGCGTTGCGCAGCAGCGGCGTGCCGGCGGTGCGGAATATCGCCTGGCCAACGGTCGCGCTGCGTTGTTTGGCGAAGCCGATGCCTTGATGAAACATTCGTGGCTGGTGATCGCCGATCTGGGCAGCCGTCAGGGCCAGCGCGAGGAGCGCATTTACCTGGCCGCCGATTTCGACCCGGCGCTGTTCGACGGGGTGCTGGCCGAACAGGTGCGCAGCCTGGATATCCTCGACTGGGACGAACGCGAGAACGTTTTGCGTGCCGAGCGTCAGCGCAAGGTCGGCGAGCTGGTGCTCAGCCGCGAGCCTTTGACCGGCCTGGATGAAGACGCCCGCGCCAAGGCACTGCTGGAACTGGTGCGGCGCAAGGGTCTGGAGTTGCTGTCGTGGACGCCCGAGCTGCGCCAGTGGCAGGCACGGGTGGCGCTGTTGCGCCAGCTCGACCTGGCAAGCCGTGGTGAAAGCGAGTGGCCGGACCTGGGGGATGCCGCGCTGCTGGCGAACCTGTCCGAGTGGTTGCAACCCTACCTGGGCAAGGTCACCCGCCTGAGCCATTTTGCCCAGCTCGACCTCGCGTCGATCTTGCGCAACCTGCTGCCCTGGCCGCTGCCCCAGCGCCTGGATGAGCAGGCGCCGGTGCACCTGAGTGTGCCCTCGGGTTCGAACATTCGCCTGGACTACAGCGAAACCCCGCCGATTCTCGCCGTGCGTCTGCAGGAGCTGTTCGGCCTGGCCGAAACTCCGCGCATCGCCCAGGGCCGTCAGCAAGTCCTGCTGCATTTGCTGTCGCCCGCGCGCAGGCCGGTACAGGTGACTCAGGACCTGGCCAACTTCTGGCGCAGTACCTATGCCGAAGTGAAGAAAGACCTCAAAGGGCGCTACCCCAAGCACTATTGGCCGGATGACCCGTTGGTGGCCGAAGCCACGGCGCGGGCCAAGCCGCGCAAGTAGTCACGGCTGCGCCGGCAACAGCAGGCGCGCCGTCACTGGCAGGTGATCGGAAATCTCCAGGGTGTCCTGCTGAATTACCCGTGCCCCCAGACGCTGCAGTTTGGGGCTGTGGAACAGGTAGTCGAGGGTGCGGTCCGGGCCTTGCAGGTTGCGGTCGTTGGGGTAGTGGGTCAGCCAGGCCGCGCGGTCGGCGCCGCTGGCTTCGGCGTTGCTGGGGATCATCGGGTATTTGTCCCAGAGCAGATGCAGGTCGCTGTCGGCACCGTACTGGCCGCGCAGTTCGGCCGGCAGGCGGCGGTACTGGCCGAGCGGCAGCAGGTTGAAGTCGCCGCCGATCAACCACGGTGTGCCTTGGCTTTCCAGCTTGTCGAGCAGGTGCGTCACCTGTTGCACCTGCTGGCGCTGGATATCGCTGCCGGCTTCGAAGGTCGCCAGGTGGGTGTTGAGCACCGCCAGCTGGCCGCCATCGCGCAGCGGCAGGTAGCTGGCAACAATCGCTTGCTGAGGTTGCAGCAAGCGCCGCCAGGCATTGCTGGCGTCGACTGGCAGTTGCAGGCGCTCGGCCTGTTTGATCGGGTAGCGGCTCAGGGTCGCCAGGCTGCGGCCGCCGCTGCCGAAGATGTGCCAGTCGGGGACAAAATCGGCTTTCCAGTCGTAGGCCTGCACCGCGCAGGGGTAAATATCCACCAGCCGTTCGCGCAGCAGTGCCAGTTGGTCTTGGTAGCCGCTGGCCTTGGCGTTGTTGTCCAGTTCCTGGAGCAGGACGATGTCCGGCTGCTCGGCGCGGATTACCCGCGCCACTTCATCAAGGTTGAAGGCGAGGTCTTCAGGGGTAGGGCGGGTATCGTCGCCGCGGCCCTGGTCGTACCAGAATACGTAGCGCTTGCCGGCCAGGTACTGCACGTTCCAGGTCATCACCTTGAGCACCTGGCCGGGTACCAGCGCCGCCGTGCTGGCCCGGCAACTGACCGCCAGGCTCTCGCGCGGTTCAGGTTGCCAGCTCAGCTGGCTGGCCAGCAGCCACAGCAGGGCGATCACAACAAGCAGGGTCAGCAGGGCGTTGCGCAGTAGTCGGGTCATCGGCTAACCAGTCAGGACAGCGGTGGCTCTGTCGCCGGTTCGCTGACCAGCATGTACAGGCGGAACATCACTACGGTGCTGAACAGCTGCAAAAAGCCGTTGCCGCTATCCAGAGCCAGTTGCGCCAGCGGCGACGGCTCGGGCACCAGCATCATGCTCAGGCCGTCGATCAGCCACAGCACTGCCATTACCCCGAGGACGCAACTGAAGATGCGCCAGAAGTTGCCGGTGGTCATCTGGAAACTGGTACGCATGGCTTCGATCGGTGGCTGGCCGCGCAATACCAGGGCGTATTCGGCAAACACCAGGTGGATCATCACCCAGATACCAGGAATGATGAACAGCGCGGCGCCGGCCATGATCAGCAACGAGCTGAGCATCACCATCAGCGCAAACGACGGCCACAGGCGCAAGGCCATGGCCAGCAGGTTGCGCTTGAGCGGGGCGTAGCCGTTGCTGCGGCTGTCGAGGTAGAGGATCAGCGCGGCGCTGTACAGCGGGTAGAACAGCAGGCTGACCAGCATGCCGTAGCCTGGCGAGGCGTCCTTGCCCAGTTGCTGGTACAGCAATTGGGCGCACAGGGCTTCGAGCACCACCAGCGGCAGGCACAACTGGGCAATGCTCAGCAGGTGACGGCGGAAGAAATACAGGGAGTCGCGCAGAACACTAAGCGGATTCATCGGTCGATATCGCATTGAATAAAAGCAGGGCGTCACTTTAGCCCAGGCGCTGGCCAACCTGAAGAAAGTTTAATCCCGGCTTGTGTTGAATCTGGCGCCTCGGCACCCCATTTTACCGGTACCCGTTTTTCCGCTTTTGCAGTGAGGTTGCCCATGAACAGTGAAGAACAAACCCTGATCGACGGCCTGTTCGGTCGGCTCAAGCAGGCCGAAGATCCGGCCGTGCCGCGTGATGCCCAGGCCCAGGCGCGCATTGGCGAGCACCTGCAGCAGCAACCGGCGGCGCCTTACTACATGGCCCAGGCGATCCTGGTGCAGGAAGCGGCGCTCAAGCGCCTGGATGAACAGAACAAGCAACTGCAGGCCGAGCTCAAACAGGCCAAGGCCCAGGTGGCCGCTACCGCGCCGAGCAGCAGTGGCGGCTTCTTGTCGAGCATCTTCGGCAGCGGCACCCGCGACCCGCAGCCGGTGCAAAACCAGGCGGCGGCCAGCGCTCCTGCCAGTGGTGGCGGCTGGCGCGAACCTTCGCGCCCCTCGTTCAACCCGCCGGCCCAGCAGCAGGGCTTCAACGCAGCTCCCGCCCAGGCCCCGGCCCGCGGCGGTGCCAGCAGCTTCCTTGGTGGCGCGCTGCAAACTGCTGCAGGCGTGGCCGGCGGGGTGATGCTGGCCCAGGGCATCAGCAGCCTGTTCAACCATCACTCGCAGCCTGAAGAGGTGGTCGAAGTGATGAAGGAAGAACCAGCACCCGCCAGCGATAGCGGCGGCTGGGGCAGCAACGACGAGCAGCGCCTGACCGCTGACAACGGCGGCTATGGCAACGACCAGGGCGGCTTCATCGACACCGACTACGGCAGCGATGATGGCGGCTTCTTCGGCGGCGACGACGACAGCTTCGTCTGACCGCGCTTACCCGCATGGCCCACGGGCTGGCATACTGGGCGCCGAAACGGCCCCGGTGTGCGGCGGCCGGCAACAGCGCCGTGGCGCCATGAGGAAAAGCGGTGAAGAAGATCGCGGTATTCGCCGATGTGCAAAACCTCTACTACACCGTGCGCCAGGCCTACGGTTGCCACTTCAACTACGCGGCGCTGTGGGCCGATATCAGCCAGCACGGGCAGATCGTCGAGGCGGTGGCTTACGCCATCGACCGCGGCGACAGCAAGCAGCAGCAGTTTCAACAGATCCTGCGCAACCTCGGTTTCACGGTCAAACTCAAACCCTACATCCAGCGCAGCGACGGCTCGGCCAAGGGCGACTGGGACGTGGGCATCACCCTCGATGTGATCGATGCCGCCGCGCGGGTCGATGAGGTGGTGCTGGCCTCCGGCGACGGCGATTTCGACCTGCTGCTGGAACGGGTCATCAGCCGTCACGGCATTCAGGCCGTTGCCTATGGCGTGCCGGGGCTGACCGCCAATTCACTGATTCGCGCTGCTAGCCGATATGTGCCCATCGAGGGCAGCCTGCTGCTCAAGCATTAAGATTTTTGAGGTTGTCGTTTTGGAACGTATCGCTGTCATCGACTTTGAAACCACTGGCATTTCACCCGGCGCCGGTTGCCGCGCCACCGAAGTGGCGGTGGTCATGCTGGAACGCGGGCGCATCGTCGAGCGCTACCAAAGCCTGATGAATGCCGGGGTACCGGTACCGGCGTTTGTCGCCGGCCTGACCGGTATCACCACCGCCATGCTGCGCAGCGCGCCGCCAATTGCCCGGGTGATGAACGAAGTAGCCGAGTTCGTTGGCGATACGCCGATGCTCGCCCACAACGCCTCGTTCGACCAGAAGTTCTGGGACTACGAACTGGCGCAGATCGGCCGTAGCCGCAGCCAGCGTTTCGCCTGTTCGATGTTGCTGGCGCGGCGCCTGATGCCCTCGGCGCCAAACCACAAGCTGGGCACCCTGACCCGCTGGGCCGGCCTGCCTGACACCGGCACCGCGCACCGGGCCATGGCCGATGCCGAAATGGCCGCCAACCTCGCCCAGCACCTGGCCGGACAATTGCGTCAGCAGGGCGTCAACGGCGTTTCCCACCAATTGTTCTGCAGCCTGCAGAAAGTCCCTGCGGCGAAGATCGGCGAAGCGCTGAAAACCTATCGCTAGGCCTTCTTGCCGTTGTGCTCCAGGTGGCCCAGCGGCAAACGCCGCTCCACGGCGCTGGAGAGAATGATCGAGGTCTTGCTGAAGCCGAACCGGGCGACCCGGTTGATCAGCTCTTCGAGTTCCGGCATCGAACCCACTGCCGCTTGCATGATCACGCAGGGGTCGCCGGTCACCCGGTGGCACTCGGTCAGTTGCGGAATCTGCGTGAGTTCTTCGTAGGTTTGCTGGTTGCCATGGCTGGCCAGGCGCAGTTCGATCACGCACTGGATCGGCAGGCCGATCTTCTCCAGGTCGACCTTGGCCTGGTAGCCGGTAATCACCCCGCTGGCCTCAAGCTTGGCCACCCGTTCGGCCACCGCCGGAGCGGAGAGATTGACCTTGCGCGCGAGCTCGGCGAAGGAGGCGCGGCCGTTGTCCAGCAGGGCGCTGAGGAGCATGCGATCGTATTTGTCCATGGGTTTCCAGGGGCGGGTTGTTGATTCCAAGGCGCAAGGCCAAAAGATCCGTTGTTTCAAAAGTGTACGGTTCGTTTAAACAGGTTTTGTAACTTATGTTTACTGCGCTGCCTTTCTAAACTAACTGCCCGACACCCATAATTCGAGCCCCCCATGCCTGCCTCCCGTCGCTTCCCGTTAGTCTTGATCGGCGCCTTTCTCGCCTTGTACCTGGTCTGGGGCTCGACTTACCTGGTGATTCGCATCGGCGTCGAATCCTGGCCGCCGTTGCTGATGGCCGGGGTGCGTTTCGTCATTGCCGGTTCTTTGCTCTATGGCTTTTTGCGTTGGCGCGGCGTGCCGGCCCCAACCTGGCCGCAATGGCGGGCGGCGGGCGTCATCGGTGTATTGCTGCTCAGCTGCGGCAACGGCGGCGTGACTCTGGCCGAGCACGCGGGCGTGGCCTCGGGCGTGGCAGCGCTGGCGGTGGCCACAGTGCCGCTGTTCACCTTGATGTTCGGCCTGCTCTGGGGCCATCGCAACACCCGTCTGGAATGGGCCGGGATTGTCCTCGGCCTGGTCGGCATCGCCTTGCTCAACCTCGGCTCCAACCTGCAGGCCAGCCCGGTCGGCGCTGCGCTGATCCTGTTTGCCGCCGCCTCCTGGGCCTTCGGTTCGGTCTGGAGCAAAAGCCTGCCGCTGCCCGCCGGGCCGATGGCCAGCGCCGCAGAAATGCTTGTCGGTGGCGTGGTCTTGCTGCTCGGCAGCGCCCTGAGTGGCGAACGCATGACCCAGATGCCTACCGCCGCTGGCTGGGGGGCGCTGGCCTATCTGGTGTTCTTCGGTTCGATCCTGGCCTTCAGCGCCTACATGTACCTGCTCAAGCATGTGCGCCCGGCCGCGGCCACCAGTTATGCCTACGTCAACCCGGCGGTGGCGGTGTTGCTGGGGATTGTTTTTGCCGGCGAGCAAATTGGTTTCGAGGAATGCGTGGCAATGGCGGTTATCATTGGCGCCGTTGTGCTGATCGGTGTGCCGCAGTGGCGCCGGCCGGCAGTGGAAAAAGCCAAAACTGTTGGCGAAGTGGAAGGTGAACTGTGTAAATGAAAGGACGTTTTGCCAGGAAGGCAGTGAAGATTTTTGCTTGTGTGGCCTTGCTCGTAATGGGCGTGGTCATGCTGTATGACGGTAAGCAAACCTTCATGACCCTGTATTTCCAGGAACCCATCTCTCTGGAAAACAGTTTCGAAATCGAGGCCGCCTATTTGCAGGCCGTGCGCCAAGCCATGGCCCCTTGGCAGATTCCGGCAGGCAAGCTCGAACTGCGCCTTGAGCCCGGCAACCGGCAAGCGCTGCAGGTGCGTTTTGCCAAGGATGCCCTGGACGCCGGGCAGCGTCAGCAACTGCGGGTGCTGTTCGAGTCATTCGAGCCTGCGCGGGAAGAGGTTCGGCCCACAGGCCGGCTGCTGGTCGACATGCGTCAGGCGCGTCAGGTGGGCCTGGGTGTTTACGATTTTGGCCCGGCGCCCGCTGAAGTCGTCGCGCTTGGCGAGATGTCGCTGGCGCTGCATTTCAGCTTTCCTTCGCAAATCGATGTGCAACTGCGGCGCAACGAGCAGGCGACTGCGCAAAAGCCGCAGGCCGATATGATCTGCGAGGCCGGCGCCAGGCTGAATGGCGCCTTACCCTTCGAGGTGACCGAGTTCGATGTCAGTGGCGCCGACCTGCGCGGCGAGATGAAACTGCGCATGCCCAGCGGTTTACAGCTGCGGGCGCCGGCGCAATTGTCGTTCGATGAACAGCGATTGCTCGAACGCCTGGAAATGGGCGACATGCGGGTGCGGATCCAGCGCCCGGAGACTGTCGACCGGTTGGTGTTCGAGTTCGGCAAAATTGGCACTGTCAGGGATCAGCCTTACCTGTTTTTCATCCGCAGCGATCCCGAAGCATTCGCGGCATGTCGTGCGATTGCCTACCAGAGCGGCAGGCCGTTTTCGTTCTACCTGGGTGAAGGGCTCGATCGCCTGCTCAAGGTACGCTTTGCACCGCAAGGCTGATAGCGATGGCGGCACGCGCCGGGCCTGAACAAGGTAAACTGCCGCCATTGCTGAATTCCCCTGACGGTATTGCCATGACTTTCGCCAAACTCGGCCTGATCGAACCCTTGCTGCGCGCGCTCGAGCGCCTGGACTACAACACCCCGACGCCGGTCCAGGCCCAGGCCATTCCTGCCGTACTGGCCGGCCGCGACCTGATGGCCGCCGCCCAGACCGGCACCGGCAAGACCGCAGGTTTTGCCTTGCCGCTGCTGCAGCGCCTGACCCTGGAAGGGGCCAAGGTCGCCAGCAACTCGGTGCGCGCCCTGGTGCTGGTGCCGACCCGTGAACTGGCCGAACAGGTTCACGCCAACATTCGTGAGTACGCCGAGCACCTGCCGCTGAGCACCTATGCGGTGTACGGCGGGGTCAGCATCAACCCGCAGATGATGAAGCTGCGCAAGGGCATCGACTTGCTGGTGGCCACCCCGGGCCGGCTGCTCGACCTGTTCCGCCAGAACGCAGTCAAGTTCAACCAGTTGCAGGCGCTGGTGCTCGATGAAGCAGACCGCATGCTCGACCTGGGTTTTGCCGAAGAGCTGCGCGCGGTGTACGCCGCCCTGCCGGCACGCCGGCAAACCCTGCTGTTCTCGGCGACGTTCTCTGACGAGATCCGCCAACTGGCCGCGCAGACCCTCAATGACCCGCTGAGCATCGAAGTCAGCCCGCGCAATGTCACCGCCAGTACGGTCAAACAGTGGATCGTGCCGGTGGACAAGAAGCGCAAGCCGGAGCTGTTCAGCCACCTGATGCGCAAGCAGCGCTGGAAGCAGGTGCTGGTGTTCGCCAAGACCCGCAATGGCGTTGACCAGTTGGTCGAGCGCCTGCGTGGCCAGGGCGTCAATGCCGACGGCATTCATGGCGACAAGCCCCAGGCAACCCGCCAGCGTGCCCTGGACAGCTTCAAGGCCCGCGAGATCCAGATCCTGGTCGCCACCGATGTGGCGGCGCGCGGGCTGGATATCGACGACCTGCCGCTGGTGGTCAACTTCGACCTGCCGATCGTCGCCGAGGACTACATTCACCGCATCGGTCGTACCGGGCGCAAAGGCAATAGCGGTGAGGCGATATCGCTGGTGTGCGCTGACGAAGTGCAGCTGCTGTCGGCGATTGAAACCCTGACCCGCAAGACCTTGCCACGCCACGAAGAGCCGGATTTCATTCCGGACCACAAGGTGCCGATGACCGATGCCAGCGGCCAGGTGCTGAAGAAGCCGAAAAAGCCGAAGAAGCCCAAGGAAAGCAGCAGCAAGCGCAGCCTCGGGCGCTGGATGGACAGCGCTGAAGCGCCAGCGGCAGCGCCGCAGGCCAAGCCGGTACGCAAGGTGCCGGCCTTCAATACCGGGCCGCGCAAGCGCAAGCCTTGACCCGCGATTATTCAGCCGTTAAGCCACTCCAGCAGCCCCAACCCGGCCTTGCGCCCACTGGCAAAACAGGCAGTCAACAGATAGCCGCCGGTTGGCGCTTCCCAGTCGAGCATTTCACCGGCACAGAACACGCCGGGCACCTGCTTGAGCATCAAGCGCTGATCCAGTGCTTCGAAGGTTACTCCGCCGGCGCTGCTGATCGCTTCGTCCAGCGGGCGAGGGCGCACCAGGGTGATCGGCAAGGCCTTGATCGCCCGCGCCAGCAAGGCCGGGTCAGCAAAGGTCGGTTGATCGGTCTGCTCTCGCAACAACGCCGCCTTGACCCCGTCCAGCCCCAGTTGACTGTGCAGGTGCTTGGCCATTGAGCGCGAACCCCGCGGCTTGGCCAGGGCCTGCTGGATTTTATCCACAGGCCGGTTGGGCAGCAGGTCAACCAGCACCCTGGCGCTGCCATCGCGGTTGATCGCTTCGCGGATCTGCGCCGACCAGGCGTACACCAGGCTGCCTTCCAGGCCTTGGGCAGTGAGCACGCATTCGCCCAGGCGCGGCGCCTGGCCGGCAAGGCTCAGGGCGATGTTCTTCAGCGGCGCGCCGGCAAACTTGTCCTTGAGCAGCGCGCTCCAGCCTTCGACCTCGAAGCCGCTGTTGGCCGCCTGCAATGGCGCGATCTGCACGCCTTGCGCTTGCAGCCAGGGCAGCCAGGCCGCATCGGAGCCCAGGCGTGCCCAGCTGCCGCCGCCCAGCGCCAGCACGGTGGCGGTCGGCTTGAGTGTCAGCTCGCCCTGTGGATAAGCGATTCGCAAACTGCCATCGGCATTCCAGCCCAACCAGCGATGGCGGGTGTGGATAACGACCCCGGCATCGCGCAGGCGCTTGAGCCAGGCGCGCAAAAGTGGCGCAGCTTTCATGTCGCGGGGGAACACCCGGCCGGAACTGCCGACGAAGGTTTCGATGCCCAGGTCGTGAATCCACTGGCGCAGCACATCGGCATCGAAGCCTTCGAGCAGGCGGGCAACGTCTTGCGTGCGCTCGGCATAACGGGCGATGAATGCCGGGTAAGGCTCGGAGTGGGTGATGTTCATGCCACCGACCCCGGCCAGGAGAAACTTGCGCCCCACCGAGGGCATGGCGTCGTACAGCTCGACGGCGACCCCGGCCTGGCTCAGCACTTCGGCGGCCATCAACCCGGCCGGCCCGCCTCCGATAATGGCAACGTGTGGGCGGTCGGTGGTGCGAGTGTCGGTCATGGTCGGCTGCAAGCTGGAAAAAAGAGCCGGCATTCTACCTTAGCGCGGCGCCCGGAATCACTGATCAAAAAACGTACAGTGGCCTCAAGGCCCTGTGGTTAAAGGCCTTGAGGGGCTTTCCCGCAGGTTATCCACAGGCGGTTCCACAGTCATTGTGAGTAACCCAGCACACGGCTGGCGCTGTGGTGCAGTATGCCGTGGCGGCGGGCCAGGGCCTCGCGGTCCTTGCTGTAGCCACCGCCAATCACCCCAACCACCGGAATGTCCCGGCCCAGGCAGTGGCGCAGCACGCTTTGGTCACGGGCGGCGACGCCTTCATCGGTCAGTTGCAGATAACCCAGGGCGTCGTCCTTGTGCACATCGACCCCGGCGTCGTACAGCACCAGGTCCGGGCGGTACAGCGGCAACAGGTAGTTGAGCGCGTCATCGACCACCTTCAGGTACGCCTGGTCGCCCATGCCGCGCGGTAGAGGGATGTCCCAGTCGCTTTCGGCCTTGCGCGCGGGGAAGTTCTGCTCGCAATGCAGCGATACGGTGATCGCGTCCGGGGTGTCATGGAGGATGCGCGCGGTACCGTCGCCCTGGTGCACGTCGCAATCGAAGATCAGCACCTTGTGCACCCGCCCGGCGGCGAGCAGGTAATGGCTGATCACCGCCAGGTCATTGAAGATGCAAAAGCCGGCCGGGTGATCGTAATGGGCGTGATGGGTGCCACCGGCCAGGTGACAGGCGATGCCATGCTCCAGCGCTTGCTCGGCTGCCAGCAGCGAGCCGCCGACCGCGCGCACGGTGCGCCGCGCCAGGGCTTCGCTCCAGGGCAAGCCAAGGCGGCGCTGGTCTTCGCGCGACAGCTCGCCGTTCATGTAGCGCTCGATATAGGTGCGGTCATGGGCCAGGGCGAGGATGTCTTTGGGGCAAACCTCGGGGCGTAGCAACGCCGCGTCGGTGGTCAGGCCGCTGGCGACCAGGTGATCGCGCAACAGGCGGAACTTGTCCATCGGAAAGCGGTGCTCGGCGGGAAACTCCGGGCTGTAGTCGTCGTGGTAGATCAGCGGCAGCGGCATGGCAGGGTCTTGAGCGAGACAGAAGCTGATCTTGCCAGTTACCAAGGCCGTTACGCCAGCTTCTACAATGAGTAGCAATCCCTTGCACAGGCGTACTTATGGTGTTGGCTTCATGGACTTTCTGGGCGGTGTTATCCGCCGTGTTCGCCGCGTTGACCGCGATCTTCGCCAAGGTCGGCATCAGCGGCATCAACTCCGACTTCGCCACCTTGCTGCGTACGGTGGTGGTGCTGATCAGCCTGGCGCTGATTCTGTATGCCACCGGCCAGTACCAGTCGCTGAGTTCGATCCCGGCCCGCAGCTATCTGTTTCTGGTGTTGTCGGGGCTGGCCACCGGCGCCTCGTGGATCTGTTACTTCCGAGCCCTGCAGCTGGGCCAGGCGTCACAGGTGGCGCCTGTGGATAAACTTAGCGTGGTGCTGGTGGCGGTACTTGGCGTAACCCTGTTGGGCGAGCGGCTTGACTTGCGCCAGTGGGCCGGCATCAGCCTGGTCACTCTGGGCGTAGTGATGCTGGCGTGGCGTTGATCAACGCCGGCGTGCGTGCCCTGGTCGCCACCCGCGCGGGAGCCTGTAATGCCAGCCGGCCGTAAAAGAACAGTGCTGTCAGCCAGGCCGTCAGCCAGACGAAAATCCCTGCCCAGAAGGTGTGCGACATATAGTGCCAGCCCTGCAGCACGCGGGTGGTGCCAAACACCAGCCCGAGCAACAACACCGCCACCAGCAGTTTGCGCGCATGCGCCCAGCGATGGCGTCGGGCAACGAAGTACAGCGCCAGCAAGGTAAAGCCGCTGGAGGCGTGGCCACCCGGCCAGCAACGCCCGGCACCGGCCTTGTCCAGCCAGCTGAAGTTCTCGAACCATTCCTGGCGCAGCTCGCTGCCACCGTACAGGGTGGTCTCCACCGGGCAGTACACGCTGGTGTGGCTTTTCAGGTAATGGATGACCGTGGTGCTCAGGGCAAAGGCCACCACCACGAACAGCAAGTCGCGTCGGTAGCGGGTGGTCAAGCGCAGCACCGCAGCGATACGCCAGGTGTTCAACATGCGGCTGGCAGTGGACTGTGGATAAGCGGCAAAGCGTGGCCAGATAAACGACAACAGCGAGCCGATGACTGCCAGCTCGCCGGTCCAGTTCGGCAAGATGCGCGGCCACTTGTGGGTCGCTTTCTCGAACCATTGGTTGTGCAGCAGCGGGAACTGGCCGCTGGCCGGGTCGAGCAGCAGGTTGCTGATCAGCCGGTCGAGGCTGGTGAGGTCGAACAGCAAAAAAACCACGGCAGCCAGCAGCAGCGGCAAACCCAGGTTGGTCAGATAGAAGTCGCGGCGAGAGGGGCCCGGCATGCTTTACATTCCTGCGCTGGCGACAAGTTTGCGCCATTCATTGGCGTTCATCTGCCCGAGAATCCGCGCCTTGCCGTTGCTGCCCATGGACACGAACAAGGCACTGGCATAGGCGCTGGAGCGTTCACCACCGGGCACATTCAACTGCCGCTCAAGATGATCGATGCAACCACTGTGGGTGACCAGCACCAGGTTATGGTCGGCGCGCTTGTGCTTGAAGGCGGCATCGGCAAAACCCTTGTCGCATTGCTTGAGCCAGTCCTCGCTGGCGATCGCCTTGCCGAACATGAAGTGCGCAGTTTGCTGGGTGCGCACCTCCGGGCTGCTCAGCACCTGAGCGTTGTTCAGGCCCAGGCGCTGGATGCCGTTACCGACGTCGCTGGCCGCCTGGCTACCTTCGAGGGTAATGCCGCTGGGGTCGCCCAGGCAGCGGTTGTGCGAACGGTCGCAACGTTCGGCATGGCGGATCAGGACGATGACCGCGCCCTTGGCCCATTCGCTGTAAACACCACTGTTGTGCATCTGATTGTCGCTGCCCAGGTCCACGATCGGTGTCCTCGATGTCCACCACAGTGCAAGGATGACCAGGGCGAGCAGGAGGCCCAGCCCGGTCAGCGGTTGGCGCCAGGGAGCGCCGCGTCGTCGCTGGGTGGCAGTGCTGGCGTTAAGCGCAGGCGTCAGGTGGGAAGATGACATAGGACCACTTCAGGCAGGTTCAAGAGTGAACGCACTGTAGAAACGGTCAGGTTCAGAACCAGTGAAAGGGATGTGAAAAATAGCTTGGAGCCGAGGTAGTTACCTACGCTATAAACAGCAGGCTGTGGATAAGGAGCCGAGCATGACCCCGATATTGCAACTGGAAAGCGCACGGTTGCTGTTGCGCCAATGGCAGGATGACGACCTCAGGGAGTTCGCCGCGATGTGCGCCGACCCGCAGGTCATGCGTTACTTTCCTGCACCCTTGACCCGGGTCGAGAGCGCTGCACTGATCGGCCGGATTCGCGGCCACTTCAATGAATACGGCTTTGGCCTGTGGGCCCTGGAGCGCAAGGACACCGGCGCCTTTATCGGCATGACCGGCCTGCTCAACGTGAGTTTTGCCGCCGATTTTACCCCGGCGGTGGAGATCGGCTGGCGCCTGGCCCGGCGCCACTGGGGGCTGGGTTTTGCCAGTGAAGCGGCCTGGACCAGCCTGCGCTGCGCCTTCGCTCAACTGGGCCTGGAGCAGGTGGTGTCGTTCACCACCGAGAGCAACCTGCCATCGCAAAAAGTCATGCAGGCCATCGGCATGCAGCAGGACCTGGCCGGCAGCTTCGAACACCCCAGGCTAGAGCCTGGCGACCCTTTGCGAGCGCACGTGTTGTACCGCATCGACCGTGCCCAGTGGCAGGCCACCCTGCGCGGCTGAATTGCACAACATACGGGCCGGCAATGACAAACCCTGTATTATTTGCCGCAGTTGCGCATTGCCTTGGAGAATCTTGAATGAGCCACGTGTTGGACGATCTGGTTGACCTGTTGAGCCTGGAATCGATCGAGGAAAACCTGTTCCGCGGGCGAAGCCAGGACCTGGGCTTTCGTCAGTTGTACGGTGGGCAGGTACTGGGCCAGTCGCTGTCGGCGGCCAGCCAGACGGTCGAGGAGGCGCGCCACGTGCACTCGCTGCACGGCTACTTCCTGCGCCCGGGCGACGCCAGCATGCCGGTGGTCTATTCGGTCGACCGCGTACGCGATGGTGGCAGTTTCAGCACCCGGCGGGTGACGGCGATCCAGAAGGGCAAGACCATCTTCACCTGCAGCGCCTCGTTCCAGTACGACGAGGAAGGCTTCGAGCACCAGAGCCAGATGCCCAAGGTGGTCGGCCCGGAGAACCTGCCGTCGGAAGTCGAGCTGGCCAAGCGCATGGCCGATCGCCTGCCTGAAGCCATTCGCGACAAGATGCTCTGCGCCAAGCCGATCGAAATGCGTCCGGTAACTGCCGAGGATCCGTTCAACCCCAAGCCCGGCGAGCCGGTCAAGTACGTCTGGTTCCGTGCTGACGGCAACCTGCCGGACGTGCCGGCGCTGCACAAGTACATGCTCGCTTATGCCTCGGATTTTGGCCTGTTGACCACCTCGCTGCTGCCCCATGGCAAATCGGTGTGGCACAAGGACATGCAGATCGCCAGCCTCGACCACGCGCTGTGGTTCCACGGCAACCTGCGCGCCGACCAGTGGCTGCTGTACGCCATGGACAGCCCGTGGGCCGGCAATGCCCGTGGTTTTGCCCGCGGCAACATCTACAACCAGGCCGGGCAACTGGTGGCTTCGTCGTGCCAGGAAGGCCTGATTCGTCATCGCCAGGACTGGCAATGAGCCTGCAGCAGATTCGCCACTGGGTGTTCGACATGGACGGCACCCTGACCGTTGCCGTGCATGATTTTGCCGCGATCAAGGTGGCGCTGGAGATTCCCCAGACCCACGACATCCTCACCCACCTGGCAGCCCTGCCGGCCGATGAAGCCGCAGCCAAGCACGCCTGGTTGCTGGAGCATGAACGTGAGCTGGCGATTGGTTCACGCCCGGCTACCGGTGCCGTGGAGCTGGTCCGCGAGCTGGCGGCGCGCGGTTGCCAGCTGGGTATCCTTACCCGCAATGCCCGGGAGCTTGCGCATATCACCCTTGAGGCAATCGGCCTGGCCGACTGCTTTGCCGTCGAGCACGTGGTCGGGCGTGATGAAGCACCGCCCAAGCCACACCCTGGCGGCTTGCTGAAGCTGGCCGACGCCTGGGCGGTGGCGCCGAGCGAGATGGTCATGGTCGGCGACTACCGCTTTGACCTGGACTGCGGCCGGGCGGCGGGGGCGCGGACGATTCTGGTGAACCTGCCGGATAACCCCTGGCCAGAGCTGGCCGACTGGCATGCAGCGGATTGCCGGGCGTTGCAGGTGATGCTCGACAATTGAGTTGAATTCATCGCGGGTCCAGCCCGCTCCTGCATTCGGTGTGCAGGAGCGGGCTTGCCCCGCGATGGGGCCTCAGAACTCCCAGCGCGTGGTCAGCATCACATTGCGCGGATCACCGTAGTAGGTGGTGTCGAAGTTGCCCAGCCCGGTCAGGTAGCGCTTGTCGAACACGTTGTTGGCATTGACCGTGAAGCTCAGCTGCTCGTTGTATTGGTAACGGGTCATCAGATCGACCAGGGTATAGCCGCCTTGCTTGATGAAGCTGTAATCCTCGATCGAGCGGTTGTAGATCTTGCCGTAGAACGCGCTCTGCCAGTTGATTCCACCCCCCACTGTCACCTTGTCCAGCACCCCCGGCAGGCGGTAGGTGGTGAACAGCCGCACCAGGTGTTCAGGTTTGCTGGTGCTCATCGGGAAGCCATAGATACGCTGCTCGTCGGCATCGCGTGAACGCGCGTAGGTATAGCCGGCCGAGAGGTTCCAGCCTTCCTGCAGCTCACCAGCCACTTCCAGCTCGATGCCCTGTGTGGTGGCGCCACTGGTCGCCTTGTAGATGCCCTCATTGGTCGCAGGGTTGGTGCCGATCGACTCGGCAACGTTGTCCTGCTCGATGCGAAACAGCGCCAGGCTGGCGTTGAGCTTGCCGTCGAAGTAGGCCGCTTTCAGGCCGGTTTCGTAGCTGTCGCCTTCGACCGGGTCGAGGGTGGCACCGTTGCTGTCTTTGTTGCTCTGTGGCTGGTAGATCGAGGTGTAGCTGGCGTACACCGAGTAGGTGTCGTTCAGGTCATAGACCACTCCGGCGTAGGGCGTGACCACGCCGTGTTGCTTGTAGCTGGCCTGGCTGTCGGCAAAGTTTGGGTTCAGGCCGTCGTAGTCGTAATTGTCGCTGTACTTGAAGGTGCTGACCCGGGTGCCGAGGATGACTGAAAAGTCATCGGTCGGGTGCAGGCGGGTGGCGATGTAGGCGCCGTTCTGGCTCTTCTTCTGTTCGTACTTGCCGTTTTTCGGGAAGTCCGGCACGCCGATGTGACCGTCCCAGTCAAAGATGCTGCCGGGCACCGTGCCAAATTCGCCGGTGTCCCAGGTGGCGCCGGTCTGGCGCGAATGGTTGGTGTCAAGGCCGACGACCAGGTCGTGCTGGCGGCCGAACAGGGTGAACGGGCCGGAGATATTCAGGTCGGCACTGTTCTGCACCCGGTGGCCTTCCCAGCGGCCCCAGAAAAAGTACATGCCGTCACCATTGCGATCCGGCGCGCCACCGCTGGCCGAGGCCAGGCGGGTGTCGTGATCGCTCTGCAACTGGTTGACGCTGAGCTTGAGCGACCAGTCGTTGGCCAGCGCCTGTTCCAGCGAGGCGAAGTAGGTGCGGTTCTGGAAGTCGCGGCGGCTCCAGTCGGCGCCCGGGTTGAACGAGCGGGAGAAGTCAGTGCGACCGCCGTCGGTGTAGTACACCGGGTTGCCGGTCCAGGAGCTGCCGCGCGGGGTGGTGGTCTGCTGATCGATACCGACGGTCAGCAGGGTATCCGGGGTGATGTCGGCCTCGAGGATGCCGTAGTACACCTCTTTGTTCTGCTGGTAATGGTCCTGGTAGCCCTTCTTGTCCTGCTGGGCGCTGACGAAACGCCCACGCACGCTACCGCTGCTGTTGATCGGGCCTGAGACATCGACTTCGCCGCGGTAGTTGTCCCAGCTGCCGGCACTGCCGGTGAGCGAGCCCTGGAACTGCGCGGTCGGTTTCTTGCGGATCAGGTTGACCGTGGCCGACGGGTCGCCGGAGCCGGTCATCAGGCCGGTGGCGCCCTTGAGCACCTCCACACGGTCATAGATCGACATGTCGACATGCGCGGTACCTTCGCCGTACACCCCGTCATACACGGTGTTGACGCCGTCGTACTGGTAGTTGGTGATCACCAGGCCGCGGCTGGTGAACTCGGTGCGGTCGCTGTCATAGGTTTGCGCCGAGACGCCGGGGGTATTGCGCAGCACATCGGAAATACTCTGGGCGCCCTGATCGTCCATCTGCTGGCGGGTAACCACGGTGATGGTTTGTGGCGTCTCGCGGATCGACAACGGCAGCTTGGTCGCAGTGCGGGTCGCTGCGGTAGTGTAGGAATGCGTACCCTCGGTGGTTTCACCCAGGCCTTGAGCATTGATGCTGGTGGCGCCCAGTTCCATCGCCGCGCCAGTATTGGCGGGCACCAGCACGTAGCCGCCGTTGGACTGACGCTGGGCCTGCAGGCCGGTGCCGCTGAGCAGGCGCGCCAGGCCTTCCTCGACCGAGTAGGTGCCGTGCAGGCCGGCCGACTGCTGGCCTTGAGTCTGGCGCGCATCGAACGACAGGGTGATGTTGGCGCGGGTGGCGAACAGGCTCAGGGTAGTGCCCAGCGGGCCCGGGGCGATCTGGAACTGGGTGCTGGCGCTTTGCGCCATAGCCTGGGCCGGCAGCAGCGCGAGCAGCGGCAACGGTGCCAGGGTCAGGCCGAACAGCGCCAGGTGGACAGCGCGAACCAGCGGGCGAGGGGCGCGCGGACAAGTCGGGGTCATGCAGGATTTCCTTCGATTGGCTGGGCAGAGGGGCGGTCGAAATTTGCCGCTTTAACTGCGTAGCCGAATGAGAATGAAAATCGGCAACCCTTTGTACGAAATTTCTTCAGACAGCTTCGATGCTGACCCAGTAGCGAGTCATGTAACGCACCCTGACCGGCAACGACACGCCGAGGTTTTCCAGAATCGTGTCGGTGTCGTCGATGCGAAACGCACCTGACAGGCGCAGGTCAGCGATGCCCTCGGCGCAGCGCAGCACGCCGGGGCGGTAGCGGCGCAGTTCGCTGATGAAATCGGCCAGGCGCCATTCGATCACGGTCAGCATGCCCTGGGTCCAGGCGCCGGTGCCGGGCAGGGCGGTGCTGGCGGCAGCAATCTGCGTGCGGTTGAAGCTGACGCTTTGCCCGGCCTCCAGGCGCAGCATCAGCAGCGGCTGGTCGAGCGGGCGCACCTGCACCGCATGTTCGAGCACGCTGACCCGGCTCAGGCCATTGTCACTACGCACGTTGAAGCGCGTGCCGAGGGCGCGCACCTGGCCTTCGGCGGTTTCGACCATGAACGGGCGCGCCGCGCTGTCAGGGGCGGTTTGCACCATGATCTCACCACTGTACAGGCGCAGCAGGCGTTGCTGGCTGTCGTAGCGGATATCCACGGCACTGTCGGTGTTCAGTTCAAGCTGGCTGCCATCGTCCAGGCGCACCTGGCGGCGCTGGCCCTTGCCGGTGCGCAGTTCGGCCATCCACGCCTGGCCCGGTGTACTTTGCTGTACCGCCCAGCCGGTTGCGCCAACGGCCATGAGCAGCGCCAGGGTCTTGAGCACGGCGCGGCGCCGGGCGCGCACGCCGGCAAGCGTCGGCAGGGCGACATCAGCGGGCAGCCGGCCCAGTTGGCGCTGCAGCTTTTCGACCCGCGCCCAGGCCTGGGCATGGGCCTGGTTCTTGCCCAACCAGTCTTGCCAGGCCTGCAACTGCGCAGCGCTGGGCGGCGCGGCGTTGAGCTGCACGTACCAGGTGGCGGCAGCTTCGAGGGTGCGATAGTCCAGCGGCTGGGCCATGTCAGTCGTCCGTGAGCAGCAGGCAGTGGGTCATGGCGCGGATCAGGTGTTTTTTCACCGTGGTCACCGATATCCCCAGGCGTTCGGCGGTAGCCACATAGCTCAGGCCTTCGAGTTGCACGGCCAGGAAGATAGAGCGCGTGCGCTCGCCCAGGCCATCGAGCATCTGGTCCACCGCCAGCAGGGTTTCGAGGATCAGCAAGCGGCTTTCCGGTGATTCGGCGACCCGCTCCGGGCGCAGCGCCAGTTCGTCCAGATAGGCCTGTTCAAGCGCCTTGCGGCGAAACTTGTCGATCATCAGCGCATGGGCGATGGCGCCCAGGTAGCTGCGCGGCTCGCGAATGGTGTCTGCATTGCGTGCATTCAATACCCGGATAAAGGTGTCCTGGGCAAGGTCGGCGGCATCGGCGGCATTGCCCAGGCGGGTACGCAGCCAGTTTTTCAACCAACCGTTATGTTCGCTGTAGAGCGCGTGCAGGGCAGCATGATCGGGAGCGGGCATGGCGGGGCAATATCGAGTAATTGATAATTAGTCGCATTATTGTGGTTTGCTGGCGCACTATGCAAGCGCTCGTGCTTGACCTGGGGCAGGGTCGGGCGAAGACTGGTCAGCTATTTGCCGAATCGACTCAGGAGGTTTCCATGACCAGCAGGGCCATTATCGTCCAGACCGGCGGTGGTTACGACAAGGTGCAGGTAGGCACCCGCGAGGCAGCCGCCCCGCAAGCCGGCGAAATCAGCGTGCGCCTGCATGCCAACTCGCTCAACTATCACGACTTTGCCGTGGTCAGCGGTATGTGGGGGCCGACTGCGCCGCGTATTCCCATGGCCGATGGCGCTGGCGTGGTGACCGCAGTGGGCACTGGCGTCAACGAGTTCGCTGTCGGTGATTCGGTGGTCAGTACGTTTTTCCCGGACTGGCTGGACGGCCAACCGTTGGTCGAAGGTTTCGCCAGCGTTCCGGGCGACGGCATCGATGGTTACGCCCGCGAACAGGTCACCGCTCGCGCGACGTCCTTTACTCATGCGCCCAAGGGCTACAGCCACGCGCAAGCGGCGACCCTGACTACCGCCGGCCTGACTGCCTGGCGTGCGCTGATGGCCGACGACTCGCTCAAGCCGGGCGATACCGTGCTGGTGCAAGGCACCGGTGGCGTGTCGATTTTCGCCCTGCAGTTCGCCAAGCTGGCGGGCGCCACGGTGATCGCCACGTCCTCCAGCGACGACAAGCTCGAACGCCTCAAGGCCCTGGGCGCCGACCACCTGATCAACTACCGCAAAACCCCGGCTTGGGGCGAGAAAGTACGCCAGCTCACCGCCAACCGCGGTGTCGATCACGTGATCGAGGTCGGTGGCCCGGCGACCCTGGAGCAGTCGATGATCGCCGCGCGTATCGGCGGGCATGTGTCGCTGATCGGCATTCTTACCGGCGTGGCGGGCAACCTGCCGCTGGTCCAGGCGCTGGTGCGGCAGATCCGCCTGCAGGGTGTGCTGGTTGGCAGCCGCGCCCAGCAGCAGGCGATGGTCCGCGCCATCGATGCCAATGGCCTGCGCCCGGTGATCGACAAGACCTTCGAGCTGGAACAGATCGTCGAGGCCTTCCGTTACCAGGAAAGCAACCAGCACTTCGGCAAGATCTGCCTGAGCATCTGAGCCCGGCGTCAGATCTGCCCCAGCAACCAGCCGCGAAATGCCGCCAATGACGGCAGCGACTGGTTGCGCGGCGGGTAGATCAGGTAATAGCTGCGCTGGCTGGCAAACGGCGCGCCGATGCTGACCAGCTCCCCGCTGGCCAGCTCGTCGGCCACCAGGATGCGCGGCACCAGGCCGATGCCGATGCCGGCGCGCACCGCCTGGATCAGGTGCGAGGTCAGCTCGAAGCTTGGCCCCAGGCGCATGCTGCGGTGCGCCAGGCCATGATGGGAAAACCACTCGCCCCAGGCGTTGGGGTTGTTGGCCACGTTGAGCAGTAATTGCTCAGGCAGGCGCGGCGGCGACCAGTCGGCCTGGCTGGCGGCAGTCTCCGGCGACAGAATCACCAGCAACTCTTCGGCATGCAGGCGATGACAGACCAGCCCGGGCACATCGGCATTGCCGACGACGATGGCGGCGTCGATGCCGCTGGTTTCGAAATCGATGGCTTCGATGCGCGAATTGATGTGCACCAGCATGCCCGGGTGCAATTTGTAGAATTCATGCAGGCGCGGCAGTAGCCACTTGGAACCGAAGGTCGGCAGGGTGGCCAGGCGCAGGCTGCCTTCGCCGGACTGATAGGCCATGGCCTGCAAGGTGGCGCTGCGAATGCGCCCAAGGGCTTCGCTCATCTCCCGTTGATACAGCCGGCCGACATCGGTCAGGCGCACCTGGCGGCCTTCGCGGCGGAACAGGGTCAGGCCCAGTTGCTGCTCCAGCGCCTGCACCTGGCGGCTCACCGCGCTTTGGGTCAGCGACAGCTCGGTGGCGGCGCGGGTATAGCTTTCATGCCGGGCGGCGGCTTCGAACGCCAGCAGCAATGACATGGACGGTGTGAGATGGCGGTAATTCATTCGTAAAAGTCATCGATAGCGGCAGAAATATCCAGTTGTCCGCAGCGTCGCGCTCCGGGATCATTGGCATATCAAGTGTCTTGAGGCTGACCTAATTATGCTCAGCCAGCAAGTGTTCCGATATTCCCGTGATTAGCCAAATTAAAGAGGCCATCCTTTGATGATCGCCCAGTTGCCGACCAGCGCCCCCGCTGGCGACTATGCCGATTTTCTCGCCGCCCTGCGCGCCAGCGGTTTCCGTGGCCAGTTCAGCGCCGACTACGCTACCCGTACGGTGCTCGCCACCGACAACTCGATCTACCAGCGCCTGCCGCAAGCGGCGGTGTTTCCGCTGGATGCCGAGGACGTCGCCCGCGTTGCTACGCTGATGGCCGAACCGCGCTTTCGCCAGATCAAGCTCACCCCGCGCGGCGGTGGCACCGGCACCAACGGCCAGTCGCTGACCGACGGCATCGTCGTCGACCTGTCGCGGCACATGAACAACATTCTCGAGATCAACGTCGAGGAGCGTTGGGTGCGGGTGCAGGCCGGGGTGGTCAAGGACCAGCTCAACGCAGCGCTCAAGCCCCACGGGCTGTTCTTCGCCCCGGAGCTGTCGACCTCCAACCGCGCCACCGTCGGCGGCATGATCAACACCGATGCCAGCGGCCAGGGCAGTTGCACCTACGGCAAGACCCGCGACCACGTGCTCGAACTGCACAGTGTGCTGCTCGGCGGCGAGCGCCTGCACAGCCTGCCGATTGATGATCAGGCGCTGGAGCAGGCTTGTGCACAAGAAGGCCGCAGCGGTGAGGTGTACCGCATGGCCCGGCAGATTCAGGAAACCCAGGCCGAACTGATCGAGACCATCTTCCCCAAGCTCAACCGCTGCCTGACCGGCTACGACCTCGCGCACCTGCGCGACGAGCAGGGCCGCTTCAACCTCAACAGCGTGCTGTGCGGTGCCGAAGGCTCGCTGGGTTACCTGGTCGAGGCCAAGCTCAATGTGCTGCCGATTCCGAAATACGCCGTGCTGGTCAACGTACGCTACAGCAGCTTCATGGATGCCCTGCGCGATGCCAATGCGCTGATGGCGCACAAGCCACTGTCGATCGAGACGGTGGACTCCAAGGTGCTGATGCTGGCGATGAAGGACATCGTCTGGCACAGCGTCGCCGAGTACTTCCCTGCCGAAGCCGAGCGCCCGACCCTGGGCATCAACCTGGTGGAGTTCTGTGGTGATGATCCGGCCGAAGTGAACGCGCGGGTGCAAGCTTTCGTCGCCCACCTGCAGGCCGATACCGGCGTCGAGCGCCTGGGTCACACCCTGGCTGAAGGCGCCGAAGCGGTGACCCGCGTCTACACCATGCGCAAGCGCTCGGTGGGCCTGCTTGGCAACGTTGAAGGCGAAGTGCGCCCGCAGCCGTTCGTGGAAGACACCGCCGTACCGCCCGAGCAACTGGCCGACTACATTGCCGATTTCCGTGCCTTGCTCGACAGCTACGGCCTGGCCTACGGCATGTTCGGCCACGTCGATGCCGGCGTGCTCCACGTGCGCCCGGCGCTGGACATGAAAGATCCGGCCCAGGCGGCGCTGGTCAAGCCGATTTCCGATGCCGTGGCGGCGCTGACCCATCGCTACGGCGGCCTGCTCTGGGGCGAACATGGCAAGGGCCTGCGTTCGGAATACGTGCCGGATTTCTTCGGTGCCCTGTACCCGGCGCTGCAATCGCTCAAGGGCGCCTTCGACCCCTACAATCAGCTCAACCCCGGCAAGATCTGCACCCCGCCGGACAGCGAACAGGGTCTGATAAAGGTCAACGAAGCACCGATGCGCGGCGACTTTGACCGGCAGATTGATGAGCGGGTGTGGCAGAGCTTTGGCAGCGCCGTGCACTGCAACGGCAACGGCGCCTGCTACAACTTCGACCCCAACGACGCCATGTGCCCATCGTGGAAAGCCACCCGCGAACGCCAGCATTCGCCCAAGGGCCGTGCCTCGCTGATCCGCGAATGGTTGCGCCTGCAGGGTGCGGCCAGCATCGATGTGCTGGCGGCGGCAAAGAACAAGACCTCCTGGCTCAAGGAGCTGCCCCAGCGCCTGCGCAACAACCAGGCCCGCTCCCGTGGCGAGGCTGACTTTTCCCACGAAGTCTACGAAGCCATGGCCGGCTGCCTGGCGTGCAAATCCTGCGCGGGGCAGTGTCCGATCAAGGTCAACGTGCCGGAGTTTCGTTCACGCTTTCTGGAGCTGTACCACGGCCGCTATCAGCGTCCGCTGCGTGACTACCTGATCGGTTCGCTGGAGTTCAGCATCCCTTACATGGCTTATGCGCCAGGCTTGTACAACGCGGTGATGGGTTCGAAGTGGGTCAGCCGCCTGCTTAAGCGCCATGTCGGCATGCTCGACAGCCCGCTGATCAGCCGCTACAACCTGCAGAACACCCTGACCCGCTGCAACGTGCGTACAGCCAGCGTGCCGGCGCTGCGCGAACTGACCCCGGCCCAGCGCGAGCGCAGCATCGTACTGGTTCAGGATGCCTTCACCCGCTACTTCGAAACACCGTTGCTGGCGTCGTTCATCGAACTGGCCCACCGTCTGGGTCACAAGGTGTTCCTCGCGCCTTACAGTGCCAACGGCAAACCCTTGCATGTCCAGGGCTTCCTCGCAGCCTTTGGCAAAGCGGCGATTCGTAACGCCACCCAGCTCAAGGCCCTGGCCGATTGCGGTGTGCCGCTGGTCGGCCTCGATCCGGCCATGACCCTGGTGTACCGCCAGGAGTACCAGAAGGTCGAAGGTCTGAGCGATTGCCCGAAGGTGCTGCTGCCGCAGGAATGGTTGATCGACGTGCTGCCTGAACAGGCTGCGGGCGCCAGCGAAACCTTCCGCCTGCTGGCCCACTGCACCGAAAAAACCAACGTGCCGGCCAGCACCCGTCAGTGGGAACAGGTATTCGCCCGCCTGGGGCTGAAGCTCGTTACTGAGGCTACCGGCTGCTGCGGCATGTCGGGTACCTATGGCCACGAAGCGCGCAATCAGGGCACCTCGCGGACCATCTTCGAGCAATCCTGGGCCGGCAAGCTGGATAAACCGGGGGAAGCATTGGCCACCGGTTATTCCTGCCGCAGCCAGGTCAAGCGCATGGCTGAGCGCCAGTTGCGTCATCCGCTGGAGGTGCTGCTGCAGTACGCCAAGGGCTGATGGCCGCTCAGGGCTCGAGGGTATCGACGCTGACGGTGATGTAGAAGAACTCGATCTGTGCCCACTGCGAGCGCTGGTTGGCCAGCGTCTCTTCGGAGGCCATGAGGACTTGGTAATTGATGCCGCTGTGTGGGTCGCGGTGGAAGTGGCGCAGCGAGTCCCACATGCAGCAGAAAAACTGCAGGCGGCCCATGCCATAAGTTTGCTGCAGGTGGGCCTCGGCCACCGCTGCTTCGGCGCCCCTGACCTTGTAGGTCGCGATCAAGGGCGCCGTCTGCCCTTCGATGTCCTGATGGCAGCCCTGGTACTGGATGCCCTTGGGGTACGCGCCCAATGTGCCGAGGAAGTCCTCGCACTTAGGTGCGGCCTGCAGCGACCCGCACAGCAGGAGCAGGGTCAGGATAATCAATGGGCGCAATGGTTTCGTCCTTGAAGTACGCCGGATCAGGCAAAGCTGATGTTGGTGCGCTGCTTGCCGTAAACAACCCGGGCGGCGGACATCAGTTGATGCGGGATTTCGACGAACGGGATATCCGAGTTGGTGATGGCGATGTCCACAAGTTGCAGCATCATCGAGTTCTTTTTGACCAGGATGACATCCGACCAGTCAGTGTTGGTCACGGCCACAGGCACGAAGTCGGAACGCTTGAGGAAGCTGCTGAGGGCTTCCAGTACACCCAGGTTCTGCTTGGTGCCTTGCAGGCTATGGCAGCAATCGTTGAGAAGCATGAAGCCATCATCGGCCAGCAGGTCCTGGTAGTACATCATGTCGCGCAGGATGTACTCGTATTGATGGTTGGCATCAATGTAGATCAGGTCGAATTTCTCGATACCGGTTCTTGGCTGGATCTCAGGAATGGCGTCGATCGTCTCGGCGCGAATGAGGGTGACGTTGGGCTTGTCGGCGAATTTGCCCTGGCATTCTTCATACAGGTTGTCCCAGGTGGCCATGTCATAAAGCGAGCCGCCATAGTAGTAATCATAGCTATCTACAGGGTCAACCCAAGGTGGCAGCTGGTCGAACGGGCTGTAGGCTTCGGTGGCCGAGGGGCTCCAGCTGTCGATCAAGACCATCTGTTCAGGGCTGAGGGCGTTATAGAGGTTCAGCGCATTTTGCCCGCGCAGGACGCCAAGCTCGGCGATGACCGGCTTTTTATTGCAGGCGTCAAACACTGCCTTGAGAACGTGGTAGAAGGTCTCGCGGTGGGTCATACAGACTTTCATGCCTGCTCCTGTTCTGTGGTGGTTGCGGCCCCCCGGAGTCGACAAGGATACGAGACGGGGCGGTCCTTCCAGGTGTTTATCGACCGCTGCGCCAATAGGATGAGCACGGTTTTGTCCGCAGCGTGTCGATGGCCGACAGGCGGGTTCAGTCAGGGTTCTGCGGGCAACAAAAAAGGCATCGGCGCAAGCGCCAGATGCCTTTTTCGTTTTGCGTATTTGGTGGAACCGGGGGGATTTGAACCCCCGTCCGCCAGTGATCCGCTGTCGGTACTACATGCTTAGCCGTGTCTATTGAGTTAATCCGCAGCCGCCCGACGGGCAGGGTGCTTTGGACGAGTTGTGTAAGTTTTAGCCGCTTCGTCCACAACGTACTGCACGGCGATCCTGTTCTGTATGACAATCACTTCGGGTTTACAGGCATCCCCTAGTGATTGCTGGAGCCGAAGCTACCAGGAGAGCGGGCTCGGCTGCTTACGCAGCGAGAGCGTAACCCTCGTAGTTTTCGTCATTGGCAACTATAGAAAGTTGCAACAGTGGATTTACGAGTTCTGTTACCAACTCGGCATGCACCTAGAGTTTCACTACCGGCGTCGAATCCTAATCGGCCCCATGTGTTGCGCTCTAGCTGTAAGCGTTTTTCAACGCTCGAGGTTCAGTATACGCCATCGGTCGGGCGACGTCGACTGCTGGTCTGACATCGCCCGGCAGACGGGTTATTGGCCGTTGCTGCCTTTCTCGGTTTTCTCCAGGCGCTCCAGAGTCTTGCTGGTAATAGCAATGCAGTCTTTCGTGTTACCCGCTGCCTGGGCAGCCTTGGCGTCCTTGACATGCTCGGCCACGGCGTTGTCCATACCTTCGGAGGT
This sequence comes from Pseudomonas sp. B21-032, assembly GCF_024748965.1. Classification (NCBI taxonomy): domain Bacteria; kingdom Pseudomonadati; phylum Pseudomonadota; class Gammaproteobacteria; order Pseudomonadales; family Pseudomonadaceae; genus Pseudomonas; species Pseudomonas sp. B21-032. Next base: position 5,138,103 of record NZ_CP087180.1, on the reverse strand, counting down.
AGCTCCGGCGGTAGCCGTGGCATCTTCAATCTTCTGCAGGTTTAGGGCGCACAGGTCTTCTTCCGCAAACACAGGGGAGGCAAGCAGTGCGGCGGCAATGAACAGTCCGGAAATCGCAGTACGCTTCATGTGAATCTCCTTGGCTGGGAAGGCCTCGGGAAAGGGGGGCCTAATTTGATGGACTGCGCCGCTCTCACAAAGGTTCAGATAGCCCGTGCCCGGGTTACCCGGTCCACCAGGTACACCAGCCCGTGATAATCGATCCCGCCATGGTTCGACAGGCCGATCTCGCAGGTGCGGCTGGTGGAGATGCCTTCGCTGCAGTACTGCACCGCCTCCTTGAGGCTGCGCAGCGAATGGGCATTGAGCTGCGGGGTGGTAAAGCCCTTGTCACCGGCAAAACCGCAGCAATGGATGCCTTCGGGAATCACCACCTGCTTGCTGCAACGCCGCGCCAGGTCGATCAGCGCCTGGCTTTCACCCAGGTGCTGGGTGCTGCAGGTCACGTGTACGGCGATCGGCTCGTCCTGGGGGGTGAACTCCAGCTTGTCGACCAGGTGGGTGCGGATGAAGCGCACCGGGTCATACAGGTCCAGGCGCGTTTCGGCGAGGTCCTGGACCAGGCGCAAGGTGCACGGGCTGGTATCGCAGTAGATCGGGTCAAGGCCGCCGCGGCTGGCGTGCAGCAGGGCGTTGATCAGCTCCTGGCGCTTGTGCTCGGCCTGCTCGGCATAGCCCTTGGAAGCAAACGGCTGGCCACAGCACAGGTTGTCCTGGTTGTCCGGGAATACCACTTGATAGCCGGCCTTTTCCAGCAGGGCGCGGGTCTTGTCCAGCAACGAGGTTTGCTCGCGATCCGCCGCCGCCGGACCCATCACCCTTGAAACGCAGGCGGCCAGGTAGACGACTCGGGGCCGCGCATCGTTGCTGGCCGGGCTGAGTTGCACCGCTTTTAGCGGTTGTGGCATGGCCGGCGTCCACTGTGGTACTCGGCCGTGGCTGAGCTTACTGAGGCTGGCGCTCAGGCGACTCAGGCGCGGCGCGCCAAGCAGGCGACGGGCGCCGTTGGCGGCTTGCAAGGTAAGGCGCGCGCCACTGAGGGCGGTATGGAAATTGTCAGCCAGCCAATCGGCAGTCTTCACGTGTTCGGCAGCCTGGCCGCGCAGCTTTTTCACCAGCTCACCGGTATTGATACCCACCGGGCAGCGTTGGGCGCACAGGCCGGTGGCGGCGCAGGTGTCGATGCCTTGGTACTGGTAGTTGCGTTCCAGCTCGCGGGTATCGCTGCCAGCGCGTTTTTTCGCCTGGATATCGCGCCACATGACGATGCGCTGGCGCGGGCTCAGGGTCAGCCCCTTGGACGGGCAGACCGGCTCGCAGAAGCCGCATTCGATGCACTTGTCGACGATCTCGTCAGCCGCCGGTAGCGGCTTGAGGTTTTTCAGATGGATTTGCGGGTCTTCGCTGAGCACCACGTCCGGGTTGAGAATGCCATTGGGGTCGAGCAGGCGCTTGAGCTGCCACATCAACTGGTAGGCATCGCTGCCCCATTCCAGCTCGACAAAGGGCGCCATGTTGCGCCCGGTGCCGTGTTCGGCCTTGAGCGAGCCGCCGAATTCGACCGCCACCAGTTGCGCCACGTCGTCCATGAAGGCCTGGTAACGCGCGACCTCTTCGGCGCTGTTGAAGCCCTGGGTGAAGACGAAGTGCAGGTTGCCTTCCAGGGCATGGCCGAACAGGATCGCCTCGTCATAGTGATGTTTGTCGAACAGCGCAATCAGGCGATTGACGCCGATGGCCAGTTGCTCGACCGGGAAGGTCACGTCTTCGATGATCACCGTGGTGCCGGTCTTGCGCACCGCGCCAACGGCGGGGAAGGTGTCCTTGCGGATGGCCCAGAGCTTGGCGTTCTCCTTGGCGTCTTCGGTAAAGTCGACCTGCTTTTCCACCGGGAAGCTGGCCAGCGAGGCCATGATCTGCGCCAGTTGCTCGTGCAGCAGCGCCTGGGTTGCTGCGCGGGATTCGATCAAAAGTGCGCAGGCGCCATCGGACAGTTGCTGGACGAAGGCCGGCATCCCGGGCTTGTCCTGCACCGAGCGCAGGCTGCGTCGGTCGAGCAGTTCCACCGCCGATACCGGTTGGCTTTTGAGTACGGTAACGGCGTTGCAGCAGGTTTCTACATCCGGGAAGACGATCAGTGCCGAGGCTTTGTTCGGGTGATCGATCACCGTGTCGTAGGTCACGGCACTGATAAAGCCCAGGGTGCCCTCGGAGCCGACCAGCAGGTGGCTGAGGATATCCAGCGGCTGGTCATAGTCGATCAGGGCATTGAGCGACAGGCCGGTGGTGTTCTTCAGGCGGTACTTGTGGCGAATTCTGGCGGCTAGCTCAGTGTTGGCGCGGGTGTCCCGGGCCAGGCGCGCGAGCTTATCGAGCAGGTCGGCGTGGCTCTGTTCGAAGGCGGCGACGCTGGCCGGGTCTTCGCTGTCCAGGCGCGTGCCGTCGGCCAGCACCAGGCGCATGCCGGCCAGGGTGTGATAGGTGTTCTGCGCGGTGCCGCAGCACATGCCGCTGGCATTGTTGGCGACGATACCGCCAATCTTGCAGGCGTTGATCGAGGCAGGGTCCGGGCCGATCTTGCGCCCGAACGGGGCCAGCCAGGCATTGGCCTGGGCGCCGATCACGCCCGGTTGCAGACGGATCTGCTGGCCCTGGTGGCGAATCTCGCGGCCGTTCCAGTTATCGCCGAGCACGATCAGCACCGAATCGCTGATGGCCTGGCCGGACAGGCTGGTGCCGGCGGCGCGGAAGGTGACCGGCACGCGCTCGCGCTGGGCCAGCTTGAGCAGGGCGACCACTTCATCTTCGGATTCGACCCGTATCACCAGTTTGGGAATCAGCCGGTAGAAGCTGGCATCGGTGCCGAAAGCCAGGGTCGACAGCGGATCGTCGAAACGGCGCTCGGCGGGTATCAGGCGTGCTACCGAGTCGAGAAACGCGGCGGGCAGACTCATGCAATCTCCTCGCGGGGCCGTGGCGTCTGGTGCGCCGCGTACCCCGGTCAATCAGGCGGTGATTCGAAGGCGCGGCTATCAGGCACCCAGTTCGCGGACCAGCGAGTCGCGGGTGATTTCGCTGATCGATTTGGCGCCTGTCAGCACCATGGCCACGCGCATTTCTTTTTCGAACAGCTCCAGCAGGTTCTTCACCCCGGCTTCACCGGCGGTGGCCAGGGCGTAGAGGAATGCGCGGCCGATCAACACGGTGTCAGCGCCCAGGGCGATCATGCGCACCACGTCCAGGCCGCTGCGGATGCCGGAGTCGGCGAGAATCTTCAGATCGCCTTTGACCGCGTCGGCAATCGCCGGCAGGGCGCGGGCACTCGACAGCACGCCATCGAGCTGGCGGCCGCCGTGGTTGGAGACGACGATGCCGTCGGCGCCGAACTTCACGGCGTCCTTGGCATCTTGCGGGTCGAGGATGCCCTTGATCACCATCGGGCCTTCCCAGAATTCGCGGATCCACTCAAGGTCTTTCCAGGAAATCGACGGGTCGAAATTGGCGCCCAGCCAGCCGATGTAATCGGCCAGCCCCGTGGGGCTGCCGCGGTAGGCGGAGATGTTGCCCAAGTCATGGGGTTTGCCCAGCAGGCCGACATCCACGGCCCACTGCGGGTGGGTCATGGCCTGCCAGACGCGGCGCAGCGGCGCGTTCGGGCCGCTCATGCCGGAGTGCGCATCGCGGTAGCGGGCGCCGGGCACCGGCATGTCCACGGTGAACACCAGGGTGGTAACGCCAGCGGCCTTGGCGCGCTCCAGGGCGTTGCGCATGAAGCCGCGATCCTTGAGCACGTAGAGCTGGAACCACATCGGCCGGTCAATGGCCGGCGCCACTTCTTCGATCGGGCACACCGACACCGTCGACAGGGTGAACGGAATGCCTTTGGCCGCTGCCGCCCGCGCCGCCTGGACTTCGCCGCGGCGTGCGTACATGCCGGTCAGGCCGACCGGGGCCAGGGCCACCGGCATGCTCAGGGTTTCGTTGAACAGCTGGGTCTCGAGGCTCAGCTCGGACATGTTCTTCAATACGCGCTGGCGCAGGGCGATGCCGGCCAGGTCTTCGACGTTGTGGCGCAGCGTGTGCTCGGCGTAGGCACCGCCGTCGGCGTAGTGGAACAGGAATGGCGGCAGCTTGCGTTGGGCTGCTGCGCGGTAATCGGTAGCGGCAGAAATGATCATGGGGTCTCGCAGCGTTGGGTGAAGGGGAGCTGCCGGGCGCACCACAACGCGCCCGGCCCCTGACACTTTAGTGAACCAGCATGCCGGTCAGCCAATAAGCCTGGATCAAGGTGATCAGGCCAACGATAGTGGCGAAGAACAAGCTGTGCTTGAGTGTGAAGCGGAACAGGTCCGACTCTTTGCCGACCAGGCCGGTAGCGGCGCAGGCCACGGCGATCGACTGCGGCGAAATCATTTTGCCGGTCACGCCGCCGCTGGTGTTGGCGGCCACCAGCAGGGTGTCGTTGACCCCGATCTGGTGCGCGGTGGTGGCCTGCAGCGAGCTGAACAGGGCGTTCGACGAAGTATCGGAACCGGTCAGGAACACGCCCAGCCAGCCGAGGAACGGCGAGAAGAACGGGAACGCCGCGCCAGTGCCGGCCAGTACCAGGGCCATGGTCGACGACATGCCCGAGTAGTTGGTGACGAAGGCAAAGGCCAGGACCATGCCGATCGACAGGATCGGCCAGCGCAGTTCGAAGAAGGTCTCTTTCAAAGTGGTCAGACCAGTTTTGAAATTGATCTTCAGCACCAGCATCGAGATCAGCGCCGAGAAGAAAATCGCGGTACCGGTGGCAGAAATCGGGTCGAGCTTGAACACCGCCGGGATCGCCGTCGGGGTGGCGACGATCGGTGCGGTCTTGATCACCAGTTGGTCAAGGTGCGGGATGGCGAAGTTGAATACCCAGCTGTACATCGAGCCACCGGCGGCGAAAGCGGCCTTGAACGGCTTGAGGGTCCAGATGGTGACCAGCACGGTGAGGATCAGGAACGGCGACCAGGCTTTGAAGATCTCGCCGAAGCTGTACGGCGAAGGCTGGCTGCCACCGCTCTGTACCACAGCGGCGCCAACACTACCGGGGGCGGCGGCGAACGAACGCTTGGGCTGCCAGACCTTGAGGAACAGGGTCAGGGAAATCAGGCTGGCCAGGGCCGAGGTGATGTCCGGCAGTTCCGGGCCAATGAAGTTCGAAGTGAAGTACTGGGTCACGGCAAAGCTCAGGCCGGCCACCAGGGCGGCTGGCCAGGTCTCTTTGACGCCGCGCAGGCCGTCCATCATGAACACCAGCCAGAACGGTACAAACAGCGACAGCAAGGGCAGCTGGCGGCCGGTCATGGCGCCGATCTTGAACGCATCGATACCGGTGACCTGGCCGGCCACGATGATCGGGATGCCCAGGGCGCCGAAGGCCACAGGCGCGGTGTTGGCGATCAGGCACAGGCCGGCGGCGTACAGCGGGTTGAAGCCCAGGCCCACGAGCAGGGCGGCGGTGATCGCCACCGGGGCGCCGAAGCCTGCCGCACCTTCAAGGAAGGCGCCGAAGCAGAAACCGATCAACAGCACCTGCAGGCGCTGGTCGTCGGTAATCGACAGCACCGAGCTGCGGATCACTTCGAACTGGCCGCTCTTGACCGTCAGCTTGTACAGGAACACTGCGGCGACAATGATCCAGGCAATCGGCCACAGGCCATAGGCAAAGCCGTATCCGGCGGCGGCAAGGGCCATGTCGGCAGGCATCTGGAAAGCAAAGATCGCCACCAGGATCGACAGGCCCAGCGTGATGCTGCCAGCCACGTGACCCTTGAGGCGGAACACCGCCAGCGCGAGGAAAAAGAACACGATCGGGATGACTGCCGCGAGCGCGGACAGGCCAAGACTACCAAGCGGACTGTAAAGCTGTTGCCAGGTTTGCATATGGGGTGGCCCCTAATTGTTGTTGGTCAGGCACTGGCATTGGATAATTGGTAAGACCAATTTACAATGTCGAGGCGCTAGGTTAAAAGCCTCGAAGTGGCTGTGTCAATTTGTCCCAGGAAACTTTTCTTGGGATGGTTGAAGGGGAGCGGGCCTGAACGGCAGGGAAATTTGCTAACTGATTAGTGTCGGCGGGTCGCGGATGCGCCAGAATAGACAGCCCCGAACGCACTCGGGATTGTGGAGAGCATGTGATGGTTTTTGATCAGGTCCGCCAACGCCGTTTGTCCGACGATATCGTCGAACGGCTGGAAGGGATGATTCTTGAGGGCACCTTGACGGCCGGTCAGCGCCTGCCCGCCGAGCGTGCGCTGGCCGAGCAGTTCGGCGTGTCACGACCGTCGTTGCGCGAAGCGATCCAGAAGCTGGTGGCCAAGGGCTTGTTGGTCAGCCGCCAGGGCGGTGGTAACTATGTGGCCGAATCGCTCGGCTCGACCTTCAGTGACCCGCTGCTGCAGTTGCTCGAAAGCAACCCTGAAGCGCAGCGCGACTTGCTGGAATTCCGGCATACTCTGGAGGCATCCTGTGCCTATTATGCAGCGATCCGTGCCACTGAGCCTGACCGCCTGCGGCTCAAGGCAGCCTTCGACACCTTGCAGGATTGCTACGCCCGCGCTGATGAAGTTGACCGGGCCGAAGAGGGCGCGGCCGATGCGCGTTTTCATCTGGCAATCGCCGAAGCCAGTCATAACGCGGTGTTGTTGCACACCATTCGCGGCCTGTTCGACCTGCTCAAGCGCAACGTGGTGACCAACATCGGCGGCATGTACAAACAGCGCAGCGAAACCCGCGACATGCTCATCAGCCAGCACCGCGAGCTGTACCTGGCGATTGTCGAAGGGCGTGCCGAAGATGCACGCGAAGTCTCTAGCCGGCACATCACCTATGTGCAGGAAGTGCTCGATGAAGTGCGCCAGGAGGTTCAGCGGGTGGCACGGGCGGAGCGGCGCAGCGGGCGCTAGCAATCGTGGGGCAAACTCGCCCCTGTAGGAGCGGGCTTGCCCCGCGATGAGGGCGCTTCAGGCTGGAATCAGTCTTCTTTGCCCTTGTTGCGCACCGCGCGCTGCAACTCGCGGTCGGAATCGCGCTCGCGCTGGGTATCGCGCTTGTCGTATTCCTTCTTGCCCTTGCCCAGTGCGATTTCGCACTTGATCAAGTGCTTGCTCCAATAGATCGACAAGGCCACGCAGGTGTAGCCCTTCTGCTGGACAGCCGCATGCAGGCGTTCCAGCTCTCGACGGTTGAGCAGCAGTTTGCGGGTACGTGTCGGGTCGGCGATGACGTGAGTACTGGCGGCTGTCAGCGGCGTGATGTGGCTGCCCATCAGCCAGGCCTCACCATCCTTGAGCACCACGTAACTGTCGGTCAGGTGCGCCTTGCCGGCACGCAGACTTTTTACTTCCCAACCGGACAGGACCAATCCGGCCTCGAACTTGTGCTCGATGAAGTAATCGTGACGCGCCTTTTTATTCTGCGCGATAGTCCCTGTCGGATGTTTCTTTTGTTTAGCCATAGGGGCGGCATTATAGGCAGTCGCCGCGCTGTCGGCTATGGGTAGCGGTGCGCTTGAGCCATTGCCGTGAATCCCGGACAATGCGCGCACTTGATGCGCTCAATGGCGCCCATCGGCATTCGGGTTGCGTTTGCCGCTCAGCTTTGGAATCGACCCCTGGATGACTACCCATATTCAACGTTCGGCCCTGCTGCCATATCCCGCCCAGGCCCTGTACGACCTGGTCAATGATGTCGCGCGCTACCCGGAGTTCCTGCCCTGGTGTTCGTCCAGCACCGTGATCGAAGAAAGCGACACGCACATGCGCGCACGCCTTGAGGTAGCCAAGGGCGGGATGAGCCAGCAGTTTGTAACCAGCAATGTGCTGGTGCCGGGCCAGTCCATCGAAATGAACCTTGAAGAAGGGCCATTTTCCCAGCTGCATGGTGTCTGGGTGTTCAAGCCGTTGGGCGAGAAAGCCTGCAAGATCAGCCTCGACCTGTCGTTCGATTACGCCGGGCCATTGGTGCGTGCCACCTTGGGGCCGTTGTTCAACCAGGCCGCCAACACTCTTGTCGATGCTTTCTGCCAGCGTGCCAAGCAGCTCCATGTCTGAAGCCTTGCTGACCGTCGAGGTGGTGTATGCCGTGGCTGAGCGGCAGGTGCTGCTCAGTGTTGAGGTGCCGGCGGGTGCGACTATCAATGAAGCAGTAAAACTGTCGGGGATCGCCGCGTATTTTCCCGAGGCCGATATTCAGGCCTGCCCGGTCGGGGTCTTTGGCCGGGTGATCGCCAATCCTGAAGCGCACAAGGTTGAGGCGGGTGATCGCATTGAGCTTTATCGGCCCTTGCTGGCGGACCCGAAAGAGGTGCGCAAGCAGCGCGCAGCCAAGGTTGCTCGGGTATTCAAGAAGGCCAAGCGTTAAGCAATCCTGCGCTAAAGTATTTCGACTGGGTGTTCAGTTTACGCCCTTCTGAGGTCGAGTTGACCTAGCATTTTTACCAGTAGTCGGTGATTTCTTATTGAGGTTAGCTGTGACGTGAAAGGCTGAAGGTATGGCCTTGAGTAGTCACATACACTTGAATGGGACTTCACCATGGCCGCATCAATAAAGCTTGAACCAGTCATCGAACTTGTCGGGGCTGAAGGTACAACCTATTACCCGATGAAGTATCAGCAGGGTAATGCCGCGACGGTCAAAGTCTGTTATGACGGATTTGAAGTAAGTGACACAATCAATGTGTATTGGCAAACCGTTGAGGATGAGTACGAGCGAATCGAGCCTTGGGTGGAGCATGAGAGCTGCGCCTTGTTCCAGGTATCCTATGATCTTCTTGCGTTGCGCATTACCGGCAAGGTGCGTATTTATTGTGAAGTCGTTCGCGAAGAAGAGCGCTTCACTTCGCCGGTGGTCGAGTACCGACTTGAGTTGCGCCGTGAAGATTATCCCCCGACCACAGTACTGGAAATGACCGCAGACGGGAGGCTCGACCTGTCGCGGTTGTGTGGTAAAAATCCGCATGTTTACATCGCGCCATGGCCTTATATCAAAGAAGGTCAGGAGGTGGTCGCGCTGACGCTGCTGGGGGCCAATGCACGCTTCAGCTGGTTTGAGGGAGATCTGATTACTACAGCTGATGTGAGTAATGGCTGGCGGCGCGAGTTGCCGTTGGATAAGTTGCAGCAGTTTGGTCATGATCGGCCGGTACACATGGACTTTATCATTCGACTTAATCCAGACTTGTCGGGCGCTCAGCATTTTCCATTTGTAAACTTTACTGTGTTGACTGAGCCGCACTTGACGCTGTTACCGCCTGCTGTGCCAGAGTCGACGGACTGCGGCTCCGGGCATTATGTTCTTAATCCGGTTAATGCCGTACAGGGTGCAAGTCTGCAGGTAACCTATGAAAACATGTGCTGCAATGACCGGGTGTGCGCCACCTGGCAGGGGACGCCGGGGGCGGGGACACCAGAGCTAGAGTGCCAGATTGTCGGTGATTCGCAGGTTGTCAATTTTCGGATTCCCCCTCAAGCAATAAGCGCAAACTTCAACGGTAAGGTCTTCGCTGGCTACACAGTCTGGCGTGAAGGTGGAGCTTGGGAGGCGCCGCCGCTGGAGGTCCGGGTACTCGATATTGATGTTTTGCCGACCCCGCGCGTGGAGCAGGCTACGGAGCAGCGGCTGGACCTGAATACGTTCTCCGGCGATGCAGATGTAGTCGTTGAGCTCTGGGACTTTGCCGAGGTTGGCCAGGCCTGCTGGTTGACTGTGACGGGACAGCTTGAGAATGGCGATGAATCTATCTCCGAAGTGCTGGAGGGTGTGCCATTGACGGCGGAATGGCTAGCGAATGGCGTCGGTACACTACTGACGCGAGATAAGCTTGAGCAACTGGCGGATCACAGTGATTTACAGCTGCACTTCGCGGTCAATTTTGATGGAAAAGTCGACAGGTCCACTGCCAGGGAATTTCCTCTGCTGTCACTGCAAGTTGTACAGGCCGATTTGCAGCTACCTGCGCCGCAGATTGTGCAAGCGGTTGACAACACTCTGACGGTGTACAACGGTCGGGATGGCGTGACGTTGCGGGTTCGCTACGAGCGGATGAGCTCGCATCACAGTATCCAGCCGTGCTGGCGGCGCGGGGACGGAAGTTGTTTGCCGATCACTGCCAAGCTTGGCAATCCTGGATCGGGTTACGTCGACTTTTTTGTGCCGCGTGAAGCGGTGATCATGGCCAGCGGTAAGACGGTGAAGATTAACTATACGGTCACTTATCGTGGCGGCCAAAAGACGCAAGTTTCCTCAGCTTTCAATTTGATTGTTACAGAGCCTGTGCTCCTTCCAAGGCCATTTGTACCGCAGGCGACGCTAGGTACTCTGGATTTGCGTAATTTCTCGGGTAATGCTGATATCTCGGTCGAGAAGTGGTGGTTTATTTTGCCTGGGCAACGAGTCTGGTTGCACGGCCACGGTACGCGTTTGGACGGTAGTGCTTATAGTTTTAGTGTTTTTCAAGCACACTCAGTAACTACTGGCGAGGTCAGTCAAGGGCTTAAGGCTCTGCTGCGACGAGAAAATCTGATTGTGTTGAAGCATGGCAGCACTCTGACATTTACCTGTAAAGTCACTACTGATGGAAGTGCGCAGGAGAGCGCAGCGATAGCGTTTCCATTGCTTGTATTGTCAGTGCGTATGCCATTTGATGAGGTGACGGACTTTGAAAATGGAAACTGGAATGGCTGGGAATGGGGAGGTGCTGGAGATCGGAGTGATCTGAGCGTCCAATATGTCGGTGGCAGCCGGGCACTGGTGAATATCACTACTACCGAACAATCGGCTGGAGTCTTTTTAGCGAAAACATTTAACGGCTTGGAAGTGGGTAGACGATATACTTTTAGTATGGATGCTTATCAATATAACAGTCTAGATCCAGCTCCGCAGCTTTCGGCTGCTGTAAACGGGGTAAGTGTGATTCCGAGAACTGTTATTATGGGTCAGCATTGGCGAAAATTGTCGGGAAGCTTCACTGCGACTCAATCAGCAATGCGCATTGGCCTTTACTGTCATCTGGCACAACGTCACGCAAACGATTTCGCGGTGGATAACTTGCGCTTATCCAGTCTTTAGTAGTTTTGGGTGGCGGTGCGGCCTAAATGTCATCAAAGTAAGCATCACGAGAGAGCTGATCGCGGTGCCATCAGCTCTCTCGATACCGTCATCACTGCGGCGAAGTATCCAGCGGCTCGGGCACCGGCACCGGGATAACCTCGATGGTATCGACGTCTTTCTGGATGGTGTCTTCCAGCGAGCCTGGCTTGGCAGGTTTTTCCTGCGCAGCGGGTTCGGTGCTGCCGGTCGGGCTGACAGTCGTATCGCCGCTGCCACCGAGGATTTCCTGGTCGCGGCTGACACCTGGCATGAAGTCGCCGGACAGGCTGCTGAGCTGATCGTTCTCGTTGAAGAAGATGCTCATGCGCTCCTGTTGGCGCTCACCGCCGCCAGGCTGCAGGCTGTACAGGTAATCCCAGCGATTGGTGTGGAACGTATCCTGGATCAGCGGGTTGCCCATGATAAACCGTACTTGCCGACGGGTCATTCCGGGGCGCAATTGGTCTATCATGTCTTGCGTGACGACATTGCCCTGCTGGATGTCGATTTTGTAAACCCCGGGGAACGAGCAACCGGCGAGTGCGAGCAGTCCCACGAAGGTGAGGCTGGTTAGCAAGAGCTTGGTGTTTTGCATCGGTGGGCGACTTCCACTATCTTGGCTGGACAACGTAAACCCCGATCATACCCGTATTCAGAGAAGCTGCGAAGCAGCATCGGCGAGAAAGCTGACCATGGTTGAAAATAGCGAACTGCGCAAAGCCGGTCTCAAGGTGACACTGCCTCGAGTGAAAATTCTACAGATGCTCGACTCTACCGAGCAGCGTCACATGAGTGCTGAGGATGTCTACAAAGCGCTGATGGAGGCAGGCGAGGACGTCGGTCTGGCCACGGTTTACCGTGTTCTGACCCAGTTCGAAGCCGCAGGCCTGGTCGTGCGCCACAACTTCGATGGCGGCCACGCCGTGTTCGAGCTGGCTGACGGTGGTCACCACGATCACATGGTCAACGTCGATTCCGGCGAAGTCATCGAGTTCTTCGACAGTGAAATCGAGAAGCGCCAGAAGCAAATCGTGGAAGAGCACGGTTTCGAGCTGGTGGACCACAATCTGGTCCTGTACGTACGCAAGAAAAAGTAAGCAATTATTACATTGCTGCATATGTACTGAAGGCGACCCTGGGGTCGCCTTCGTGCTTTCTGGCTGGCAGCTTTTTATAGCTGCGCGTTTCAGGCCTTGCTGGTGACCACCATCTTGCGGGCGTGGGCCAGGGATTCCTTGGTCAGGTCGATGCCGCCGAGCATGCGTGCAACCTCTTCAACGCGCTCGCGCTTGCCCAGGTTGGCCACTGCGGTGTGGGTGGCATCGCTGTCGCGCACCTTGTGCACGAACAGGTGATGATGGCCCTGGGCAGCCACTTGCGGCAAGTGAGTGACGGTCAGCACCTGGCCGCGCTCGCCCAGGCGGCGCAGCAGCTGGCCGACGATCTCTGCCGTTGGCCCGCCGATGCCGACGTCGACTTCGTCGAACACCAGGGTCGGGATGCGCGAGGTCTGTGCAGTAATCACCTGGATCGCCAGGCTGATCCGCGACAGCTCGCCACCGGAAGCCACCTTGGCCAGGGCCTTGAGCGGCTGCCCGGGGTTGGCGCTGACCAGCAGCTCGACCTGCTCCAGGCCCTGGGGTTGCAGTTCGTCGCTGCTGTTGGGCCGCAGCTCGATGCTGAAACGCCCGCCTGGCATGCCCAGGCGCTGGATTTCCTGCTCCACCGCACGGGCCAGCTGGCTGGCGGCTTGCTGGCGCAGGGCGCTCAGTTCGCCGGCCTTGTCCTGGTAGTGGCGGGCATAGGCGGCCAGTTCTTCACTCAGGCGCTCGATCGATTCGTCGTTGGCGTTGAGGTTCTCCAGCTCCTCCATCAGGCGCAGTTGCAGGCCAGCCAGCTCGGTGGGGTGCACCCGGTGTTTGCGGGCGAGGGTATAGATGGTGTCGAGGCGCTCTTCGAGCTGCTGCAGGCGCGCCGGGTCGGCGTCGAAGTTGTCGAGGAAGCGGTTCAGCTCGCCAACTGCTTCTTCTACCTGGATCTGCGCACTGGCAATCATGCTGGCCGCCTCGCCCAGGGCCTTGGGCGCGTTGTGCACGGCGGTCAGGCGGTTGAGGCTGGCGGTCAGGGCATTGAGCACGTTGCCCGAGTCGTTCTCGCTGCAGTGGTCGATGACCTGGCGGCAGATGCCGAACAGTGCTTCGGCGTTGGTCAGGTTCTTGTGTTCCTGCTCCAGCAGTTCCAGCTCGTTCTCGCCCAGGCCAAGGTTGTCGAGTTCTTCGAGCTGATAGCTGAGCAGCTGGTGCTGCGCGCGCTGCTCATCGCCGGAATTGGACAGCCGCTCCAGCTCCTGGCGGGTCTGGCGCCAGCGCTGGGCGGCAAGCTGGACCTGGCGGGCGAGGTCGGTGGCACCGGCGTATTCATCGAGCAGGCGCCGATGCGTGTCGGTTTTCAGCAGTGACTGGTGTTCGTGCTGGCTGTGGATGTCGATCAGCAGCTCGCCCAGGGCCTTGAGGTCGCCGAGCGGGCAGGGCGTGCCGTTGATATAGCCACGGCTACGGCCTTCGGCGGTGATCACCCGGCGCAGGATGCAAGGGCCGTCGCTGTCGAGGTCGCGTTCGGCGAGCCAAATGCGCGCCTCGGGGATGTCGACCAGGTCGAAGGTGGCAAGGATGTCGGCCTTGTCGGCCCCTGGGCGCACCACGCCACTGTCGGCGCGATCGCCCAGGGTCAGGCCCAGGGCGTCGAGCATGATCGATTTGCCGGCCCCGGTTTCACCGGTGATGACGCTCATCCCGCGGGCGAGCTCGAGGTCCAGGTGTTCGACGATGGCGTAGTTGTGTACGGACAGGTGCACCAGCATTGGGGCGGCTCCCAGGCGTTAGGTCTGGTTATTTATACAGTGTTTTTAAATCCACTGACAATGCTGATGTTTAGTTCAATTTGGTAATCGCGGCGCGGTTCTGATTGCGCTGGGTTATGAGCGAATGTGTACAAGCTGTGTTGCCGGCCCTTGAACCTGGGTTTTGCGACCCCATATAGCCGGCAGACGCGCGAGTAATGCTCGCAGACCTTATTCGAGAGGAGAGATTTTATGGCTGACGAACAGCTGGATGAACAGAATCTGAACGCCGAAGCGACTGGCGACCAAGAGCTGAGCGCCCGCGTGCAGGTGCTCGAAGAGCAGCTGGCGGCGGCCCAGGATCAATCCCTGCGCACCGCCGCCGACCTGCAGAACGTGCGCCGCCGCGCCGAGCAGGACGTAGAAAAGGCGCACAAGTTCGCCCTGGAAAAATTCGCCGGTGACCTGCTGCCGGTCATCGACAGCCTCGAGCGCGGCCTGGAACTGTCCAGCCCCGACGACGAGAGCATTCGCCCGATGCGCGAAGGTATCGAGCTGACCCTGAAGATGTTCCACGACACCCTCAAGCGCTACAACCTCGAGGCCATCGACCCGCACGGCGAACCGTTCAATGCCGAGCACCATCAGGCGATGGCCATGCAGGAAAGCGCCGAGGTCGAGCCCAACAGCGTGCTCAAGGTGTTCCAGAAGGGCTACCAGCTCAACGGTCGCCTGCTGCGCCCGGCCATGGTCGTGGTCAGCAAGGCCCCGGCAGCGGTTTCGCCGTCGATTGACGAGCAGGCTTGAAATCGTTTTCGGCGCCCCCATCTAGGTGTCAAGCATTCAAGTATTACCGCAGTTAGCCACCACTGCTGCGGCAACCAAATTCAAGTTTCGGGAGAGTTAACATGGGTAAAATCATCGGTATCGACCTGGGGACCACCAACTCCTGTGTCTCCATTCTGGAAAACGGCAACGTCAAGGTCATCGAGAACGCCGAAGGCGCTCGTACCACGCCGTCGATCATCGCCTACGCCAACGACGGCGAAATCCTGGTTGGCCAGTCGGCCAAGCGCCAGGCGGTCACCAACCCGCACAACACCCTGTACGCGGTAAAACGTCTGATCGGTCGTCGCTTCGAAGAAGAAGTGGTGCAGAAAGACATCCAGATGGTTCCGTACAAAATTGTCAAAGCTGACAACAACGACGCCTGGGTTGAAGTGAACGGCCAGAAAATGGCGCCGCCACAAATCTCGGCTGAAATCCTGAAAAAAATGAAGAAGACCGCCGAAGACTACCTCGGCGAGCCAGTGACCGAAGCGGTGATCACCGTTCCGGCCTACTTCAACGACAGCCAGCGCCAGGCCACCAAAGACGCCGGCCGTATCGCCGGTCTGGACGTCAAGCGGATCATCAACGAGCCGACCGCGGCTGCGCTGGCCTATGGCATGGACAAGGCCAAGGGCGATCACACCGTGATCGTTTATGACCTGGGTGGCGGTACCTTCGACGTTTCGGTAATCGAAATCGCCGAAGTCGATGGCGAGCACCAGTTCGAAGTTCTGGCCACCAACGGCGACACTTTCCTCGGTGGTGAAGACTTCGACATCCGCCTGATCGACTACCTCGTCGACGAGTTCAAGAAAGAAAGCGGCATGAACCTCAAGGGTGACCCGCTGGCCATGCAGCGTCTGAAAGAAGCCGCTGAAAAGGCCAAGATCGAGCTGTCTTCGAGCCAGATGACCGACGTCAACCTGCCGTACATCACTGCAGACGCCACCGGTCCTAAGCACCTGAACGTGAAGATCTCCCGCGCCAAGCTGGAATCGCTGGTAGAAGACCTGGTTCAGCGCACCATCGAGCCATGCCGCATCGCCATGAAAGACGCCGGTATCGACGTCAGCAAGATCGACGACGTGATCCTGGTCGGCGGTCAGACCCGTATGCCGCTGGTGCAAAAAGCGGTTACCGACTTCTTCGGCAAAGAAGCGCGTAAAGACGTCAACCCGGACGAAGCGGTTGCCATGGGTGCTGCCATCCAGGGTGCGGTACTGGCCGGTGACGTCAAGGACGTATTGCTGCTGGACGTCAGCCCGCTGACCCTGGGTATCGAAACCATGGGCGGCGTGATGACCGCGCTGATCGAGAAGAACACCACTATTCCGACCAAGAAGTCGCAAGTGTTCTCGACTGCCGATGACAACCAGGGCGCCGTGACCATTCACGTGCTGCAAGGTGAGCGTAAGCAGGCTGCACAGAACAAGTCCCTGGGCAAGTTCGACCTGGCCGACATTCCACCTGCTCCACGTGGTGTGCCACAAATCGAAGTGACCTTCGACATCGACGCCAACGGCATCCTGCACGTCGGCGCCAAAGACAAGGCCACTGGCAAGACCCAGTCGATCGTGATCAAGGCCAACTCCGGTCTGTCTGATGAAGAAATTCAGCAGATGATCCGCGACGCTGAAGCGAACTCGGAAGAAGACCGCAAGTTCGAAGAGCTGGCCGCTGCCCGTAACCAGGGTGATGCACTGGTTCACTCGACTCGCAAGATGGTCGTTGACGCTGGTGACAAGGTCACTGCCGACGAGAAAACCGCGATCGAAGCGGCTGTGGTTGCCCTGGAAGCCGCCATCAAGGGCGACGACAAGGCTGCCATCGACGCTAAAGTCGAAGAGCTGTCGAAGGTCTCGGCTCCGGTTGCCCAGAAGATGTACGCCGAGCAGTCGGCTGAACAGCCTCAGGGTGGCGCTCAGCAAGCTGAGGCGGAAGCCAAGCACGACGACGTCGTCGATGCCGAGTTTGAAGAAGTCAAAGACAACAAGTAATTGCTACAGGTTGTCGGCCAGTTGACTGTTTATTGATGGTTGGCTGGTAGGATGTCGCCGCGCGGGGGCTTGCTCCCGCGTTGGCGTGTCTGCAATACCCGAATTTTTACAGCATCTGTCAGCTGCCCGTGGGGCAGGTAAGGCGGGTGCTGGCGGCACAGCGCGGAATGCGCAGAGGTTTGCCGAGCGTCCTCAAGAGTGCAAAGACTTATGGCAAAGCGTGACTATTACGAAGTTCTGGGAGTTGAGCGCGGCTCCAGTGAAGCGGACTTGAAGAAGGCCTATCGCCGCCTGGCGATGAAGCATCACCCGGACCGTAATCCTGATGACAAGGACTCGGAAGAGAAATTCAAGGAAGCCAACGAGGCTTACGAAGTGCTCTCCGATGCCAGCAAGCGTGCGGCCTATGACCAGTATGGTCATGCCGGCGTGGATCCGAGCATGGGTGGCGGCGGTGCCGGTTTCGGCGGCGCGAACTTCTCGGATATCTTCGGCGATGTGTTCAGCGATTTCTTCGGCGGTGGCCGTGGTGGTTCGCGCGGTGGCGCCCAGCGTGGCAGCGACCTGCGCTACACCCTGGAACTGAACCTGGAAGAAGCCGTGCGCGGCACCACGGTCAATATCCGTGTGCCGACGCTGGTCAACTGCAAGCCGTGCGACGGTTCCGGGGCCAAGAAAGGCTCGTCGCCGTCGACCTGCCCGACCTGTGGCGGTATCGGCCAGGTGCGCATGCAGCAGGGCTTCTTCTCGGTCCAGCAGACCTGCCCGCGCTGCCACGGCCAGGGCAAGATCATCACCGATCCGTGCGATTCGTGCCACGGCGAAGGGCGCATCGAAGAGT
This sequence comes from Pseudomonas sp. B21-032, assembly GCF_024748965.1. Classification (NCBI taxonomy): domain Bacteria; kingdom Pseudomonadati; phylum Pseudomonadota; class Gammaproteobacteria; order Pseudomonadales; family Pseudomonadaceae; genus Pseudomonas; species Pseudomonas sp. B21-032. Next base: position 5,120,417 of record NZ_CP087180.1, on the reverse strand, counting down.
ACAAGACGCTGTCGGTCAAGGTCCCGGCTGGCGTTGATACCGGCGACCGTATTCGTCTGTCCGGTGAAGGTGAAGCCGGTTCGCACGGCGGCCCGACTGGCGACCTGTACGTTGTCATCAACGTGCGTGAGCACCCGATTTTCCAGCGCGACGGCAAGCACCTGTACTGTGAAGTGCCGATCAGCTACACCGACGCTGCCCTGGGTGGCGAGCTGGAAGTGCCGACCCTCGATGGCCGGGTCAAGCTGAAGATCCCGGAAGGCACCCAGACCGGCAAGCAGTTCCGTCTGCGCGGCAAAGGTGTGGCACCGGTTCGCGGTGGTGGTGCCGGTGACCTGATGTGCCGGGTTGCGGTGGAAACCCCGGTCAACCTCAGCCGTCGCCAGCGTGAGCTGCTCGAAGAGCTGCGTGATTCGCTGGAAGGCGACAGTTCCCACTCGCCGAAAGCCAATGGCTGGTTCGAAGGCGTGAAACGCTTCTTCGGCGATCTGTAAGAAGGAATAGGGCATGCGACGTATAGCGGTAATGGGCGCTGCAGGGCGCATGGGCAAGACCCTGATCGAAGCGGTGCAGCAAACCCCGGGTGCCGGGCTGACCGCAGCGATCGATCGCCCGGACAGTTCGCTGGTCGGCGCTGATGCCGGTGAACTGGCGGCGCTGGGCCGAATCGGTGTGTTGCTGTCGGACGACCTGGCCAAGGTTGCCGACGAGTTCGACGTGCTGATCGACTTCACTCACCCCTCGGTGACCCTGAAGAACCTGGCGTTCTGCCGCAAGGCAGGCAAGGCGATGATCATCGGCACCACCGGTTTCTCGGTCGAAGAAAAGCAACTGCTGGCCGAGGCGGGCAAGGACATTCCTATCGTCTTCGCCGCCAACTTCAGCGTTGGCGTCAACCTCAGCCTCAAGTTGCTGGACATGGCGGCGCGGGTGCTGGGCGATGACGTCGATATCGAGATCATCGAGGCGCACCACCGGCACAAGGTCGATGCGCCGTCGGGTACCGCGCTGCGCATGGGTGAAGTGGTTGCCAATGCCCTGGGCCGTGACCTGCAGGAAGTGGCGGTGTATGGCCGTGAAGGCCAGACCGGCGCCCGTGATCGCAAGACCATCGGTTTTGCCACTGTGCGCGCTGGCGATGTGGTTGGTGACCACACCGTGCTGTTCGCTGCCGAAGGTGAGCGCCTGGAGATCACCCACAAGGCCTCCAGTCGCATGACCTTCGCCAAGGGTGCGGTACGTGCCGCGCTGTGGCTGGACGGGCGCGAGCCTGGCTTGTACGACATGCAGGACGTGCTCGACCTGCGTTGACCTGCGCTGTATCCCCTGTGGGAGCGGGCTTGACCCGCGATTGCGGTTTGTCTGTCACGCCGCAATCGCGGGTCAAGCCCGCTCCCACAAGACCCTCCCAGTGCGCCCTGTCGCATTCCTGCGCCTTTCAGGCACATCAGTGGTAGACCAAAAAAGCGTTTTTCTGTAAGCTACAGCTTTAGTGTGTCCACTAAAAGCGCGCAGATAATTCGACGAAGAAAGCGGGGTGACGTGTCTATACGTCATTCCGCTTTTTTGCAACCTGCGATCGCCCCTTCAGGCTTGATTTACGGGAGGTCTTCTTGACTAAGCCAGCCATACTCGCCCTTGCCGATGGCAGCATTTTTCGCGGTGAAGCCATTGGAGCCGACGGACAAACCGTTGGTGAGGTGGTGTTTAACACCGCAATGACCGGCTATCAGGAAATCCTGACTGACCCTTCCTATGCGCAGCAAATCGTTACCCTGACTTACCCGCACATCGGCAACACCGGCACCACGCCGGAAGACGCCGAGTCCGACCGCGTCTGGTCGGCGGGCCTGGTGATTCGCGACCTGCCTCTGATCGCGAGCAACTGGCGCAACAAGCAATCCCTGCCTGATTACCTCAAGGCCAACAACGTAGTGGCGATTGCAGGTATCGACACCCGTCGCCTGACCCGCATCCTGCGTGAGAAGGGCGCGCAGAACGGCTGCATCCTCGCCGGCGACAACATCAGCGAAGAGGCTGCAATCGCCGCCGCTCGCGGTTTTCCGGGCCTGAAGGGCATGGACCTGGCGAAAGTCGTCAGCACCAAGAGCAGCTACGAATGGCGCTCCAGCGTCTGGGAGCTGAAGACCGACAGCCACGCCACAATCGAGGCGTCCGAGCTGCCTTACCACGTGGTTGCCTACGACTTCGGCGTCAAGCTGAACATCCTGCGCATGCTGGTTGCCCGCGGTTGCCGCCTGACCGTAGTGCCGGCGCAAACCCCGGCCAGCGAAGTTCTGGCACTCAACCCTGATGGCGTGTTCCTGTCCAACGGCCCTGGCGATCCGGAGCCTTGCGACTACGCGATCCAGGCGATCAAGGACATCCTCGAAACCGAGATCCCGGTATTCGGCATCTGCCTGGGCCACCAGTTGCTGGCCCTGGCCTCCGGTGCCAAGACCGTGAAAATGGGTCATGGTCACCACGGCGCCAACCACCCGGTCCAGGACCTGGACACCGGCGTGGTCATGATCACCAGCCAGAACCACGGCTTTGCGGTTGACGAAGCGACCCTGCCGGGCAACGTGCGCGCCATCCACAAGTCGCTGTTCGACGGTACCCTGCAGGGTATCGAGCGCACCGACAAGAGCGCGTTCAGCTTCCAGGGCCACCCTGAAGCCAGCCCGGGCCCGACCGACGTCGCGCCACTGTTCGACCGTTTCATCGATGCCATGGCCAAGCGCCGCTGAGCATCTGGCGAGAAGGCCCTGGACCGGTGCAAGCCGCGTTCAGGTGCCGCCCCCAAGATTGTTCAATGCGGCTTGCCGACTGACCTGCGGAATTGAGTGACAACCCATGCCAAAACGTACAGACATCAAAAGCATCCTGATTCTCGGCGCTGGCCCGATCGTGATCGGCCAGGCCTGCGAATTCGACTACTCCGGCGCCCAGGCTTGTAAAGCCCTGCGCGAAGAGGGTTACCGCGTCATCCTGGTGAACTCCAACCCGGCCACCATCATGACCGACCCGGCCATGGCCGACGCCACCTACATCGAGCCGATCAAGTGGCAGACCGTTGCCAAGATCATCGAGAAGGAGCGTCCTGACGCGCTGCTGCCGACCATGGGTGGCCAGACTGCCCTGAACTGCGCCCTGGACCTGGAGCGCGAAGGCGTTCTGGAAAAGTTCGGCGTAGAGATGATCGGCGCCAACGCCGACACCATCGACAAGGCTGAAGACCGTTCGCGCTTCGACACCGCCATGAAGGCCATTGGCCTTGAGTGCCCGCGCTCCGGCATCGCCCACAGCATGGAAGAGGCCAACGCGGTGCTCGAGAAGCTCGGCTTCCCGTGCATCATCCGTCCGTCCTTCACCATGGGCGGCACCGGTGGCGGCATCGCCTACAACCGTGAAGAATTCGAAGAAATCTGCGCCCGTGGTCTGGACCTGTCGCCAACCAAAGAGCTGCTGATCGACGAATCGCTGATCGGCTGGAAAGAGTACGAGATGGAAGTGGTCCGCGACAAAAAGGACAACTGCATCATCGTCTGCTCGATCGAGAACTTCGACCCGATGGGCGTGCACACCGGTGACTCGATCACCGTGGCGCCAGCACAGACCCTGACCGACAAGGAATACCAGATCATGCGCAACGCCTCGCTGGCGGTGCTGCGTGAAATCGGTGTCGAGACCGGCGGTTCCAACGTGCAGTTCGGTATCTGCCCGGACACCGGCCGCATGGTCGTGATCGAGATGAACCCGCGGGTTTCCCGTTCCTCGGCGCTGGCCTCGAAAGCCACCGGCTTCCCGATCGCCAAGATCGCCGCCAAGCTGGCCGTCGGTTACACCCTCGACGAGCTGCAGAACGACATCACCGGCGGCCGTACCCCGGCGTCCTTCGAGCCGTCGATCGACTACGTCGTCACCAAGCTGCCGCGTTTCGCCTTCGAGAAATTCCCGAAAGCCGACGCCCGCCTGACCACCCAGATGAAATCCGTGGGTGAAGTCATGGCCATCGGCCGGACCTTCCAGGAATCGCTGCAGAAAGCCCTGCGCGGCCTGGAAGTTGGCGTTTGCGGCCTGGACCCGAAAGTCGACCTGGCCAGCCCTGACGCTGCCAGCATCCTCAAGCGCGAGCTGACCGTGCCGGGCGCCGAGCGCATCTGGTACGTCGCCGACGCCATGCGTTCGGGCATGACCTGCGACGAAATCTTCGCCCTGACCGGTATCGATCACTGGTTCCTGGTGCAGATGGAAGACCTGATCAAGGAAGAAGAGAAGGTCAAGACCCTGGCCCTGTCGGCGATCGACAAGGACCTGATGCTGCGTCTGAAGCGAAAGGGCTTCTCTGACCAGCGTCTGGCCAAGCTGCTGGGTATCACCGACAAGAACCTGCGTCGTCACCGCCACAAGCTGGAAGTGTTCCCGGTCTACAAACGCGTCGACACCTGCGCCGCCGAGTTCGCCACCGACACCGCCTACCTGTACTCGACCTATGAGGAAGAGTGCGAGGCCAAGCCGTCGACCCGTGACAAGATCATGATCCTCGGTGGCGGTCCTAACCGTATCGGCCAGGGTATCGAGTTCGACTACTGCTGCGTGCACGCGGCACTGGCCCTGCGTGAAGACGGTTACGAGACCATCATGGTCAACTGCAACCCGGAAACCGTCTCCACCGACTACGACACTTCCGACCGCCTGTACTTCGAGCCGCTGACCCTGGAAGACGTGCTGGAAGTGGTTCGCGTCGAGAAGCCCAAAGGCGTGATCGTCCATTACGGCGGCCAGACCCCGCTGAAACTGGCCCGCGCCCTGGAAGAAGCCGGCGTGCCGATCATCGGTACCAGCCCGGACGCCATCGACCGCGCCGAAGACCGCGAGCGTTTCCAGCAGATGGTTCAGCGCCTGAACCTGCTGCAGCCGCCAAACGCCACCGTGCGCAGCGAAGACGAAGCGATTCGTGCTGCCGGCGTGATCGGTTACCCGCTGGTGGTTCGCCCGTCCTACGTACTGGGCGGCCGCGCCATGGAGATCGTCTACGAGCTGGACGAGCTCAAGCGCTACCTGCGTGAAGCGGTGCAGGTGTCCAACGACAGCCCGGTGCTGCTCGACCACTTCCTCAACTGCGCCATCGAGATGGACGTGGATGCGGTCTGCGACGGCACCGATGTGGTGATCGGCGCGATCATGCAGCACATCGAACAAGCCGGCGTTCACTCCGGTGACTCGGCGTGCTCGCTGCCACCGTACTCGCTGCCGGCCCATGTGCAGGACGAAGTCCGCGAACAGGTCAAGAAAATGGCCCTGGAGCTGGGCGTTGTCGGCCTGATGAACGTGCAGCTGGCCCTGCAGGGCGACAAGATCTACGTGATCGAAGTCAACCCGCGCGCCTCGCGTACCGTACCGTTCGTCTCCAAGTGCATCGGCACCTCGCTGGCGATGATTGCCGCGCGCGTCATGGCTGGTAAATCGCTGAAGGAAATCGGCTTCACCAAGGAAATCATTCCTAACTTCTACAGCGTCAAGGAAGCGGTGTTCCCGTTCGCCAAGTTCCCGGGTGTTGACCCGATCCTCGGCCCTGAGATGAAATCCACCGGTGAAGTCATGGGTGTCGGCGACAGCTTCGGTGAAGCCTTCGCCAAGGCCCAGATGGGTGCCAGCGAAGTGCTGCCGACTGGCGGTACCGCGTTCATCAGCGTGCGTGACGACGACAAGCCACAAGTGGCCGGCGTTGCCCGCGACCTGATCGCCCTGGGCTTCGAAGTGGTTGCCACCGTCGGTACCGCCAAGGTCATCGAAGCGGCTGGCCTGAAAGTGCGTCGCGTGAACAAGGTGACCGAAGGTCGTCCGCACGTGGTCGACATGATCAAGAACGACGAAGTGTCGCTGATCATCAACACCACCGAAGGTCGTCAGTCGATCGCCGACTCCTACTCGATTCGTCGCAATGCGTTGCAGCACAAGATCTACTGCACCACCACCATTGCGGCCGGTGAAGCCATCTGCGAAGCGCTGAAATTTGGTCCGGAAAAGACCGTTCGCCGCTTGCAGGATCTGCATGCAGGACTCAAAGCATGAGCATTACCAAGTACCCGATGACCGTCCAGGGCGCTCGCGCCCTGGAGGAAGAGCACCTGTTCCTGAGCAAGACCGAGCGTCCGCGCCTGAGCCAGGCCATTGGTGAGGCCCGTGAGCTGGGCGACCTCAAGGAAAACGCCGAGTACCACGCTGCCCGTGAAGAGCAGGGTATGGTCGAGGCGCGTATCCGCGATATCGAAGGCCGTCTGCAGAACTCGGTGGTGATCGACGTCACCACCATTGCCCATACCGGCAAAGTGATTTTCGGCACCACCGTAGTGTTGGCCAACACCGAAACCGACGAAGAGGTGAGCTACCAGATCGTTGGCGAGGACGAGGCGGACGTCAAGAACGGCAAGCTCTCGGTCGGTGCGCCGATCGCCCGCGCCATCATCGGCAAGGAAGAGGGCGATACCGTGGTGATCAAGACGCCAAGCGGTACGGTCGAGTACGAGATTGTCGAAGTCAAACACATCTGACCGACGCCGCGGCTTTGCCGCGGCCGCGGTGATCTGGCAACTGACCCAGGTGTTCTGGGTTGGCGGCCTGTGGATGTTGCATTTCGGTTTGCTGCCGGCGTTGGGCAAGATTGGCCTGGCGCCGCTGCTGATCGAGGATATCGGCAGCCTGATGGCATCGTTGCTGGTCGCGTTTGCGGCGTTTTGCGCAGGCGTGCAGGCATTGGTGCTGATGCAGGCGCAGGGCCTGGCCAGTCTGTGGCGGGATATGCGGGGGCAATTGCTGTCGATGGCGATGCTGGCGTGCGTGGTGTATTTCGCCTTGCGCGTGGGCATGCCGGAGGAGTTGCGCTGGCAGCTGTTCTGCTACCTGGTGCTGGGCCTGACCGGCTTGTTGCTGGTCATGCAGCCCGTGCCGGGCAGGGCGCGCAAGGCGCGCCACTGACCGCGGCGAACATCACTTGTAACGGTGGATGTTCGACAGCTGTTTGTTCGGCTGTGGATTGCGGCGATAGATCAGCGCCTTCTTGCCGATGGTCTGTACCAGTTCGGCGCGGCCGGCCTTGCACAGCGCGGCGATTGCGGCGGCACGTTCTTCGCGGTCTTCGGAGCGAATTTCGACCTTGATCAGCTCGTGATCGGCCAGGGCGCGTTCGAGTTCGGCGATAACCCCTTCAGTCAGCCCATTGCCTGCCACAATCAGAACTGGTTTCAGATCGTGGCCAATGGATTTGTACTGTTTCTTCTGCTCGTTATTGAGCGGCATAATCTGACCCTTTGTCTGATTCTGTAAAAATGGCGGCCATTTTACCCGAGGGCCCGTGGATCCGCCCAGTTAATCACGACCCTTATCATCGAGGTGCCCAATGGCGCGTTCCAAGACAAGCCTTGGCTGGCTGAAAGAACACTTCAACGATCCTTACGTTAAAAAAGCGCAAAAGGATGGTTATCGCTCGCGTGCGAGCTATAAATTGCTGGAAATCCAGGAAAAGTACCGGATTATCCGCCCCGGCATGAGTGTCGTCGACCTCGGCGCGGCGCCCGGTGGCTGGTCGCAGGTGACCAGTCGTCTGATCGGTGGTCAGGGCCGTTTGATCGCCTCCGATATCCTCGAAATGGACAGCATTCCCGACGTTACCTTCATCCAGGGCGACTTTACCCAGGATGAAGTGCTGGCGCAGATTCTCGAAGCAGTGGGTAATTCACACGTAGACCTTGTGATTTCCGATATGGCCCCCAATATGAGTGGTACGCCTGCCGTGGATATTCCCAAGGCCATGTTTCTCTGTGAGCTGGCCCTTGATCTGGCGACCCGGGTACTCAAACCGGGTGGTGATTTTTTGATCAAAATTTTCCAGGGCGAAGGGTTTGACGTATACCTCAAGGACGCTCGTCAGAAATTCGACAAGGTCCAGATGCTCAAGCCTGATTCTTCGCGGGACCGCTCCCGCGAGCAGTACTTGCTGGCGCGGGGGTATCGCGGCGAGTAGGGGCGTCAGGCCGGCGGCTTCCAGGGTGTCCGATAGTTTTTTCCAATCGGCTCTCCTGCCTGACCTGGATGTACTTCGTGTAGTCTAGGTTTCACAAAGGGTTACAGACGGCGCCTGCAGATGTGTAGGTTATGTAGTAAGTTAAGCCGGTGAATATCATGCGAGGCACGGCTGCGCCGTCAGCCGGCTTCAGAGGGTAGCTAATTGAACGATATGGCAAAGAACTTGATCCTGTGGTTGATCATCGCGGCTGTCCTGGTGACGGTGATGAACAACTTCTCCAGCCCGAATGAGCCGCAGACCCTCAACTATTCCGACTTCATTCAGCAGGTCAAGGATGGCAAGGTCGAGCGCGTTGCGGTCGACGGCTACGTCATTACCGGTAAACGCACCGATGGCGACAGCTTCAAGACCATCCGTCCGGCCATTCAGGACAACGGCCTGATCGGTGATCTGGTCGACAACCACGTCGTGGTTGAAGGCAAGCAGCCAGAGCAACAGAGCATCTGGACCCAGCTGCTGGTCGCCAGCTTCCCGATCCTGGTCATCATTGCCGTATTCATGTTCTTCATGCGCCAGATGCAGGGCGGCGCCGGTGGCAAGGGCGGGCCGATGAGCTTCGGCAAGAGCAAGGCGCGCCTGCTCTCCGAAGACCAGGTAAAAACTACCCTGGCCGACGTTGCCGGTTGCGACGAAGCTAAAGAAGAAGTCGGCGAGCTGGTTGAGTTCCTGCGCGATCCGGGCAAATTCCAGCGCCTGGGCGGTCGTATTCCGCGCGGCGTGCTGATGGTCGGCCCGCCAGGTACCGGTAAAACCCTGCTGGCCAAGGCCATTGCCGGCGAAGCCAAGGTGCCGTTCTTCACCATCTCCGGTTCCGACTTCGTCGAGATGTTCGTCGGTGTCGGTGCCAGCCGTGTTCGCGACATGTTCGAGCAGGCCAAGAAACACGCACCGTGCATCATCTTCATCGACGAAATCGACGCCGTCGGTCGCCATCGTGGCGCCGGCATGGGTGGCGGTCACGACGAACGCGAGCAGACCCTCAACCAGTTGCTGGTAGAGATGGACGGCTTCGAAATGAACGACGGCATCATCGTCATCGCCGCGACCAACCGTCCAGACGTACTCGACCCGGCGCTGCTGCGTCCAGGCCGTTTCGACCGTCAGGTTGTCGTTGGCCTGCCGGATATCCGCGGTCGTGAGCAGATCCTCAAGGTGCACATGCGCAAGGTGCCGATTGGTGACAACGTCAATCCAGCCGTTATTGCCCGTGGTACCCCGGGCTTCTCCGGTGCCGACCTCGCCAACCTGGTCAACGAAGCCTCGTTGTTCGCTGCCCGTGGCGGCAAGCGCGTGGTCGAGATGAAAGAGTTCGAGCTGGCCAAAGACAAGATCATGATGGGCGCCGAGCGCAAGACCATGGTCATGTCCGAGAAAGAGAAGCAGAACACTGCTTATCACGAAGCTGGCCATGCCATTGTCGGTCGCGTCGTACCCGAGCACGATCCGGTCTATAAGGTGTCGATCATCCCTCGCGGCCGGGCACTGGGTGTAACCATGTTCCTGCCTGAGGAAGACCGTTACAGCCTGTCCAAGCGCGCGCTGATCAGCCAGATCTGCTCGCTGTACGGCGGCCGTATCGCCGAAGAAATGACCCTGGGCTTCGATGGCGTCACCACCGGTGCCTCCAACGACATCATGCGGGCCAGCCAGATTGCCCGCAACATGGTCACCAAGTGGGGGCTGTCGGAAAAACTGGGTCCTTTGATGTATGCCGAAGAAGAGGGCGAGGTGTTCCTCGGTCGCAGCGCCGGTTCCCAGCACGCCAGCGTCTCCGGTGAAACCGCCAAGCTGATCGACTCCGAAGTACGCAGCATCATTGACCAGTGCTATGCCACGGCCAAGCAGATCCTCACCGAGAACCGCGACAAGCTCGACGCCATGGCCGACGCGCTGATGAAGTACGAGACCATCGATGCCGATCAGATCGACGACATCATGGCCGGTCGCGAGCCACGCGAGCCGCGTGACTGGGAAGGTGGATCAGGCACTCCAGATGCCTCGGCTCCACGCCCAGAGTCGCCGATCGGCGGTCCAGCGGCGCAAGTCTAAGGGCATATATGACCTCACAGCAGTACCCGACCCGGTTGCCTTGCGGCAACCGGGTTCTTGATTTGTCCCGTACCCATGTCATGGGTATCCTCAATATCACCCCCGATTCCTTCTCCGATGGCGGTCGCTTCACCCAGCGTGATGCGGCCTTGCGCCACGCCGAGGCGATGGTGGCTGCCGGCGCAACCCTGGTTGATGTCGGTGGTGAGTCCACTCGCCCAGGCGCTCGCGCGGTGTCGGCACTGGAAGAGCTGGAGCGTGTCGCGCCTATCGTCGAAGCGATCAATCGCGAACTCGATGTGATCATCTCGGTCGATACCTCGACGCCAGCCGTAATCCGCGAGTCGGCCAGGCTTGGTGCCGGGTTGATCAACGATGTGCGCTCGCTCAGTCGTGATGGCGCCCTGGATGCTGCGGCAGCCACTGGTTTGCCGGTGTGCCTGATGCACATGCGCGGTGAGCCCGGCGACATGCAGGACGATCCTCAATACCAGGATGTCACCGCCGAGGTGGCGAGCTATCTTGAAGAGCGAATGGCTGCGTGTGCGGCCGTGGGCATCGAGGCCGAACGGATCATCCTTGATCCGGGTTTCGGCTTTGCCAAGACCCTCGAGCACAACCTCAGCCTGTTCAAGCACATGGACGCGCTCTACCGCTTGGGGCGTCCGTTGCTGGTGGGCGTTTCACGCAAGAGCATGATCGGCCTGGCCCTGGGCCGTCCGGTCGGTGAGCGGCTCTATGGCAGCCTGGCCCTGGCTGCGCTGGCGATGACCAAGGGTGCGAGCATACTGCGCGTTCACGATGTCGCCGAAACCGCCGATGTAGTGCGGATGATTGCTGCGGTGCAAGCCGCCGAATAAGAGTGATGGAGCATCTATGAGCAGAAAATATTTTGGTACCGACGGTATTCGTGGCCGTGTCGGCGAATACCCCATCACCCCTGACTTCATGCTCAAGCTCGGTTGGGCGGCAGGCATGGCCTTTCGCAAGCAGGGTGCCTGCCGGGTGCTGGTGGGTAAAGACACGCGCATTTCCGGCTACATGTTCGAGTCGGCTCTGGAAGCAGGCCTTTCCGCCGCCGGCGCCGATGTGATGCTGCTGGGGCCGATGCCGACCCCGGCCATCGCCTACCTGACCCGCACCTTCCATGCCGAAGCGGGCATCGTCATCAGTGCCTCGCACAACCCCCATGACGACAACGGCATCAAGTTCTTCTCCGGCCAAGGCACCAAGCTGCCGGATGAAGTCGAGCTGATGATCGAAGAGTTGCTCGACCAGCCGATGACCGTGGTCGAATCGAGCAAGCTGGGCAAGGTCTCGCGCATCAACGATGCGGCCGGTCGCTACATCGAGTTCTGCAAGAGCAGCGTGCCGAGCAGCACCGATTTCGCCGGCCTCAAGCTGGTGGTCGACTGCGCCCACGGCGCTACCTACAAGGTTGCGCCCAGCGTGTTCCGCGAGCTGGGTGCCGATGTCACCGTGCTATCGGCGCAGCCTGACGGCCTGAACATCAACGAGAACTGCGGCTCGACGCATATCGAGTCGCTGCAGGCGGCGGTGCTGGTTGGTCATGCCGATCTGGGTATTGCCTTCGATGGCGACGGCGATCGGGTGCTGATGGTGGACCACACGGGCACCATCGTCGATGGTGACGAACTGCTGTTCATCATCGCCCGTGACCTGCACGAGCGCGGCAAGCTGCAGGGCGGGGTGGTGGGTACCCTGATGAGTAATCTGGGCCTGGAACTGGCCCTGAAGGACCTGGATATCCCGTTCGTGCGCGCCAAGGTCGGTGACCGCTACGTGATGGCCGAGCTGCTGGAGCGCGATTGGGTGATCGGTGGCGAGAACTCCGGGCACGTGGTGTGCTGCAACCACACCACCACCGGTGATGCGATCATCGCCGCGCTGCAGGTGCTGATGGCCCTCAAACGCCGTGAGGAAACCCTCGCCCAGGCTCGCCAGGCCCTGCGCAAATGCCCGCAGGTGCTGATCAATGTGCGCTTCGGTGCGAGCAAGGTCGACCCGCTTGAGCATCCGGCCGTTCAGGAAGCCAGTGCCAAGGTTACCGAGGCCCTGGCCGGTCGTGGCCGTGTGCTGCTGCGCAAGTCCGGGACAGAGCCTTTGGTGCGGGTAATGGTCGAAGGCGAGGACGAAAGTCAGGTGCGCGGCCACGCCGAAGCCCTGGCAAAACTGGTAAGTGAAGTTTGCGTTTGAAATAGGCTTGCCAGAGGTGATCGGGTTGGGTAACATCTGCGCCCTCTTTGACCGACGAGGTACAGCATGCGTCGCCCTATGGTAGCTGGTAACTGGAAGATGCACGGTACCCGCGCCAGCGTCGCTGAGCTGATCAAGGGCTTGAGTAATCTCGCCCTGCCGAGCGGTGTCGAGGTCGCGGTGTTTCCCCCCGCCCTGTACATCAATCAGGTAATTGATGGCGTACAAGGCAAGGCGATCGCCGTCGGCGCTCAGAATTCTGCGGTACAGCCTGAGCAAGGCGCACTGACCGGTGAGATTGCACCGAGTCAACTGGCCGAGGCAGGTTGCGAGCTGGTACTGATTGGGCACTCCGAACGCCGCCAGATCATTGGCGAGAACGACGAAGTCCTTAATCGCAAGTTCGCTGCGGCACAGGCTTGCGGTTTGAAGCCGGTGCTCTGTGTAGGGGAAACCCTCGAAGAGCGCGAAGCGGGTAAAACGCTTGAGATTGTCGGGCGTCAGCTGGACAGCGTCATCGAAGCGTTCGGTGTCGAAGTCTTCGCCAGTGCGGTGATTGCCTATGAGCCTGTATGGGCCATCGGTACAGGGCTGACGGCCTCGCCACAGCAGGCTCAGGATGTGCATAAAGCCATTCGCGAGCAGCTGGCGGCAAAGAACCCGGAAGTCGCGGCGAATGTGCGGCTTCTATACGGCGGCAGCGTGAAGGCGGCCAATGCGGCTGAACTGTTCGGCATGCCGGATATCGATGGGGGCCTGATTGGTGGGGCTTCCCTGAACGCAGACGAATTCGGTGCAATTTGTCGCGCCGCAGGAAACTGAAAAATGCTGGAAACAGTGATCGTTGTTTTGCATCTGTTGGGCGCGCTGGGTTTGGTAGTGCTGGTGTTGCTGCAACAGGGTAAAGGTGCGGAAGCGGGTGCATCTTTCGGCGCAGGTGCTTCAAATACTGTGTTCGGAAGCCAAGGTTCTGCTACCTTTCTGAGTAAGTTTACTGCTATACTAGCTGCCTCTTTCTTCTTAACTGCTCTTGGGTTAGGATACTTTGCTAAGGAGAAAGCTCACGAGCTGACTCAAGTAGGGTTGCCAGATCCAGCAGTCTTGGAAGTGAAGCAGCAAAAGCCGGCAACAGATGATGTACCGGTGCTCCAGGAGCAGAAGAGCGAAGCCACTAACACTGGCGATGTTCCTCCCGCTCAAGAGCAGAAGTAACGGGTTTCAAAGTAGTATTGCCGAGGTGGTGGAATTGGTAGACACGCAACCTTGAGGTGGTTGTGCCCATAGGGTGTAGGGGTTCGAGTCCCCTTCTCGGTACCAATTGAAACAAGACAGCCCGCTACAGCGGGCTTTCTTGTAGGTGGAGGTTAGATTGACCCTGTCGGGGTTCGGTCGTATACTTTCGCCCCAGCTTTGTCGCGGGGTGGAGCAGTCTGGTAGCTCGTCGGGCTCATAACCCGAAGGTCGTTGGTTCAAATCCAGCCCCCGCAACCAGTTTCAGCGGAGCCCCTTTTGCAGGGGCTTTTTCTTGGCTGAACAGTCATAACGCCGGTATTCAACGGCGTATCAGGGATGGGCGCTTTGCCCATTTTTTATTTGCATAGCATGCACGAGGGGGTTCAGGTGTCGAGCAAGCTAGAACAGTTGCAGGCCTTGTTGGCCCCGGTGGTCGAGGCTCTTGGCTATCAATGCTGGGGGATCGAATTCATCTCTCAAGGCAAACATTCGGTACTGCGTATCTATATCGATAAAGAGGATGGAATCCTGGTTGATGACTGCGCGATTGTCAGTCGTCAAATCAGCGGTGTTCTCGATGTCGAAGATCCGATCAGTTCCGAGTACACCCTTGAAGTGTCCTCTCCTGGCATGGAACGCCCACTGTTCACCTTGGAACAGTTCGCTTCGCATGCCGGTGAACAAGTGAAGATCAAGCTGCGTACGCCCTTTGAAGGTCGTCGTAACTTTCAGGGCCTTCTCCGTGGCGTGGAGGAGCAGGATGTTGTGGTCCAGGTGGATAACAACGAATTCCTGTTGCCGATCGACTCGATCGACAAGGCCAACATTATTCCCAGTTTTGACTGAGACGTGCCGGATCCCGCGGACCGCGCGGATCCAATGGCTTGCGAAAGGCGAGGCGTACGATGAGCAAAGAAGTACTGCTGGTTGTTGAGTCGGTATCCAACGAAAAGGGCGTACCGGCCGGCGTAATTTTTGAAGCGCTGGAAGTGGCCCTGGCCACTGCAACCAAAAAACGTTTTGACGACGAAGTCGACCTGCGTGTGGAAATCAACCGCCACACCGGTAGCTACGAAACCTTCCGTCGCTGGACTGTCGTCGAAGAAAAGGATCTGGACGATCCGGCGATCGAAGTGTGGCCAGCGAAGATTCAGGACACCCATCCTGAAGCCAAGGTCGGTGACGTGATCGAAGAGAAGATCGAGTCGATCGAGTTCGGCCGCATTGCCGCCCAGACCGCCAAGCAAGTCATCGTCCAGAAGGTCCGTGAAGCCGAGCGCGCTCAAGTGGTAGATGCCTACCGCGAGCGTCTGGGCGAGATCATCTCCGGCACCGTCAAGAAGGTCACCCGTGACAACGTCATCGTTGACCTGGGCAACAACGCCGAAGCGTTGCTGGCCCGTGAAGACATCATCTCCCGCGAGACTTTCCGTGTCGGTGTGCGCCTGCGTGCACTGCTCAAGGAAATCCGCACCGAGAACCGCGGCCCGCAGTTGATCCTGTCGCGTACCGCGCCACAGATGCTGATCGAACTGTTCCGCATCGAAGTGCCGGAAATCGCCGAGGGCCTGATCGAAGTCATGGCCGCGTCCCGTGATCCGGGTTCGCGCGCCAAGATCGCCGTGCGCTCCAAGGACAAACGCATCGACCCGCAAGGTGCCTGTATCGGCATGCGCGGTTCGCGTGTCCAGGCGGTGTCCGGTGAACTGGGTGGCGAGCGTGTGGACATCGTCCTCTGGGACGACAACCCTGCACAGTTCGTCATCAACGCCATGTCGCCGGCTGAAGTCGCGGCGATCATCGTCGATGAAGACGCCCACGCCATGGACATCGCCGTGGGTGCCGACAACCTGGCCCAGGCGATTGGCCGTGGTGGCCAGAACGTGCGCCTGGCCAGTCAGTTGACCGGCTGGACCCTGAACGTGATGACCGAATCGGACATCCAGGCCAAGCAGCAAGCTGAAACCGGTGACATCCTGCGCAACTTCATCGACGAGCTGGAAGTCGACGAAGAGCTGGCACAGGTGCTGGTCGATGAAGGCTTCACCAGCCTGGAAGAGATTGCCTACGTACCGCTGGAAGAAATGCTCAACATCGACGGCTTTGACGAAGACATCGTCAACGAGCTTCGTGCTCGCGCCAAGGATCGCCTGTTGACCAAAGCCATCGCTACTGAGGAAAAGCTGGCAGACGCCCATCCGGCCGAAGACCTGCTCTCGCTTGAGGGTATGGACAAGGATTTGGCGATGGAACTGGCGGTGCGCGGCGTAGTTACCCGCGAAGACCTGGCCGAGCAGTCGATTGATGACCTGCTCGACATCGACGGCATCGACCAAGAGCGTGCCGGCAAGTTGATCATGGCCGCCCGAGCCCACTGGTTCGAGTAATTAGGCGCGGCCTGAGGAGAGAAGTGCATGACGCAAGTCACGGTGAAAGAATTGGCCCAAGAGGTCGCTGCACCGGTAGAGCGCCTGCTGCAGCAGATGCGTGAGGCAGGTCTGCCGCACACCGACGCCGGTCAGGTAGTGACCGACAATGAGAAGCAGGCATTGCTGGCTCATTTGAAGAGCAGCCACAAGGCAAAAGTGGAAGAGCCGCGCAAGATCACCTTGCAGCGCAAAACCACCAGCACCCTGCGTGTCGCCGGTAGCAAGAGCATCAGCGTAGAAGTACGCAAGAAGAAAGTATTCGTTCAGCGCAGCCCGGAAGAAATCCAGGCCGAGCAGAAGCGCGAGCTGGAAGAGCGCCGTGCAGCGGAAAACGCTGCCCGCGAAAAGGCCGATGCCGACGCACGTCAGCGTGCCGAGGAAGAGTCCCGTCGCCAGCCAGCCGCTGCCAACGCCGCACCGGCTGCTGCCGCTGCGCCGGCTCCAGCGCCTGTAATCGAAGCCGCAGCCGCCGATGCTCCGGCACCGGTTGCCGAGCGCAAGAAAGACGACGTGCGTCGCAGCGACAAGTCGCGTGACGACGAGCGTCGTGGCGGCGAGCGCCGTAACGAAGCGCCGCGTGTTTCGGTCAAGGTCAAGGAAAAGGAAAAGGCGCCTACCCCGCGTGCCGCTCCGCGTACCACCGACGAAGAAAGCGATGGCTTCCGTCGTGGTGGCCGTGGCAAGGGCAAGCCGAAGAAGCGCAACGCCCACGGTTTCCAGAACCCGACCGGTCCGGTTATCCGCGACGTGCAGATCGGCGAGACCATCACGGTTTCCGACCTGGCCAACCAGATGTCCGTCAAGGGCGCTGAAGTGGTCAAGTTCATGTTCAAACTGGGCACTCCGGTGACCATCAACCAGGTGCTCGACCAGGAGACAGCTCAGCTGATCGCCGAAGAGCTGGGCCACAAGGTCACCCTGGTCAGCGATACCGCCCTGGAAGATTCCCTGGCCGAGTCGTTGAAGTTCGAAGGCGAGACCTTCTCCCGTGCACCAGTCGTGACCGTAATGGGCCACGTTGACCACGGTAAGACCTCGCTGCTCGACTACATCCGTCGTGCCAAGGTTGCTGCTGGCGAAGCCGGTGGTATTACCCAGCACATCGGTGCGTACCACGTGGAAACCGACCGCGGCATGGTCACCTTCCTCGACACCCCTGGCCACGCCGCGTTTACCGCCATGCGTGCCCGTGGTGCCAAGGCGACCGACATCGTGATCCTGGTGGTTGCGGCGGACGACGGCGTGATGCCGCAAACCCGTGAAGCGGTCCAGCACGCCAAGGCTGCCGGTGTTCCGCTGGTGGTTGCGGTGAACAAGATCGACAAGCCAGGTGCCGACCTCGATCGTATCCGTAACGAACTGGCCGTCGAAGGCGTCACTTCCGAGGACTGGGGTGGAGATACCCCGTTCGTCAAGGTGTCGGCGAAGATGGGTACCGGTGTCGACGAACTGCTCGAAGCGGTCCTGCTGCAAGCCGAGATCCTCGAACTCAAGGCCACTCCATCGGCCCCGGGTCGTGGTGTGGTGGTTGAATCGCGTCTGGACAAGGGCCGCGGCCCGGTGGCTACCGTGCTGGTTCAGGACGGTACCCTGCGTCAGGGCGACATGGTCCTGTGCGGTTCGAACTACGGTCGCGTACGGGCTATGCTCGACGAGAACGGCAAGCCTGTTAAGGAAGCCGGCCCGTCGATCCCGGTCGAGATCCTCGGCCTGGATGGCACCCCGGACGCCGGTGACGAGCTGTCGGTAGTGGCTGACGAGAAGAAAGCCCGTGAAGTTGCCCTGTTCCGTCAAGGCAAGTTCCGCGAGGTCAAACTGGCTCGCGCTCACGCCGGCAAACTCGAGAACATCTTCGAGAACATGGGCCAGGAAGAGAAGAAGACCCTCAACATCGTGCTCAAGTCCGATGTTCGTGGTTCTCTCGAGGCCCTGCAGGGCTCCCTGAGCGGCCTGGGCAACGACGAAGTACAGGTTCGCGTGATTGGCGGCGGTGTCGGTGGTATCACCGAGAGCGATGCCAACCTGGCCCTGGCGTCCAATGCAGTACTGTTCGGCTTCAACGTGCGTGCCGATGCCGGCGCGCGCAAGATCGTCGAGCAGGAAGGTCTGGATATGCGTTACTACAACGTGATCTACGACATCATTGAAGACGTCAAGAAAGCCCTGACCGGCATGCTCGGCAGCGATGTTCGCGAGAACATCCTGGGTATCGCCGAAGTGCGTGACGTGTTCCGTTCGCCGAAGTTCGGCGCCATCGCCGGCTGCATGGTCGTCGAGGGTGTGGTCTACCGCAACCGTCCGATCCGCGTACTGCGCGAGGACGTGGTGATCTTCGAAGGCGAGTTGGAATCGCTGCGTCGCTTCAAGGACGATGCGTCCGAAGTACGTGCCGGCATGGAATGCGGTATCGGCGTCAAGAGCTACAACGACGTCAAGGTCGGCGACAAGATCGAAGTCTTCGAGAAAGTCCAAGTGGCTCGTACGCTCTAAGCCGCGAGCATGGGAACCGCCAATCGCCCGCCCCAGGGCGCCGCTTGGCGGCTCTGAACGCAACGCCCGGTCCGGCTCTAGCCTGGCCGGGCGTTTGCCGCTTTAGTTACAGGTAGCAAAAATGGCAAAAGAATATAGCCGTACCCAACGCATCGGCGATCAGATCCAGCGCGAGCTGGCCCAGTTGATCCGTCGTGAAGTCAAGGACCCGCGCGTCGGCGTGGTCACCATTACCGCTGTGGATGTCAGCCGCGATGTCGGCCATGCCAAGGTGTTCATCACCTCCATGGGCCAGGAAGGGGCGGAAGACATCAAGCAGACCCTCAAGGTGCTCAACGGCGCGGCCAGTTTCCTGCGCGTGCACCTGGGCAAGGAAATGCAACTGCGCAGCGTGCCGCAACTGCATTTCCACTATGACGAAAGCATCAGTCGCGGTGCCCACCTGTCGGCGCTGATCGAGCGTGCCGTCGCCGAAGACAAGCTGCACCAGGCTGCCGACACGCCCCTGGACACCAAGGAGTAAGCGGTGGCTCAGGTCAAGCGTATCCGTCGTAACGTCAGCGGCATCATCCTGCTCGACAAGCCGTTGGGGTTCACCTCCAACGCTGCCCTGCAGAAGGTCCGCTGGCTGCTCAATGCCGAAAAGGCCGGGCACACCGGCAGCCTCGATCCACTGGCCAGCGGCGTGCTGCCGCTGTGCTTCGGTGAGGCGACCAAGTTCTCGCAATACCTGCTCGATTCCGACAAGGGCTACGAGACGGTCATGCAACTGGGTCAGACCACCACCACGGGCGACGCCGAAGGTGAAGTGCTGAAAACCCGTGAGGTGACCGTTGGTCGCGCCGATATCGAAGCGGTTTTGCCACAATTTCGTGGTCAAATCAGTCAGATACCGCCGATGTACTCGGCCCTCAAGCGTGACGGCCAGCCGCTGTACAAGCTTGCCCGTGCAGGTGAAGTAGTGGAGCGCGAGGCGCGTTCTGTTACTATTAACCGCTTGGAATTGCTCGAGTGCGAAGGCACCCGTGTCCGGTTGTCGGTCGGCTGCAGCAAAGGCACCTACATCCGCACCCTGGTCGAGGACATCGGCGAGGTGCTCGGTTGCGGCGCCTATGTCGCTGAACTGCGCCGTACGCACGCCGGTCCTTTCGAGCTGGCCCAGACCGTGACCCTCGAAGAACTCGAAGCGGTCCACGCCGAAGGTGGCAACGAAGCGGTCGATCGTTTCCTGATGCCATCGGACAGCGGTCTGCTGGACTGGCCACTGTTGCAGTTCTCCGAGCACAGTGCGTTCTACTGGCTCAATGGTCAGCCGGTCAGAGCCCCCGACGCGCCGAAGTTCGGCATGGTCCGGGTACAGGATCACAACGGTCGCTTCATCGGCATCGGTGAAGTGAGCGAAGACGGGCGCATCGCGCCGCGTCGCTTGATTCGGTCAGAATGATCGAAACCTTCAGTGTCAGGCTAAAGCCTGGCACTGGTGGTAAAGAGGATGGCTGTTAATAGGCACGGTCACGCCTCACTTTATGAATACAGGGAGCAGTCCCTGGCCTATTGGAAGCCGTTTGTTCGGTTTCCCTTGATTTGGAGAAGCCAGATGGCACTCAGCGTTGAAGAAAAAGCAAAGATCGTTGGCGAATACCAGCAAGCCGCCGGTGACACCGGTAGCCCGGAAGTACAGGTTGCTCTGCTGACCGCCAACATCAACAAGCTGCAAGGCCACTTCAAGGCCAACGGCAAAGACCACCACTCCCGTCGTGGTCTGATCCGCATGGTTAACCAGCGTCGCAAGCTGCTGGACTACCTGAAAGGCAAGGACACCACCCGTTACAGCGCCCTGATCGGTCGTCTGGGTCTGCGTCGCTAATAGCGGCCTGGCCAGTGGTGTGCACGGCGTGCTGCAGTCACCGCACGGAGCCTTTGGCCCCCGTGTCGGTGAGCACGCCTTGCCTATCTATGAGGTTGGCTGTCTGTCTCGCCTGAGCGGTTTACCGCGAGGGCAGGGCAGGCTCCCAACCTCTAGTTTTATCTGGACTGCCAACAGGGCCGATTCCCTGTTCTGCCCAAGAATTCGCAAGAACCCGTTCCCCCAGAGCCACTGAAAAAGGTAGGAAACCGTGAACCCGGTAATCAAGAAATTCCAGTTCGGTCAATCGACCGTTACCCTCGAGACGGGCCGTATTGCTCGTCAAGCGTCCGGCGCCGTATTGGTCACCGTCGACAACGATGTCACCGTACTGGTGACCGTGGTCGGTGCCAAACAGGCCGATCCAGGCAAAGGCTTCTTCCCCTGTCCGTTCACTATCAGGAAAAGACCTACGCCGCCGGCAAGATCCCTGGTGGTTTCTTCAAGCGTGAAGGCCGTCCTTCCGAGAAAGAGACCCTGACCTCGCGTCTGATCGACCGTCCGATCCGTCCGCTGTTCCCGGAAGGCTTCATGAACGAAGTGCAGGTTGTCTGCACCGTCGTTTCCACCAGCAAGAAGACCGATCCGGACATCGCTGCGATGATCGGTACCTCGGCGGCCCTGGCCATCTCCGGCATTCCGTTTGAAGGCCCGATCGGCGCCGCTCGCGTTGCTTTCCACGAAAGCACCGGCTACCTGCTGAACCCGACCTACGAGCAACTGGCTGCCTCGAGCCTGGACATGGTCGTTGCCGGTACCTCCGACGCCGTACTGATGGTTGAATCGGAAGCCAAAGAGCTGACCGAAGACCAGATGCTGGGCGCCGTACTGTTCGCCCACGACGAATTCCAGGCTGTGATCCAGGCTGTCAAAGAGCTGGCCGCCGAAGCTGCCAAGCCGACCTGGGACTGGACTGCCAAGGCCGAGAACACCCCTCTGCTGAGCGCCATCCGTGGCGAATTCGGTGCTGCGGTTTCCGACGCCTACACCATCACCGTCAAGGCTGACCGTTACGCTCGCCTGGGCGAACTGCGCGAGCAAGTGATCGCCAAGTTCTCCGGTGAAGAAGGCCAACCTTCGGCTTCCGAAGTCAAAGAAATCTTCGGCGAAATCGAATACCGCACCGTTCGCGAAAACATCGTCAACGGCAAGCCACGTATCGACGGCCGCGACACCAAGACCGTACGTCCGCTGAACATCGAAGTCGGCGTACTGCCAAAGACCCACGGTTCGGCGCTGTTCACCCGTGGCGAAACCCAGGCCCTGGTCGTTGCGACCCTGGGTACTGCCCGTGACGCCCAGCTGCTGGATACCCTCGAAGGCGAGAAGAAAGACCCCTTCATGCTGCACTACAACTTCCCGCCGTTCTCGGTCGGCGAGTGTGGTCGCATGGGCGGTGCTGGCCGTCGCGAAATCGGTCACGGCCGTCTGGCTCGCCGTTCGGTCCAGGCCATGCTGCCTGCTGCCGACGTGTTCCCGTACACCATCCGCGTTGTTTCGGAAATCACCGAATCCAACGGTTCCAGCTCGATGGCTTCGGTCTGTGGTGCATCCCTGGCACTGATGGACGCTGGTGTGCCGATGAAGGCGCCGGTTGCCGGTATCGCCATGGGCCTGGTTAAAGAAGGCGAGAAATTCGCCATTCTGACCGACATCCTCGGTGACGAAGACCACCTGGGCGACATGGACTTCAAAGTGGCCGGTACCGCCAAAGGTGTTACCGCGCTGCAGATGGACATCAAGATCAACGGCATCACCGAAGAGATCATGGAAATCGCCCTGGGCCAGGCCCTGGAAGCGCGCCTGAACATCCTCGGCCAGATGAACCAGATCATTGGTCAGTCCCGTAGCGAACTGTCGGAAAACGCTCCGACCATGATCGCCATGAAGATCGACACCGACAAGATCCGTGACGTCATCGGTAAAGGCGGCGCGACCATCCGTGCCATCTGCGAAGAAACCAAGGCTTCGATCGACATCGAAGACGACGGTTCGATCAAGATCTTCGGTGAGACCAAAGACGCCGCTGAAGCTGCTCGCCAGCGCGTTCTGAGCATCACTGCCGAGGCCGAGATCGGCAAGATCTACGTCGGTAAGGTTGAGCGCATCGTCGACTTCGGTGCCTTCGTCAACATCCTGCCTGGCAAGGACGGTCTGGTTCACATCTCGATGCTGAGCGATGCTCGCGTCGAGAAAGTGACCGACATCCTCAAAGAAGGCCAGGAAGTTGAAGTACTGGTACTGGACGTGGACAACCGCGGCCGTATCAAGCTGTCGATCAAGGACGTTGCCGCTGCCAAGGCATCGGGCGTCTAAGACCGCCGCTTAAGAAAAAGGACCCTTCGGGGTCCTTTTTTTATGCCTGCAGAAATTGTCTTGCGGACTTGCATCTTGCATGCAGGATTTTGCCACTGCTTGCAAAATGCACGATCCAGTTTTTTGCATTATTAGATAAGTTGCTGTTTTATAAGGATAAAATTATTCACAAAAGCTGGCACAGGCCCTGCAATAGTATTCATACCCCTGCTGCCAGGACTTACGGCGCAGACTTTTCGAAAAACAGGAGTGTCTCGTATGAAGAAGTTCGCTATTGCTGCCGCTACTGCCACCGCCCTGACCCTGACCCTGGCTAACGCGGCGTTTGCCCAACAGCCTTCCCAGGCTCCGCTGACCGTTGCTGCTGGTGAAGTTACCAAAGCAAAAGAAGCGACCTCCGACACCTGGATCACCACCAAGGTCAAAGCTGACCTGATGACCGAGAAAGGCATTCCGGGTACCGACATCAAGGTCGAAACCAACAAAGGCGTGGTCTCCCTGTCTTCCGAGGTTGCCGTGACCGATTCGCAGAAAGACATGGCGGTCGCTATCGCCAAAAAGATCAAAGGCGTTCAAGCCGTCTCGGCTGATGGCCTGAAAAGCAACTAAGGCGTTTGTCCCGACTCGCTGACCCTTACAGGTTCATGCGAAAGACCAAAAGGACTTGGTCACTCAAAGCCCCGGCACTGGTTGCCGGGGCTTCTTTTTTGGGGGAAAGGAGGGGGAGGAGGTGGTGGTTATTCCGCGTCCAGATGCAGCGGCGAGATCACTCGGCCATCCGCCTCGGCCTGGCCCAGGCTGGCATCGACGAAGTACACCCGGTCATCCGCCAGCTGGCCTTTATCTACCAGGTAGTCCTTGATACTGCTGGCCCGGGCCTGACCCAACTGACGCAGCAGCAGGGCGCTTTCGCCCCAGGACTTGAGCACGGCATCGCGCAACTGGGTGGTGCGCTGTTCGCGATCGAGTTGTTCCCACTCCGCTGGAGGCTGTTTCTTCATGCGGGTACGGTAGATGCCTTCAAGCATCGCCGGCTTGTCGCCATCCGGCACCTTCAGCTCGGAGGCCTGGGCTGGCACCTTGTCGCCGCGGCGCTGGAGGATCTTGTAGTAGGTATTCTGGTACTCACGCTCCAGGCGCTGCTGGGCAATCAACGGTCCGTCGCTGCTCTGGGCGCTGGTGCCTTCGATCTCCAGGCGCAAGGCAGGGCGCTCTTTGAGCGCTGTCGCCAGCTTGTCCAGGGCGCTTTGCGCATCCGGGCCCAGGTCGCTGGAGCCAGCGGCAAAGGCGACGTTGCCCAGGTCCTGGGAATCGCCGCCGCTGACCAGCCCGCCGATGAACTTGAAGGGCGCCTGGGCCGCGCGCAGCACCAGGTTGCGCAGGGTCTGCCAGACAATCGGCATGACGCTGAACTGCGGGTCATTGAGGTCGCCAGTCACCGGTAGCTCGATGGAGATCTTGCCGTCGGTGTCCTTGAGCAAGGCCACTGCCAGGCGAATCGGCAGGTCCACCGCATCCGGGCTGTCGACCTTCTCACCCAGCTGCAGTTGCTCGACCACGACCTTGTTCTCGGCCTTGAGCTTGCCTTGGGTGATCACGTAGTGCAGGTCGATGTTCAGCCGGCCCTTGCGGATGCGAAAGCCGGCGAACTTGCCCGAGTAAGGCGTCAGCGTGGTCAGCTCGACGCGTTTGAAGCTGGTGGCGATGTCCAGGGCGGCCATCGGGTCGAAGGGGTTCAGCGAGCCTTTGATGGTCACCGGTGCATAGCGATCGACCTTGCCCTTGATATCGACCTTGGCCGGTTTTGGCTGACGGTTGTCGATGGTGCCGATCTGGCCGTTGAGCTGCTGGATGGCGGTGGCGAAGTTCGGGGTCAGGCTGAAGTCGGCAAAGTTGGCCGAACCGTCATTGATATCGATTTCACCGATACGGATGCCCAGTGGTTTTTCCGCAGGCGCCTTGGCTTTGGCCGGCGCCTTGGACTGCGCGGTAGCCGGTTGCGGGATCAGCAGGTCATCGACGTTGGTGGTGCGGTCTTCGTTGATCATGAAGCGCGCGTAGGGCTGCTTGAGGGTCACTTTGCCGATGCTCAGGGCGTCACCGTGGCGGTACGACAGACCGTCGAGGTTCAGCTGCTGCCATTTGACGAAGTCGCGATCCTTGATGGTGTCCAGAGTGTGCAGCTGGTTGACCTGAGCCTTGCCGTCAATGCTGAAGGCCAGCGGCTCGGTGCTCTTGAGGTCGACGTTGAGGTCGCTGCCGAGCATGCCGCTGCGCAGTTCCAGGCGGATGTACGGGCTGATGTAGGCCTGGGCGACACGCAGGTCGATGTCCTGGGTGTTGACCTTGAGCTTGGCGCTCACCGGCGCCAGGTTGACCTCACCGGCCGCCTGCAGCTTGCCTTGCTTGCCGACACCGGTGTCGAGCTTGAGGGTGAAGGGCGACTGGTTGAGGCTGTCGAAATTCTGCAGGTCGAGGTTCAGCGGGCCGACCTCGAGGGCGACCGGTTGTTTCTGCGAGCGGTCGGCCAGGTGTACCTGGTAATTGCGCAGTTGCACGTCTTTGAGCAGCACTTGCCATGGCTTGCCCGGTGCCTCGGCGGCGGCCTTTTCCTTGGCATCCGGCTCGGCGGCGGCAGGTTCGGCTTTCTCTTTGGCCGTGGCTTTGGCCGGCTGGCTGGCGAACAGCTTCTGCCAGTCGAGCTGGCCATCGGACTCTACCGCCGCCCAGGTTTCGAGCTTTTCGCTGCGGATCTTGCCAACGGTGACCAGTTGCTTGGCCAGGTCAATCGAGGTTTCGCTGACATCCAGGCGCGCCAGGCGCGCCAGGCGTGCCAGCGGGCGGCCATCCGGTGCCTTGATGGCAAAGGGGGCAATGCTCACCGAGGTGTTGTCCAGCAGCAGCTCGGTTTCTTTGGACAGATTCAGCTTGTAGTGGGTATCGAGGCTGACCACACCTTCTTCCAGCACCAGCGGCACGGCATCGCGCACATAAGGCCAGAAGGCTTTCATCTTGCCGTCGGTGACCTTCAGGGTGCCTTCGGAGGCGATTGGTACCAGGCTGAAGTTACCGGCCCAGTCGATGCGCCCGCCTGCCGGGCCATTGGCGACCAGGGTCATTTCGGTACTGTCTTCAGGCAGGGTGCTGAGGTTCTTCAGTTCCAGGTTCATCGAGTCGTAGAGAAACTCGATCGGCTCGCTCGGGCGCAGGTCCTGGAAGTGCAGGTAGCCTTCGCTGAGTTTGATACTGCCGATGCGCAGCGGGAACGGATCGCCGGCAGGTTCTTGCGGTTTGGGCTCGCTCGGCGGCAGCTTGAACAGTTGCGTCAGGTTGAGGCTGCCGTCCTTGGCGAACAGCAGCTCGGTACGCGCCTTGTCCAGCTCGACACTGTCCAGGTGCAGGGCACCGCTCCACAGGCTGTTGATTTGCAGGTTGGCGTACAGGCGTTCGAAGCCGACCTGCTCTTTGCCCGGCTCGCCAATCTGCAGGCCCCAGAGGGTCAGTTCGAGGCTGAACGGGTTGAGCTCGATCCGCTGCAGGTGCGCCGGCACCGTGGCGTAACTGGCCAGTTGCTGGTTGGCGATACGCAGGGCAACCCCTGGGAGAATCAGAAAGCCTAGCAGGCTGTACAAGGCCACTGCGGCCAGCATGGCGCCGAGGGCGCGTTTCAATCCTTTGGGCATGTGTGGCGTCGTCTGTCTCGAACGGGAGTGCTTGGAGTATGGCACGTAAAAACGGTTCCGAAGCTACTCCGAAAATTAACGAAATTTTGTTTCAGAGCTGAAGAATCAAGGTCTTCAGTGGCGGCTGGCCATCCTGCGACGGAAAGTCGCCGGCAGGTTTGAGCACTTGCCAGTCGCGTACCGGGCGCCCGGCTTTCTCGGCGCAGCGCAGCACTTGCTCGCGCCAGTCGTCGAGGCTGACCTTGGCCAGGTTGTTACAGCAAATCAGTACGCCATCGTCGGCGGTGCTCAACAGGGCCGGCTTGAGCAGGCTCTGGTAGTCGCGCAGCAGGTCGACGGTGCCGAAGGCGCTCTTGGCCCAGGCCGGCGGGTCGAGGAACACCAGGTCGAACTGGCGCTGCTCCAGGCGCAGATACGGCGGCAGCTTGTGGCCGCGACGCTGGCTGACCGGCAAGCCGGCGAACTGGCGGATCGCCGGAAAGTAATCGGACTGGATAAAGCTCATCGGCAACAGTTGCGGGTTGAGTGCGCCGTTCTCCTTGCCGACCGCCAGGTTGCCTTCGGCGAAGTCCAGGTTGCACACCTCGCGCGCGCCGCCCGCTGCGGCGCTGAGGCCGACGCCGCAGGTATAGGCAAAGAGGTTGAGCACGCTTTTGCCGGCACTGTGCTGCTTGACCCAGCCACGGGCATTGCGCAGGTCGAGGAACAGTAGCGGATCCTGCCCGGCATGGCGGCCACGTACCCGGTAGTTCAGGCCCCATTCGTGACCGACATGATCGGCCAGCGCCGCTTCACTGGCCTGGTACACCGGGTCGCGACGGTCGATGCGGCTATTGCCCTGGGAACGGTCGTTGTAGACCAACAGCAGTTCCAGGCCCAGGTGCGCCTGCACCGCCGCGTGCAGCTCCAGCAAGGCGCCGGTCTCAAGGCTTTGGTGGAAGCTTTGCACCAGCAACTGCGGGCCGTAGCGGTCGATGGTCAGGCCGCTGGCGCCTTCCTGGCTGCCGTGGAACAGGCGATAGCAGTCGGTGCCCTGGGCATGCAGTTCGGCGAGAAGGCCCTGGCGGGCGTCGAGGGCGGCGCGCAGCGCCTGATTCAAGAGGGACATGCACGTGGCCTTGGTTTGCGGACGTGCAGTTTATCAGTTCAGGCCAGGGGAGGGGCCGTTGCAGCCCCTCCCGCAGTGATCAGCGCTCGATCGCCAGGGCCACGCCCTGACCACCGCCGATGCACAGGGTCGCCAGGCCTTTGCTGACGTCACGCTTGATCATTTCGTGCAGCAAAGTTACCAGCACCCGGCAACCCGAGGCGCCAATCGGGTGCCCCAGGGCAATCGCGCCGCCATTGACGTTGACCTTGCTGGCGTCCCAGCCCAGCTCCTTGCCTACCGACAGGGCCTGGGCGGCAAAGGCTTCGTTGGCCTCGATCAGATCAAGGTCGCTCAACTGCCAGCCGGCCTTGTCCAGGCAGCGGCGGGTGGCGCTGACCGGGCCGATGCCCATGATCGCCGGATCAACCCCGGCGTTGGCGTAGGCCTTGATCCGCGCCAGGATCGGCAGGCCCAGCTGTTGCGCCTTGGCCGCACTCATCAGCAGTACCGCTGCCGCACCGTCGTTGAGCGACGAGGCGTTACCGGCTGTTACCGTGCCGTCTTTCTTGAACGCCGGCTTGAGCTTGCCCAGCGACTCGGCGGTAGTGCCGGCGCGGGGTTGCTCGTCGGTGGCGAAGGCCACCGGCTCGCCCTTGCGCTGCGGAATCAGGATCGGGGTGATTTCGTCGACGAAGCGCCGGGCTTCGATGGCAGCGGCGGCTTTTTGCTGCGAGGCGGCGGCGAAGGCGTCCTGTTCTTCCCGGCTGATGCCGTATTTTTCCACCAGGTTCTCGGCGGTGATGCCCATGTGGTAGTCGTTGAACGCATCCCACAGGCCATCGCTGATCATGCTGTCGATCAGTGTGCTGTGGCCCATGCGCAGGCCGGTACGGGCACCCGGCATGACGTAGTTGGCCAGGCTCATGTTCTCCTGGCCGCCGGCGATGATCACCTCGGCATCGCCGCAGCGAATTGCCTGGGCTGCCAGGTGCAGGGCCTTGAGGCCCGAGCCGCAGACCTTGTTCAGGGTCATGGCCGGTACCGCGTGGGGCAGGCCGGCCTTGATCGCGGCCTGACGCGCCGGGTTCTGCCCGGCACCGGCGGTCAGTACCTGGCCGAGGATGACTTCATCGACCAGTTCGGCATCGATGCCGGTCTGGGTCAACAACTGGCGGATCACCGCAGCGCCGAGGTCGACGGCAGGAATGTTGGCCAGCGCCCCCTGGTAGCTCCCGACAGCAGTACGGGTGGCGGCAACGATTACGACATCTTGCATGGCGCGGGTCCTCACTCTTATTGGATTTGGCGTCAGAACGGTTCAGGCCCCAGGGCCTGGATAGACCGGCATGGTGGCATAGATGAGCGGGCGAGGGCTATTGGCGTACCGCTCAGGCGATTCCCATACGCCGCCGGGCGCGATGGGCCGAGCCGTCGCGCATGGCCCAGCGCAGCACCGGAGCAGTGCTGTGGATGCCCAGGCGAATCAATCGGCGTTGCAGCGGGTTCTGGCCCAGCTCGAGCATCGCGCTGGCCCATTCCGGCAGCAGGTCGATACCGGCGCGCAGCATCAAGGCGCCGACCGGTTGCGCCAGGCGGCTGGGCGCCGGCGCGTCGAGCAGCACCTGCACCACTTCATGGCTGCGCGCGTCGCACAGCAGTTGCGGGCGCATGGCCTGCAGGTAGTCGGCAATTTGCTGGCGTGAGCGCGGCACGTTGCGCGCGCCCAGGCGCTCGGCGATCAGGGCGATCTCGGCGTAGTAGGCGTCCTGTTCGGTGACCGGCATCTGCGGGTTGCGGTAGCGCATGTGGGCGGCAAGAAAGCGGCTGACCTCGGCCACATGCACCCAGGTCAGCAGGTCCGGGTCGCTGGCGGCATAGGGCCGGCCATCGGCAGCGCTGCCGACCACCTGCAGGTGAATGGTGCGCACTTTTTCGATCAGCCAGTTGGCATCCCGGCTCGAACCAAAGGTGGTGCCGGAGATGAACTGGCTGGTGCGGCGCAAGCGGCCGAGCAGGTCCTGGCGAAAGTTGGAATGATCCCATACGCCAGCCAGCGCCAGCGGGTGCAGCAACTGCAGGAGCAGGGCACTGATGCCGCCGATCAGCATGCTCGGGAAGTCGCCGTGCACACGCCAGCTGAGGCTGTCCGGGCCGAACAGGCCGGGGTCGCCCTTGGGGTTTTCCAGGTCGAGCTGACCCAGGGACAAGCCGGTCAGGCTCATCACCTGGGTTTCGATACGGCGGCGAATCGCTTCCATGGTTACCTTGTGTTCAAGGCAGCCGATCAGCGCTGCCGCTTAAGTGTTCAGGCGTTTGTCGATCAGGCCCTGGACCACGCTCGGGTCGGCCAGGGTCGAGGTATCGCCGAGGCTGTCGAGCTCGTTGCAGGCGATCTTGCGCAGGATGCGCCGCATGATCTTGCCCGAACGGGTCTTGGGCAGTGCCGGCGCCCACTGGATCAGCTCGGGTTTGGCGAAGCTGCCAATCTCTTTGCTGACCAGGGCCAGCAGCTGCTGCTTGAGGCTGTCGTCCGGGGTCACACCGTTCATGGGCGTGACAAAGGCATAGATACCTTGGCCCTTGAGATCGTGAGGGTACCCGACAACGGCCGCTTCGGCGATGCTGTCGTGCAGTACCAGGGCGCTTTCCACCTCGGCGGTGCCGATCCGGTGCCCGGAGACGTTGATCACGTCATCGATGCGCCCGGTTATCCACAGGTCGCCGTCTGCGTCGCGGCGCGCACCGTCGCCGGTGAAGTAATAGCCCGGCAGCGGCTTGAAGTAGGTATCGATCATCCGCTGCGGATCGCCGTACACGCCGCGGATCTGCCCAGGCCAGCTGGCCTTGATCGCCAGCATGCCGCTGCCGGGGCCTTCGATCAGCTTGCCTTTTTCGTCCAGCAACACCGGTTGCACGCCGAACAGCGGCTGGGTGGCGCACCCGGGCTTGATTCGCCGGGTGCCCACCAGCGGGCTGATCATGATGCCGCCGGTTTCGGTCTGCCACCAGGTGTCGACGATCGGGCAGCGTTTTTCGCCTACGGCCTCGAAGTACCATTCCCAGGCTTCCGGGTTGATTGGCTCTCCGACGCTGCCGAGCAGGCGCAGGCTCTTGCGCGAGGTGCCCGCCAACGGGCCCTGGCCTTCGCGCATCAGCGCGCGCAGGGCGGTGGGCGCGGTGTAGAAGATATTGACCTGGTGCTTGTCGACCACCTGCCAGAAGCGCGAGGCATCGGGGTAGTTGGGCACGCCTTCGAACATCAGGGTAATTGCACCGTTGGCCAGCGGCCCGTAGACGATATAGCTGTGGCCGGTCACCCAGCCGACATCGGCGGTGCACCAGAACACCTCGCCCTCGCGGTAATCGAACACGGTCTTGAAGGTCAGCGCCGCCTGCAGCAGGTAGCCGGCGGTGGTGTGCAGTACGCCCTTGGGTTTGCCAGTGCTGCCGGAGGTATAGAGAATGAACAGCGGGTCTTCGGCGTCCATCGGCTCGGGTGGGCAGTCATCACTGACCTGCTTGATCGCTTCGTGGTACCAGAGATCGCGGCCTTCGCGCCAGTCGATCTTGCCGCCAGTACGCTTGATCACCACCACCGTACTGACATCCGGGCAACTGAGCAGGGCCTTGTCGACGTTGTGCTTCAGCGCCACGCTCTTGCCGCCGCGCACGCCTTCATCGGCGGTGATCAGCGTGCGACAGTCGGCGTCGAGAATCCGGTCACGCAGGGCATCCGGCGAGAAGCCACCGAACACCACCGAGTGAATGGCGCCAATGCGGCTGCAGGCGAGCATGGCGTAGGCCGCCTCCGGGACCATGGGCATGTAGATGCACACCCGGTCGCCTTTTTTCACCCCGCGCTGCTTGAGTACGTTGGCCAGGCGGCAGACCTGTTGGTGCAGTTCGCGGTAGGTGATGACGCTGGAGTCGGCAGGGTTGTCGCCTTCGCGAATGATCGCCGGTCGATCGCCCCGGGTGGCCAGGTGACGATCGATGCAGTTGTAGCTGACATTGAGTTGCGCGCCCTTGAACCAGGCGGCCTGGCCGGTCTTCATGTCGCTCTGCTGGACCTGGCTCCAGGGCTTGATCCAGTCCAGGGCCTTGGCCTGTTCGCACCAGAAGGTATCCGGGTCGTCGATGGACTGGCGGTACAGGCGCTGGTAGTCGGCCTGGCTCAGTTGCGCCGCTCTGCTGACGGCATCGGCTTGGGGAAAGTCGCTGATATCGAACATGGCGGGGTCCTGTTCTGACGGATTGTTTTTGTCAGGACAGTGTAGCCGCTGCCCCCGGCCGTGTTCGTTCGGCCAGGGGCAGCGCGGGCGGTCAACCGCGGTGACGGCTGCGGAAGAAGTTGATCAGGCCCTGGGTCGAGGCATCTTCGGCAGGCTCTTCAATGCCGCCGGTCAGGCGCTGGTAGACGCCCTTGCCGAGCTCCTTGCCCAGCTCCACGCCCCACTGGTCGAAGGCGTTGATACCCCAGATGACGCTTTGCACGAATACCTTGTGCTCGTACATCGCCACCAGTGCGCCAAGACGCCGTGGGCTGATGCGCTCGACCACCAGGGTATTGCTCGGGCGGTTGCCCGGAATCACCTTGTGCGGTGCCAGCTTCTGGATCTCGGCTTCGGCCATGCCTTTGTCACGCAGCTCGGCTTCGGCTTCGCTGCGGGTCTTGCCCAGCATCAGTGCCTGGCTCTGCGACAGGCAGTTGGCGTACAGCCACTGGTGATGGTCGGCGACCGGGTTGAAGCTGACCACCGGGACGATGAAGTCGGCCGGAATCAGCTGGGTGCCCTGGTGCAGCAACTGGTGGTAGGCATGCTGGCCGTTGCAACCCACGCCGCCCCAGATGACCGGGCCGGTGTCGTGGTTGACCGGCGTGCCGTCCTGGCGGACGCTCTTGCCGTTGGATTCCATGTCCAGTTGTTGCAGGTGCTTGGTGATGTTACGCAGGTAGTGGTCGTACGGCAGGATCGCGTGGCTTTGCGCGCCCCAGAAGTTGCCGTACCACACGCCGAGCAAGGCCAGCAGCACCGGCATGTTCTGTTCGAACGGCGCGTTCTGGAAGTGCTGGTCCATGGTGTAGGCACCGGACAGCAGTTCCTTGAAGTTGGCGGTACCGATGGCCAGCGCAATCGGCAAGCCGATGGCTGACCACAGCGAGTAACGCCCGCCGACCCAGTCCCACATCGGGAAAATGTTTTCTTCACGGATGCCGAAGGCCACGGCGGCGGCCTTGTTGCTGGAAACAGCGATGAAATGCTTATACAGCTCGGCTTCCGAGCCCCCCTGGGCCAGGTACCAGGCGCGGGCGGCCTGGGCGTTCTTCAGGGTTTCGAGGGTGTTGAACGACTTGGACGAAACGATGAACAGCGTGGTTTCGGCGCGCAGCTTGGCCGACAGCTCGTGGAACTCGCTGCCGTCGATGTTCGCCAGGTAATGGCAGCGCACGCCGCGCTGGGCGTAAGGCAGCAGGGCTTCGGAGACCAGCTCGGGGCCGAGGAACGAGCCACCGATGCCGATGTTGACCACGTCGGTGATCGGCTTCTCGCTGTAGCCGCGCCACAGGCCATCATGGATGCGGCCAACCAGCTCGGTCACCTGGTTGAGGACCTTGTGCACCTCGGGCATCACGTTGACGCCGTTGACGCTCAGCTTGTCGCCCACCGGGCGGCGCAGGGCGGTATGCAGGGCCGGGCGGCCTTCGGAGGCGTTAAGGATTTCGCCGGCGAACAGGCCCTTGATGGCCTCTTGCAGACCGACCTCGTTGGCCAGGCCCACCAGCAGCTCGCGGGTCTGGGCGTTGATCAGGTTTTTCGAGTAGTCGAGGAACAGCCCGCAGGTGCTCAGGGAGAATTCTTCGAAGCGCTTTGGCTCGGCAGTGAATGCGTCGCGCATGCTGAAGTCCTGCATGGCTTCGCGGTGTTGCTGGAGCGCCTGCCAGGCGGGCAGGGCGGTAACATCATGAGGGGTGCGGTAATACGCCATCGCTGCAGGTTTCCTTATTGCGTGAACTGCCTTGGACACTGAAAACAGCGCCCCGTTTGCAGGCTGATGCCAATTATAGGCATGCAGCCTGCGTTACAGGGAGAGGCAGCTCAGCGGGCGACCGGGTTACTTGTCGTCAAGGTTCAGGTGCAGGTTGTCGATCAGGCGGGTAGCGCCGAGGAAGGCGGCTACCAGGATCACCAGATCGCGGTCTTCAGGCGTCGCCGGGCGCAGGCTCAGGGCCTGGCGGACTTCCAGGTAGTCCGGGCGAAAGCCTGCTGCAGCCAGTTGCTGCTGGCCGTTGGCGATAAGCGCCGGGTAGTCCCGTTCGCCTTGCTCGATGGCGGCGGCCATCTGGCTCAGCAGGCGATACAGCGCTGGCGCCGTGGCGCGCTGCTCGTCGCTCAGGTAACCGTTGCGCGACGACAGCGCCAGGCCGTCTTCGGCGCGCACGGTCGGCTCGCCGATGATCTGGATCGGCATGTTCAGGTCGCGCACCAGCGCGCGGATTACCGCCAGTTGCTGGAAGTCTTTCTGGCCAAATACCGCCAGGTCCGGCTGGACCATGTTGAACAGCTTGCTGACCACCGTCGCCACGCCTTCAAAGTGGCCCGGACGGCTGGCACCACAGAGCCCGTCTGACAGCTGCGGGACGCTGACCCGGGTCTGCCCGGCCATGCCGTCGGGGTACATTTCTTCGACAGTGGGGGCGAACAGCAGGTGGCAGCCGGCCTGGAGCAGTTTCTCCTGGTCGGCGGCGAGGGTCCGCGGGTACTTGTCGAGGTCTTCGCTGGGGCCGAACTGCAGCGGGTTGACGAAGATGCTGGCGACGACGAAATCGACCCGTTGCGCGGCCTTGGTCACCAGCGCGGCATGGCCGCTGTGCAGGTTGCCCATGGTCGGCACGAAGCCGATGCGTTTGCCCTCACTGCGCGCCCGCGCCACGGCGGCGCGCAGTTCGAGGACGGTCTTGACTGTATTCATGCACTGAACCCGTGTTCGCTGGCGGGGAAGCTGACTTCCTTGACGGCGGTTACATAAGCCTTGAGCGCACCTTGAATGTCGCTCTGGCCGGCCATGAAGTTCTTCACGAACTTCGGTACCCGGCCGGTCAGCGACAAGCCGAGCATGTCGTGCAGCACCAGGACCTGGCCGTCGGTGGCGCTACCGGCACCAATACCGATGACCGGAATGCTCACCGCCTGGGTGATTTCGGCGGCAAGTTCGGTCGGCACGCACTCGAGCAGCAACATGGCCGCGCCGGCTTGCTCCAGGGCGATGGCGTCGGCACGCATCTGCCGGGCCTGGTTTTCCTGGCGGCCCTGGACCTTGTAGCCACCGAGGATGTTCACGGTTTGCGGGGTCAGGCCCATGTGCGCGCACACCGGCACGCCACGTTCGGCCAGCAGGCGGATGGTCTCCGCCAGCCAGGCGGCGCCTTCGACCTTGACCATGTGCGCGCCGGCTTGCATCAGCGCGCCGCTGTTGGCGAACGCCTGCTCGGTGGTGGCGCAGGCCATGAACGGCAGGTCGGCAAGAATCAGCGCACCTTCGTTGCCGCGTTTGACGCAGGCAGTGTGATAGGCCATCTCGGCATTGGTTACTGGCAAGGTGCTGTCATGGCCCTGGAGGACCATGCCCAGGGAGTCACCCACCAGCAATACTTCCACGCCGGCACGGCTGGCGGCCTGGGCAAAGGTCGCGTCGTAGCAGGTCAGCATGGTTATTTTCTCACCCTTGGCCTTAAGGCTCTGCAGGGTGGTCAGGGTTACTTCTGGCATGAAAAGGAATCCTCGTTCAGGCGCTGTGAAAAACGACTGCGTACAACGCGTGTATTCATCTTCTGGAACAGCACATCATCGATCGTGGTGTTTGAATTACGACCTGTTCCAGGCCTATATACGCCTTTTTGCGACGCTCGGGGCGCCACGGGACGCCTATAGTCGTGAGCGAGGGGGCTGAAGTCAATTACCCTGTTACCGCATTGTTACTAATGCGCTGTTACGGGCGTTACCGGCTGGGGGAGCGCCCGGCTACAGGCGCTCGAGGCCGACGAACGGGCAATCTGCCAGTAATTGGGACAGGGGCCTTTGATCGGCCAGGCAGAAGTCTTCGGGTACCAGCTCGGCCAGCGGGTAGAGGACGAACGGTCGCGCCTGCATGTGGTAATGCGGCACTTTCAGGCGTGGCACATCGATGACCTGGTCGCCGTACAGCAGGATATCCAGGTCGAGGGTGCGTGGGCCCCAGCGCTCTTTGCGCTCGCGGCCCTGATCGGCCTCGATGGCCTGCAGCGCATCGAGCAGCTCAAGCGGCGCGAGGGCGGTATCCAGCGCTGCCACGGCGTTGGTGTAGCGCGGCTGCCCGGGCGATAGCGATTCGCTGCTGTAGAAAGCCGAAACCCCGGCCAGGGCGCTTTCATGCAACTGCCCCAGCGCCTCGACGGCGCTGCGCAATTGCTGCTCGGGATCGGCCAGGTTGCTGCCCAGGCCAATGAAGGCGCGGACCATCGGTTACTCGCCTGCAGCGCCGTCGGCGCGCTTGCGCTTGCTCGGGCTGCGCTTGCGTTTGCGCGGGCCGGCACCGGCGCCTTCGTCACGGCTGCCGAGCTCACGAATCATGTCGCGGCGCTCGCTGTCGTTGCAGTCCTGGTAGTCGGTCCACCATTGGCCGAGGCCATCGGTTTCTTCGCCCGCGCTTTCACGCAGCAGCAGGAAGTCGTAACCGGCGCGGAAACGCGGGTTGTCGAGCAACAGGTCGGCACGCTTGCCGCTGCGCCGTGGCAGGCGCTCCTGCATGTCCCAGATCTCGCGGATCGGCATGGTGAAGCGCTTGGGGATCGCAATGCGCTGGCATTGTTCGGCGATCAGCTCGTGGGCGGCTTCGTTCATCGCCGGGATCGGTGGCATGCCACGGCTCTGCAGGCGCAGGGCGCGACCCGGCAGGGCTGGCCAGAGCATCGCGGCGAACAGGAAGGCCGGAGTCACCGGCTTGCCCTGCTTGACGCGCAGGTCGGTGTTGATCAAAGCCTGGCTGATCAGGGTGTGGGTGTAGGTCGGGTGTTCTTCGAGCGCTTCGGCACTGGCCGGGAACAGCGGGTTGAACAACTCCAGGTCGACGAGCATTTCAAAGGTGTCGGCAGCCTGCCCGGAGAGGAACAGCTTGAGCGATTCTTCGAACAGGCGCGCCGCCGGGATCTCGCGCAGCATCGGTGCCAGTTGGCGAATCGGCTGCACGGTGTGCTTCTCGATACCGAAGTTGAGCTTGGCGGCGAAACGCACAGCACGCAGCATGCGCACCGGGTCTTCCTGGTAGCGCTGGGTCGGGTCGCCGATCAGGCGAATCAGGCGGTTGCGGATGTCGTGTACGCCGTTGGCGTAGTCGAGGATGCGCTCGCTGACCGGATCGTAATACAGGGCGTTGATGGTGAAGTCGCGGCGTTGGGCGTCTTCTTCCAGGGTGCCGTAGACGTTGTCGCGCAAAATTCGCCCACTCTCGTTACGCGACGAGGTGTGGCTGTTCTCTTCTTCGCTTTCCGGGTGGTTGGCGCGGAAGGTGGCGACTTCGATGATTTCACGGCCGAAATGGATGTGAACCAGCTTGAAACGGCGACCAATGATACGGGCGTTACGAAATTCGCCGCGGACCTGTTCAGGGGTGGCGCTGGTGGCGACGTCGAAGTCCTTGGGGGTGATGCCCAGGAGCTGGTCGCGTACGCAGCCACCCACCAGGTAGGCCTGGTAGCCAGCGTTTTGCAGGCGCTCGACGATGTTCACCGCGTGGCGGCTGAACTGGCCACGTTGCAGCGAATGTTGACCACTATTGATCACTTCGGGCGTGGTGCGGATATGGTGCTGGCCACGCACGGTAGGACGGAATGACTGGAACAGCTTCTTCAGCATGGGATGCACTGTTTGAAGGAATGTTCGGCCAAAAACGAAGAATGGCCGCATGATGGGCGGGGATTCTAGCATTTACTCGGTGGATGGTGTAGGCGGTCGCGTCGGACGACGCGCGGGCAGGCTGGGGCGGCAGAAACTACAAGGGGAGCCGAAGCTCCCCAAGAAGTAGTTGCGTGCTCTTATTGTTTTTTTGCCGGGCTTCTTGTTTTTGTTGAGTGCCCTGCCCACAAAAAAAGCTTGTGGGCGGTCTCCCTAACCGGGATCAAGAGCAAACGGATTGCTTTGGTCGCTGAGGTTGCAATGATCATGCGATCCAACCAGTTCAGGCCCTGCTTGAGTGCAGTTTTTATTGTTCTCTGCCTGGTTGTGGGGCAAGCCCCAAATACAACTCCTCTCCAAAAGAATCAGTTAGCTGCGCCTCCGCCGTCTTGTTCTTATTGTGCGTGAGCCGATTCGTCTTATTTTTATTGTCTTTTGCAGTGCTTGTTATTGTTCTTGTACCAAACATATAGCAGGTGCCGTGCCAACTTTTGCAAAGCCCAGTAAAACAAGGGCTTGGAGCGGTTTTGCGGGGTTCGCGGGGCGAAAAAAAACCGGGGCTTCGTTACCGTAAGCCCCGGTTTTTGTTACGACTTCGTGCTGCGGTAACAGTTTGTCGCAAGGTGACAGTGTTACCGCCGCCCACCGTCGAAAACTGCTGAAACGCCTCAGCCTTCGCTGGTGGCCCCGCTCTTGCGCCGCGGGATACCCAGGCGCTGACGACGTTCCCACAGGCACTTGCGACTGACTCCGAGTTTGCGTGCAAGCTCGGTCTCGGTCATGTGGTCCTGGTGCTCGAGGACGAAATGCTGGAAGTAGTCCTCCAGCGACAGGTCTTCAGTCGGCTCGTGGCTGGTGTTGCTGGCATTGCTGCCGGTACCCGGCAGGCCGGCAAACGGATCGTCGTCTTCCAGGTCGCTCAGTTCGATGTCGATGCCCAGCAGGTCGGCGGAAATTTCCGGGCTCTCGCAGAGGATTACCGCACGCTCCACGGCGTTTTCCAGCTCGCGCACGTTACCTGGCCAGGAGTAATGCCGGATCGCCTGCTCGGCGTCGTGGCCAAAGCGCAGGTCGTTACGCCCCACGCGCGCACTCTGGCGGGCGAGGAAGGCATTGGCGATCTCGTTGACGTCGGCGCCCCGCTCGCGCAGGGCGGGCAACTTGAGGGCGATGACGTGCAGGCGGTAGTAAAGGTCTTCGCGGAACTGGCCGACCTTGGCCAGGTTCTTGAGGTCGCGGTGGGTCGCGGCAATCAGGCGCACATCGACCTTTTGCGATTGCACCGAGCCGACCCGGCGAATCTCGCCTTCCTGCAGCACGCGCAACAGGCGGGCCTGGGCTTCGAGCGGCAGTTCGCCGATTTCGTCGAGGAACAGCGTACCGCCATCGGCGGCTTCGACCAGGCCGGCACGACCGGCGCTGGCACCGGTAAAGGCGCCTTTCTCGTGGCCGAACAGTTCCGATTCGATCAGGGTCTCGGGAATCGCCGCGCAGTTCACCGAGATCATCGGCGCCTTGGCGCGCCGCGAGAGGTTGTGCAGGGCGCGGGCCACCAGCTCTTTACCGGTACCCGACTCGCCCTGGATCAATACATTGGAATCGGTTGGCGCAACCTTGCGGATCTTGCCGTACAGGTCCTGCATCGGCGGGCAGGAACCGATGATGCCGATCTCGCCGTTGGCTGCAGTACTGGCCGCCTTGTCGCCGGGCACCGCCTTGCCGTTGCCGCGCTCGGCCGGGGCGGCCGGCGCGTTCTGCCGGTCACGCAGGATGCGCGCCACGGCCTGGAGCATTTCGTCGTGATCGAACGGCTTGGCGATGTAGTCCACCGCGCCCATTTTCATCGAGTCGACGGCAGAGCGCAGGCTGGCGTAGCTGGTCATGATCAGCACCGGCGTGCCCTGGCCGAGCTTGATCAGTTCGGTGCCCGGTGCGCCGGGCAGGCGCAGGTCGCTGACAATCAGGTCGAAGGTCGCAATGCTGAAGCGTTCCTGGGCTTCCTGCACCGAGCCGGCCTCGCTGACCTGGTACTGGTTGCGCTCGAGCAATCGGCGCAACGCCGAGCGGATGATGGTTTCGTCTTCGACGATCAGAATATGCGGCATTGATTCAATTCTCTCGACGGTCTCAGTTCACAGCGGACGTCGCTACGACATGGCGCGGCAGGGTCACTCGGATCCGGGTGCCGCGTTGGCTCTGGCTATCGGCCGGGCTGTCGATGGTGATTTGTCCATAATGCTCTTCCACGATGGAATAGACCAGAGCAAGCCCCAGTCCGGTGCCTTCGCCCGGGTCCTTGGTGGTGAAGAAGGGTTCGAACAGACGATCCATGATGTTTTTCGGGATGCCGCTGCCTTCGTCCTCGACGATCAGGTCGACGGTATGCTCGCTGGCTTCGCTCTTGACCCGCACGGCACTGCCGGGCGGGGAGGCGTCGCGGGCGTTGGACAGCAGGTTGATCAGCACCTGGGCCAGGCGTTGCGGGTCGCCCTCGACCCAGTGGTCCGGGTCGCACAGGTTGAAGAACTGTACTTCGAAATTGCGCCGGTTCAAGGCCAGCAGACCGATGGCGTCCTGGGCCACTTCGGCCAGGCACACCGGCTCGTCGCTGTGCTGGTGGCTGCCGGCATGGGCAAAGCTCATCAGCGACTGGACGATGCGCGAGATGCGTTTGGTCTGCTCCAGGATCTGGCTGCTCAGCTCGGTGATCTCGCCGTCCTCTTCGCGCTCTTCGCGCAGGTTCTGCGCAAGGCAGGCGATACCGGTGACCGGGTTGCCGATCTCGTGGGCCACCCCGGCAGCCAGGCGGCCGATGCTGGCCAGGCGCTCGGAGTGCACCAGCTTGTCTTCCAGGGCCTGGGTCTCGGTGAGGTCTTCAACCAGCAGCACCAGGCCGCTGTTACCCGGTGCCAGTGGCTCGTCGATGGCCGCCTTGTGCAGGTTCAGCCAGCGGGTCTGGCCATCGAGGCCCAGGCGTTGTTTGTGCAAGTGTTCGTCGGGCACGTTGATGAAGCCCAAAAGCAGGCCGCGCCAGGGGTCGGCAATGGTGGTCAGGCGCGAGCCGACCACGCGCTTGGCGGGGATGCCGGTGAGCTCTTCCATGGCCTTGTTCCACATCAGGATCTCCTGGTCCTTGGCCAGCGAGCAGACGCCCATCGGCAACTCCTGCAGGGTCTGGCGGTGGTAACGGCGCAGGGCATCGAGCTCGGCGGCAAGGCCGGTCAGGCGCGAGTGGTAGTCTTCCAGGCGGCTTTCGATGAAGTGGATGTCTTCGGTCACGTAGTTTTCGTTACCGGACTTGTAGGGCAGGAAGGTCTCGACCATGTCCTGGGCCACACTCGGGCCCATCAGCCCCGACAGGTTGGCCTCGATGCGGTCGCGCAGGCGGCGCAGGGCATACGGGCGGCGCTCGTCGAACGGCAGGTAGAGGTCGCGCAGGGCTTGTTCCACTTCCTTCTGCGCAGCCTTGGCACCTAGCGGCTTGGCCAGTTGCGTGGCGAATTCCTGCGGCGAGGCGGCGTGCAGCTCACGGCGCTGCGGGCGGCGCACGTTATCCACCGCGCAGGCCTCGGCGGCGCTGACTTCTTCACTGCTGGCATTGGTGAACAGCGAGATCAGGGTAAACAGCAGTACGTTGGCGGCCAGCGAGGCGATCGCAGCCATGTGCCAGCTGGTGTCGTCGAGCACATAGATCATGTTCAGCAGCGGGATGTAGAAGCCTTGCAGGTTGCCCACCAGCGGCAACAGCATGGTCACCATCCACACCAGGATCCCCGCCAGCAGGCCGGCAATGAAGCCGCGGCGGTTGGCGGTCGGCCAGTACAGCACCGAGAGCACGCCCGGCAGGAACTGCAAGGTGGCGACGAAGGCGACGATGCCGAGGTTGGCCAGGTCCTGCTGGCTGCCCAGGGTCAGGTAGAAGCCGAAACCGGCGGCGATGATGGCGACGATCAGCGCCCGCCGGGTCCATTTCAGCCAGCGGTAGATGTTGCCCTCGGCCGGTGGCTGGTACAGCGGCAGCACCAGGTGG
Source organism: Pseudomonas sp. B21-032 (assembly GCF_024748965.1). Taxonomy (NCBI): domain Bacteria; kingdom Pseudomonadati; phylum Pseudomonadota; class Gammaproteobacteria; order Pseudomonadales; family Pseudomonadaceae; genus Pseudomonas; species Pseudomonas sp. B21-032. The sequence goes on along the minus strand of NZ_CP087180.1, from coordinate 5,078,956 downwards.
TTGAGGGCCATGCCCGAAAGCGCCAGGGTGGTGACGATGATCAGCCCGCTGGAGGCCGAGAGCCCACCGATATAGGCCAATAGCGCCAGTGCCTGGTTGTTGGCGGCGATGCCCAGGCCCAGGGTGAAGTATTCCGGGCTGGTGCTGGCGCCCATTTTCAGGCCGGCCCAGAGAATCAATGGCACCGCCAGGCTCATCAGCAGCAGGAACAGCGGCAGGCCCCAACTGGCGCTGACCAGCGAGCGTGGGTTGAGGTTTTCGGTAAAGGCCATGTGGTACATGTGCGGCATGACGATGGCCGAGGCGAAGAACACCAGCAGCAGGGTGCGCCATGGGCCTTCCTGCAAGGGGGTGTGCAGGGCGGCGAGGGCGGTCTGGTTCTGCAGCAGCCAGACTTCCAGCTCATGCGGGCCGCCAAACACGCCGTACAGCGCATACAGGCCAATGCCGCCGAGGGCCAGCAGCTTGATCACCGATTCGAAGGCAATGGCGAACACCAGGCCCTCGTGTTTCTCCCGGGTAGCGATGTGCCGCGAACCGAAGAAAATGGTGAACAGGGTGATCAATGCGCAAAAGGCAAAGGCGACCCGCGCCTTGACCGGTTCGCCGGTCAGAATGCTGATCGAGTCGGCCACCGCCTGGATCTGCAGGGCCAGCAGCGGCAGCACGCCGATCAACATGAAGATGGTGGTCAGCGCCCCGGCCCAGGTACTGCGAAAGCGGAAGGCGATCAGGTCGGCCAGCGACGACAATTGGTAAGTACGGGTGATCTTCAGGATCGGGTACAGCAGCACCGGTGCCAGCAGAAAGGCCCCGGACACCCCCAGGTAACAGGCGAGAAAGCCGTAGCCGTATTGGTAGGCCAGGCCCACCGAGCCATAAAAGGCCCAGGCACTGGCATAGACGCCCAGCGACAGGGTGTAGGTCAGCGGGTGGCGGATGATCGAGCGCGGGATCATCCCGCGTTCGCTGACCCAGGCCACGCCGAACAGCACCAGCAGGTAGGCGGCGCTGATCAGGATCATCTGGGTCAGGCTAAAGCTCATCGGCATCACGTTGGCTCTGCAGGATAAAGGTCACGACGATCAGGATCAGCCAGAGCAGGTAAGGGCGATACCAGGCTCCGGTTGGCTCGATCCACCAGTCCATGATGGCCGGGGAGAACAGGTAGATCCCCACGACCAGAAGCAGGACCAAACGATAGATATACATGCTGGCCTCAAAGGTTAGGGCGCTGCGGCTTGGACTTATTATTGGCGCAAATGGCTGCGGCGATGGTAACGGGCTTGTGGGTTTTTGCCAAAGAATTGAATTTACTGGGCTTTCTGTGGGGTCGGGCCCACAGGGATCAGTGCAGGTCGGCCTCGGGCACGCTCAGGCGCCGGGGCAGGGCGTCAGGGTTCCAGTGCAATGCGGCATGCGCCAGCACTTCGCCCGGGGTACCGTACTCCATGCCTGCTTCGGTCTTTTGCCCCAGTGCGCGCAGGGCGCGCAGCAGCAGGGGCGTGGCCTGGTCGGCGGCCAGTGGTGGCGAGCGGTAGGACTTGCCCAGCTTGTGCCCGTCAGGCTGCACGATCAGTGGCACGTGCAGGTAACGCGGCTGCGACAGGCCCAGCAGTTCCTGCAGGTACAGCTGGCGCGGGGTGTTATCCAGCAGGTCGGCGCCGCGCACGATATCGGTCACACCCTGCCAGGCATCATCAAGCACCACCGCCAGTTGATAAGCGTACAGGCCATCGCGGCGGCGAATGACAAAGTCACCCACCTCACGGCCCAGGTGCTGTTCGAAACGGCCCTGCACGCGGTCATCGAAATGGTAGGCCAGCTCCGGCACCCGCACGCGGATGGCGGCGCCTTCGCAGGCATGCCCGGCATTGCGGCACAGGCCCGGGTAAACGCCGTTGTAGCCTTCGAGTTGCTTGCGCGAGCAGGTGCAGGCGTAGGCCAGGCCCTGGCGGAACAGGCGCTCGAGCACTTCGGCATAGGCCGCGTGGCGCTGGCTTTGGTAGACCACCTCGCCGTCCCATTCCAGGCCGTAGCTTTCCAGGGTTTGCAGAATGGCGGCCTGGGCGCCGGGAGCTTCGCGGGGCGGGTCGATGTCTTCCATGCGCACCAGCCAGGTGCCGCCGACTGCCCGGGCATCCAGCCACGAGGCCAGGGCCGCGACCAGCGAACCAAAGTGCAGAAATCCACTGGGCGTGGGGGCGAAGCGTCCGATGTAGCGGGAGTCGTTCATGGCGAGCAGGTATGAAAATGAAACGGGGCGCCTGATGCGCCCCGTTCGGATGGGAGAAGGATCAGCCTTTGCCGACCGTTTTTTCTTTCTTCTCCGCGATTTCCTTGCAGTCAAAACACAGGTCCGCGGTAGGGCGGGCTTCCAGTCGGCGAAGACCGATTTCAACGCCGCAGGCGTCGCACCAGCCGTATTCTTCGTCCTGGATCTTCTGCAGGGTCTTGTCGATTTTCTTGATCAGCTTGCGCTCGCGATCGCGGTTGCGCAGTTCAAGGGCAAATTCTTCTTCCTGGCTGGCGCGGTCGGCGGGGTCCGGGAAATTGGCCGCCTCGTCCTTCATGTGGTCCACAGTCCGGTCCACACTGGTCATCAGCTCCTGCTTCCAGGCACCCAGCAGTTTGATGAAGTGCTTGCGCATGGGATCGCCCATGTACTCTTCACCCTTGGTTACCTGATAGGGCTCGACACCGTACATGGTCTGAGTTTTTTGCTTTTCTAGGGTGGACATGAATAGACCGCCTCTCACTTTTCTAATCCATTGCGCAGGCTGCTCCATCTCCGGCGCCCGCCGGCCCTGCGACTGCGAGCCGCCGAACTTACCAGATCGAATCGGGGTGCGCTACTCCCGGTTGTCAAGGCCAGGGCAACGCTACCTGGCCTTGATGATCTTTGCAGTGGACCGCAGCTTTTGCCACACGTTCGACCCCGCGCGTGGGTAGAATCATTATTCTAGACCCTTTTGAGAGAAGGCTAATGGCCCAGCCCTACAGTGCGCGCAGCCGCGCCATCGAACCTTTCCACGTGATGGCCCTGCTGGCCCGCGCCAACGAGCTGCAAGCGAGCGGCTGCGACGTGATCCACCTGGAAATCGGCGAACCGGATTTCACCACCGCCGCGCCGATCATCGAGGCCGGCCAGGCCGCACTGGCCCAGGGGCATACCCGTTATACCGCTGCCCGCGGGCTGCCGGCGCTGCGCGAAGCGATTGCCGGGTTCTACCAGCAGCGCTACGGGCTGAGCATCGACCCGCAGCGCATCCTCATCACCCCGGGCGGTTCCGGCGCCTTGCTGTTGGCCGCCAGCCTGTTGGTCGACCCGGGCAAGCACTGGCTGCTGGCCGACCCCGGCTACCCGTGCAACCGGCATTTTTTGCGCCTGGTCGAAGGCGCCGCACAACTGGTGCCGGTCGGCCCCGAGGCCAATTACCAACTCACCGCCGACCTGGTCGAGCGCTACTGGGACCAGGACACCGTCGGCGCCCTGGTGGCGTCACCTGCCAACCCCACCGGCACGGTGCTCGATCGCGATGAGCTGGCAAGCCTCTCGGCTGCCACCCGCGCGCGTAACGGCCATTTGGTGGTGGACGAGATCTACCACGGCCTGACCTACGGTATGGATGCACCGAGCGTGCTGGAAGTCGACGACGAAGCCTTCGTCCTGAATAGTTTTTCCAAGTATTTCGGCATGACCGGCTGGCGCCTGGGCTGGCTGGTGGCGCCACCGGCTGCGGTGGCTGACCTCGAAAAGCTGGCGCAGAACCTCTACATCAGTGCCCCGAGCATGGCCCAGCATGCCGCCCTGGCGTGTTTCCAGCCTGGCACCCTGGCGATTCTCGAAGAACGTCGGGCCGAGTTCGCCCGCCGCCGCGATTTCCTCTTGCCGGCCTTGCGTGAGCTGGGCTTCAAGATAGCCGTAGAGCCACAGGGTGCCTTTTATCTGTACGCCGACATCAGCGCCTTTGGCGGCGATGCCTTTGCCTTCTGCCGGCACTTCCTCGAAACCGAGCACGTGGCCTTCACCCCGGGCCTGGACTTCGGTCGCCACCAGGCCGGGCACCATGTGCGCTTTGCCTACACCCAGAGCTTGCCGCGCCTGCAGGAGGCGGTCGAGCGGATTGCCCGAGGACTACGGAGCTGGCAAGGCTGATGCGCTTTTCTCCACCCCTTGAAACCGCACGTTTGCTGCGCCGCTACAAGCGCTTCCTGGCTGACATCGAGCTGGCCAGCGGCGAGCAAATGACCATCCATTGCCCCAATACCGGCTCGATGTTCAATTGCATGGTCGAGGGCGGCCAGGTCTGGTTCAGCCGCTCCAACGACCCTAAGCGCAAGCTGCCCGGCACCTGGGAAATCAGTGAAACCCCGCAGGGGCGCCTGGCCTGTGTCAACACCGGGCGCGCCAACGCGCTGGTGGAAGAAGCCTTGCGTGCTGGCGTCATCAGCGAACTGGCCGGGTTTACCGGGCTCAAGCGCGAAGTGGCTTACGGCGAGGAGAGCAGCCGGGTGGATTTTCGCCTGGAGTTTGCCGAAGGGCCGGCCTATGTCGAGGTCAAGAGCGTCACCCTGGGCTTTGACGACTCGGCAGTCGCCGCCTTCCCTGACGCCGTCACCCAGCGCGGTGCCAAGCACCTGCGCGAGCTGGCGACCCTGGCCCGCCAGGGTGTGCGCGCGGTGCAGCTATATTGTGTGAACCTCAGCGGGGTCGAAGCCGTACGCCCTGCCGACGAGATCGACAGCGCCTATGCCGATGCCCTGCGCATAGCGGTGGCCGATGGCGTCGAAGTGCTTGCCTACGGCACGCGGATCGATGGCGAACAGGTTTATATCGATCGGCCTTTGCCGGTGTTGCTCAGTCGATAAACCAGATGCCCTGGCTGTCTTCGCGGCAGTTCAGGGCCGTCAGTTGCTCGCCCTCGCAAGGGCCGGCCACGCATTCGCCGGACTCGATCAGAAACAGCGCGCCGTGGCGCCCGCAGGCGATCAGGCTGGCGCTGCTGTCGAGAAAAGCGTCAGGTTCCCAATTCAGGGGGATGCCACGATGAGGGCAGTGATTGCGGTACAGGTAGACTGTGCCCGCACGGCGGACCGCGAAAATCCCCAGGTCATTGACACTGAAGCCTCGGCTCTGGCCTTCGCCCAGGTGCTCGGAATGACAAAGAAAATGCATGGTGAGGGTTACTCGAAGTCACAGTGACGGCTTGACGTGCAAATGCAAATAATTATCAAATTGCCTGCATCAGCCGTATCGGACGCTTTATACCGTGCGTCCCCGGCATTATCCACCCGGATTGCCGCTCCTCCTCATTCAAGGAAGCCTGTTATGCGCCCACGTGCCCGCCTGATCGCCCTGTGTGCCGGTCTTGTGTTCAACACCCTGGCCCAGGCCGACACCTTGCCGCAGCGCTGGGTCAGCGCCGGTGGGGCACTGAGCGAGTGGGTGGCGGCGCTGGGCGGCGAGCAGAAGCTGGTCGGGGTCGATACCACCAGCCAGCATCCGCAATCGCTCAAGGCCTTGCCAAGTATCGGGTATCAGCGCCAGCTGTCGGCCGAAGGAGTGCTGAGCCTGCGTCCGGATGTGCTGGTGGGCACCGAAGAAATGGGCCCGCCGCCGGTGCTCGCGCAAATCCGCGGCGCCGGGGTCAAGGTCGAACTGCTGTCGAGCAAGGCCGACCTGGGTGCGGTGGACAGCAACCTGCAGCAACTGGGGCGCTTGCTCGGCAATGAGCAACAAGCCCGGCAACTGTTCGCCGACTACCGCCAGCAACTCGATGAGCTGCAGGGCAAGATCAAGCAACTGCAAACCACCCAGGCCGCTCCCGGAGTGATTCTGCTGGTCGGTCATGCCGGCTCCAAACCGATGATCGCCGGCAAAGGCACCGCTGGCGACTGGTTGCTCAAACAGGCCGGTGCGCGCAACCTGGCAGATAACGAAGGCTACAAGAACTTCTCTGTCGAGGCCTTGGCAGCCCTTGACCCGGATGTGCTGGTGTTCGCCGACCGCAGCCTCAGCGGTGAGCAGGCCTTGCAGGCGCTGCTCAAGGAAAACCCGGCCCTGAATGCTTCGCGCGCCGCCCGTAACAAACGCCTGATCGAACTGGACCCGACCTTGCTGGTGGGGGGGCTCGGCCCGCGTCTGCCGGTTACCTTGCAGAACCTTTCCCACGCCTTTTACCCGACCGCGCAATGAACCGGCTGGTCAAGCCGCGCACGCTGTTCGTCACCCTGACGCTGCTGTGCCTGTTGGCGATCTGGTTGTCGCTGGCGCTGGGGCCGGTCAGCCTGCCGTTGTTCGATACTCTGCGCGCCGGAGCCCGGTTGATCGGGCTGCCCGTGGCCGGCGACGGGCTGGAGCAGGCCGAGCTGATCCTCGGCCAGATCCGCTTGCCACGGACCCTGCTGGGGTTGGCCGTGGGTGCCGTGCTGGCGCTGTCCGGGGTGGCGATGCAGGGGCTGTTTCGCAACCCGCTGGCCGACCCCGGCCTGGTCGGGGTGTCTGCGGGGGCCGCGCTCGGTGCGGCAGTGGCGATTGTCGGCGGCTCGTGGATGGGCGGTATTCCCGAGGCCTTCGGCCCTTATCTGTTATCGCTGTGTGCATTTCTTGGTGGCCTGGGGGTGACGGCGCTGGTGTATCGCCTGGGCCGGCGCGATGGCCAGACCAATGTGGCGACCATGCTCCTTGCCGGCATCGCCTTGACCGCCCTGGCCGGCGCAGCGGTAGGGCTGTTCACTTACCTGGCCGATGACGCCACCTTGCGCACCCTGACGTTCTGGAACCTGGGCAGCCTCAATGGCGCCAGTTACCAGCGCCTGTGGCCGCTGGTGTTGGTGACCGTGGGGGTCTCGCTGTGGCTGCCACGCCGGGCCCAGGCCTTGAATGTTTTGTTGCTGGGCGAGTCTGAAGCCCGCCACCTGGGCATCGAGGTCGAGAAGCTCAAGCGCGAACTGGTGTTCTGCACGGCGCTGGGGGTGGGCGCGGCAGTGGCGGCGGCGGGGCTGATCGGCTTTATTGGCCTGGTGGTGCCGCACCTGGTGCGTTTGCTGGCCGGGCCGGACCACCGCGTATTGCTGCCGGCATCTTTGTTGGCCGGGGCCTCGCTGTTGCTGTTCGCCGACCTGATCGCGCGCTTGGCGCTGGCACCTGCGGAACTGCCGATCGGTATCGTTACCGCGTTCATCGGTGCGCCGTTCTTCCTCTATCTGCTGTTGCGGGGGCGTGCCTGATGCTGTGTGTCGAAAACCTGTCGCTGCGCCGTGGCGAAAACCAGGTCCTCAGCGATATCAGCCTGGCCCTGCAGCCCGGCCAGGTACTGGGCGTGCTGGGCCCCAACGGTGCCGGTAAAAGCAGCCTGCTCGGGGTGATGTGCGGTGAGTTGAATCCCAGCCACGGACGGGTGAGCCTGGATGACCGCGGGCTGTGCGACTGGCCCGGGCAGCAGCGGGCCCAGCGCCTGGCGGTGCTGCCGCAGGTGTCCAGCCTGGGCTTTGCCTTCAAGGTCGAAGAAGTGGTCGGCATGGGTCGCTTGCCGCATAAAACCGGGCTTGAGCGCGACCAGCAGATCATCGACGCGGCCCTACAGGCGGCCGGTGCCGGCCACCTGCTCGGGCGCAGCTATCTGGCGCTCTCTGGTGGCGAGCGTCAGCGCGTGCACCTGGCGCGGGTACTGGCGCAGCTGTGGCCAGGCGAAGACGGGCGCATCCTGCTGCTCGACGAGCCGACCTCGATGCTCGACCCGCTGCACCAGCACACCACCTTGCAAGCGGTGCGCGAATTCGCCGATCGCGGCGCCGCGGTGATGGTCATCCTTCATGACCTGAACCTGGCGGCACGCTACTGTGATCGTATCCTCTTGCTCGAACAGGGTCGCAGCCATGCCCTGGATACCCCGCAGCAGGTATTGCGCCCCGATTCGCTCAAGGCGGTGTTCGGCATCGATGTGCTGGTCCAGCCTCACCCCGAGCGGGGGCACCCGCTGATCATCGCCCGTTAGGAGTACCGCCCATGCGTTGTCCCCGCTTGCCCGCATTGTTGCTGTTGCTGGTCTGGGGGCTCGCCGGCTGCCAGTCCCGGGCCGAAGTACCGCCATTGCCCGCCTGGCAAAGCCCCGAAGGCCGCGAGCATGCCGAGCTTGGGCAGATTCGTGAGCTGAGCAGCGGGCGCCTGTTGACGCCCGCGCAACTGCTGGAGCGGCTGGCGCAGGCGCCGCGGCTGCTGGTAGGCGAGAAACACGACAACCCCGACCACCATGCCCTGCAGTTGTGGCTGCTGCGCGCCCTGCAGGGGCAACGGCCGCAGGGCAGCCTGCTGCTGGAGATGCTGCAGCCGGTGCAGCAAGCCAAGGTCGATGCGCTGAAGCAGCAGGCCTTGCCGGCCGATCTGCCGCTGGCGCTTGGCTGGCAGCAAGGCTGGGATTGGGCCCTGTACGGACCGATCGTCCGCGAGGCCCTGGGCCAGCCTTACCCGTTGCTGGCCGCCAACCTCGACACCGAGGAGGTGCGCAGCCTCTATCGCCAGCCGCCACCATTGAAAGGTGAGCGCTCGACCGCCGCCAAGGTCCGGGCCGTGCTGCTGGAGCAAGTCCGGGAGTCCCATTGCGGCCTGCTGCCCGAAAGCCAGTTGCCGGCGATGCTGGCGGTTCAGCAACAGCGCGACCGGCGTATGGCCGAGCGCCTGCTGGCCGCGCCACAGCCAGCGTTGCTGTTAGCCGGTGGCTATCACGTGCGCAAGGACATCGGCGTGCCCTTGCATTTGGCCGACCTGGGCGCCGAAGCCGGCACGCAGGTGTTGATGCTCGCCGAAGTGGGGCAGGGGGTTGATGCGCAGATGGCTGATTATGTCTGGTACACCCCGGCTTTGCCGGAGCAGGACTACTGCGCGCAGATGCGTAAGGGCGAGTAAAAAGCCCAGGCAAAAAAAGACCCGGCAAAGTGCCGGGTCAATAACCGTGATTAGCCTGATGAGGAGATAATCTGAGAGTCCGAACCAGGGGCTTTCAGGTTACCCAACCAGTCTCGCGACCAGTTGTGATAATCATAACGATTCTCATTTCGTAGTCAAGCGTCGTGATTCAAAATTCCCGATTATTTTTCTGTACGGCAATTTTGCCGTCGAGTTGCTGGTTCAGGGCTTCCTTGCGTTCAGCCGGAATATCGTTCCAGTGCACATCAAGCAAGGCGCCTTCAATCGCGTACAGCAGCACCTTCGAGGCCCGGAAACCCCGGGTACGGACGGCCTTGTAGGCGTTGACCGCACCCAGCCGGCGTAGATCCGAAGCACTGTGGATGCCGACCGCATGCAGCCACTGCGCAGAAGTCTTGCCAAGGTTTTTCAGATGCTGGAGTTCATCGTTCATCAAGCCTCCTTGCGACGGCTGAACGGGTCTTGATTTAGTAATCGCGGCAGGTCAATGAGCAGTGTAGCGGCACTTGGGAAATACGCGGCGTTTTGCCATCCATGTGCCGACGGGTAGCCGAAAGCCCCCGCCAGGCCACGGCCGGCGGGGGTTTCGAAGGTTGCTGTCAGCGTGTGCGGTAGCGCAGGCGGGTGCCGAAGTTGACCGACATGAGAATCTCGTCGGCGCTCAGTTCGCTGGGAAAGTAGGTGCCGGAAATCTGTGCATGGGCCAGGCTTGCGCCTTCCAGGCCGTTGTGACGCAGGTCCAGGCCGCGCAGGTCGGAGGCGCGAAAGTAAGCATCGGTGAAGTCGATGCCGGTGGTGTCCAGCTCGCGCAGGTCGAGCCCGCGAAAATCGCCGCCACGAAAGTCGACGGTGCCATCCTTGGGTTTCTCGCGATTGAAACTGGCGATCTGTTCGTCATGCACCAGCGCATACAGCGCGCTGTCCAGTTGCCGTGGCTGATTCATGAGGCGCCTCCTTGTTTGCACTTGTGGTGACACTATAGTGCCATCATCAAGGGGGCGCCTGGAATCAGGCGTGAACTGTCGACTGCTTCACGTCCTGGGTGGTATCAGAGCCCGGGCAGGCGCTGGCGGATCTGCTTGACCAACAGGTCGAGGCTGCCACTTTCGTTGGTTTCCACGCGCTTGCTTTGCAGCAGCTCTTCGGCGCTGAGCGGATCACGGCTGGCCTGTTGCGCCTTGACCACGTCCAGGGTGGCATCCGACGGATCGTTCTGATCGGCCTGACGCTGGGCCAGCCAGCTGGCGATCACCGCATCCGGGGCGTTGCAGTCGAGGATCAGGAACGGCACGCCGGTTTCGCTGGCAACGCCGGCGGCGGCCTGGCGCTGCTCGTGCTTGAGGTAGGTGGCGTCGATAACTACCGGGAAGCCAGCACGCAGGATGGTTTCGGCCAGCTGGTGCAGACGCTGGTAGGTGGCCTGGCTGGCGTCTTCGCTATAGATGCCGGCTTGCAACTGACCGGCATTGGCGCTGGCTTGCTCACCGAACATGCGCTTGCGCTCGACGTCAGAACGCAGGCGAATGGCGCCCAGGGCGTCGACCAGGCGCATGGCCACGTGGCTCTTGCCGACTGCAGACACACCATGGGTGATGGCCAAAAAGCGCGAAGGGATGGCGCTGTAGCTTTCCGCCAGGTTGGCATAGTTGCGGTAGGTGCGCAGGGTAGTGGCGCGCTGCACCGCATCGGCGTTGGCCGGCATGCTGAACAGGGCGACCTTGGCCCGGACCAGGGCGCGGTAGGCCTTGTAGAAGTTCAGCAGTTCCAGGCCGGCGTAGTCACCGGTGAGTTCCAGGTACTGGCTGACGAAGCGGCGCGACAGCGATTTCAGCCCGCGGTCTTCGAGGTCCATGGCCAGGAACGCGGCATCGGCGTAGACGTCGGTCAGGCGGAACGGCTCGTTGAATTCAATGCAGTCGAAAATCACCACCTTGCCATCGATCAGGGTGGCGTTGCCCAGATGGATGTCACCGTGGCATTCGCGAATGAAACCTTCGGCCTTGCGCTGCTCGAGCAGGCCATGCAGGCGCTTGAAGCTGTCCTGGGCCCAGGCTTGCAGGGCATCGAGCTGCTGCAGGTCGGCCTTGTCGGAAAGGAACGGGCGAATCTGCTCGAAGTTCTGCTCGACCGGGGCCATGACGCTGTCCGGCGTGCCCAGCGGATGCTCGACGGCAACTTTTGGCGCGGCCAGGTGGAAGCGGGCGATCTGCTCGGCCATCTGGTCGATGTGCGCGGCGGTCAGTTCGCTGTTGGCCTGCAGGGTGCTGAGCATCTGGCTCTGGGGGAACTGGCGCATTTTCAGCGCGTATTCGATCGGCTCGCCTTCGCCGCCCAGTTGGGGCGCTTCGGCGCTGCCGGTGATCGGCAGTACTTCCAGGTACAGGTCGTCGGTCAGGCGCTGGTTCAGGCGCAGTTCTTCGGCGCAGAAGTGTGCCCGCTGGGAGAGCTCGGTAAAATCGAGGAAACCGAAGTTCATCGGCTTCTTGATCTTGTAGGCATAGTCACCGGTGAGCAGCACCCAGGAGATATGCGTCTCGATGACCTGAAATGCCTTCACCGGGTGAGGGAACAGGGCGGGATTCTGCAGGGCTGTGATCAAGGCTTGGCTCACGGGCGATCCTTCTGGGTCGGAGATTCGAATCGGCCATTATGGCCGCAAGCGGGGCTGGTGCAAACCGCCGGAGGGCGCCTGTCGATGATTGATAAAGTGCGTATAATCCGCCGCCATGACTCGATCCCGATCCCCCCGTACCGCTAAAAAACGCCCGTCTGGCCGCTCGCGTGCCTGGCTGGGCTGGGCCTTGAAGCTCAGCCTGGTCGGCCTTGTGCTGGTGGCGGGCTATGCCATTTACCTCGATGCTGTGGTCCAGGAGAAATTCTCCGGCAAGCGCTGGACCATCCCGGCCAAGGTGTATGCCCGGCCGCTGGAGCTGTTCGTCGGCCAGAAGCTGAGCAAGGCCGACTTCCTCATCGAGCTCGATGCCCTCGGCTATCGCCGTGAAAGCGTCGCCAATGGCCCGGGTGCGGCGGCGGTCAACGGCAATACCGTCGATCTCAATACCCGTGGCTTTCAGTTCTATGAAGGCATGGAAAGCGCACAAGCGGTGCGCGTGCGCTTCTCTGGCGACTATGTTGCCGGGCTCAGTGGCGCCAACGGCTCGAAACTCGACGTGGTGCGCCTTGAGCCGCTGCTGATCGGCGGCCTGTACCCGAAAAACCTCGAAGACCGCATCCTGATCAAGATCGACCAGGTGCCGCCGTACCTGCTGGAAACCCTGGTGGCCGTGGAAGACCGCGACTTCTATCACCACTTCGGCGTGTCGCCCAAGTCCATTGCCCGGGCAGTGTGGGTCAACACCTCGTCCGGCGCCATGCGCCAGGGCGGCAGTACCCTGACCCAGCAGTTGGTGAAGAACTTCTACCTGACCAACGAACGCAGCCTCAGCCGCAAGCTCAATGAAGCGATGATGGCCCTGCTGCTTGAGCTGCATTACGACAAGCGCGAAATCCTCGAGGCCTACCTCAACGAAGTGTTCGTCGGCCAGGACGGCCAGCGTGCGGTGCACGGCTTCGGCCTGGCCAGCCAGTTCTTCTTCAGCCAGCCGCTGTCGGAGCTCAAACTGCACCAGATCGCCTTGCTGGTCGGCATGGTCAAGGGCCCTTCCTATTACAACCCGCGGCGCTACCCGGAGCGGGCGACGGTGCGGCGTAACCTGGTGCTCGACCTGCTGGCCGAACAGGGCGTGGCCACCCCGGAAGCGGTGGAAGCAGCGAAGAAAATGCCACTGAGTGTGACCAAGCGCGGCAGCCTGGCCGACAGCTCCTACCCGGGCTTCCTCGACCTGGTCAAACGCCAGCTGCGCCAGGACTATCGTGACGAAGACTTGACCGAAGAAGGCCTGCGCATCTTCACCAGCTTCGATCCGATCCTGCAGATGAAATCCGAAGCGGCCATGGGCGAGACCTTCAAGCGTCTGGCCGGGCGCAAGGGCGCCGATGAAGTCGAAGCGGCGATGGTTGTAACCAACCCGGAGACCGGCGAAGTCCAGGCCCTGATCGGTAGCCGCCAGGCAGGTTTTGCCGGCTTCAACCGCGCGATCGACGCGGTACGGCCGATCGGCTCGCTGGTCAAGCCGGCGGTGTACCTGACCGCCCTGGAAAAACCGAGCAAATACACCCTGACCACGTGGGTGCAGGACGAGCCGTTCTCGGTCAAAGGCGCCGATGGCCAGGTGTGGAAGCCGCAGAACTACGATCGTCGTTCCCACGGCACCATTTATCTGTATCAGGGCCTGGCCAACTCCTACAACCTGTCGACCGCCAAGCTCGGCCTGGAACTGGGCGTGCCGAACGTACTGAAAACCATCGGCCGGCTGGGCGTCAACGTCGACTGGCCGGCGTTCCCGTCGATGATGCTCGGCGCCGGCGGCATGTCGCCGATGCAAGTCGCAACCATGTACCAGACCCTGGCCAATGGCGGCTTCAACACGCCGATGCGCGGTATTCGCAGCGTGCTGACTGCCGAAGGCGAGCCGCTTAAGCGCTATCCGTTCCAGATCCAGCAAACCTTCGATCCGGGCGCCATTTATCTGGTGCAGAACGCCATGCAGCGGGTCATGCGCGAAGGTACCGGGCGTTCGGTCTACAGTGTGCTGCCAAGCTCGTTGAACCTGGCAGGCAAGACCGGTACCAGTAACGATTCCCGTGACAGCTGGTTCGCAGGCTTCAGCCAGGATTTGCTGGCAGTGGTGTGGCTGGGGCGTGACGACAACGGTAAAACGCCATTTACCGGAGCCACCGGTGCGCTGCAGGTCTGGACCAGTTTCATGCGCAAGGCCGACCCGCTGCCACTGGACATGCCGCTGCCCGACAACGTGGTGCAGGCCTGGATCGATCCGCATAGCGGCCAGGGCTCGGACGCCAGTTGCCCAGGCGCCGTGCAGATGCCGTATATTCGCGGAAGTGAACCGCCGGCCGGAGCCGCCTGTGATGGTGAGCCGGATCCTGCCGAGTCCGTCATGGACTGGGTCAAGGGTTGGATGAATTAAGCATTAGCCTAGAGAGGGTGTGCAGTGAACAAGTGGTGGTTTCCAGCCTTGACGGCGCTGGCTTTGCTCAATGGCTGCGCCAGCAATCCGCGCGGCTCCATTCCCGTGGTCGACTCCAGTACCCGGGTCTCCAACAGCGAGCGGGTTACGGCCAACCGTGGCGCGCCGGCGCAGGTCAATAACGGTACGCGCCAGGCGCAAGCCGTGCCCCAAGACTCCGGGGTGATGGTCATGGTCCCGCAGGGTTCCGGCGCCGCACCGATCCAGACTTTCCCGGCGGCCACCGGCGCCGCGCCGATCAGCACCGGTCCCATTACTCCGGGCCCGAGCAGTTCGACGCCGTTCGACAGCAGCTCGACCAACGCCGGCAGCTACACCATGCCGAGCACCAGCGCGCCGAGTGCACCGAGCGGCATTCCGCGCTCCAGCGCTGCCAGCGGTGGCCTGTCGGCTGACGAACAGCTCGACGGCCCGGTGCTGGCGCTGCTGACCACCGCCCAGCAACAGCAGAGCGGCGGCGACTACAACGGCGCTTCGTCGAGCCTGGAGCGTGCCCAGCGCATTGCCCCGCGTGAGCCGCAGGTGCTTTACCGTCTGGCCCAGGTACGCCTGGCCCAGGGCGATGCTGCGCAGTCCGAGCAACTGGCGCGCCGCGCGCTGACCTACGCCAACGGTCGCCCCGACCTGCAGGCCGGGCTGTGGAACATCATTGCCCAGTCGCGCGAGAAGCAGGGTGACTCGGCCGGTGCAGCGCTGGCCCGGCAGAAAGCCCAGGTCAACCTGTAATGGATCAACGCATCCTCGATATCGCCGATCACCTGCTGTTGATCGAGCGCGAGCTGCACGTCCAGGGCTGGTGGAGCGAGCAGCCGCCAAGCCCCGAGGCGCTGGCGAGCACAGTGCCCTTTGCGGTCGACAGCATGAACTTCGATCAGTGGCTGCAGTGGATTTTTCTGCCAAGAATGAAAGTGATTCTCGAGAACGGACTGGCGCTGCCAAATGCCTCCGGGATCCTGGTCATGGCTGAAACGGTATACGTCGACCGCCCGGAGCAAAGCCGCGAGCTACGCAGGCTGCTAGCAGAGTTTGACCAATTGATCAGTCCTTCTGCCTGAATTTCCCTCTTTTCACCCTTGGAGCCACAGATTGTGGCTCTTTTTGTTTGTATTGTTAGTATTTCTGCTGCTGTCACTGGTATTAGTGGTGGCTGTAGATAGTCCTTGGGCGAAATTGGCAATAATTTTTCTTGACTTGCGCGCGCCGAAAAAGAAGAATCCAGATTCCGCTGTAGAGGGACTGCCAGAAGCAGACCCGCTAAGCAGATCATGAGGCGCACACCCGCGCCGACCTGTTACACCCCGCAACGCGTTACCTCGCGCTGGGTGGGAAAACCCCGCAACACTTTGGGGCGCTCCCAATACTTGCTCAGTCAGTGCTGACGTAGTCGGCGATTTCGTCGCTCATGCTCTGCTTGGCAGTAAACCTATTAAGACCCGTCCACCGTGGACGGTATTCTGGCGTTTTAGAGGTGAACAACGTGGAGCTTTTATCTGGCGCTGAGATGGTCGTCCGCTTTTTGCGTGACGAAGGCGTTAAGCACATCTACGGGTACCCTGGTGGTGCTCTCCTTCATGTTTACGATGCCCTGTTCAAAGAACCGGAAGTAAGCCACATCCTGGTTCGTCACGAGCAGGCCGCAACCCATATGGCGGACGGTTACGCCCGTGCCACCGGCAAGGCCGGCGTGGTACTGGTGACCTCGGGCCCTGGCGCGACCAATGCCATCACCGGTATTGCCACCGCGTACATGGACTCCATTCCGATGGTCATCCTCTCCGGTCAGGTGCCAAGCACCATGGTCGGTACCGATGCCTTCCAGGAAACCGACATGATCGGTATTTCCCGGCCGATCGTGAAGCACAGCTTCATGATCAAACACGCCTCGGAAATCCCTGAAGTCCTGAAAAAAGCTTTCTATCTGGCGCAATCCGGTCGCCCGGGCCCGGTCGTGGTCGATATCCCCAAAGACATGACCAACCCTGCGGAAAAGTTCGAATACGTCTACCCCAAAAAGGTCAAGATGCGTTCCTACAGCCCGGCTGTGCGTGGCCACTCGGGGCAGATCCGCAAGGCTGCCGAGATGTTGCTGGCTGCCAAGCGTCCAGTGGTCTATGCCGGTGGCGGCGTGATCCTCGGCGGCGGCTCTGCAGCCCTGACCGAAGTTGCGCAGATGCTCAACCTGCCGGTCACCAATACCTTGATGGGCCTGGGCGGCTATCCGGGTACCGATCGCCAGTTCCTCGGCATGCTCGGCATGCACGGCAGCTACACCGCCAACCTGGCCATGCACCACGCTGACGTGATTTTCGCTGTCGGTGCGCGCTTCGACGACCGCGTGGTCAATGGCCCGGCCAAGTTCTGCCCGAACGCCAAGGTTATCCACATCGACATCGACCCGGCGTCGATCTCCAAGACCATCAAGGCCGACGTGCCGATTGTTGGCCCGGTCGAGAGCGTGCTGAGCGAAATGGTCGCGACCTTGCGCGAAATCGGCGAGCAGCCAGACAAAGCCGCCATGGACGCCTGGTGGAAGCAGATCGAAGAATGGCGTGGCGATCGCGACATGTTCCCTTACGACAAGGGCGACGGCAGCGTGATCAAGCCGCAGACCGTGATCGAGACCCTCTGCGAAGTGACCAAGGGCGATGCCTTTGTTACCTCCGACGTGGGTCAGCACCAGATGTTCGCGGCGCAGTACTACCGCTTCAACAAACCCAATCGCTGGATCAACTCCGGCGGCCTGGGCACCATGGGCTTCGGTTTCCCGGCGGCCATGGGCGTGAAGTTGAACTTCCCGGACCAGGACGTTGCCTGCGTTACCGGCGAGGGCAGCATCCAGATGAACATCCAGGAGCTGTCGACCTGCCTGCAGTACGACCTGCCGGTGAAGATCGTCAACCTGAACAACGGCGTCTTGGGCATGGTCCGCCAATGGCAGGACATGGCCTACAACAGCCGTCACTCGCACTCCTACATGGAATCGC
Organism: Pseudomonas sp. B21-032; assembly: GCF_024748965.1. NCBI lineage: Bacteria > Pseudomonadati > Pseudomonadota > Gammaproteobacteria > Pseudomonadales > Pseudomonadaceae > Pseudomonas > Pseudomonas sp. B21-032. Next base: position 5,061,935 of record NZ_CP087180.1, on the reverse strand, counting down.
TGCCTGACTTCGTCAAGCTGGCCGAGGCCTATGGTCACGTGGGTATCCGCATCACCAGCCTGAAAGACCTCAAGCCCAAGCTCGAGGAAGCGTTCGCCATGAAAGACCGCCTGGTGTTCATCGATATCCAGGTCGACAACAGCGAGCACGTCTACCCGATGCAGATCAAAGACGGCTCCATGCGCGACATGTGGCTGAGCAAGACGGAGCGTACCTAATCATGCGGCACATTATTTCCCTGCTGTTGGAAAACGAACCCGGTGCCTTGTCTCGCGTGGTCGGTCTGTTCTCGCAGCGTAACTACAACATCGAAAGCCTGACGGTGGCGCCAACCGAAGACCCGACCCTGTCGCGTCTGACGTTGACCACGGTCGGTCATGATGAGGTGATCGAGCAGATCACCAAAAACCTGAACAAGCTGGTTGAAGTCGTCAAGCTGGTCGACCTCTCGGAAAGCGCGCACATCGAACGTGAACTGATGCTGGTCAAGATCAAGGCCACGGGCGCCCAGCGCGCGGAGATCAAACGCACCACCGATATCTATCGTGGGCAGATCGTCGACGTCAGCAGCAGCGTCTATACCGTTCAGCTGACTGGCGCCAGCGACAAGCTTGACAGCTTCATTCAGGCCATCGGTACCGCGTCCATTCTCGAAACAGTGCGCAGCGGCGTTACCGGCATTGCCCGTGGCGACAAAGTGCTCAGCATCTAACTCAAAAAATTAGCGATGGCCCTATGGGCCGAGATAACAGGGGTATTTTCATGAAAGTTTTTTACGACAAAGACTGTGACCTTTCCATCATCCAGGGCAAGAAAGTTGCCATCATCGGTTACGGCTCCCAGGGCCACGCTCAGGCGTGCAACCTGAAGGACTCCGGTGTGGACGTCACTGTCGGTCTGCGTAAAGGTTCGAACACCGTTGCCAAAGCCGAAGCTCACGGCCTGAAAGTTGCCGATGTAGCGACCGCTGTTGCCGGTGCCGACCTGGTCATGATCCTGACCCCGGACGAGTTCCAGTCCCAGCTGTACAAGAACGAAGTCGAGCCGAACATCAAGAAAGGCGCCACCCTGGCCTTCTCCCACGGTTTCGCCATCCACTACAACCAGGTCGTTCCACGCGCCGACCTGGACGTGATCATGATCGCGCCAAAAGCGCCAGGTCACACTGTACGTTCCGAGTTCGTCAAAGGCGGCGGCATCCCTGACCTGATCGCGATCTACCAGGACGCTTCCGGCAATGCCAAAAACGTTGCCCTGTCGTACGCCGCTGGCGTCGGCGGCGGCCGTACCGGCATCATCGAAACCACCTTCAAGGACGAGACTGAAACCGACCTGTTCGGTGAACAAGCCGTTCTCTGCGGCGGTACCGTCGAGCTGGTCAAAGCGGGCTTCGAAACCCTGGTTGAAGCCGGCTACGCGCCAGAAATGGCCTACTTCGAGTGCCTGCACGAACTGAAGCTGATCGTTGACCTCATGTACGAAGGCGGTATCGCCAACATGAACTACTCGATCTCCAACAACGCCGAGTACGGCGAGTACGTGACCGGCCCAGAAGTCATCAACGCCGAATCCCGCCAGGCCATGCGCAACGCTCTGAAGCGCATCCAGGACGGCGAATACGCCAAGATGTTCATCAGCGAAGGCGCCACCGGCTACCCTTCGATGACCGCCAAGCGTCGTAACAACGCTGCCCACGGCATCGAAGTCATCGGCGAGCAACTGCGCTCGATGATGCCTTGGATCGCAGCGAACAAAATCGTCGACAAGGCCAAGAACTGATCTTGTCCTGATGCGATGAAAACGCGGCTTCGGCCGCGTTTTTTCGTTTAGGCGGTCAGCTTCTGGTATAAAGCTTCATCGTTTGTCGGCGAACCCTCGTCGCAGACGTCTGTCGAAACTTTCCACACCGTTGCAAGGTAATGTCCATGAGCGAACGTCCCGAAGAGCCGAACAAGGCCTCTGACGCCGAAAGCCTGCTACCGATCGATGAGCATGTTGAAGAAGGGCATGACGCCGAAGGACGCAAGGTTCGGCATCGCGGCATCTATCTGCTGCCCAATCTGTTCACCACTGCGAACCTGTTCGCCGGTTTCTATTCGATCATCAACTCCATGAGTGCCCAGGCGGCCCTTAGTGCGGGTGATCCACGCGAGGCGAGCAAGTATTTCGCCTTCGCCGCCATCGCCATTTTTGTCGCCATGGTCCTTGATGGCCTGGACGGCCGCGTGGCACGCATGACCAACACCCAGAGCGCCTTCGGTGCCGAGTACGACTCGCTGTCGGACATGGTTGCCTTCGGTGTCGCCCCGGCATTGCTGGCCTTCGGCTGGGCCCTGGGTGACATGGGCAAGGTCGGCTGGATGGTCGCCTTCATCTATGTCGCTGGTGCCGCGCTGCGTCTGGCGCGCTTCAACACCCAGGTCGGCAAGGCCGACAAGCGTTACTTCATCGGCCTGGCCAGCCCGGCGGCAGCCGGCGTGGTGGCTGGTACCGTCTGGGCTTTCAGCGACTACGGCATCCAGGGCTCGAAGCTGTCGTTCCTGGTGGCGCTGCTGGTGGCGGCGGCCGGTATGCTGATGGTCAGCAACATCAAGTACAACAGCTTCAAGGAGCTGGACCTCAAGGGGCGCGTGCCGTTCGTAGCGATCCTCGCCGTGGTGCTGGTGTTCGCGGTAGTCTTCAGTGACCCGCCGCGCATCCTGCTGCTGGTGTTCCTCGGCTATGCGGCCTCCGGTCCTGTGCAATACCTGTTGCGCATGCGTCGGCGGAAAAACATCGAGTGATGTAATTTCGCTAGGGCTCCGTAGTCTACTGGTGCATCAGTCCTCCAGTTCTACGGAGCCATCATGCTCATCAAGCTGCCCAAAGCCTCCGATTGCAAAGAATCGGACGTCACCCCCGAATCTCTCTATGTCTCTCGCCGCGCCATGCTTGGTGGGTCGCTGGCTGCCCTGGCGGCAACCGCGCTGCCGCGCTGGGCCAGTGCTGCCGATCCATCGCGCTATGCCGATGTCGAGGCGGGCAGGGCGCCAGGCTGGTTCAACGACAAGCTCGCCGCTACTCAGTGGCAAGCCGTAACCGCGCCGGGGGAGGCGACCACGCCATTCAAGGACGCCACCCACTACAACAATTTCTATGAGTTCGGTACCGACAAGGGTGATCCGGCGGCCAATGCCGGCAGTCTGAAAACCGAACCCTGGACCGTGGTGGTGGATGGCGAGGTCGGCAAGCCCGGGCGTTATGCCCTCGAAGACTTCATGAAGCCCTACCAGCTGGAGGAGCGCATCTATCGTCTGCGCTGCGTGGAGGCCTGGTCGATGGTCATCCCCTGGTTGGGCTTTCCGATTTCGGCACTGCTCAAGCAGGTCGAGCCAACCTCCAAGGCCCGCTACATTCGCTTCGAAACGTTGCAGGACCCGAAGACCATGCCTGGTCAGCGCTCAAGCTTTGCCCTGATCGACTGGCCTTATATAGAAGGCTTGCGCCTGGATGAGGCGATGAACCCGCTGGCCATTCTCGCCGTCGGCATGTACGGGCGTGAACTGCCCAACCAGAACGGCGCGCCGTTGCGTTTGGTGGTGCCATGGAAGTATGGGTTCAAGAGCATCAAGTCGATCGTGCGCATCAGCCTGGTCGAAGAACAGCCACGTACCACCTGGCAGGCGATTGCCCCGGATGAATATGGCTTCTATGCCAACGTCAACCCCGAGGTCGATCACCCGCGCTGGACCCAGGCACGTGAGCGGCGCCTGCCCAGCGGCCTGTTCAGCCCCAATGTGCGGCCCACGCAGATGTTCAATGGCTATGCCGAAGAAGTGGCAGGGCTTTACAGTGGCCTCGACCTGCGGAAGAACTACTGATGCGCTATCCACTGTTCAGGCTTGGCATCTTTATCCTGGCCAGTATCTGGCCGCTGTGGTGGTTATATGAAGCGGCCATGGAGGCCCTTGGGCCGGACCCGGGCAAGATCCTCGTTGATCGCCTGGGGCTAGGGGCTTTGATCTTCCTGTTGATAACCCTGAGCATGACGCCCTTGCAGCGCCTTACCGGGTGGTCGGGCTGGATCGTCTCGCGGCGGCAGCTGGGGTTGTGGTGCTTTGCTTATATAGTGCTGCACCTGAGTGCCTACATGTTCTTCGTGCTTGGCCTGGACTGGGGGCAGTTGGGCGTAGAGCTGAGCAAGCGTCCCTACATTATTGTCGGCATGCTGGGATTTGTCGGTTTGCTGATATTGGCGGTGACATCCAACCGCTACAGCCAGCGTCGCCTGGGTGCTCGCTGGAAGAAGTTGCACAAGCTGGTGTATGTCATCCTCGGGTTGGGCTTGCTGCACTTTCTCTGGGTGGTGCGCGCTGATCTTAAAGAGTGGTCCATATACGCCGTTATTGGTTTGTTCCTGCTGGCCCTGCGCATTCCCGCGCTTGAGCGGCGAATT